>BPGE01000001.1:607967-1215934 GCA_026002875.1 Bryobacteraceae bacterium
CATTGTCCCTCGAGCAGGAGCTTTTCGAGCAGCGTTTTGCGCGCATCCGCGAAATCGAGGCGCTCGGCTGGCGCCCCTATGGCCAGCGGTTCGAGTTCACGCACACGGTGCCGCAGATCCGCGCCGGATGGGGCGGCGCAAGCGCCGAAGAACTGGAAGCCAGCCGCGTGCACGTGCGCGCCGCGGGGCGCGTCATGACGGTGCGGCGGATGGGCAAGGCAGGCTTCTTCCACATGCAGCAGCTCGGCGAGCGCCTCCAGGTCTACGTGCGCAAGGACGCCGTCAGCGAGAACGAGTTCCGCCTCTACCAGCTTCTCGACCTCGGCGACATCGTCGGCGTCGAAGGCTACCTGTTCCGCACGAAGACCGGCGAGCTGTCCATCCACGCCGAGAAGCTCACGTTTCTCGCGAAGAACCTGCTCGGGCTGCCGGAGAAATACCACGGGCTGGAAGACGTCGAACTGCGCTACCGGCAGCGCTATCTGGACCTCATCGCCAACCCGGAAGTGCTCAAGGTGTTCGAAACGCGCGCCCGGGTCGTCGCATCCCTGCGGCGCCAGCTGAACGAGCGCGGCTTCGTGGAGGTGGAAACGCCGATGATGCAGCCGCTCTACGGCGGCGCGGCGGCGCGTCCGTTCATCACGCACCACAATACGCTGGACATCGACCTCTATCTGCGCATCGCCCCGGAGCTCTATCTGAAGCGGCTGGTGACGGGCGGCATGGAGCGCGTCTACGAGATCAACCGCAACTTCCGCAACGAGGGCATCTCGACGCGCCACAACCCCGAGTTCACGATGCTCGAGTTCTACCAGGCGTACGCCGATTACCGCGACCTGATGGACCTCAGCTGCGAGCTCCTGAAGCAGACGGCGCTGGATGCCACGGGCTCGGCTAAAGTCATGTACAACGGCGTCGAGCTCGACTTCGGCAACGTGCGGCGCTACCGGATGCGCGAAGCCATCATCGAATTCTGGAAGCACGGTCCCAAGCCCACGCCCGGGCAGGTGCGCGACCCCGAGTGGCTGCTGCGGCACTCCGACAGGCAGACGCCGGGCGAGGCGCTGGTCGACCTGTTCGAACGCCACTGTGAAGAGGCTCTGGTGCAGCCGACGATCATCTACGAGTACCCGGTGGAGGTCTCGCCCCTGGCCAAACAGAATCCCGAAGATCCGTCGATGACGGACCGTTTCGAGATCTACGCTGCCGGGATGGAGATCGGCAACGCCTTCACCGAGCTGAACGATCCCGACGAGCAGCGCAAGCGGTTCGAGATGCAGCTCGCCATGCGCGAGCGCGGCGACGAGGAAGCGCACCAGATGGACGAGGACTATCTGCGCGCCCTGTGCTACGGCATGCCGCCGGCTGCCGGCGAAGGCATCGGCATCGACCGGCTGGTGATGATCCTCACCGGGCAGAAATCGATCCGCGATGTGATCCTGTTCCCGCTGTTGCGGCCCGAGGGTGAAATTGGAATTGCCGAGTGGCTGCGGCAGGCTTCTGCAAAGTGACCCGGACGTTCGAGTGGTTTGTCGCCGCCCGCTATCTGCTGGCCAGGCGCCGGCAGGCGGTGATCCCGCTGGTCACGGCCGTGTCCGTGGCGGGCGTCGCGGCGGGCGTGATGGCTCTGGTGATCGCGCTGGCCATCAACAGCGGCTTCCGGAAGGCTCTCGAAGAAAGCCTGCTGGGCGCCACTCCTCATGTGGTGCTGCTCGAGAAAACCCCCTCGACCGGAATCGAAAACTGGCGTGACATCACCGCCAGGGCAGCGCGGATCGATGGCGTGAAGGAAGCCTCTCCGGCCCTCTATGCGAAAGTCCTGGCTTCCGGCCCCATGCAATCGGCCGAGGCGACGCTGAAAGGCATGCGCATGGACTCGCCCGAATTGCGGGCGCACATCCGCGAGGGCAGCCTGGACCAGATCGAAAACCTCCGCGGGCTGCCGGGCATCGTGCTGGGATCGCAGCTGGCGCAACGGATCGGGATGCGCGCGGGCGACGTCGTGCGCATCCTGAGCCCGCAGGGAGAGATGACGCCGTTCGGCATGCGGCCGGTGGAGTTCCGCTTCCGCGTGGCGGCCATCTTTGAATCCGGCTTCTTCGACCTCGACAACCAGCTGGCGCTCACGACCATCGCGCAGGCGCAGCGGGTGCTGGCTCTGCCGGACGTGGTCAACGCGATCGAGCTGAAGCTGGACGATCCGGGACGCGCGCCGGAAGTGGCGCAGGCGGCTGAAGCCATCGCCGGGCCGGAGCTGGGCGCCTCGCACTGGATGGAACAGAACCGGCAGCTGCTGAACGCGCTGCGCATGGAGAAGATCGTCAGCGTGATCACCATCTCGCTGATTCAGCTCGTCGCGGCGCTGAACATCCTGACGGCGCTGTTCCTGCGCGTGATGGAGAAAAAGCGCGACATCGCCGTGCTGCTGTCGATGGGCGCGCGCCGGGCGCAGATCGCGCGCATCTTTCTCTGGCAGGGGCTGATGCTGGCCGGCGGCGGCGTGGCGCTCGGGCTGGCGCTGGGATACTCGCTCAGCGGCCTCGCAGGGCGCAACCGCTGGATCCGGATCGACGAAGAGATCTATTCCCTGTCGTACGTCCCGTTCGATCCGCGCTGGGCTGATGCGCTCTGGATCGCGGCGCTGGCGTTCGCCGTGGCTCTGCTGGCGGCATGGTATCCGGCGCGCGCGGCTGCTTCGGTGGCGCCGGCGGAGACGTTGCGCTACGAGTGAAGGAATCGGGCTCCGGCAAGAGCCGGACAGGAAGAGCGGGCAACCAATCATGAGTACTGGAGCATTGCTGATTCATGTGACTGGCCAGGACCGCCCGGGCGTCACGCATGCGCTGACTTCCGTGCTGTCGCACCACGGCGCGCGCGTGCTCGACATCGGGCAGGCGGTGATTCATGACGCGCTGGCGCTGGGCATCCTCATCGAGCTGACCCCGGCTCTGCGGACCTCGACCCTCATGACGGATCTCCTGCTCGAAGCGCACCGTCTGGGAGTGCAGGCGCGGTTCACCGAGGTCAGCGCGGAGCGCTATGCGGAGTGGGTGGGCCAGCAGGCCAAACGCCGCTATATCGTGACCGCATTGGGCCGGCGGCTCGACGCGGAGCATCTCGCCGCCATCGCGGGAGAGATTTCGCGCGCAGGGCTCAATATCGACCGGATCGACCGCCTGTCGGCCCGCGTTCCGCTGGAGGAGGCGATGGCCGAACCCCGCTCCTGCGTCGAATTCACGGCCAGCGCTGCGGACGCCTCCAGCGAGCCCGATGAAGGCGCGCTGCGCACGGCGCTGGCGCGGCTGGCCGGTTCAGGCGGCATCGACATCGCCTTCCAGCACGATTCGGTCTGGCGGCGGCACCGCCGCCTCGTGGCTTTCGACATGGACTCGACGCTGATTCAGGGCGAGGTCATCGACGAGCTGGCCGCCGAGGCGGGCGTTGGCGAACAGGTGCGCCGCGTGACGGAAGCCGCCATGCGCGGCGAGCTCGATTTCGAGCAGGCCTTCCGCCAGCGTGTGGCGCTGCTGCGCGGACTGCGCGAGGACGCTCTGCAGAGGGTCGTGGAGCGGATCCCTCTTACGGAAGGGGCGGAGCGGCTGACGCGGACGCTGAAACGGCTCGGCTACCGCATGGCGATCCTTTCCGGCGGCTTCACGTTCTTCGGGCGCGTCCTGCAGGAGAAGCTGGGCATCGACCACCTGCACGCCAACACGCTCGTCATCCGGGACGGCATCGTGACGGGCGAGGTGGCGCCGCCCGTGGTTGATGGCGCGGAAAAGGCGCGCAGGCTGCGGGCTCTGGCAGCGGAACAGGGACTCGATCTCGAGCAGTGCATCGCCGTCGGCGACGGCGCCAACGATCTGCCGATGCTGCGCCTGGCAGGCCTCGGCATCGCCTTCCGCGCCAAGCCGGTGGTGCGCGCCGGCGCCCGCCAGGCGATCTCGGCCGTGGGACTGGACGGAATCCTCTATCTGCTGGGACTGCGCGACAGGGACGCGGCGCTGGCCGGCGAGTGACGCGCGCGCTCAGCCGAGCGGATAGGCCTTGGGCACCATGAACGTGCGCTTCCAGCGCGTCTTGGTGAAGAAGTTCAGCCCGAGGTCGATCAGATGCTCGATGGAGATGAAGTTCGGATCCGCCAGCCGCTCCGTGCTCGTGTCATAGGACCAGAAGATGATCGACGGCTTCCCGATGATGTTCTCCCGCGGGACGAAACCCCAGTAGCGGGAATCCAGCGAGTTGTCACGGTTGTCGCCCATGGCGAAATAGTGCCCCGGCGGAACCACCACTTCCCCGTTCACGACGTGGCGGGCGAGCATGTCGTAGGCGGCTTCCGCCAGCCGCGTGTTCGGCTCCGAGGGAAAGTTGTCGCGGTAGGAATCGACGTAGGGCGTCTTGTGGACGACATACGGCTCCTCGACAGCCTTGCCGTTCAGATAGAGCTGCTTGTTGACAATGCGGATCCGGTCGCCCGGCACCCCGACGATCCGCTTGATGTAGTTCTCGCGCGGATTCAGCGGAAACCGGAACACCACGATGTCGCCGCGCTTCACGTCGACGTACGGCAGCAGAAACCGGCTGATGGGGCCGGGAGGCGCGTAAGCCAGCTTGTCGACGAACATGTGGTCGCCGATCAGCACCGTGTCTTCCATCGAGCCCGTAGGCACGACGAACGCCTGCAGCAGCGTGGTGGTGCCGAACAGGAGCAGGATGATCGTCACAGCCCATTCCGAGACGAAAGAACGGATTTTTTCTGCCAGATCCGGCTTGAATTCCTGCTTCTTTTCAGCCGGAGGCGCGGCGGTCTTCCTCGATGCATTCTTCATGGCGGAACAGCGTCACTGCAGCGCGGCGTGGCCGCGGATCAACATGAACGTGCGGCGCCAGCGCGTCTTCGAAATGAAATTTGTTGCCAGATCCTTCCAGTGTTCCAGCTGAAAGCCGGGACCGGCCAGGCGGTGCGTGGGCGCGTCGTACGACCAGTACACGAGCAGAGGTTTGCCGATGATGTTCTCCCGCGGCACGAAGCCCCAATAGCGGGAATCGAGGCTCGAGTCCCGGTTGTCGCCGAGCACGAAGTACCGCCCTGGGGGCACGACCAGCTCTCCGCCCTCCACATGCCGTTCGAGCATCTCCTCCGCGCGCCGGTCCACGCGCGTGTTGGGCTCGGACGGGAAGTTGTCGCGGTAGGAGTCGATGTAGCTGGTCTTGTGCACCTTGTAGGGTTCCTCGATGCGGCGCCCGTTGAGGAACACCTCCTTGTTGACGATCCGGATGCGGTCGCCCGGCACGCCGATCACCCGCTTGACGAATGTCTGCCGCACGTCAGCCGGATACCGGAACACGACGATATCGCCTCTCTTCACCGGCGTGTAAGGCAGCAGATAACGGCTCACCGCGCCGGCGGGCGCATAGGCAAGCTTGTCCACCAGCAGGTGGTCGCCGATCAGCAGGCTGTCTTCCATCGAGCCGGTGGGAATGACGAACGCCTGCACGAGCGTCATGGTCCCGAACAGCAAGAGGATGATCGTGATGGTCCACTCGCTGATGGCGTTGCGGCCCGCCGCGGCGGACGCCGGCGGAAGAGCCTCCTGAGGCGCCGGCTCGGGCTGCGGGGCGGGCTCGGGCTGGACGGGCGGGCTCTCCGGCGTCACCCTTGTCATTGTAGCGGATCGGGCGCAGGCGGCTCCGCCGGAGGGCTTGCCCCCGGCATCAGACGCACCTGCAGCGACTCGGAAAGCACGTTGCCGGGCGACAGCACGGCTTCCAGCCGGAAGTGGACGTCCGGGCTGGCGTTGCGGTAGATCAGCGCGCCCCGCGCGATGTCTTCCCTGCGCAGTTCAATGATCTTCGTGTTGTCTCCATCGCGGATGACCAGCGACGCGGCGCGGCAGACCTGCAGGGCGGGAGCGGCAGGGTTCCACCGGAAGTGGATCGTCTCGCCGAACTGCAGGGCTGAAAGCCCGAGCGCGTACGGGTCGGCGGGCTGCGGCGGCGGCGTGGCGCGGGAGTATGCGCCCGCAATCTGAAATCCGATCGCCACCCCGGCCAGCAGGAACGTGACGAGCGCAGCAGCCCAGAGCCAGGTGTAATTCGGACGGGGCGGCGCGGCAGCCTCGTCTTTCGGCAGTTCCGTCTCCATCGGGGCGGGCGCCGGTGCGGCAGGAGGCTCGGAGACGGGCTCGGGCGCCGCTCCCGCCACGGTGCCCCGCGGCGTTGCGCCGCCGCCCATTTCCTTCCGCCGGAAGACGAACGTCGATTCGGGGGGGCCCGCCCGGAACGCCCCCTCGCTGCGCAGGAAAAACCCCGCCTCCGCGGGCCGCATGGCGTACGGACGTACGATCAGGCAGACGGCGTGAGAGCCGGGGAAGAATGCGTCCAGCAGCTCGACGTCCTCCGCCGTCAGTTCAACGTCGCCCCGCGTGTGCGTGCGGTACAGGCCCAGAGCCTGCAGCGGACGGCCGCGCCGTCCATTCACGCCAGCCAGCAGTTCGGCCAGAGCCTCCCGGTCTCTCGGGGAGAGCACGAAATTCGGCCCGTACAGGTGCTCGCAATCGAACGGCAGACAGTCTTCGATCAGGATGCTCGGCTCCGCCTGCGCGCCGGATACCCTGCCGAGCAGGACTCCGCCGACTTCCATCCCCCGGCGCGGCAGGGCGCTGAACCCGCGGAGGGCTTCCGCGGCGATGCGGTCGACCACGCTGAAATCCAGCCAGATTCCGGCCTTCGGCTGGCGGCTCTGGTATAGGAATCCCGTCGGCGCTGGCGCGGGTGGTTCGCTGGTCATCATAAGGGACGGCGGCCCGTTCAGGGTTTGCCGCCTTCTTCACAGACGGACTGCCATCATTATCGCCCTTTGCGCGGCGGGCCCACCATGGGGCGGCTTTACAATGGTCGCGTGGCAGGAACGATTTTCGTGGTCGCGACTCCCATCGGCAACCTCGCCGATCTCAGCCCGCGCGCTGTGGAAACGCTCCGCTCCGTCTCCTGCATCGCCTGCGAGGACACCCGCCACACCCGCAGGTTGCTCGACCGCTATGGCATCGACACTCCTTTGCTCAGTTACCACGAGCACAACGAAGAGGAGCGCAGCTCCGAGCTGCTGGAGCGCATCCGTCAGGGCGAATCCATCGCTCTGGTCGCCGACGCCGGCACTCCGCTGATTTCAGACCCTGGCTTCCGCCTTGTCCGCAAGGCGGCGGAAGCCGGCATCCGCGTGGTTCCCGTTCCAGGACCCTCCGCCGTGATGGCAGCCCTGTCCGCCGCCGGTCTCGAAACGGACCGGTTCTACTTCGGCGGCTTCCTCCCCCGCAAGCAGACCGAGCGCCGGAAACTGCTGCAGCAGCTCGCCCCGCTGCAGGCCACCCTTGTCTTCTACGAAGCCCCGCACAGAATCCTGCAGTCTCTGGAAGACATCGAATCCGCGCTGCCGGGAAGGCCCGTCGTCATCGCCCGGGAGCTCACCAAGATCCATGAAGAATTCCTGCGCGGTTCGCCCGCAGCACTGCGGCAGGAATTGGCGGGCCGCGGCGCCATCCGGGGCGAAATCACCGTCCTGATCGGGAAGGAAGAGAAGGCCTCCCAGATTCCCGCCGGGGACCTGAAAAGCGTGAAAGAGCTGCTGCAGCTGCTGGAAAGTCAGGGCGTTCCGCGCATGGAAGCTCTCAAGCGGATCGCCCGGCAGCTTGGACTGCCCAAACGCGAGGCGTATCGCTTGGCGGGGCTTCAGGATTGAGCTTCATCCCGCCCCAGCCACAGCCGGCGGGCGCTCTCGACGGCCGACCTCATGTCCTCGTGGCGGGTAAGCCCGCCTTCCAGGAACCGCAACCCCTGCATGAGCCAGTCGGCCAGCTCCGCGTTGGTCAGAGAGTAGTACACATGCCTGCCCTGCCGTCTCTCCCGCACCAGGTGATGCGCCCTGAGGATGGCCAAATTCTGCGACACTGACGAATGACTGATGCCCAGCAGTTCCTGGAGGCCGTTGACGTCCCGTTCCCCTGCGTGCAATTCAATCAGAATGCGCAGGCGGTGCGGGTGGGCGATGGCGCCCAGCAGTTCGGCCAACTCCTTGGCGATGAGAGCTCGAGCAGGAATGGGAATGCCTCCAGAAGTTGTATGCCACTCGTGATTATGGCCGAAACTCCCTGTCGGGGTCAAACATCTAAACATTTCGATGCCATGAGGCTTCAGGCCGGGCGCGCGTGCCAGGCCGCTTCGCGCCCGCGGCGCACGCTTGCTTGCCCGGCAGCCGGTTGGCGAGGGGAGCGCACGGCAGAGCTGGCCGACAGGGGCGGGCAGAGCGCGCAGCCGATTCCGGTGTCCGGCAAGTGAGGGAAGACTGACGCATGTCAGCCAAAGGATCAGAACTGAAGATTTACCACACGGTCCACCCCATCGTCCGTCTGCGCGAGTGGCTCCGGCTGGAGTCGGAAGACGCATGGGTCGTGGTCATCTACACGGCGGCCACGGGGCTCATCGCTCTTGTCGTGCCGATCGCCGTGCAGTCGGTCGTCAATACCATCGCTTTCGGCACGCTGCTGCAACCGCTGGCTGTGCTCACAATCATGGTTTTCGTGGCGCTGCTGGCAGTGGCGTGGCTGAACGGCTACCGGCAGTACGTGGTCGAAATGATCCAGCGCCGGATCTTCGTCCGGCTGGCCGGCGACGTGGCCGACAGGCTGGTGCGGGTGGAGCCGAAAGCGTTCGACCGTTATCACGGCCCGGAGCTCGTCAACCGCTTCCTTGAAGTCGTGACGGTGCAGAAAGCCGGGGCCACGCTGCTGCTGGACGGCCTCACGGTGGCCGTCCAGACGCTGATCGGCATGATCCTGCTGGCCGTCTACCATCCCTTCCTCCTCGCCTTCGACGTGCTTCTGGCGCTGAGCCTGTTCGTCGTGCTGGTGCCCATGGGGTCGGGCGCCATCCCCACCGCCGTGAAGGAATCCAAGGCCAAGTACAACCTGCTGGCGTGGCTCGAAGAGCTGGCCCGCCACCAGATCGCGGTGAAATCGCGCGCCGGCCTGACGCTGGCGATGGAGAGGACCAACGATCTGGTGAAAGACTATCTGCACTACCGCGCCGCGCATTTCCGCATCCTGATCCGCCAGATCGTCGGCTCGTTCGTGCTGCAGGCCTTCGCCAGCGCCACCCTGCTGGGCGTGGGCGGCTGGCTGGTGATCGACCGCCAGATGACTCTGGGCCAGCTGGTCGCCGCCGAGCTGGTGGTGGCGTTGGTCACCAGCGGCATCACCAAGTTCGGCAAGCACCTCGAGCTGTTCTATGACCTGATGGCCTCGCTCGACAAACTGGGCTATCTGACGGATCTGCCCAAGGAGCGCGAAGACGGCGAGCCGCTGCCCCGCAGGAACGGTCCGGCGTCGATCCGCGTGGTCTCCGCCACCATCACAGCCGGCGATTCCATCACGCTGATTCGCGGCGTCAACCTGGCCGCGGCCGCCGGAGAACGGATCGGCCTGATCGGTTCTACCGGCAGCGGCAAGAGCACTCTGCTCGATGCGGTCTACGCGCTCCGGCAGCCGGCTCAGGGCAGGCTGGAGATCGACGGCCGCGATTACCGCGAGCTGAGCCTCGATGATCTGCGCGACCAGATCGCGCTCGTGCGCGAACCGCAGATCTTCGAGGGATCGATTCTCGAAAACCTGCGGCTCGGGCGCGAGGATCTGTCCACGGACCGCGCCCGCGAGGCTCTCGAAGAGGTCGGACTTCTCGACCACGTGCTGAAGATGCCCGAAGGCATCAACACCCGCGTGGCCACGGGCGGCGCGCCTCTGTCGGCTGGACAGGCCATCCAGCTCGAACTCGCCCGGGCGCTGGCGCACGAGCCGCGCCTGCTGGTGCTGGACGAATGCCTCGACTGGCTGGAGGATCTCCCCGAACGCAGCCGCCTGCTGGATCTGGTCTTCAGGCCCCGCGACCGCTGGACCGTGATCGTGGCCAGCCACAACGAGGAGATTCTGCGCCGCTGCGACCGCGTCTATGACATTGCAGATGGGTGCCTCAAGGAGGTGACGAGATGAGTACCCACGTTCTTCCCGTGATGGCTGAACTCGACAGCGGGAAACGGATCCGCTCCGTCGCCCGCTCGCTGGTGATCTTCTTCGTCGTTTCCGTCATCGCGCTGATCTTCACTCCCTGGCAGCAGAGCGTTTCCGGCATGGGCCACGTGTCCGCCCTGACGCCCGTCGAGCGCGTCCAGGCCATCAGCGCGCCCGTCGAAGGCCGCGTGGCCCGCTGGCACGTGCTGGAAGGCGCGCATGTCCGGGAGGGCCAGCTCATCGTCGAGCTGACCGACAACGACCCCATGATCCTCGACCGCCTGCGCAACGAGCGCCAGGCCGTCAGCGAGCGCCTCATGATGGCCGAAGGGCGCGCCGCCGCCCACGAAGAACGGCTCGCCCGGCTCCAGGAATCGAAAACCAACGCCGTCAACGCCGCGCGCAACCGCGTGCAGATGGCCAACGAGAGAATCGTCCAGAACGAGCAGGCCATGCGCGCCGCCGAGGAGCGCCTCACCGCGGCCCGGCTCAACATCGCCCGCCAGAAAAGCCTTCTCGACCGCGGCCTGACCAGCCAGCGCAGCGTCGAGCTCGCCCAGCAGGAGTTCGCCACCGCCGAGGCGGAAGTGCGCCGGGCCCTGGCTTCTCTGAATGCGGCCCGGACCGAGAAACAGGCCCTCGAGGACGACCTGCGGAAGATCGTCGCCGACGCCGATGCCGCCATCGAAAGCGAGCGGGCATCGCTGAACCTGGCCCGCGCCGAGATCGCCAACATCAAGGCCGAACTGCAGCGGGTCGATTCCCGCCTGGCCCGCCAGCAGACCCTCAAGGTTTTCGCCCCGCGCAACGGCACCGTGCTGCGGCTGCTGGCACAGCCCAACAGCGAGCTTCTGAAGGGCGGCGAGCCGGTGGCGCTGTTCGTCCCGGACGCCCACGAGCCGACCGTGGAGCTGTGGCTGGAC
This sequence comes from Bryobacteraceae bacterium, assembly GCA_026002875.1. Classification (NCBI taxonomy): domain Bacteria; kingdom Pseudomonadati; phylum Acidobacteriota; class Terriglobia; order Bryobacterales; family Bryobacteraceae; species Bryobacteraceae bacterium. Next base: position 618,949 of record BPGE01000001.1, read on the forward strand.
GGCATGGATATGCCGCTCGTGCACGTTGGCGACAAGGTGAGGCTGCAGTTCAACGGCTGGCCCGCCATCCAGTTCGTCGGCTGGCCCGCCGTCGCGGTGGGCACGTTCGGCGGGGTCGTCCGGCTGGTCGATGCCGCGGAGACCAACGGCGGCAAGTTCCGGATTTTGATCACGCCGGATCCGGAAGACGACCCGTGGCCCTCGGCCCGCTATCTGCGCCAGGGGGTGCAGGCCAAGGGCTGGGTGCTGCTGCGGCAGGTGACGCTGGGCTGGGAGCTGTGGCGGCGCTTCAACGGATTCCCGCCGGTGATTGCAGAGAATGAACCGGGGGCGGCGGGGGCGAAAGGGAAAAAGAAGTGACGCGCGCGCTGGCATTGCTCGCCGCCGCCTTGCCGCTGGCGGCGCAGGAGCCCCTGCGGCTGGAGGAAGTGCTCGAGTCGGTCGACAGGCATTATCCGCCCCTGCTGGCCGCCCTGCAGGATCGCGTCCTGGCCGCCGCCGACGTGCTCGTCGCCTCCGGCCGTTTCGATCTGTCTCTCAAGAGCGGCTACGAGGGCGATTATCTGGGCAAGTACCGCAACGATGTCTACCGGGCGGGCGTCGAGCAGGCGACCCAGTTCCAGGGCATGACCTACTTTGCCGGCTACCAGCTCGGCCGCGGCGAGTTCGCCTCCTATGACGGCAAATTGCAGACCGACCTTGGCGGCGAATACAAGGCCGGCGTCCGCTTGCCGCTGTTCCGGGACCGCGCCATCGACGCCCGCCGCGCCGACCTGCAAAAAGCGCTCATCGGGCGCCGGGTCGCGGACCTTGGCGTCGACCAGCAGCGCCTCGTCATCATCCAGCTCGCCACGCGCCGCTATTACGACTGGGTGGCCGCAGGCCAGCGGTACAACGTCGCGAAAGCCGTCCTGCAGGTGGCCGAGCAGCGCGACGGCCAGCTGCGCGAGGCCGCCCGGCTCGGCCAGATTCCGGCCATCGACGTCACCGACAACCAGCGCGCCATCCTGACCCGCAGGGCGCAGCTGATCGAAGCCGAGCGGGCGCTGCAGCAGGCCTCCATCGAGCTTTCGCTCTTCTACCGCGACTCCAGCGGCTCGCCCGTGCTGCCTCCGGTGGAGCGCCTCCCCTCTTCTTTCCCCGCCGCCCGCGACATCGACGAACAGCGGCTCCGGGATGACATCGAACTCGCCCTGAAACGGCGGCCCGAAATCCAGCGCTTCCGCGAGCAGCGCAATCAGGTGGAAGTCGACCGCAGGCTCGCGCAGAACCAGCTTCTGCCCAACATCGACCTCTCGCTCAGCTTCACCAGCCAGCTCGGCGAACGGCGCGTCGGCCGCGGCCCCAACGACCTCGTCGCCGCCCTCGTCTTCGACCTGCCCGCGCAGCGGCGCGTCGCCAAAGGCCGCGATCTCTCCGCTCTGGCGCGCATCGAGCAGTTCGATCAGCGCGAGCGCTTCGCCCGCGATCAGGTGGAAGCCGAAGTCCGCGACGCCTACTCCGCCCTGAAAACCGCCTACGACCGCGCCCGCGTCCTGCGCGAGGAAGTGGAAGTGGCCCGGCAGCTCGAAGTCGCCGAGCGCGTCCGCTTCGAGCTCGGCGAAGGCAACCTGTTCCTCGTCAACCTGCGCGAGCAGGCCACCTATGAAACCGAGCTGCGCGAAGTGGCCGCCCTCACGGAGTATTTCCGCGCCCTCGCGCTCTACGAGTTCGCCATCGCCGAAGCCATGAGCCGTCCGCGGAAGCCCTGAAACCCGGGCCCGCGGTCAGAGGGCCAGCTTGCCCTCGTACACCATGTCCTTCAGCCGGAATTTTTTCTTCACTTCCATCGGGCCGCGGCGCATGCAGAATTCCACCTCCTTGTCCTCCAGCTCGATCGGGTGATCTTTCGGGAAGTGGAAAATCAGCACGCCCCTCTGGCCTCCCGGCGGAAGAACGACTGAAGACGGATGCACCTTCTCGTGGTTCTTCCACGCGAGCCAGGTGTTTTCTTTCAGCCCGGCCATCCACTGCTCGGGATTCCCGCGCCCGTCCTGCGGCGCGCCCTCGCCCTTCGGCGGCGCAGCGCCCGGCCGCCCGCCCTCCGGAGGCCCGCCCATCGGCGGTCCGATCACGGCGATGACGTAATCGGGCTCCTCCCTCTCGACAAATTCGCGCGCCTGCGGCGACGTCTCCGCTTCCGCGCCCATGCGCGCCCGCACGGTGGCCAGCTTGATCGGCTTCGCCGACTGCCAGCGGATCTGGAACTGGATCGACGGGGCCATGGAAGCCCCCATGCCCTCGCCCATGCCGGAGCGGCCGATCCCCATGCCGCTGTCGCCTCCGGCGCCCACGCTGGCATCCGGCATCCCCCCGCTCATTCCTCCTCCGCCGCGGCGGCCGCCGCGCCCCCCGCCTCCCATCGGCGCCCCTCCGCCCAGGGTGATGGAAACTGATTTCGACCAGGGCGAGTCGGTCAGGATGCGTTGCAGGTCCTTCTCGGACCACTCCGCAGGCGGTTTGGCCCAAGGATCGGCCGCTCTCAGCGGCAGAGGGATCGCCGCGGCAAGGGAGGCGAACAGGCTGCGCCGGCAGATCAGGTTCATGACTGTCTCCGACGATACTATACCACACAAGCTTCTCTGAAACTCCGCTGTCTTCGCCGGACCCGCCGCAGTGTCATCATAAGGAATCGGTGCCAAGACCGCATGCCGCTGACGAGCATTCTGATCCCGGCCTTCAACGAGGAGGAGTTCCTTCCCGTCCTGCTCGAGAGGGTGCTCGCCGCGCCCCTGCCGGACGGCGTGGAGCGGGAGGTCATTGTCGTCGACGACGGCTCCAGCGACGGCACCGCCCAGGCGGCGCTGGCGGCCGCGCGCCGCGCGCCGGACCGCGTCCGCATCCTGCGCCACGAGCGCAACCGCGGCAAGGGCGCCGCCATCCGCACCGCGCTGGCCGAAGCGCGGGGCGAATTCGCCCTCATCCAGGACGCCGACCTCGAGTACGACCCCCGCGACTACCCGCGCCTGCTCGAACCGCTGTTGGAAGGCCGCGCCGACGCCGTCTACGGCACGCGATTCGCCGTCGGGCTGGAACGCCGCGTCCTCTACTTCTGGCACGCCCTCGCCAATCAGTGGCTCACCTCCCTCGTCAACGCCGTCGCCGATCTCAACCTCACCGACGTCTGGACCGGTTACAAGGCCTTCCGCACGGAGCTCGTCCGCAGCATCCCGATCCGCTCCGACGGCTTCAGCTTCGAAGTCGAAATCACGCTCAAGCTCGCGCAGCGCGAAGCCGTCATCTACGAAACGCCCATCCGCTACCACGGGCGCACCCGCGAGGAGGGCAAGAAAATCCGCCCGCGCGACGCCCTGCTCGGCATCCTCACGCTCCTCCGCTTCGCCCTCCGGCGCGACGCCTGCGCCGACCCCGGCGCCGACATCCTCGACCGCCTCGCGGCCGCGCACCGCTTCAATGCATGGATGGCGGAAACAGTGGCGCCCTTCGCGGGCAGGCGCGTGCTCGAAATCGGCGCCGGCATCGGCAACCTCACCAGAAGGCTCGCTCCCGGCCGCGAGCTCTACATCGCCTCCGACATCGACGGCGAGCACCTCTCCCGCCTCGCCGCGCGCCTCTCCCACAGGCCCAACGTCCGCACCGCGCGCGTCGACCTGACCCGCGCCGATGACTTCGCGCCGCTCCGCGGCCTCGTCGACACCGTCGTCTGCCTCAATGTCGTCGAGCACGTCGAAGACGACCAGCTCGCGCTGCGCAATCTCTTCGACGTCCTCGCTCCCGGCGGCAGGGCCGTCATCCTCGTGCCCGAAGGGCAGCGCATCTACGGCGAGCTGGACCGCGTCCTCGGCCACTGGCGCCGCTACTCGCAGGCCGAACTGCGCCAGAAGATGGAGCAGGCAGGCTTCGAAATCGAACACCTGTTCGGATTCAACCGCGTCACCCGTCCCGGCTGGTGGTGGAACGGCCGCGTCCTCCGCAGGCGCACCTTCAGCCGCCTCCAGCTCGGCATCTTCGACCGCCTCGTCTGGCTGTGGAAACGCATCGATCCCTGGCTGCCCTGGCGCGGCGTCTCCCTCATCGCCGTCGGACGCAAGCCCGCTGCCGGCCGGCCCGCGGATCAGACCAGGTAGTCTTTCAGCTTCTCGAGCAGCGATTTTTCCTGCGGATCGCTCTCGTCCGGCAGCGTCTCGCGAAGCTGCTCGAACAGCTTGCGCTGTTCGCGCGTCAGCTTCCGCGGAATGCGCACATCGAGATGCACGACGATGTCGCCCCGCCCCTTCCCGTGCAGGTGCGGCACCCCGCGCCCCTTCAGCCGCAGCGTCTCGCCGCTCTGCACGCCCTCGGGCACCTTGACGGTCTGCACCCCTTCGAACGTCAGAATGTTGAGCTCCGTGCCGAGCGCCGCCTGCGCCACATTCAGCGGAACCGTGCAGTGCAGGTCGTTCTCCCGCCGTTCGAACACCGGGTGCGGCTTGACGATGATGAACACGTACAGGTCGCCCGGCGGACCGCCGTTGAGCCCGGGCTGCCCTTCGCCCGCCACCCGCAGTTTGTCGCCGCTGCTGATCCCCGGCGGAATCTGGATCTTCCGTTTGTGCGTCGTCCGCACGAACCCTTCGCCCTGGCACTGCCGGCATGGGCGCCGCAGAAGGCGCCCCGCGCCGCCGCACTGCGGGCAGGTGCGCCGGATCGTCAGGAAGCCCTGCCGGTAAAACGTCTCGCCCCGCCCGTGGCACGCCGGGCACGTGCTCCACCCGTCGTGCGTCTCCGCGCGCGAGCCTTTGCACGCCGGGCAGCTCTCCAGCCGCGGAACCTGGATCTCGACTTCCTTGCCGAAAATCGCGTCCTGCAGCTCGATCTCCAGATCGAACCGCGTGTCCTCGCCTCGTTGCGGGCGGTTGCGTCGCCGCGCAGACGATCCGAACAGGTCCCCGAACCCGAAGAAATCCCCGAAAATATCCGCAAAATCGGCGAACGCCTCCGGATCGAATCCCGGCGCCCCTGCCCCCGACAGCCCCTGATGCCCGTAAGCGTCGTACAGCCGCCGCTTCTCCGGATCCGACAGCACGCTGTAGGCTTCCGCCGCTTCCTTGAACTTTTCTTCCGCCTGTTTGTCGCCGGGATTGCGGTCCGGGTGATACTTCAGCGCCAGCTTCCGGTAGGCGCTCTTCAGCTCCTGCTCGGAAGCCGAACGGGACACGCCGAGGATCTCGTAGTAGTCGCGCTTGGTCACGATCCGCTCTTGACGGCCACGCGCACCAGAGCCTCGCGGAGCAGCCGCCCCTTGTACGTGTATCCGCGCTGCAGTTCAGCGGCCACCGTTTCCTCCTCCGCGCCGGGGTCCTCCACGCGCTCGATGGCGTGGTGCAGGCTCGGATCGAACGGCTTGCCTTCCGCCTCGATGGGCTCCACGCCCAGCTTCCGCAGCGCATCGGAAAACCGCTGATGGATCAGCTCCACGCCGCGGGCGTACTCTGCGTCCGCGGTCGGAGTCTTCAGCGCCCGCTCCAGATCGTCCAGCACCGGCAGCAGCGCCTTCAGCGCTCCCGCCGCCGCGAATTCGACCGCCTCCAGCCGCTCGCGCTCGCTCCGCTTGCGGAAGTTGTCGAACTCGGCCGCCAGGCGCAGCAGCCGGTCCTGCAACTCGGCCTTCTCCTGCGCCAGCCGGTCCCGTTCCGCCGCCAGGGCCGCAACATCGGGCCCTTCGGCCGCCGCCTCCGCCGGCTGCTCCAGCGCCGCCTGCGCCTCGGCCGACAGAGTGGCGGCGTCTTCCGATGTCGAGTTTGACAGTTCCTGCTCAGGCATCATGATTCCAGCTCGGTTCAAATCCCAGAGTAGCAGGCGGGCCGCCCGGCTACTGCGGCAGGCTCGCCAGCAGCGACCGCATCTGCGCCACGGCCGACATCACGCGCGCGTAGTTCATCCGCAGGGGCCCCAGCACCGCCAGCCGCGTCTGCAGGCCGCCGGGCCCCTCCACCGCCATCCCGATCAGCGCAAAGTCCCGCAGCGCCGGATGCGCCTGCGCCAGACCGATCCGCACCTGCAGCCCCGTCTCCCCCGCGTCCAGAAACTGGTCCAGCAGCTCGATCAGCCGCTGCTTCTCTTCCAGCGCCCGGAACAGCTCCCGCAGCCGCTCCCGCGTCATATGGAGGTCCAGCCCCAGCAGGTTGGACGCGCCCTCCATGTACACCCTCGGAGGCAGCTCGAACGACAGCAGCCCCTGGGCATGCAGCAGCTGCAGCCGCCGCAGCAGCAGGTCGTAGACGGCCCTCTCCTCGGTCACCATCCGGTCCAGATCGGCGCGGATGTCGCGCAGCCGCCAGCCCGAAAAATGCTGGTTCACGTAATTCCGGATCGACTGCAGCTCGTCCTGCGTCACCGGCTCCGGCAGATGCGCCACCTGGTTGTGCACCAGCCCGTCCCGCGTGACGACGATCATCAGAATCCGGCCGTCCGGCAGCCGGATCAGATCGATCTGATCCAGCATCTGCGCCGACGCCGGAATCGCCGCGGCGATGCCGACGTTGCGCGTCAGCGACGTCAGCAGGTGCGACGCCTGCTGCACGCACTCGTCCGGACTGCCGTACGGCGCCAGCTCCGTCCGCAGCCGCTCGTCCGCCTGCACGCTGCTCAGTCCCGCGGCGATGCTGGCCGCATAGTGCTGGAACGCCTTCGCCGTGGGCACCCGGCCGGCCGACGTGTGCGGCTGTTCCAGATAGCCCATCTCGGCCAGGTCCGACATGATGTTGCGGATCGTGGCCGGGCTCAGGGGATCTTTCCGCCTCCGGGCGATCGTCCGCGAGGCCACCGGTTCGCCCGTCTCGACATACGTCTGCACGATCGCATGCAGAACTTCAATGGCGCGCTGGTTCAGAACCGGTTCCATGGCCCGCATGGGAACCCCCTGATCTTGATGATAGGGAAGCGCGGCGCCGTGATTCAACAATTCCCCGGGCGTACAATGGCGTCGTGCTGACACGCAGACAGCTCGGCGCAGGCCTCGCCCCGGCGTTCATCCGCGGCCGCTCCGCGCCCCGCCCGCCCAACCTGCTGTTCCTCATCTCCGACGACCACGCCGCCTATGTCATGGGCTGCGGCGGCAACCGCCAGGCGCTGACTCCGAACCTCGACCAGCTCGCCCGGGAGGGCGTCCGCTTCGACTCGCACTACTGCAACTCCCCGGTCTGCACCCCGTCGCGGCAGAGCCTCTTCACCGGACAGATGCCGCATGCAGCCGGCGTCACCGTGCTTGAAACGCCTCTCGATCCGTCGAAGCCCACGCTCGCGAAACAGCTGAAGAAAGCCGGCTACGCCACCGCCGCCTTCGGCAAGATGCACTTCAACCGGCCGCCCTCGCCCGGCCTGCACGGCCTGGATCATCCTCTGACGGATGGCGCCGCTAACCGCGCCTGGCAGCAGCAGGTCAAGCCCGCCCCTGTCGATCCCTCCATCCCCGTGCAGCAGCTGCCCTGGCGGCCGTTCAAGACTCCGGCTCGCGTGTGGCTGAACGCGGCCGCCGCTCCTTATCCGCGCTTCGACGCCGACATGCGCGGAACATTTCTTGTGCGCGAAGCCTCGCGGTTCCTCGAAGAAAACCGCAACCGACCGTTCGCTCTCTGGGTAAGCCTGTTCGAGCCGCACTCGCCGTTCGACTTCCCCGTCGAGGACCGCGGCCGCTTCGACCCGCGCCAGTTCGAGCCGCCTCAGGCCGCCGCCAGCGGCGAGTGGCAGATTCCGCTCATCTTCCGCGATCTCACCGTGCGCGACAAACAGGGCATCATCGCGGCCTATTACACCAGCGTCCATTTCCTTGACCGCAACTGGGGCCGCCTGCTCGGGAAGCTCCGCGAACTGCGGCTGGACGAGGATACCCTCGTCGTCTACACCGCCGACCACGGCTACTGCCTCGGCCATCACGGCCGCTTCGAGAAACACTGCGGCTACGACCCCGCGCTGCGCGTCCCGCTGATCGTGCGCTGGCCGGGCCGCATCGAGCCGGCCGTCGTGACGGACTTCACCGAGCACCTCGACCTCGGCCCCGCGCTGCTCGACATGCTCGGCGCGCCGCCGTTCGAGGTCCGGCATGGACAGTCCCTGGCCCCGTACCTGCATGGACGAAAGCCCGGAAAGCCCAGAGACCACATCGTCAGCGAGTATCTCGAAAACGAAGAGATCTTCGTCCGCACGCCGAAATGGAAGCTCATGTACTGCTCCGGCCGGCGCAGGCGCCTGGACGGCTATGAGACGGAACACCCCGCGCCCGGACGCTATGTCCGCCTGTTCGATCTGGAGAAAGATCCAGGCGAGTTCCGCAATGTGGCGCCGGAGCACGCCGGCATCGTCGCGGATCTCAAGCGCATTGCGCTCGAGCGCCTGCGGACCACGCATCCGGAAGCGGCGGCGGAGCCGTCGTCCGGCTCAGTCGACGATCTGCTCGACTTCTACCTGCGCCCGCGCGACGCCCGCCCTCAGGCCTGAGGCCGCCGGAACAGCGCCTCCGTCTGCGGATTCAGCAGAACCCAGAACGCATACACCGAGATGATCGTGCCCAGGGGCACGTTCAGCAGGTGGATCGCCGCCAGCACCAGGCCGAGGATCCGCGCCCATGGCCGCAGGTTGTACAGCCCGAAGCCCAGGATGAACGTCGGCAGCGACAGCACCAGGATCAGGACCACGATCACCGTCACCACCGCCTGCAGGATTGACGCCGGCAGGAATCCCGCCTCTCCCGCTGCCGCGGCGATGACCGCCGGAATGATCGAGCCGCCCGCGAACGTGACCGCCGCCAGCACGACCCCCAGCCCGCCGAGAACCAGGTTGAACCAGGCCAACACCTTGACGTGAGTTTCCATGGGTGACTCCGCCATTCTACGCCGGATCCCCGCGGCTCGCAGCATCGCGCGCCCGCTTTATGATAGAAGATGGCAGGCGCGGAGGAGACGCCGGCCCGCGCGGCGGCCCCGAACGCCGCGGCTTTGGCCTGTCCGACTGAAGCTTCGCGAAAGGAAGCGGGAAATGATCTGGGCATTCCTGTTGGCGCCGTCAGCGGCGGATCGTTGGGCGAGAGTTCTCACTGACGATACGTTCGCCGGCATCCACCAGCTCGACTGGTTCGACTGGCTGCTTCTGGTTCCCTACTTCCTCATGCTGGGCGTGCTCGCCTTCTACGGCGCCCACCGCTTCGTTACCATCCTCCGGTACCTGAAGTCGCGCCACAGGATCCCGCGCGAGCCGCAGCAGCGCTTCCAGACCCTGCCCCGCGTCACCATCCAGCTCCCCCTCTTCAACGAGCGCAACGTCGTCGACCAGCTCCTCGACAGCGTCCTCCGGATCCGCTACCCCAGGGAGCTGCTCCAGATCCAGGTCCTCGACGATTCCACCGACGACACGCACCCCTACACCGAGGCGCTCGTCCAGCGGCTGCGCGCGCAGGGTCATCCCATCGAGTACATCCACCGCACCAACCGGGTCGGCTTTAAAGCCGGCGCCCTGCAGGAGGGCATGAAGAGCGCCACCGGCGAGCTCCTCGCCATCTTCGACGCCGACTTCATCCCCCCCGAGGATTTCCTCGAGCGCACCGTGCACTTCTTCACCGACCCGCAGGTCGGCCTCGTCCAGACCCGCTGGACCTACATCAACCGCCACCACAACCTCCTCACGGAAGTGCAGGCGCTCATGCTCGACGGCCACTTCGCCCTCGAGCACGTCGCCCGCTGGGGCTCGGGCCTCTTCTTCAACTTCAATGGCACGGCCGGCATCCTCCGGCGGCGCATGATCGAAGACGCCGGCGGCTGGGAGCACGACACCCTCACCGAAGACAGCGACCTCAGCTACCGCGCGCAGCTGAAAGGCTGGAAGTTCGTCTACCTGCCCTGGATCGAGTGCCCCTCCGAGCTCCCCGTCGACACCTACGGCTTCCAGGTCCAGCAGCAGCGCTGGGCCAAGGGCCTCACGCAGGTCGCGCTCAAGCTTCTGCCGCGCATCCTCCGCTCGAAGGAAATCGGCTGGCGCGAAAAGCTCGAAGCCTGGTTCCACCTCACGCCCAACATCAGCTACCCCCTGATGGTCTGCGTCTCGGCGCTCATGCTGCCCGTCATGATGGTGCGCTTCTACATCGGCTGGCAGCAGCTCCTCCTCGTCGACTTCCCCCTCATCATCTGCTCCTTCTGGAGCGTGGTCTCCTTCTATCTGCTCGCCGAGAAAGAACTCTACCCGGACCGCTGGAAACGCGCCATCCTGATTCTCCCCTTCCTTCTGGCCATGGGCGTCGCGCTCACCATCTCCAACACGAAAGCCGTCATCGAAGCCCTCCTTGGCAGGCAGTCGAGCTTCGTGCGCACGCCCAAGTACGCCCCGAAAGCCGCTGGCGGGCAGGTCGCCGTCGTCTACAAACGCAAGTCCGGCTGGCTGCCCTTCGCCGAAATCGGCATGGGCCTGTTCTTCCTCGGCATGGTGGCCTACTGCATCGACGTGATGAACTTCTTCGCCCTGCCATTTCTGATGATTTTTGTTTCCGGCTACTTCTGGGCCGGCTTCTCCACCCTCTGGCAGGAGCATCAGGCGCGGCTCCGGTTCGAGCGCGAGGCGCGCAAGGTCGAAGTCGAAGCCGTCAGCTAGCCGCTTCCGCGTCTTCTTCCGCCGGGCGGTTCTCCCTCCGCCGCCCGCCCATGGCGATCGCCGCCAGCCACGCGAGAAAGACCGCGTGCACGCCCGCCTGCGTGAACGGCGAGGCGAGAAACGCCGCCGCGCTCAGCGGCGACAGAAGAAACAGCGACAGCCCGCGCACCCATGGCCTCCGCCTGTCTTCCGCCGCCAGCAGCAGCGCAGGGATCAGCACGCTCCAGTCGTACAGGTACACGTGCGGCGTCAGGTAGAGCGCCCCGCCCTGCGCCAGACACGCGCTCTGCCGCCATGGCCGCCGGAACGCCAGCAGCGCCAGCATCGCCACGGGCAGCCCCGCCAGCACGTAAGTCCACGCAGCCGGTGCAGGTAGATTGGCCGCCAGCCCCTGCAGGCTCGCCAGTTTCTCCGGCGCCGGATACAAACCCTCTGAAGACGGGTTCAGGAGGAAACGCGCGTACAGCACCGCGCCTTCCACGCCGCTCAGTCCCAGGCTGACGGCCGCCAGAGCCGCCGCGCCGCAGGCGAACGCGCCCATCGCCCGCCGCCTCCGCCCCGCCGCCAGAACCAGCAATGGCCCCAGCGCCAGATGAAACTTCGCCAGCAGCAGGCTCCACCACAGCCCGCCCTGCACCTCCCTGCCGCGCTCGAGCGAACGGAACCCGAGATACGCGAGCAGCGCCATCAGCACATTGTCCTGCCCATGCACGAGCCCGATCGTCAGACACGCGAACATCGCCGCCAGCAGCGCCGCCTCGCTGCCCCTGTCGCGCCAGATCAGAAACAGCAGCAGCAGCAGCAGCGACGCCTGAAGCGCAATCCATGCCCGGAATGCCGTGTCCAGCGGCAGCCGCGCCAGCGGCGACAGCGCAAGAGCGTAAAAATGCGGACGCACGAACGGCACAAGGCTGCGTCCCTCTCCCGCCAGCGCCCTCTCGCGTTCCAGCTGCAGGGCTGCATCATGCAGGCGGTGGAACTGCCCGTCGCGCGCCAGCCACGCGCCCGTGTACAGGTTCAGGAAATCCTGCGTTCGCGCGTGCTGCAGAATCCCGGAACCCGCCGCGAAGCTGAACATCAGAATCGCCGCCGCCCCCAGCAGGTTCGCGATGTCGCGCTGACGCGCCGCCCGTCCGCCCTCTCTGCCGTGTTCCATCTCCCGGGAGTCCATCGCCGCGCGCCTTCCGCCCTCACCACAGCCCGATCAGCTTCCACCACGCGAACCCCACGCTGCCCCACAGCGCCAGGTGGCACAGCGAGACCAGAAACCCCACCCGCCACCAGTCCCGGAACGCCACATACCCCTGCGCGTAATACATCGGCGAAGGCGTCGTTCCGTAGTTCGTCAGCCCTGCGCTCAGGTTGGCGAAGCATGCGAACGAAAACACCACCAGCCCCAGCGGCGCGCCCTTCGCCGCCAGCAGCGCCAGAAACGGCGCATACAGCGCCAGCAGATGCGCCGTGATGCTCGCAAACAGATAGTGAGCGTAGTAGAACACGAGCAGCGCCGCCACGAGCAGCGCAAACCATTCCAGCCCCGACAGCATCGCCCCGAACCGCTGCGCGAACGCCTCCGTCACATGCTGCTCGTGCAGCGCCTTGCCCAGCCGCAGCAGCCCCCCGTACCAGATGAAGATGTCCCACGCCGCCCGCTCTCCCGTCACGTCCTCCCATGCAAGCACCCGCGTCAGCAGCAGCGCCGCGCTGCCGCACAGCGCCGCCACCGTGATGTCCAGCCCCGTCCACGACGATGTGGCCCACGTCCCGCACACGCTCACGAACACCGCCAGCAGGATCTTCTCCTGCCGCGACATCGGACCCATCTTCTCCAGCTCCGCGCTGGCGAACGCCGCCGCCTCAGGCGTCCGCCGGATCTCCGGCGGATAAATCTTCGACACCACCCACGGCGCCAGCGCCAGCGAACACAGCCCAGGCACGCACGCCGCAAAGATCCAGCCCGCCCACGTGACCGAATACCCGAAGTTGCCCGCCATCTGCGCCGCCAGCGGATTGCTCGCCTGCCCGGTAAAAAACATCGCCGCCGTTACGCAGATCGACTGATACACCCCGGCCATCAGAAACGCGCCCATCCTCCGCGCCGTCTCGCCCGGCTGCGAGCCGTACAGTTCCGCGATCGACCGTGCAATCGGCAGGATCACTCCTCCCGAACGCGCCGCGTTCGACGGAATGATGCTCGCCAGCACCATGTCCGACAGCCCCAGCGCGTAACACACGCCCAGCGTGCTGCTGCCGAACGCGCGCACGAACATCAGCGCAATGCGCCTTGCCAGCCCCGTGTTGATCAGCGCGCGCGCGATGAAAAACGCCGCCATCACCAGCCACACGGTCGAATCGGCGTACCCGCCCAGCGCATCCGACAGTTTCAGCGGCGTGATCAGCGGCGCGATCGTCACCGCCAGCAGCACGATCGCCCCGCCTGGCACGGGCTGCAGGATCAGCCCCGCCACCGTCGCCAGAAACAGTCCTGCCAGACGCCATGCGCCCGCCGTCAGCGTCTCCGGACGCGGAACCAGCCACACAAAGCCCGCATACACGCCCGCCAGAATCGCCAGCTTCACCCACATCCCCTGCTGCTTCCCGCTCGCTTCGCCCATTCGCAGGGAGTATATCCGGCGCAGGCGCCGCGCTGCATCTGAGCTTTGGCGGATGCGCATGGCCGCGGATGTGATAGAACGGTATCAGTTCTCCCTCAAGGGCTTCACTCATGCGTCTCCTGTGCGCCGCAGCTGTCCTGTTCGTGTCTTTGGCCTCGTCAGCCGCCGCTCAGTCTACGGCAGTGCTCCAGGGAGTCGTGCAGGATCCCACCGGCGCCGTCGTCCCCGGCGCGCTGATCCGCGTCGAAAACCCGGTCACGCGCTACCGCGCCGAATTGCGTACGGCCAGAGACGGTTCGTTTGAAATCCGCAACATCCCGTTCCACACCTACAGCGTCACCATCGAGAAGGAAGGCTTCGAGCCGCACGAGGAAACGGTCTCGCTGCGCAGCAATGTTCCTCACGAGATGATCGTCCGCCTCGCTCCTGCCGGCGTGCGGGACAGCATCACCGTCGAAGCCATCGGCGGGCTGCTCGTGGACCCCGAAGAGACCGGCACGCACATCCAGATGAACCAGGGCGACATCGAGCGGCTCGCCCTCCAGGCGGGCAACAAGGGTCTGGAAAGCATTATTGTCTCCATGCCCGGCTTCGCCCAGAACGCCAACGGCGCCATCCACCCCCGCGGCGCCCACAACCAGATGACCTTCGTCATCGACGGCATGCCTGTCTCCGACCAGCTCACCGGCGCATTCGCCAACGCCGTCGACCCCAACATCGTGCAGACGGTCGAACTCTTCACCGGCAACGTGCCCGCCGAATACGGCAACAAGGTGAGCGCCGTCGCCAACATCACCACCCGCTCCGGCATGGGCACCGCGCGCCGCTTCGGCGGCAGCACGCTCGTCAACGCCGCCCAGTTCGACCTGCTCAGCCAGGTGACCCATGTCTCGGGCGAAAGCGGCCACGTCGGATATTCCGCCGTCATCAACACCTCGAAAACCAACCGCTATCTCGACTCCGTCTCGCTCGACAATCTCCACAACGGCGGCAACAACCAGCGCGCCTTCACCCGCTTCGACTGGCACCCCGGCGCGCGCGACGTCTTCCGCCTCAACCTCATGGCCGGCCGCGCTTCCTTCCAGCTCGCCAACCTGCGCTCCCAGCACGCCAACGGCATGGACCAGCGCCAGCTCCTCCGCGACGGCGCCATCAGCTTCGGCTGGGTGCGCACGCTCGATGCGCAGACCACGTTCGACGTCAACATCTCCGCGCGCAAGGCGCAGTCCTGGCTCCGGCCCAGCGCCGGCGACATCCCGGTCACCGCCTCGCAGGCGCGCCAGATGTCCACCATCACCACTGGCGCGCGTCTCAACGCCGTCCGCGGCAGGCACAACATCCGCACGGGCTTTGACATCCAGCGCTATCCGCTCAGCGAGCATTTCACGCTCGGCATCACCTCGCCTTCCTTCAACGACCCCGATGACGAAGAGTCGTTCAACCCGAACCTCCTCCCCTTCGACCTCGCGCGCGGCGGCCGCCTCTTCGACTTCCGCGATCGCCGCACGGGCGGCATGTATTCGGGCTTCATCCAGGACGCCCTGTCGCTCGGCCGCTTCAATCTCTCCCTCGGCCTGCGCTTCGACGCCTACCGCTTCATCGTCCATGGCAATCAGCTCCAGCCCCGCATCGGCGCCGCCTATCACATCCGCGAAACCGGCACCGTCCTGCGCGCCTCTTACTCGAGGCTTTACCAGACCCCGCCCAATGAAAACCTCCTGCTGTCCTCTTCACCGCAGGTCGCAGCCCTGACGCCCCCCGCCGTGCAGGAAGCCCTCGGCGGCTGGGTCCCCATCCGCCCCGAAGAGCAGAACTTTCTCGAAGCCGGCCTCCAGCAGTCCATCGGCAGGAAAGCCAGCCTGAACGTGGCCTACTACCACAAGAACTCGCGCAATCTCCAGGACAACGACAACTTCCTCGACACCGGCATCATCTTCCCCATCACGCTGGCCCGCATCCGCGTCAACGGCGTGGAAGGCCGCCTCGTCGGCCCCGTCTCGCGCGGCTTCTCCTACACCCTCAGCGTGACGCACTCGCGCGCCGTCGCCACCCCGCCGTTCACCGGCGGCCTGTTCCTCGGCAACGACGCCATCGACTCCTTTACCCAGGGCGCCTTCATCATCGACCACGACCAGCCTCTCTCCGTCCACGGCGTCGTCAGCTGGAACCACCCGAAAGGCTGGTACGCCACCGTCAGCAACCGCTACGACTACGGGCTCGTGGCCAATCCCTCCGATCCGGCCGAAGTCGCCGCCGACCCCGACTTCTTCGACCTTCTGCCCTATGTGAAGCTCGATCAGCGCCCGGCTCGCGTCCGCCCGCGCAACATCGTCGATCTCGTCGTGGGCTTCGAGCGCACGCGCGACCAGAAGAAGCGCTACGACATCGGCCTGCAGTTCACCAACCTCACGGACCGCACGGCGCTCTACAACTTCCAGTCCATCTTCGTCGGCACCCGCGTCGTCCAGCCCTTCACCGCCGGCATCCGCCTGCGCTGGTACTTCTGACGCGCCCCCCCAACCCCTCGAAACCTCCCCATCACCCAAACGGAGCCGCGCGGGAGCCGCCCGCAGGGCTGCGGCCAAGCCCCCGTGACCCTCCGAAACATCAGCATCAATGAAAATCGCGGCGCCCTGCGGCGGGCTCTGTGCCGCGAACGAAGGCGACGTCAGCCGCCGATTGTGAGCGGTTCTCTCGCGGCTCCACAACCCAACAGCGATTTTCGAGGGAGCGGTTCAAAACACCACCGCCGCAACCCATCGACACCCCCATCGCGCCGCAGGCGCAACCACTCCACTGTCCCCCGGATTCCCCCTGCCCAGCGGGTTTCCCATCGCGCTTGCGCGATGGCTGCATCCCAACTGTGTTCCCCTCGCCCCCAACGGATTTCCCCTCGGCCTTGGCCGAGGGCTGCATCCCACCCGAGCCACCCGCCGCCCTCCCCACCGGGTTTCCCCTCGCGCTTGCGCGAGGGCTGCATCCCCACTGTGTTCCCCTCGCCCCCGTTAGGGATTTCCCGCCGCCCTCCCCAACGGGTTTCCCCTCGGCCTTGGCCGAGGGCTGCATCCCACCCGAGCCACTCGCGCCCTCCCCAACGGGTTTCCCCTCGCGCTTGCGCGAGGGCTGCATCCCCACTGTGTTCCTCTCGCCCCCCTAACGGATTTCCCGCCGCCCTCCCCACCGGGTTTCCCCTCGCGCTTGCGCGAGGGCTGCATCCCCACTGTGTCCCTCTCGCCCCCCCAACGGATTTCCCGCCGCCCTCCCCACCGGGTTTCCCCTCGCGCTTGCGCGAGGGCTGCATCCCCACTGTGTTCCTCTCGCCCCCCCTAACGGATTTCCCGCCGCCCTCCCCACCGGGTTTCCCCTCGCGCTTGCGCGAGGGCTGCATCCCCACTGTGTTCCTCTCGCCCCCCTAACGGATTTCCCGCCGCCCTTGGGCGGCGGCTGCATCCCAACCGTGCCCGGTTCAACCTCTCACTCGTCCAGCAGCCGCATCCCAACTGCGCGCCCTCCCATCGCACCGCAGGCGCGACCATCGCCAAACGGAGCCGCGCGGGAGCAGCCCGAAGGGCTGCGACCAAGTGGCTAAACACCGCCCAAGCCCATCGACACCCCCCATCGCGCGCGGAGCGCGCGACCGTGCCCCGCCTGAAAAGCGATTTTCCCGGCGCCCTCGGTGCCCGCGGCAAAACATCGGCCACAATGAAAATCGCGGCCCGGTCTCGCGGGATCGGACGATCCCCCGCCCGCACGGCCACGGAAGCAAGGAGCGGTCCGGTATGCGCAAAGTGCTGGTGCTCGCCGACGATCTGACGGGAGCGCTCGAATCGGGCGTTCTGCTCGATGGCGCCGCAGTGGCCCTTCACGCCGCCCCCGCGGGTGCCGCCGTCGTCATCGACACCGAGTCCCGCCACCTGCCCCCGCTGGAGGCGCTCCGCCGCGTGGCCCGCTGGATCGAACAAATTCCCGCAGAATTGATTTACAAGAAAACCGACTCCACCCTGCGCGGCAACATCGGCGCCGAGCTCGCCGCCCTCCCGCCCGGCCGGATTCACTTCGCCCCCGCCTACCCGCGTCTTGGCAGAACCGTGCGCGGCGGCCGGCTGTACGTGGATGGCCTGCCCGTCGAGCAGACCGCGTTCGCGCGCGATCCTCTCGCCCCCGTGCGCACGGGCTGCATCCGCGAAGTCCTCGAGCGTCAGGGCGCGCCCCTGCAGCGCATCGTCATCCACGAAGGCGCCTCCGATGCGGATCTGGAAACGGCCGCCGCGGCCCTGCTCGCCGAACCGCTTCCCAGGCTGGCCGCAGGTCCCGCCGGCCTGCTCGCCTCTCTCGCCCCGCGGCTCGGTCTCGCCCGCCGCCCTGCGCCCCCGCCGGTCATCCCGGAGTGCCTCGTCATCAATGGCAGCGCCCACCCCGCCTCCATCGCACAGCTCGAAACAGCGCGCTCCGCGGGCGTCTTCTCGGGCGGCTGGCACGCGGCCGCACTCCAGGACAGCCTGCAGGAATCGTCGGCCTTCATCGTCTTCGGCGGCGACACCGCCAGAACGGTTCTCGCCCGCTTCGGAGATCCGGTGCTTTTCCCCTTCGCGGAGCTGTTGCCCGGCGTCGTGGCCAGCCATTTCGAAGCCGGTGGCCGGACGCGATGGCTCGTGACCAAGGCTGGCGGCTTCGGCCCCCCGGATCTGCTGATCCGCCTCTCCCGGCTCCTGCGGCCAGAAATCAACCGCCATTGAGGCCCCCGCCGCCCATTCCAACGGATTTCCCGCCGCCCTCCCCAACGGATTTCCCCTCGGCCTTGGCCGAGGGCTGCATCCCAACCGTGCCCCCTCCCCCCAAACCCAAAACCGCAATTTTGCGAAACGAACCGAAACCCGCCCCGCGCAAACAGAGCCGCGCGGGAGCAGCCCGAAGGGCTGCGACCAAGCGGTTCAAACACAACCTCCCCAACCTTCCAACACCCTCCCATCGCGCCGCAGGCGCGGCCAGCCCGCCGCCCTCCCCAGCGGGTTTCCCCTCGCGCTTGCGCGAGGGCTGCATCCCACCCGTGCCCCCCCCACCCAAACCCAAAACCGCAATTTTACGAAACGAATCGAAACCCTCCCCACGCAAACAGAGCCGCGCGGGAGCAGCCCGAAGGGCTGCGACCAAGCGGTTCAAACACAACCTCCCCTACCTTCCAACACCCTCCCATCGCGCCGCAGGCGCGGCCAGCCCGCCGCCCTCCCCAACGGATTTCCCGCCGCCCTTGCATCCCAACCGTGCCCCCTCCCCCCCAAACCCCAAAACCGCGATTTTGCGAAACGAACCGAAACCCGCCCCATCCCGCGCCCGCACGGCGGCTCCGCCCGAACGCCTGCCTGCACAGCGTTTTCGTGCCGCCTCCCGCGCATTGTCCCCGGCGGCGAGCCGCCGCGTACCCCACGCAGGGTGCGGATTGTCACCCAACCTTCACCGATCAGGGCGAAATGTCACCCAGCAGACGGTGGGAAACTCCGATTCTCACAGCGCAAGCCCTTGCATTTCCGTGCCTCGCAGTTTGGCATGCCGTGTGCTCTATCAAGGGCAACAAGCAGTCGTCATCGACTCAAACATCCCTCGAGGTGACCCAGCACCTCGTGAAGCCCCTCTACTGAAGGCCCTGCGGCTCCCCGCCACAGGGCCTTCCCTCCATTTGGCCTCTTCTCCGAAGGCAACGCCCGCACAGCCGTCCCCGTCTCTTTGCCTGGAGGTATCCCATGACCGTCCCGCGCCGCCGTCTCGCCTGCTTCTTCCCTCTCCTCGCCCTCGCGCCAGCCTCTGCCGGACCGCGCATCGAACTCCGGGACCGCACCGGCGCTCTGCTCGGCTGGACCGCCACTCGGCCGGACGGCGTCCGGGAAGCGCGCGACCGCGCCGGCCGCCTTCTGGGCTCATATCACCCCCGCACGAACGAAACACGGGACCGCACGGGACAGCTCCTCTACCGCGGCGACGCGCTTGCCGCCCTCATCATCTGCCACGGCTGAGCCCTCCCCGCCTCAGGCCGGCCGCACCTCGTACACGCCATTGACCGCCGTGTCGAACACCAGGAGCGGTCCCTCCTGCCGCACCGCAGCGGGCCTCCCGTTCCGCGTCACCCGCACGGCGCCAGCGCGCAGCCGCACCGGATTGCCGCGGATCGAACGGATCCGCGCCACCTTCAGCCGGCCGCCTTCCCACTCCATCCCGACTTCGAACCCGCCCCGCGCGCGCAGCCCTTCCACTCGCCCCGTGTGCCAGGCTTTCGGCAGCGCGGGCAGCAGCCGCAGCTCGCCGCGGTGGCTCTGCAGCAGCATCTCGGCGATGCCCGCCGCGCCGCCGAAGTTGCCGTCGATCTGAAACGGCGGGTGCGTGTCGAACAGGTTCCTCAGCGTGCAGGTCTCGATCAGGATGCGCCACAGCCGGTAGGCGCGTTCGCCGTCCCCCAGCCGCGCCCAGAAGTTCATCTTCCATGCCGTGGACCAGCCCGTGGAGCGGTCCCCTCGCGCCTCCAGCGTCTTGCGCGCCGCGGCTGCCAGCTCGGGCGTCTCGTGCAGATCGATCAGCTCTGCCGGGTGCAGCGAATACAGGTGCGACACGTGGCGGTGCTGCGGTTCGGGCTCGTCGTAGTCATCAATCCACTCCATCAGCCGCCCCGTGCGCGGGCTGATGCGCAGTTCGGGCAGGCGCGCGGCGGCATCCAGACACTGCTTCCGGAATTCGCCGTCGCGCCCCAGCGCTTCCGCCGCGCGCGCCGTGTTGGTCAGCAGGTCGCGGCAGATGGCGATGTCCATCGTGGCGGCGTAGGTGAACATCGCCTCCGTGCCGTCCGCCTTGCGGAACTTGTTCTCCGGCGAGTGCGACGGCGCCGTCACCAGCTTGCCCGCAGCGGCCGTCCCCGCCGGCGCCTCCACCAGAAAATCGAGCACGAATTCCGCCGCGCCCTTCATCAGCGCGTAGCCCTGCTTCTCGAGAAACCCGCGGTCCCCGGTGAACAGATAGTGCTCCCACGCGTGCCGCGCCAGCCACGCCGCCCCCATCGGCCACACGCCCCAGATGCCGTCCGCGGGCGCTGTGTAGCCGAACGGATCGGTCAGGTGATGCACCACCCAGCCGCGCGCCCCGTACATCGCTCGCGCCGTTTTCGCGCCCGGCCCGGTCAGCATCTGCATGAAGTCGAACAGCGGCCGCTCGCACTCGGCGAGATTCGCGACGCACGCCGGCCAGTAGTTCATCTGCAAGTTGATATTCGTGTGGAAGTCCGAGTTCCACGGCGCTTTCATGTGCTCGTTCCAGATGCCTTGCAGGTTCGCCGGCAGGCAGCCCGGACGCGAGCTGCCCAGCAGCAGATACCGCCCGTACTGGAAATACAGCGCCGCGAGCCCTTCATCGGCAGCGCCGCCCTTCACCCGCGCCAGCCGCTCGTCGGTAGGCAGCGCTTCCTCGGCCGCGTCCGAGGGCAGTTCCAGCCGCACGCGGTCGAAGTACACGCGGTGCTCGTCCTCGTGCCGTTTGCGCAGCTCTGCATACGGCCGCCGCGCCTGTTTCAGCGTCTGCGTCACCTGCGCCGCGGGCGCGCGTCCGCGGTAGTCCGTCGCCGCCGCCAGCCGCAGCACGATTTCCTTCGCGCCTTGAATCAGCAGCTCCGAACCCTCCGCCTTGACTGCGCCGCCGGGCGCCTCGGCTTCCAGGCGCGCTTCGAACTGCATCCCCTCTCCATTCACCCGCCCGCGCAGAATCAGCACGTCCGCCCGCGCCGGATCCGGAGTGGTCATCGCGTGGTCGCTCCGCGTCAGACGCACGCGCACCGTCAACGCCTCCTCGCCCGTGATGCGCACGGCGAGCACCTGATCGGCCGCTGAAGAAAACACCTCGCGCCGCACCCGCGCCCCCCTGTGCCGGAACTCCGTCACGGCCGCGGCTCTGCGCAGGTCCAGCCACCGCCGGTAGTCGGAGACTTCCTCGAGTTCCGGCATCTCGATGAACAGTTCCCCCAGCGGTTGATACGACTCGATGCGGGAGGGCACGCCAAGCATCGTTTTTTCGGCCAGCTTCGTCGCTTCGAGTTCCTTGCCTTCAAACAGCAGGCGGCGCACTTCGGGCAGGGCTTTCAGAGCGAGCGGATTGTTGGGATCGCGCGGCCCGCCCGCCCAGACGGTCTCCTCGTTAAGTTGAAGCCTCTCGAGCTCGATGCCGCCGAACACCATTGCGCCCAGCCTGCCATTGCCCACCGGCAGCGCCTCGTCCCACTGCGAGGCGGGCTTGCGGTACCACAGTTTCAGATCCGCATCCGGCGGCATCGCCTTGCCGCTCAGACGCGCCTTCCACTGGAACAGCGAGGGCTTGCCCCATTGAGCCGAAGCCGCGGCCCACGCCATCCACTGCGCCAGCCATGCCCGCCTGTTGATGCTCATGCCTTGCTTCTCCCGGCTGTTATTCTTTCGCACTCGCGCCGCTGGCGGCGCTGCCGCTCCTTTCGCTCCACGCCTTCCAGAACGTTGCCCCCAGAATCACTGCACCGCCCGCCATCGCCTGCCCGCTGGGCCGCTCGCCCAGCAGCAGCCAGGTCCACACGGGATTCAGCACCGGCTCGGCCAGCAGGAGGATGGACGCTTCAAATGCCGGCACCTCGCGCATGCCGCGCGTCAGGCACCAGTAGGCCACGCCGATCTGAAAGACGCCGAGATAACCAGCCACGGCCCAATCGATCGGTTGCGTATTCTGCACGGGCAGCGCCCAGGGAAGGCAGAACAGCGCGGCGAGGATGTTGCCCGCGGTGATCGTGGAAAGCGCGGCGTCTTCATGTCCGGAGTAGTGCGCCTGCCAACGCAGCCCCGCCAACGCGAAGGCGTACGTCAGTCCCGACGCTGCCGCCCACAGATTGCCCGTGCGCGGGTCCGGAGCCGTCGCAGCGGACAGCTCGCTCCCGGTCAGAAACAGCGCCATGCCGCCCGCCAGCGCCGCGGCCACGATCAGATCGCGCTTCCGCGGCTTCTCGTGCAACAGCAGCGGTCCGAGAATCAGCAGGTAGGCGGGAGCCGTGGATTGCAGGAAAATCGCATTGGCCGAGGTGGTGAGCTTGTTCGCCTGAACGAAAAAAACGAGCGTCAGCGCATACGCAATGCCGACGAGCCACGCGCGTCCGTCGCGCAGCCGCCGCGCCTTCGGCAGCAGCGCATACAGCGCGATCGCAGCCACGGCGCTGCGCAGCCCAGCCGTTTGCCACGCGGTGAGCGTCGTGGATTTGATGGCCGCGCCGCCGGTGGAAAACAGCAGCGCCGCGGCCAGCACCAGCCACCGGCTTTGCATCCATTCCAGCCTACGAAATCGGGACAGGAACACAATTCCCCTTTTTGCCCGTTCGCCCGCGGGTGCCACCCCGCGCAGCGGCCCCGGCCGCCAGGGCGATCCAATCGGCACGCGCTGGACATCCGCATGAACGAAAGTCGCCGCGCCCTTCGGCCGGTTCTGCGCCGCCACGGAAGACGCCGCCACCCGCCCGGCGGATTCTTCGGCGCCTGAACGACGGAAATACGCCGGGCGCGGCGGGCAATGCCGCGCACCTTCGCCGCTTCAGAGCCCCCAGTCCGGAAAACACTGCGGCCGGGCACGAATCGTGCCCATCAGCAGGTCCTCGATGCGGTTCCGCCGCCGGTACAGCTTTTCCAGCAATTGTTCCCACGCATTCTCTTCCCCCTCCACCCATGCCGGCGGAGTCGTGCGCAGGATCTCGTCAAAAACGGCCTCGGGACAATGACGGGCCCTCGAAAGCCAGGGTTCGAAATCCTCGAGCGACCGCACGTGCCGGTACACGAGCGACCGGAAGTACAGCCCCTGGAGCGGCGAGTCGGCGAAATCCCAGTGCGGCCCGTCGAACGAATAGCCGTGATCGACCATCTGCGCGACGAAGCCCTTCTGGTTGGGATGGGCGCTCTCATCCAGGTACTCCCGCAGCCGTCCGCGGAAAAAGATCGCCTGCCGCGCATCGGAGTTCGCCGCCCATTTGTCGAAGACCAGAGCCCCGGCGAAATGGCTGAGGTTGACTACCGACGGCAGCAGCGAATCGGGCAGGAAATCGTACACCGCATCCCGGTCCGGATCGCCCGGAAAAAGCGACCCGAAATGCAGTCCCGGCTCGACCGCCGCGCGCCGCGAGCCGAGCTGAAAATGCACCTCCGGCTCGGCAGCAAGAAACGTCCTGTCCACGGCGATGATACGCGCTTCCGGCGCTGCGACGCCCAGATGCCGCAGCAGAATGGTGGCGGCCCACTCGTTGGCCAGAATCCTGCGGTGCTGCGGGTTGTTCAGAAACTTGGTGACGTAGAAGCGGCCGTCTTCGCAGGCCAGCAGGTGCGCCTGCGCGCCGCCGCGCATGCGGCGTGACAGCCGCGTCGCGTGCACCGGCATCTACCCTCTAGAATAAACACGGTGGGGCTGCGTGCTGCCTGCGGGCCGGCGTCCTGCCGCCGATTCAGGAATCGCCCATGCAAGATCACAACCCTCATTCCGACCTCCGTCCGAAATCCGGCGACGAAATCGCTCTCGAACTGATGAAGTTCATCGCCACCACGACCGGCTACGCCAAGGGCGCCCAGGCCGTCGGTTTCTCGGGCAAACCGCCCCGGACGCCCGAAGAGCAGGCTGACGCTCTGCTCGAGCTCTTCGAAAAGTGCCGTCAGGTCGTCGCCCGCCCCCTGCCGGCGGCCGGAGAAGACACGGCGCGCTGAACGCGCCGCGCGCAGTCTCGCCGAGCTTCGCCATGAACCCGGCCGGGGGTCTCCGTTTCGCCTGCCAGCGGGGCTGCACCCGCTGTTGCGAACAGGATGGCTTCGTCTACCTCACTGAGGACGACCTGCGCCGTGCTGCGGCCTTCCTCGGCATGTCACCCAAGCAATTCGAGCGCCGTTTCGTCTATCGGACCCCGCGCCGCATGCGCTTCCGCAAGCCCCGGGGCCGGCAATGCCCATTTCTCCTCGAAGACGGCTGCGCCATTCATCCAGCCAAGCCCACGCAATGCCGCCTTTTCCCCTTTTGGCCGGAGCTCGTCTCCTCGAGCCGCGCCTGGCGCCGCGCGTCCCGTTTCTGTCCCGGCATCGGCCAGGGACCGCTGATCCAAATCGGGACAGCCCTTGAAACGGCCTCCGAAATGGAACACGCCTATCCTGCCCTGTACGGCCGCTCTCCCCAGCCGCCCCGGCGCGACTAACTCCTGAATCTTCAGAAGCTTTTCCCTCAAGTCCGTACTTTCCCCGCCGATAAGCCTCTCTTCGGCCCCCTTCCTGCAAGGGCATCAGCGCCATGCTCACGCCTCTCGCACAAGACCTGGGACGTTACATGGATCTGCTGGCCGAGCGGCAACGCCTCGTCGCCTCCAACCTTGCCAACATCGACACGCCCGGCTACCGCACCCGCGACATCGATTTTCAGTTCGAATTCCTCTCGCTCGCTCCGGGCGCCCGGCCGCGTGTCATCGAGCCGCTCGACCTCACGGTCAAGAACGACGGTAACAACGTCAGCCTCGACCGCGAAACCCGCCTGCTGGCGGAGAACGCCCTGCGGTTCAATGCCGCCTCCCAGCTCGCCCGCGCAGAGATCCGCAAGATCCGGATGGCCATCGAGGAGGGCCGCTCCGCATGAGCCTGCTTCAGCTTCTCTCCGTCAGCGCTTCCGGTCTCGCCGCCCAGCGCGCCCGCGCCGAAGTCATCGTCGAAAACCTGGCCAACTCGGAAACGACCCGCACGCCCGAGGGTGGCCCCTACCGCCGGCGGGACGTCGTCTTCGAGCCCAGTCCCCAGGTTTCGCCCTTTTCAGCGGTCTTCCAGACGGAGCTTGACTCCGGCTCCACAGGCGTCGCTGTCGCGGGCATCGTCGAAGATACGCGCCCGCCCGACCTGCGCTACCAGCCCGGCCACCCCCATGCCGACCAGAACGGCTATGTTGCATACCCGCGGATCAATCCGGCCGAGGAAATGGTCGACCTGATGAGCGCGGCGCGCGGTTTTCAGGCCAACGTCGCCGCCATGACGGCAGTGAAGGACATGGTGTCGAAATCCATCGATCTGCTGCGATGACTTCCTTCAACCCCATCCCGCCCGTCCTTCCCCCGGATCCGGTCCAGACGATTCAGTCCGGCAGTCCGGCGCAACGCGGATTCTCCTCCGTCCTGACCGGCGCCCTGAACGCCGTGGATGGCCTGCAGAAGAACGCAGAGGCTGAAATCGCCCGCTTCCTGCGGGGCGAGGGCGTCGACCTGCACCAGGTTGCCCTCGCCCAGCAGCAGGCCCAGCTCGGCTTCGAGCTTTTCCTCCAGGTGCGCAACAAGGCCGTTCAGGCCTATCAGGAGATCATGCGCATGCAGATCTGACGCAGGCAGCGTAGGCCATGGATCAGCTCAACCGGCTCTGGCAATCCCTGTCCTGGAAACAGCGCGCCTCGCTGGCGGGCGCACTGGTTGTCGTCGCCGCCCTGCTCGCCGCAGCCGTGCAGTGGAACCGCCAGCGCGATCTCCGGCCTCTGTTCACCAACCTCGCCCCGGAAGACGCCGGAGCCATCGTGGAAAAGCTGAAGTCATCCAACGTCCGTTATCAGGTCACCGACGGCGGCGCTGTCCTCGTTCCCTCCGGCCGCGTCGCCGAACTGCGGCTGGAAATGGCCGCCGCCGGTCTGCCGCGCACCGGCCGCATCGGCTTCGAGCTCTTCGACCAGACGAACCTCGGCGTCACCGATTTCGCCGAACAGGTCAACTACCGCCGCGCGCTCGAGGGCGAGCTCGAACGCAGTGTGATGGCCCTGGCCGAAGTCGAGCGCGCCCGCGTCCACGTCACCTTCGCCAAAGAGTCGTTGTTC
Organism: Bryobacteraceae bacterium; assembly: GCA_026002875.1. Lineage (NCBI taxonomy): Bacteria > Pseudomonadati > Acidobacteriota > Terriglobia > Bryobacterales > Bryobacteraceae > Bryobacteraceae bacterium. The sequence continues at coordinate 645,024 of BPGE01000001.1, forward strand.
ACCGAGCAGCGCCAGCCGGCCAAGGGCAGCGTGCTCGTCAAGCTGCGCCCGGGAGCGCGGCTGTCGCCCCAGAATGTGCTCGCCATCCAGCACCTGACGGCGAGCGCCGTCGAGGGACTTGCGCCCGAGGCGGTTTCGGTGCTCGACATGGCCGGCAACCTCCTCAGCCGGCCCGTTCTCGATCTCGAAGGCGAAGGCCGCCTCACCTCCGCCATGCTCGAGTTCCGCCAGAATCTCGAGCGCGAATACCTGGCCAAGATCCGCTCCACGCTCGATCCGCTCCTCGGTCCGGGCCGATACCGCGCGGGCGTCAACGTCGACTGCGATTTCACGTCCGGCGAACAGAGCGAAGAGACCTTCGATCCCTCCCGGTCCGTCATGGTCAGTTCCGCCCGCACGGAGGACGTCTCCGGCGCCGCCGCCAACGCAGGCATTCCGGGCACCGCTTCCAACCTGCCCCGGCCGGCGCCCCGCCTGCCCGGCTCATCGTCGGGCGTTTCGCGCAAAACAGAAAACATCACGTACCAGACGAGCCGGGTGGTGCGCCGCATCCGGATCCCGCAGGGCAGCCTGCGCCGCATCTCAGTCGCCGTTCTGGTCGACCAGAAACTCCGCTGGGAGGGCGAAGGTCCTAACGCGCGGCGGGTGCTCGAGCCGCCCTCTCCGGAGACGCTCAAGGTCGTCCGCGATGTCCTGGCAGGAGTGGTCGGGTTTCAGCAGGATCGCGGCGATCAGATCCTCGTCGAAACGCTGCCGTTCGAGTCCACCCTGCTCGCCGAACCGCCTCCGGGCCGAGCCCCGCAGGCCGCGCCGCGGTCGACCGGCTTCGAGCCGCCAGCCTGGGCGAGGCCTCTGCTCGAGAAAGCCCCGCTGCCGGTCTGGCTGGGCGCCGCCGCGGCTCTGCTGGTCGTCCTGATGGCTATCGCCTGGCTTCTCCTCCGCCGCCTCGTCCGGCGCCGCCCGGCCGCATCGGTCGACCCCTCCAAGCCCGCCGTTTCCGGCGGCGCCGCTCCGGCGCAGATCCCTCCCGGGGATGATGCAGCCCTGGAACAGCAGACGCTCGCCGCGATGGAACACAACCGCGCGGAAAAGGAGAGGCTGGAGCGCGAAGCGCTGCTCGCCCTGCAGAAGCAGCTCCCCGCACAGACCAAGAAGGCGGAAGTGCTCAAGAAGGCGATCGCCGAGCAGACCCGGAAAGATCCTGAGGCCGTCGCGCAGCTCATCCGCACCTGGATCACGGAGAACCGCTGATGATCACCAACGCGCTTCCCGAGAAAGAATCCGTCCAGCGTTATTCCGGCCTGCAGAAGGCCGCCGTGCTGATGGTCACCCTCGGGGAAGAGCTGAGCGGCATGGTCCTGAAACACCTCGAGGAGGACGAGGTCGCCGCGATCGGCAAGGAAGTGGCGCGCATTCCGGCCATCACGGCGGCGGAGGCGGAGGGCATTCTCGACGAGTTCTACCAGATGTCGATGGCGCAGGACTACGTCCTGAAAGGGGGCATCGAATACGCGCGCAAGATGCTGATCAACGCCTTCGGACCGGAGATGGCGACGCGGATCCTCGACCGCCTCGTCAAACTGCTCGGGCATGACACGGCCAGCTTCGACGCCCTGCAGAAGGCCGACCCGCAGCAGCTGGCCAAGTTCATCCACAGCGAGCACCCGCAGACGATCGCCCTCATCCTGAGCCATCTCGGTTCGTCGCAGGCCGCCGGATTGCTGTTTTCGCTGCCCCCGGAACTGCGCGCCGACGTGGCGCTGCGCATGGCGAATCTCGAGCAGATCTCGCCCGACATCATCTCGAAGATCGCCGGCATCATCGGCCAGAAGCTCAAGGCGCTGGGCGAGCTGAGCCGCGAGAGCTACGGCGGCGTCCGCGCTGTCGCCGAGATGTTCAACCGCCTCGACTCGGCCACGAGCAAGGAGATTCTCGACACCATCGAAGCCCAGGATCCGAACCTTGCGGAGACCATCCGCCATCTGATGTTCGTCTTCGAGGACCTGCTGCTGATCGACCAGAACGGCATCAAGGAGATCCTCGCCCGCGTCGACCGCAAGCTTCTGACGGTCGCCCTGAAGGGCACGAGCGAGCAGCTCAAGAACCACTTCATGCAATGCATGTCGCAGCGCGGCGCCGAGATGCTGCGCGAGGACATGGAAGCGCTGGGGCCGGTCAAGATCAAGGAAGTCGAAGCGGCCCAGCAGCAGATCATCGCCGTCGTCCGGCAGCTCGAGGCCGAAGGCGTCCTCAGCCTGAAGGGCGCGGTCGGGGAGCAGTACGTTGTCTAAGGCCATGGCTACGCGGATTTTGCGCTCGATTCCGCCCGCCGCCCTGCAGGCCTTCGCCTGGCCGCAGCTGGGGCCGCGCGTTCAGGAAGCCGAGCGGCAGATCCTGACGCCCGTGCCGCCGCCCTCGGCGCCGCAGTGCGAGCCGTCCCTCGAACAGGAGCGGGCGCAATGGGAGACCCGGCTGCAGGCCGAAGTCGAAAGGGCGCGGCAGGAGGCTTTTCAGCGGGGCGCCGAAGAGGGCCGGCGGCAGGCGGTTGCACAGCTGGAAGGAGAGTTCGCGCGCCTGGCCCGCGCGATCGAAGAGGCTGCGGGATTCAAGGCGCGTCTGCGGGCGCAGGCCGAACGCGAACTCGTCGGGCTCGCTCTGGCGATCGCGCGCCGCATCCTGCGCCGGGAGCTGCATGTCGATCCGGAGGCCGTGCTGGGGCTCGCCAAAGCCGCGCTCGAAAAGGCCTCGATGCGCGAGGTCGCGGCCGTCCGGCTCCATCCCGCGCACGCCGCCGCGGTCCGCGCCCATCTGGCCCGCATCGGAGCGCCGGAGAGGATCGAGGTGCAAGAAGATCCCACGCTCGAGCCCGGCGCAGTCATCCTCGAAACGGCTCGGGGCCTGATCGACGCATCACTGGAATCCCAGCTGGACGAGATCAGCCGCGGCCTGGCGGACGCGCTCGGAACGGAGGGACGGCAATGAGCGCCGCAGGAGCGTGGTTCAACCTCCCGCGCTTCGTCCGTGCGCTCGAGCGGATCGATCCCGTCCGCCTGTGCGGCTCAGTGGTGCGCACGGCGGGCCTTCTGATCGAGTCGGACGGGCCGGCGGCGGCCGTGGGGGACTTCTGCGAAATCATCACCCGCACCGGCAGCGTCATCCGCACCCAGGTCATCGGGTTCCGCGACGGCCGCATTCTCTCGATGCCGCTCGAGGAGACCGCGGGCCTGCAGCCGGGCGACGCTATTCTCGCGCGCCCTGAAGCCGCGCGCGTGCGGGTGTCCGATCAGCTCTTGGGCCGCGTTCTGGACGGCTTCGGCCAGCCCATGGACGGCGGTCCGCCCATCGACTCCGCTGCGCTGTACGACCTGTACGCTCCGCCGCAGGGGCCGCTCGAACGCGAACCGATTTCGGAAAGGCTCGAAACCGGCATCCGCGTCATCGACGGCTTTCTCACGGTCGGGCGGGGGCAGCGCGTCGGCATCTTCGGGGGCAGCGGCGTCGGCAAGAGCACGCTGCTCGGCAGCCTGGTGAAAAACAGCAACGCGGACGTCTGCGTCCTCGCTCTCGTCGGCGAGCGGAACCGCGAGGTCCGCGATTTCATCGAACACGAACTCGGGCCGGAAGGCATGCGCCGTTCGGTGCTCGTGGTCGCCACCTCGGACCGGCCCTCGCCCCTGCGCGTGCGCGCCTGTTTTGTCGCTCTCGCCGTGGCTGAATACTTCCGCGATCAGGGCCGCGACGTGCTGTTGGTGGCGGATTCGGTGACGCGGCTGGCGATGGCGCAACGCGAAATCGGCCTGGCGGCGGGCGAGCCGCCCAGCCAGAAGGGCTACACGCCCAGCGTCTTCCAGATGCTGCCCCGCGTCTTCGAGCGTGCCGGCAATTTCCGCCGCGGTTCGATCACCGGTTTTTTCACCGTTCTGGTCGAAGGAGACGACCTGAACGAACCTGTCACCGACGCCGTGCGCGGTATTCTCGATGGCCACATCGTGTTGTCGCGCGCCCTGGCCAACGCAGGCCACTATCCGGCCATCGACCTGCTGCACTCGGTCTCGCGGCTGGCCCCGCGCCTGGCCACGCCCCGCCAGAAGGAAGCGGCGAGCCGTCTGCGCGAGGCGCTGGCCGTGCTGCACGCCTCCGAAGACCTGGTCCGGATCGGGGCGTACGCGGCTGGCACGAATCCGCAGCTCGATGCCGCCCTGCGGCTGGAGAACGAGCTGAAACAGTTTCTGCGGCAAAAGCCGGACGAGCGTGACACGTTCGAGCAGGTCGAGGCCCGCATGGCGGCTCTGGCGGGAGCGAAGTGACAGTGTCTGGACGCAATGGCGGTATTCCGCCTGTTCTGACCGGGCGGCGGGCGAGACATCCGGATCGGGCAGAGCGGCGTCTGACCGCATTCCGCAACCGGGCGGGGCGCCAGATTCTGTTCCGCGCCCTGTGGCCGGGAGCTTCCCGTCCGCAGGATGCACCGGGAGGATGGCCCCTGAATTGACAAGCCAACTCAGTCCGAAAACTTCACCCGCCATGCGCATTCCCGCTCTTCCCCGTGACGGAAATCCCGGGCGAATGCAACGGACGCTCGATGCAATGGACAGAGCCCCATATTCCTGCGGGACAAGAACATCAGTGAACATCGCCGGGCGCGGTGCTCTGTCTTGCGGTTTTTGGCAGAAACAGCCAAAGAATGCCGTTCTCAACATCCTGGCGGGCGATTTTCGGGGGAGCGGGCGAAGGCCTGCAATGGCAACTGGCAGCAGCCGCCTTCTGACGGAAAGGAGGCGCAGAACAGGACGATGAAGAAGCTCCGAGACGAAGCCGCGCGGTCCGAGATGCTGCATGCGGCCTGTCTGTCCGGGTCTCGCTGCAGCGCCGGAAGCTGCGGGTGCAGCCGGGGAGATTTCGGAGTTTGTCGGGCCGAGCCAAGAAGAAGAGCTGCGACGGCAGGCGCGAGCCGTCGCTCCGCCTGATGAAACGGAGGCGCAGAACAGGACGATGAAGAAGCTCCGAGACGAAGCCGCGCGGTCCGAGATGCTGCATGCGGCATGGCTGTCCGGGTTTCGCTGCAGCGCAGGAAGCTGCGGGTGCAGCCGGGGAGATTTCGGAGTTTGTGGGGGCCGAGCCAAGAAGAAGAGCTGCTATGGCAGGCGCGAGCCGTCGCTCCGCCTGATGAAACGGAGGCGCAGAACAAGACGATGAAGAAGCTCCGAGACGAAGCCGCGCGGTCCGCGACGCTGCATGCGGCATGGCTGTCCGGGTTTCATTGCAGCGCAGGGAGCTGCGGGTGCAGCCGGGGAGATTTCAGGCCAGCGGGGGCGAGGGAAGAAGAATTGCAACCGCAGGCGCGAGCCGTCGCTCCGCCTGATGAAACGGAGGCGCCAAAAAGGACGATGAAGAAGTTCCGATTTCCGCTCGAAAGACTTCTGAATTACCGCCGCAGCCGGCTGGCTGGCGAGCAGGCGCGGCTCGAGAAACTGCTGGCCGAGCAGGCGGGGCTGGAGCAGCGCCGGGCTGCGCTCGAGCGCGAAGAGCGCATGGTGAACGAATCCCTGCGCCGCCTGCCCGTGATTTCTTCGGAACAGTTGGCTGCGATCGCGTCGTTCCGGCGTTTCGCCGCCTCGGAGGCTGTGCGGCTCGCGGCGGAAATCCACGCCGCCGCCGGCCGCGTCGCGGCGCAGCGCGAAGCCGTGTTGAGCGCGCGCCGGGAAGTGGAAGTACTCGAAAAGCTCCGCGAGCGGCGGCTTCACGACTGGCGCCGCGAGGTGGATCAGGAAACCGAGCGCCAAACCGCGGAGCTGGTGGTCGCCCGCTGGGCGCTGAGCCGCGAATCCGGCTGAGCGGCTGGGCTAGCGGATCAGGCAGGGCGGCATCCAACCTGCGCAGGGTGCGCCGATGCCGATCCTCGCCCACTGAAATCAGGCGCCACATCATGCAGACACCAGCCTGTGCCGGGCATCCCCAGTGCAAGAGCGAAGCGGGCAGGCACGGCGCGCTGGAATCAATCCGATGCGGCGGGCGAGTGGGAGGCCATCGGCTTCAACACGGCGGAATGATGCGGCAGTATTCCGTGCCTGATCCGGGCGGCACACGGCTGGCGGATCCGAGGCTTTGCGTCCTCGTGCAGCTAAGGGAGCGTGGCGCGGATGCAGGCAGGATGGCCGGGCGGGCCGGAACGAACCGTCTGGCGGACCGCGAGAATTTCATCGCCCTCCATCCCGCCTCCCGGGGCGAGCGCCTTGCTGATCTCTGCGCCGGCAGACATGCTCACGGTTGGCGCTATAGGCCTTGGCTGAACAAGCATCAGCCTGAGAACTAGCAGGTCGCTGAAAAACTCCAGAACAAGACACCTCGGAATTGTTTCATGGGTCTTTCCTCGCACAGCGAGCCCATGAGGAGACAAGACCGTCAGCAGCAAGAGATGTTCCTGTACGCCAGCCTCGAGGATGTGGTGCCGGCTGATCACCCGCTGCGGCCGATCCGGGCGATGGTGGACGAGGCGCTGCGGAGGATGGACGAGACCTTCGATGCGATCTACGGAGATGTGGGGCGGCCGTCGATCGCGCCGGAGCGACTGCTGCGGGCTTGAGCTGCTGCTGTTGCGGTACACGATCCGCAGCGGGCGGATGCCCGCTCGAGCCGCTGCGCGACAACCTGCTGCTGGCGGTGGTTCGTTGGGCTGGGGATGAAGGAGGAGGTCTGGCACGCGACGGTGTTTACGAAGAACCGGGACCGGCCGCTGGAGTCTGGTGTGGCGCGACAGTTCTTCAGCGGGATCATGCGGCAGGCGAAGCAGCGGGGTTTGATGTCGAGCGGGCACTTCTCGGTGGATGGAACCATGGTGAAGGCGTGGGCGAGCCAGAAGAGCTTCCGGCCGAAACAGGAGAAGCCAGATGAGGACGAGCCAAAGGAGGGCGGGCGGAATCGGGAGGTGGACTTCCGGGGGCAGCAGCGGAGGAACGACACGCAGGAGTCGGGGACGGGTCCGGAGGCGCGGTTGTGGAGGAAAAACCAGACGGCGGAGGCGAAGCTGAGCAACCTGGGGCACGTGTTGGGGGAGAACCGGCACGGGCGGATTGTGAATGTGCGGGTGAGGCGAGCCTACGGGCGGGCGGAGCGGGAGGCGGCGGTGGAGATGGCGCGGGAGATTCCGGGAGGGACGAAGCGGGTGACGGTGGGGGCGGATCGAGGCTACGACACGCGGGAGTTTGTCGAGCGGCTGAAGGAGCTGAACGTGACGCCGCATGGGGCGCAGAATGTGAGCGGGCGCACGAGCGCGGTGGATGGGCGGACGACGCGGCACGAGGGCTACTGGGTGAGCCAGCGGAGACGGAAGCTGGTGGAGGAGTTCTTCGGGTGGGCGAAGGCAGTGGCGGGGCTGGGGAAGGAGAAGCTGAGGGGGCGGGAGAAGGTGGGATGGCTGTTTCCGCTGGGGGCGGCGGCCCGCAACCAGGTGCGGATGAGGAACCTGATGGCGGCGACTGCCTGAAGAGGGCGGAAACAGCCTTCCAACGGCCTTCCAATGGCCGCCGGAGGGCGAGCAGGACCCCGGCAGACCCGGTCTCGACACCTTCCGATGAGACAAAAATCGAAAAGCGGAACAATTTTCGGTTCAGCAAAGGCGATTTTTCAGCGGCCTGCTAAGCGGCGCGGGCGACGAATCCGGATTCACTTCGTCTATTCCGGCTGCCGCCCAGCAGGCTCTGAATTGGTGGCGGGCACCGGAAGACTGAAACAGCCGGGTTTCCGCCTCCGCCTGTCGAACCCGGATTGACTGAGGCATCGTCGAGTTCACGGACAATCTCGACCCAACGCCGCACCGCCCCCGGCGTCAGTCCCCAGATTTTCCTGAACGAAGGCTTTGATCTCAGCAGGCTGAAGAGCGATCACGTCTGATTCCGGTTGCCCTTCATACAGGCCGTTGGACTGGAAGAGAAACAACCTTTCGCGCCGGTCGCGCCAGGCGTCGAAGTTGATGCTGGTACTTCCGGTCTTAACCTGGACTACGGCCCGCTCGAAGCTTTCGCGATGGATCGCGATAAACTCATACGCCATTGTGTCGCGTTTCCCGGAATTCGGGACGACAATCCAGCCTTGGAACTGAAGACAGATGAAAATGACATCCTCTGTTGACTCATCACCCAGTAGGCTGAAAATTTCAAGGAAGGGGCACGAGGACCCGGGTTCAAAGGGATCGCCCGACAACTGGCTCCAAAGCCGCTTAGAGTACAGCGCCGACGTCTCGTCAGCAATTGCCTGAATTGTTCACCGGGGCCGAGGCACGCTATCACTTTGCCAGGGACATCGTCGGGCTGGCGCACTGGAAGAATGTTGCAGCGCACGACGTTGACCACGTCCGCCTCTCTGCCCGGCGGCGTGTCGAGATACTCCCACGCTGAACCATCCTGTGTGTCAGGGGGCCGCGGAGGAAAAACCCGAGCCAGGTCATAGCACCCACCTGGATCGCGTGTCCAGATCAGATCACCTGGCTTTACATAGTCGTGCAGGTATTGAACTTGCGAAGGTACGCGCTTGCCCCGCTCCGCGGCCAAACGCTGGTAGTCGTCCGACTTGAGTCGACTCCCCGGAGGAGCAGAGACCTGCCGGCCCATGCCGAGCACCCATGCCTCAAGGCAGTACACAAACGAAAAGACCCGCTTCCTGGGATCCGGTGCAAGGTGGAGTCGATACACACTCACGCGTTGGTTTGATCGGCGGAAGCTGCGGCGGCCAGCAGATGGGTATTTGGACTCTGGCACAGCGCAGTGGCAGGATCGGCCACCACAGTTGACAATGGGAGAACCCATTCCTACGAGTGGAATGCAGCAACGGCTCGTGTGACGCTGGCGAAGCGCCCCCTGACCAGAGCCGTCAGGTGATCCCAGGCGTCTGGCAGCCCCGGGGCAACGGATTCACGGCAATCGCTGCCTTGTGCCGGGTGATTGCGGCGCGTCCTACTCCCGGTTCAGGCGTATCGTGCGCAGTCGGCTCAGGCGACAAGCCGAGGCACGAAGGCAAGGCGGACGATTGCCCGTTGTGCGGCTGTAGTCGATGATCGCGTAGCCGACCTGTTGTCCGGGGCGGTCAAGTCAGAGAGCGGTTTCTTGTTGAGCGGCGGCGCGGGTTCCGCGGTCAACCAGCCAGCTGTTCCGCGATCGGACTAGCCACCTGGATGTGGTGATGCAACTATGGGAACTTCCCTCCAGGCCAACCCTCTCCTCGTCGCCCGTGCGGCTCTTGCCGTCGCGGCATGAGTGACAAATCCGAGGGCGGATCATTGCTGAAAGAGAGAACGAAGGCGCTCATCGAGGCCAACAGGAGCCGCTTCCCTGAGGAGAATCTGTTTCCGGTTCTCGATTTCTCTCTGCCACTGCAGCACGAGATCCAGAACCTTCCGGGCGATAGATTCAGCGCGTGTACGGAATTCCCGAATCAACTTTTCCCTGACCTCCCGGATAGCGGTCAACGTTTGCTCCGAGAGCGACTTGCTGCGAGCTACGATCCTGGCGTGCTCCTGAACCGCATGGTCAAGGTCCAGAGCCAGTGATTCGAGGGCGACTTCGTAGGAGTCGAGGAAGCGCCGCAGTGCTGCTAACTGTTCCTCAAGCGGCAGGGAAGATCTCTGTAGAAAAGCACTTCTCTCCTTGCGGACTATGGTACGGGCGCGGTGAAACCAGGCACGTACCGCGGAGCGCGCAAGGTCAGACTTGGCAGGAAGTAACAACCCGAGCCGGGAGCGGGGATACTGCTTCAAGATGTCCCGTTCTTCCTCCCGAAGCTGTTGCTCAAGCTCCACCAAACGCAAGGGAAACCGGCTGACCAAGTCTCGGAGGGCTTTCTCCTTCTTAGCGCGCAAACCGGACAGGTCCTCTGTGAAACGCCGAAAATACTCCTGGCGGGACTCGCAGAAGCGGCGTTCATAATCTGCCTGAAGAACCCGTATTTCCCTTTGTGACGAGCAGGCATGAGCAGCGAGTTCAGACTTCGCCTTTTCCAGGGTAGTGAAGAACTCGGCCTTGGCTTGATTGAAAGATCCATACCGGACGGCATTGGCGCAGGCTTTGCCGCCGAGCCCGCCGAACACAGCGCCAAGCAGGCCCCCCAAAGCGGCACCTAGCGGACCGATAATGCTTCCCAAGAGAGCACCTACTTTCGTCCCGGCAAGTCCGACGCCGCCGACAGCCGCCACATCGACGGCGATGTGTTTCAGAACCTTCTCGATGTTCGTTTTCTGGTCCAACAGGAGGCGCAACTCGCGGAAGGAAGAGCGGATCAACGTGATCCAGGGGAAATGGAACTCGGGGTGGAAGCCGTCATGTACACCATCCAGCGTATGCCTCGTCGCCTCTTCCAGATTGAGGTGGTCGAGCTCCGGCAAGGCATAGACTTTGGCGTCGAGGGCGTCGCCGCCAGCTTCAGCGCTGGTGACAAGGCCGATTCCGTCATGCGATGCCAGAAACTCCTTGCCTTCCCGGGCGGCAAATTCCCCCACTTTTACGTTGAACGGCTCGCCATCCACGAGAAGATCCCATCCCTCCTGGTTGGGAGTGTGGGCGAACTCGACGTGGTGTCCCATGCTCTCCAGCGCCGCTGCCGCTTTCTGCTCCCCGACGTAGCCTACAAGGCGGTGAAACCATCCTTCAGCGGTCTCAGCCGGGGCGTCGAAAAAGCGGGCGTCAACATAGTCGGCGATGGACGCGAGATTGTTCAATTCCGCACTGGTGGAAAACTCAATTGCATTCAGCACATCGGTGTCGATGTGCTGAAAGGCCTCAAACACCGGCAAACCCTGTAGGAGGCCATCAGCCGCAGCGGCTAGACGGTCCAGCCGGTCGCCGCTTGGAGCCGCATGATGCGGGCCTCCACGCGGCAATGGTGTGTCCGTAAACAGCAAACTATTGCCGGTTTCCAAGTCTCGCGGGATTGCAGACTCTGTCAGGGTGTGAGTGCGAACAGGGGGGCGGACTTTCCACGTCAGCCGATGCCGGGGAGGGAAAAGTGGCTCATAGTATTTCAGAGCCTTACGGTAAGTAATCCAGCGCCAGATGCAATAGGGAATGATTAATGCAAGAATTACAGCCAAGTACACCAGTATTAAGGTGCCAAGAGATCGTGCCTGCCAGAAGGCGGAATAATCCTATGTCATTAGGAAGAAGGGTGAAGAAGTAAGAAATTTGGTGGATGTGACTAAGGTGTCTCACACTAGAGCCTTGCACGAGGCTGGCGAGGAGTTCCCACTGGTGGGTACCGCCATGCCAATGAAAAAGCAGAGGGCGGCCCGGAGGGGCCGCCCTGGAGGGTTGGAGCGCGGGAGGAGGAGCGGTTATTTTTCGATCCGCATGCCGTAGAAGGAGCGGTAGACGAAGGTCATGGAGACGAGCAGGAACAGCACGGCCAGGACGTGGGTGAGCGTGGCCTGGCCCTGGTTGCGCATGCTGACGGCGAGCTCGACGGCGAGCAGGCCGAACAGAGTGGTGAATTTGATGGTCGGGTTGAGGGCGACCGAGGAGGTGTCCTTGAAGGGATCGCCGACGGTGTCGCCGACGACGGTGGCGGCGTGGAGGTCGGTGCCCTTGGCCTTCATCTCGGTTTCGACGATCTTCTTGGCGTTGTCCCAGGCGCCGCCGGCGTTGGCCATGAAGATTGCCTGGAACAGGCCGAAGATGGCGATGGCGATCAGGTAGCCGATGAAGAAGAATTCCTCGAGGAAAGCGAAGGCCAGGGTGCCGAAGAAGACGGCGATGAAAATGTTGAACATGCCGCGCTGGGCGTACTGGGTGCAGATCTCGACGACCTTCTTCGAGTCGGAGACGCTGGCCTTGGTGGTGCCTTCCAGCTTGATGTTGCGCTTGATGAACTCGACCGCCCGGTAGGCGCCGGTCGAGACAGCCTGCGTGGAAGCGCCCGTGAACCAGTAGATCATGGCGCCGCCGGCGATGAGGCCGAAGAAGAACGGCGCGTGGAGAATCGAAAGGAAGCTGACGCGGGCGGCGTCGAGACCGTCGGTCAGGGCCACGATGATGGAGAAGATCATCGTGGTGGCGCCGACGACGGCGGTGCCGATCAGCACGGGCTTCGACGTGGCCTTGAAGGTGTTGCCCGCGCCGTCGTTCTCTTCGAGGTTGTCCTTGGCTCTTTCAAACTGGGGGCGGAAACCGAACTGCTTTTCGATCTCGGTTTCGATGCCCGGGATCTGTTCGATGGTGGAAAGCTCGTAGACCGACTGGGCGTTGTCCGTGACGGGGCCGTAGGAGTCGACGGCGATGGTGACCGGGCCCATGCCGAGGAAGCCGAAGGCAACGAGGCCGAGGGCGAACACGGCGGGCGCCATCATCAGCTCGGCCAGTCCCATGGTGGACATCCAGTAGGCGATGGACATCAGAAGGAGGATGGCGAAGCCGAGCCAGTAGGCGGAGAAGTTGCCGGCGATGAAGCCGGAGAGGATGTTGAGCGAGGCGCCGCCTTCCTCGGAGGCCTTGACGATTTCGCGCACGTGACGCGAACCCGTGGAGGTGAAGACCTTCACGAACTCGGGGATCAGCGCGCCGGCCAGCGTGCCGCAGCTGATGACGGTGGCGAGCTTCCACCACAGCGTCGAGTCGCCTTTGAGCTCGGGGATCATCAGGTAGCTGACGACATAGGTGAGGGCGATCGAGAGCAGGGACGTGATCCAGACGAGATTGGTCAGCGGCTGCTCGAAGTTCATTTTCTCGGCGTCGGCGTATCTGGCCCTGGCCAGAATGTCGTTGATGAAGTAGCTGACGCCGGAGGAGATGACCATCATGACGCGCATCATGAAGATCCAGACGAGCAGCTGGACCTGGATGGTCGCCCAGGTCGGGCCGGCGACGCGCTCGTTGATGCCGAGCAGGATGAAGCTGATCAGCGCCACGCCGGTGACGCCGTAGGTTTCGAAGCCGTCGGCGGAGGGGCCCACGGAGTCGCCCGCGTTGTCGCCGGTGCAGTCGGCGATGACGCCGGGGTTGCGGGCGTCGTCTTCCTTGATCTTGAAGACGATCTTCATCAGGTCCGCGCCGATGTCGGCGATCTTGGTGAAGATGCCGCCGGCGACGCGCAGGGCGGCTGCGCCGAGCGATTCGCCGATGGCGAAGCCGATGAAGCAGGGGCCGGCCAGGTCGCCCGGAATGAAGAGGAGGATGAACAGCATCAGGAGCAGCTCGACGGAGATGAGCATCATGCCGATGCTCATGCCGGCCTGCAGCGGGATGTCATAGCAGGGGAAGGCCTTGCCGCGCAGGCTGGCGAAGGAGGCGCGGGAGTTGGCGAACGTGTTGACGCGCATGCCGAACGCCGCCACGCCGAAGCTGCCGCCGATGCCGATGACGCTGAACAGCAGGATGATCGCCACCCGGTAGGCTTCCATGTGCTGGAGGAAGCCGAAGTAGAAGACGATGATGACGGCGATGAACAGCTCGAGGATGACGAGGAACTTGCCCTGCGTGGCAAGGTAGGTCTTGCAGGTCTCGTAGATCAGCTCGCTGACCTCGAGCATGGACTTGTGCACCGGCAGGTTCTTCAGCCGCATGTAGATGCTGAGGCCGAAGGCGAGGCCGAGGGCGCACACGACGAGGCCGATCATGAGCAGGCTGCGGCCGCCCATGCCGAAGAACTGAGCCTGGTCCAGATCCGGCAGCACGAGGTTCGCCTCGCCGCCGCCGTGGTGGGGCTGCTGGGCGAGAGCCGGAAGCGCGCCCGCGCCGATCATCAGAACAAGCAGCAGGAGCCATGAGCCGGCGCGCCGCCATGCGCCTGCCGCGCCAAACGGGTTCGCCTGCCGGATCATGCTCGACAGGCTCGCAGTGGGTAGCATCAGGTGAATCCTCCCGAATCTTGCGGAATCACGGTCCCGCCGGGCATGGGCCGGCCGCGGCGGGTCATCAGAACTGTAGAAGTCTAACAAGAAGAGGCCCAAGAATCACTATATCGGACGCCTGTATCTGGAATCAACACCTCCGGGGACGGATTCTGCACCGGCGGGTACTGAAATGTCACGGCGCCGGCGCGGAAGCGGCAGATGGCGGCGCGGGGGCGCGAGCCCTGGGGAGGCGTGCGGCTGTTGACGGGCGGACGGGCCCGCACGCGGCCTGCGGCGCCGCGCGGGGGGACGGAAGGGAAGTTCGCCCAGAGTGTGTCACCTCGCCAGTGAACGCTGCATCGGGGAGATTGAGGTCCGAATATGGGCGTGTTGAACCGCCGGAGATTCATTCAGATCGGGACAGCCGGGGCGGCGGCGGGCGCGGGCGCCGGGGCGCTGGCGCTGCTGCCGGAGCGTCCGGCGCGGCCGAAGGACGTCCGCAAGGTCCCCACATTCTGCGAGCTGTGCTTCTGGAAGTGCGGCGTGATCGCCACGGTGGAAGACGGCGTGGTGACCAAACTCGACGGGCATCCGGCGCATCCGCTGTCGCTGGGGCGGCTGTGCCCGCGGGGCAACGGGGGCACGGGGCTGCTGTACGACCCGGACCGTCTGAAGAAACCCCTGATCCGGACGGGCGCGCGCGGCGAGGAGCGGTTCCGGGAAGCGACCTGGGAAGAGGCGCTCGACACCGTGGCGGCGCGGATGAGGAAGATCAAAGCCGAGCACGGACCGGAGGCGCTGGCGCTGTTCACGCACGGGCATGGCGGATCGTTTTTCGGACAGCTGCTGAAGGCGTTCGGCTCGCCGAACATTGCGGCGCCGAGCTACGCGCAGTGCCGCGGACCGCGCGAGGTCGGGTTCCAGCTCACGTTCGGCACCGGGATCGGATCGCCGGAAAACACCGACATCGCCAACACGCGTTTGCTTGTCCTCATCGGCAGCCATCTGGGCGAGAACATGCACAACACGCAGGTGCAGGAGTTCGCGGAGGCGATCCGCCGGGGGGCGAAGATCGCCGTGGTGGACCCGCGGTTCTCCGTGGCGGCGTCGAAGGCGAACTGGTATCTGCCGATCAAGCCCGGAACGGACACCGCCCTGCTGATGGCGTGGGCGCACGTCCTCGTCAACGAAGGGATTTACAACCGGGCGTTCGTTGAAAAATACGCCACGGGATTCGACGATTTCAAGGCGGCCATCCAGGAAATGACGCCGGAATGGGCGGAAAAGATCACGGAAATTCCGGCGGAACTGATCCGTACGGTGGCGCGGGAGATGGCCGCCGCGCAGCCGTCCGTGATCGTGCACCCGGGGCGCCACGTGACCTGGTACGGGGATGACGCGCAGCGCAGCCGGGCGATCGCGATCCTCAATGCGCTTGTGGGAAGCTGGGGCGCGAAAGGGGGCTTCTTCCTGCCGTCCGGCGTGGAGGCGCCGCCGTATCCCGCGCCGCCGCTGCCCAAGCCGCAGCGCGGAGCGATCGACGGGGCGGGGAACCGCTACCCGCTGGCGGACGAGACGCTGGCGTCAGGGCTCTGCGATGCGACGCTCGCCGGGGCGCCGTACCGGGCGCGCGGGTGGCTGGTGTACGGCACGAACCTGCTGCAGTCGCTGCCGCAGCCGCAGAAGACGCTGGAGGCGATTCAGGCGCTGGACCTGCTGGTGGTGATCGATGTTCTGCCGGTGGAGATCGCCGGCTACGCCGACGTGGTGCTGCCGGAGTGCACGTATCTGGAGCGCTACGACGATCTGCACGCAGGCGCATTCCGGACGCCGTTCGTGGCGCTGCGGCAGCCGGCGGTGGCGCCGATGTACGACTCGAAGCCCGGGTGGTGGATGGTGAAGGAGCTGGCGAAGCGGCTGGATCTCGAGGCGTATTTCCCGTGGAAGCACGTCGAGGAATATCTCGACACGCGGCTCCGGGGGCTGAACCTGAACCTGGCGGACATGAAGAAGCGGGGCGTAGTGGTGTATCCCGAGGAAGGAACGACGCTGCCGCCGGATCACAAGTTCGACACGCCGAGCGGAAAAATCGAGCTGTACTCGAAAATGCTTGCGGACATGGGCGTGGATCCGGTACCGAAATACTACCCGAAACCGGAGCCGCCCGAGGGGCATTTCCGGCTGTTATTCGGCCGCTCGCCGCTGCACACTTTCGGGCGGACCACGAACAACCGGGTGCTCGGCTCTGTGGTGCGGGAAAACGAAGTCTGGATCCACCACAAAGCCGCCGCCGCGCTCGGCGTGCGTCACAACGAGCGGGTGCGGCTGGTGAATCAGGACGGGGTGAAGAGCGCGCCGGTGCGGGCGCGCGTGACGAACCGGATCCGTCCGGACTGCGTGTACATGGTGCACGGGTTCGGGCACACGGCGCGGAATCTGAGGTTCACGGCAGGCAGGGGCGCGTCGACCACCGATCTGGTGACGCGGGTCTCGGTGGATCCGCTGATGGGCGGCACGGGGATGTTCAACAACTTCGTGCGGATCGAAAGGGAGGCGTGAGCGATGCCGCGCTACGGGATGGCGATCGACCTTCGCACCTGCATGGGCTGCGCCGCCTGCGTGGTGGCGTGCAAGGTGGAGAACCGCGTGGACGAGGACGCGTTCCGGTGCCGGGTGACGCAGCGCTCGCGCGGCGAGTTTCCGAACGTGCAGCTGGAAATTCTGTCCGAGCGGTGCAATCAGTGCTCGGATGCGCCATGCGTGTGGAACTGCCCGACGGGAGCGAGCCATTCCGCCGAGGGCGGCGTGGTGCTGGTGGACGAAGACCGCTGCACGGGATGCAAGGCGTGCCTGGCGGCATGCCCGTATGACGCGCGGTTCATCAACGCGCGCGGCGTGGCGGAGAAGTGCACGTTCTGCCTGCACCGCGTGAAAGAAGGGCTGGAGCCGGCGTGCGTGTCGACCTGCCCGAGCCGGGCGATGATTTTCGGGGATCTGGAGGATCCGTCGAGCCCTCTCGTGCGGACGCTGGGCGCGCGGAAGCACAGGGCGCTGAAGCCGGAAGCCGGGACGAAGCCGAATCTCTTCTATCTGGAGTAGCCGGGATGATGCCGATGGATGTCGACGTTGCGGGCCGGAACGCGGAAACATTTCCGGCGCTTCATGTCTGGGGCTGGGAGATCGCCGCGTATCTGTTTCTGGGCGGGCTGGCGGCGGGGCTGCTGATTTTATCGGGCTGGATGCACCGGCGAGAGGCGCCGGAGAGGCTGAGCCCGGCGCTGGCGTGGCTGGCCCCGCTGCTGGCGCCGGCCGTGCTGAGCGCCGGGATGTTCGCGCTGTTTCTCGATCTGGAGAACAAGTGGAACGTGTGGCGGTTCTACACGACGTTCCGGTGGAGCGCGCCGATGTCGTGGGGCGCGTGGATCCTGGCGCTGGTGTATCCGGCGTCGCTGCTGTTTGCGTGGGCGGCGTGGAGCGAATCCGGCCCCGCGGGCAGGCGGCGGGTGACGGGCGCGCCGTTCCCGCTGCGGCGGACGATTGCGGGGATCAACATCGCCTGCGGCGTGGCGCTGGGTGTGTATACGGGAATTCTTCTCAGCGCGCTGGGGGCGCGGCCGCTGTGGAACTCGCCGCTGCTGGGGCCGCTGTTTCTGCTGAGCGGACTGTCGGCGGCGGCGGCGCTGCTCGCGCTTCTCGAGAAAGACCGCGAATGGCGGCACAGGCTGGCGCGGCTGGACGTTCGGCTGATCGCCGCCGAAGCCGCCGTGCTGGCGCTGCTCTTCCTGGCGCTGCTGACAGGCGGGCAGGCGCAGCGCGCGGCGGCGGAGCTGTTCTTCGGCGGCCCGTACACGGCGGTGTTCTGGACGGCCGTCGTGTTTTCGGGAATGGCGCTGCCGGTGTGGCTGGAACGCCTGGAGAAGCAGGGGCGGGTGGCGTATCCGGCGGTGGCGCCGGTGCTGGTTCTGTTTGGCGGGCTCGCGTTGCGGGCCGTGCTGGTGCTGGCTGGACAGGCGAGCTCCTGGGAGGTGCTGTTGTGAACCCGACTGAAACGAGGTACTGGAACCCGTATGTGGCCGGCGCGGCCATCGGGCTGACTCTGCTGGCGGCGTTTTATGTGCTGGGAACCGGGCTGGGCGCCTCGGGAGCGTTCACGCAATTCCTGGCCGCCGCGGGCGAAAAAGCGGCGCCCGCGTGGACTGAAGCAAACCGCTATTTGCGGCAATATGCGGGGGAAGGCAAGAACCCGCTCAAAGACTGGATGGTGTTTCAGTTTGCGGGCGTCTTTCTGGGCGGGCTGATCGGGGCGGCGACGGCGGGGCGGCTGAAATTCGAGGTGGAACGGGGTCCGCGATCGGCGGCGCGGCAGCGGCTGCTGCTGGCGTTTGCGGGCGGCGCCATCACGGGCGTGGCGGCGCGGCTGGCGCGCGGATGCACGAGCGGGCAGGCGCTGACCGGGGGCGCGCAGCTCGCTCTGGGAAGCTGGGCGTTCATGATGGCGGTCTTCGCGGCCGCGTTTTCGCTGGCTTATTTCGTCAGGAGGCAATGGCAATGACAGCGCCGCTGTATGCAACGGGAGCGATCGGCGAGGAAGCGGGTTTCATCGCCATCTTTTTTCTCGGACTATTTTTCGGATTTTTCCTCGAACGGGCCGGATTCGGCAGCGCGCGGAAGCTGACGTCGATCTTCTACTTCAAAGACTGGGCCGTGCTGCGGGTGATGTTCACGGCGATCGTGGTGGCGATGCTCGGGCTGCTGTACTTCACGGGCATCGGCTGGATGGAGGCGGATGCGGTGACGCAGAAAGAAACCTTCCTCGGCGCGCAGATCATGGGAGGGCTGCTCCTGGGCGCGGGATTCATCCTCGGCGGGTATTGCCCGGGCACGTCGGCCGTGGCGGCCGCCTCGGGCAGGCTGGACGCGATCGCCTACATCGCCGGAATGCTGTTCGGGACGTTCGTGTTCGCGGGCGCCTATGACTGGCTGCAGCCGCTGTATCAGTGGGGCGCGATGGGCGTGAAGACGCTTCCGGAGGTGCTGGGCTGGCAGCCGGGACTGGTGGCGGCGGCGGTGGTGCTGATGGCGGTGGGCGCGTTTGCCGCCACGGAGATCTGGGGCAATCCGACGATCGACCTTTCGCGCGCCTGGCAATTCCGGATCACACCGCAGGCGGCGGCGGCAGGCTTCGCCCTGGTTCTGGCGTTCGGGCTGGTGGTGGGATACGGGATGGCGGGCCGGGTGAAACCGGTGATGGCGCAGAGTGCAGCGCCGACGGCGCCGGCTGTATCCGTGCAGCCTGCTTCCACGCAGCCCGGCGTGATGGCCGCACCTGCCGGGGCGCCGGCGCCGGTGGCGCCGCCCGGCGGGGCAGTGAGGAAGTTCAAGAAGGGGAAGAGCTGCTCGTGAGAGGGAGCGGGCATCGATCAGGCCCGCACCGGAACCCAGAGATGCGCGGCGGCGGTTTCGCCGCGCTCGTTGCGGCTCGTGACCTGCACGATGCAGTCGCCCGGCTTCGAAAACGAGTGGCTGGTTTCCGCATACTCGCCGGCGGCGAGGAGGGAGTCCGGCGCAGTCTTCGAGCGCACGGTGACAGGGGGAGATCCGTCGCCGAAGTCCCAGGTTTCCTCCGCCTGGCGGGCGCGGAAGGTGCAAACCAGAAAGCGCACGTTCTGTTTCGGACGGATGCCGGCGGAAGGGTGGCAGAGCGCGTGGATCGTGGGAGGAAAGATGCCGGGGGAGAGGTTTTCCGCGCTGGCGGGTGTCTGAGCGGGAAGAACCTGCACCACGCAGAAGTCCCATGCGGAGCGTCCGCGGGAATCAGTGACTTTCAGAATCTCGCTGTAAGAACCCGGCCTATCGTATCGGGTGGAGACGCGGGCGCCCTCGGCGCGGCGCCCGTTGCTCAACGTCCACTCGTAGCGCACGATGCGGCCGGAAGAGGACCAGGAGCGGGAACCGTCGAGTTCCACCTCATCGCCCGCGCGGGCGAGGCGATGCGGCCGCGCTACGGCGAGAATGTCCGGCTTCTGCTCGCGGAGCGCGGCTTCCCAAAGGAAGGGCCACGGGTCCTCCGTGCCCCACTCGCCGGAGGGCTGCCGCGCCAGGATGCCGAAGTGGAGATGCGACCATCCGGCGCCCCCTTCCTTGCCGAGCCAGCCCAGCCGCTGGCCCAGGGCGACGCGCGCGCCGGGGCGGATCTCGGCATCGATTTTCTGGAAGTGGCTGTAGCGGTAGAACCAGCCGCGTTCATCGCGGATGTAAATGACGTCGGGGCGGGGGCGGGCGGGGGAGTCCTCGAAGCCCGGGGCGACCTGATTGCGCGCCGAGACGACGAGGCCCTCAGCGGCGGCGAAGACTTCTTCCAGACCCTCGGCGCCGCCGAGGTCGACGTCGTTGTGATAGTAGATGGTGCGCGAGGCGGGCGAGTCTCCGCCGTTGACATAGACGGGCTCGTTGGTGGTCTGCGTATCGGTGGACAGCCAGCGGCGGCGCAGAGGGAGAGCGAACGTTCCGGGCTCAAGCCAGGGCGAGCCTGCCGGCCAAAGGCGGAGGCGGACGTCTTTGTTCAGGCGCCAGAGTTTCAACGCAGCGTTGTGATCAAAGCCGCGCAGCGCGGGGCAGTCGATCTGGATACCGCCCACGGGCGAGGGCAGCGCGTAATTTCCTGAAACAAGCCAGGCTTCGGCGCCGTTGACGCGGACGCGGGCGCGGGGCTCGCGCATGGCGCCGCGGATGGGGTCGCGGCGCTCTTCGACGGCGAGCACCGTGATTTCGACGGGATCGCCCGAGGCGAGCTTCAGACGCGCGGACTGGCCGACGTCGAGTTCGACGGTCTGATGGCGGAGGGGAATCGCGCTGGAAGCGCGCAACAACGGCGCGGCGAGAAGCGCGCGGCGGCTGAGGCGGGCGGGCGGCGCCGCGGCATCGCCAGGCAGACGGGAGGCGGAGTCAGAGCCAGGCATATTCGTATGCGGCATCATACAGGGCCACGATGTTCTCCACCGGGATGTCGGTAAGCAGGTGCTGCGACGGAGAGATGGTGAATCCGCCGCAGGGGCGGAACGTTTCCACGCGCTCGCGGACCTCGCGGCGGACATCCTCGGGCGTGCCGAAGGGGAGCGTCTGCTGCGTATCGATGGCGCCGTGGAAGCACAGCCGGCCGCCATACTGCGCGGCGAGCTGGCGGGGATCCATGCCCGCGGCGCGCACCTGGATGGGCTCGAGGATATTGACGCCCATTTCCATCAGGCGCGGGATCCAGCGCGCGACGCTGCCGCAGGAGTGGTGCATGACGGGCTTGCCGTGGCGGCGGCCGACATTGTAGATGCGTTGCAGATAGGGGCGGACGAACTGGTCGAAGAGCGGCGCGCTCATCATGGGGCCGTTCTGGAATCCGTAGTCGTCGCCGGTGAAGCAGATGTCGATATAGGGCCCGGCTTTTTCGAACATGATTTCCGAGGTGCGTTCGAAGAAGCGGGTGATGCGCTCGAGAATGGCGTGGGCCACTTCGGGGGAGTCGTGCATGAGGAGGAAGAATCCCTCCATGCCCACGAGGTCGCAGGCGGCCTCGAAGAGCCAACCCCAGACGCCGCCGAGCACGGCGTACTCCTCGAAGCGCGCGCAATCCTCGCGGTATTTCTCGTAGTCCCACATGTCGGGAGACGGCCACTTCGGATAGGCCTCGACTTCGGCGATGGTGCGGACGCCGGCAAGGGGGTGTTCGAGGGCATAGCCGAAATCGCCGGCGCCGGCGCGGGGGATGCCGAAATAATCGGTGCGGCGGCCCTGTTCGTCGATCAACGGAAAACCGATCCACTCGGGTTTCGGATAGCGGAAATCGACGTGGAGTTTTTCCATCAGGGCGAGGTCGTCCGGGACGCCGAAATGAGCGCGGAGTTTCGCGTAGACGGCGGATTCGGCGCAGAAGTCGATGGTGAAGCGGTCGATGGACTGGAAGCTGTAATTGCGGAGAGCCCGTTCTTTGGAGGTCATGGCAGTCTCCAGACGTCTTGAGCGCGCAGGCGAAGCGGCGGATGAAACAAGACAATCAGACCGCAAAAACCCGCGCTGTGCAAGGGGGAGGGCCGCCGCGGCAGCAGGACCGTGCGGGCGAGGTTCTGGCAGATGTTGGCAGCGATGAGAACCGGGTTCTTCTTCCCTTCAGGACTGGCGTGTTCCGCACAAGCCGCAGAATGCGGCGCCATGAGGCAGAGGCTGCCGGCAGTTGCGGCAGAAGTTCTGCGCCTGCGGCGCCTGAGGCGGATACTGCGGCTGGGCCGGGTATTGCGGCGCAGCCGGCGGAGCGGCGTAGGGAGGAGCCTGCGGCGCGAATCCCGGAGCGGGCGGCGGCGAGGGCCTTTGCGGTGCGGGTGCGGCGTAGGATGGATGCGCCGCACGAGGCTGGGCGGGGGCATAGCCGGGCGGCGGCGGAGCGGCTGCATAGGCGGGCGAAGGCGGCTGCGGCGTCCTGCGCCACTCGGGGGCCGTGGCCAGCGGAGTGAACAGAGTGTCGAGGATTCTGCGGGCGTCAAGGATGTTGACGCCGGCGAGCGCGGCTTCGCCGTCCGGCGGAATGTCAATGAACCACAGCGGCTGGTCCGAGCGGAGCAGGCAGGCGGAGTGGCGCCCGAGCGCGCCGCCAGGCGCAGCGGCCGCGGTATCGATGGCGGCGAGCACGGTGCGGCGCTGGAACGTTTCCGAGAGGAATTGTCCTGGCAGCGTCCAGGCGAAGCCGGCTCCGCGCGGCTCGGCCAGGCCGCGGCGGGCGAGGCCCTGCAAAGCAGCAGCGGCCTGCGGGACGGCAGCGGGAATGGAGGCGCCAAGCAGCGGGGCGAAGAAGGGCAGCAGCCAGCGGGGATCGGGGACGCCGGCTTCCTTCTGGCAGTATTCGGCCAGCGCTTCGGCGGTGAACGATTCCGGACGGGGCTCGTGCGCAATGCGGGCCACGAACGAGGCGCGGTGGTCGAGATCGATCCAGGCGAGCAGGGCGGCGAGTTCCGCGTGCGTGAGCCGCACGTTCATCTCGGGCTCGGCCGGATCGCCGCCGGCGGCCAGCATGAGGAGGATCATGTCGGAGACTTCGCCCGGGCCGCCGGCGGGCTTCAATTCGAGTTCGCCGTCTTTCTGGGGGCCGGCCAGAAGGCAGGAATGGCCGTTGGCTCCGTGGCGGGCAAGCAGCAGGAAGTGCGTCAGGCTGTCCAGCCCGTGCAGGATGCGGACGTCAGCGAGGAGGTCCGGCGCGGCCAGCGTGGCGAGCTGATCGATGGAGAGCCGGTGCTCCGCGGGCAGGGATTCATGCCAGGCGCCGATCTGGGCGGCATAGGCGGGATCCTGCATGTCTTCAAAAAGGGTGCTGCCGAGAGCGGAGCGGCGCAGCCCGTAATGGCGGACGAGCGCGGCGGCGACGTAGGGTTGCAGGCGGATCATGAGAAGTCCTCCTCGGGGTTCATGGCCAGGATGTCAGCGGCCGTCCAGACGCGGCCGTCCTGCGCGTATTGCATGGAGCGGGTTCCGGGCAGGTTGAGAAACGGGCATCCCTGAAGGGAGTTCTGGAGGGTCAGGCTCCTGTCTCCGGGAGCGATCCAGAGCAGCTTGCCGCGCTGGATCCAGGGGGCGAGATTGAAGTCCCATTCGTCTTCGAAGTCCGGGGCTTCGGTCCAGCCGCCGTACGAGGCGCCGCCTTCGGCCCAGCGCTCGTTGGCGCCCCAATCGTTGGGCCACTCGACGGCGTCGATTTCATCCGGCGCGAAGTAAGCGATGCAGAAGGCCTGGTGGCGGCCGCAGGCCAGCTGGCTGAGCACGGCCTGCACCTGGGGGTGTTCGAGCAGGCGCGGAATGACGAACGGCGCGCCCGGGCCTGGCTTGGCGAGAAACGGGAATGTCTCGACGGGCTGCTCGATGCGGACGGCGCCGGTGATGGCCTGGCAGGAGGGGATGCGCTCGCGGAGGGGACGCGCGGGCGAGTGCAGGTTCCACCAGAGGCCGTCGAGGCCGTAGGGGTCGAAGGTATGCTTCTGGACCCAGCCCGTAAAGGGGCACCGGGCGAATTCCAGCCGGGGCAGGCCATCTTCGTATTCGCGGCAGAGGGCGGCCAGCCGCGATCCGGCCGCTTCCTCTTCCAGCGCCAGTGGCATGAGGCGGAAGGCTTCCTCGAGCAGGGCGCGGCGGCGTTCCGGGCGGAATGGCAGAGGCATGGCTTATCGCCCTCCCATGATGCGGATGGTGCTCATCTGGCTGTTGGGGCCGATCGCCACCAGCGGCTCGCCGGGCTTGTAGCCCGTGATTTCGCCCTTCTCGTTCCTGACGGGAACCTGATGCTGGTGCTTGCCGATCACGCCGTCGTCGATCATCTTGTCGTGGTGTTTCGAGGGCAGATGATCGTATTTCCAATCCATGTGGGCGCCGTGCTGCGCCTGGAACGGGCCGTTTTTCAGTTCCTTGATGATCTGCTCGCGCACAGGGTTGAGCTTGGGCTGCCCGGTGGCCGGATCGATGAGAAGATTGCCCTTGTGGTCGACCTGGTAGCGGGGGAGGGGCTTGCCGGTGACGGGATCGCGGATGTCGAAGATATCAATGTCGCCGGCGAGCGGCTTGCCGGATTTCTTGTCGAAAATCGTGCCATCCCGGACTTCAATGATTCCTTCCTTCTGCAACTTTGCAAGATGCATGGATTCTTCAACGTATTCCTTCTTCCGGTTGTCGTACAGCTTCTTCAGCTTTTCATACTGCTCGTCGCTCATGTTGCCTTTCGGCGGCAGCTCGGGCATATAGTGGCCGACGGTGCCCGGTTTTCCTTTCGCGCCAAGAAGCTGATCCATTTCCGTGAGGGTTTTGTTTTTGACGTAGGAGGGCTTGGGCAGCGCGGCGCCGGACTCGATGAGCGGGCGGGAGGCGGGGTTGGTCGGACGGAGGTCGAGAATCACTCCGTACCTGTCCGCCACCAACTTGGCATGCTTGACCGCATTGGTGGTGTAGCCGTTGGTCAACTGTCCGGCCGGAACGCCGGCATCCAGGATCTTTATCGCCGTGCCGCTGCCGGCGCGGGCTTCGGCGCGCGAGAGGCCGGTGGGAAGGATTTGCGGATGCTGTTTGACGGCCGCCGTCACGGCGGGTTTCTTCCCGGTCAGCGCCTCCTGAAGGGAAGAGGCCAGTTCATTCAGCCCTTTCCTGGAGCTGGCGGCGGCATCGAGCACCTGCTGGGCGGCGGTGTTGCCCTTCTTGGCGGCGTTCTCCAGAAACTCGCCGGCAAGATCCCCGGCTACCGCCCCGAGCTTTTCGGCGCCCTTGCCGATCAGGGCGCCCGCCAGTCCCATGGCTTCTCCCATGGCCACGGCGCCGGCGGAGTGGATGAAGCCGCCAATGATGGAGTTGCCGCCGGCGTCGACATAATCCTTCATGCTCTTGGCGGCGTCGATCGGGGTGAGAACGATCTCGGAGAGGCCGCCGGTGAGCGCCGCAGTGAGAGCGCGGCCGCCAAGGCCGAGCCAGGATATGCTGCCGTCGCTTTTTTCGCCGAAGACGAATTCCGATGCCGTTGTCGTGAACGTTGTCCTGATGATGTCGCGGGTGATTTCGCCGGAGGTGGGCAACATGTCCTCGGTGAGAATGTCGCCGAGCTTGGTTTTCTTGTAGATGTTGAAAATCTTCTGGTATTTTTCCTTGTCCAGCGGTTTGCCGCGAATGATCTGGTCCTGCAGGTCGCGGATATGGTCAAGGATGTTTCCCGGCTGGCCTGGCGGTTTGTAGAGATGCGATTCCGGCCCGTCGCCGAAGAGGATATTCTTCTCCATCGTGGAGAGGTTCTGGAAAATCTTGTCCCTCTCTTTCTGCTCGGCCATCCAGGCGTCCATCGCCTTGTCGAAAGCCGTGTCGCGGTTTTCGAGCTTCTCCATCTGCTGCCGGCCCCACTGCTGGTGGTCGGCGATGATGTTGGACCAGCTCTGTTTCCAGGCGTCGAGCTGGGTGACATCGACCATGCCGCCGGTGAGGATGTTGATGTACTGGCCCTGTTCGTTTTTGACGAGGACATGATGTTTGCCGTCGGGCGCGGTCCATTCGATTTCATCGGGGTACTGAGGCGGCGGCTGCTCCTGAGGCGGCTGCGGCGGCACGGGCGGGGCAGGGGGAGCCACAATGGGGATCGCGGCGCCGGCGGCGGCGATGCCGCCCACCGCGGGAGCGGGCTTCTGAAGATGGGTGGCGACTTCCAGGTTGTGGCAGGAGACGTCGGGCTGAGGGCGCCAGTAGAAGGCGGGGCGCTCAGTGACGGGAGCGACTTCATGGAGGACGGTCCAGCCGGCGGCGAAAGCGCCGACCGCTCCGGCCGCCATTTCTACGAGGGGGGCAGGAGAAGGCATCAGGGGCACGGCGCCATCGGCCATGGCCGTGGCGCGGTTGCGGAAGTAGCTGCGGATGGCCGCGCCCGCGGCGGCGCGGCAGGCGCGGGAGGCCATGCCGGGCGCGAGGCCCATGATCATGATCGAGGAATAGGCCACGACGTATCCGGCCATGGCGCCCCAGAAATTCCCGTCGCTCCAATGGCCGGCTCCGTAGATATCCGGCAGAAAGAACTTCTGAATCAGGTCTCCCACGCCGTAGGAGATGCCGCACAGCATTCCAAGAAACGGGTTGTAGCCGGAAACCAGCGCGACGAAGGGATAGATCGCCTTGTCGGTGGCGATGTGGCCCAGGGGGGTGTATTTCAGGCCGCGGATCAGGACGAAGGCGAGCGTGAAGACGAGCACGACAGGATGGCGGCGCGTGAGCGACTCGATCTCCAGCAGCCACTCGAGCTTGCGGAGGAACGGAAAGACGCGCAGCGTGCCCTGGGCCAGACCGGTGAGGGGCAGGCTCACGCGGCGGCAGAAGTCGGTCAGCTCGCGCCAGAAGAGGATCTCGTTCAGGCGCCGCGCCATCTCGGCGCGCCAGGCAGCGAAGCGGATGAGCAGTTCTTTCACGATCACCTCCACCAGCGGGAACGCCGCGCCATGGCGTCCAGGACTTCCCTGCGCCTGTCGACGTGGCAGGAAGGGCAACCCTGCTGGACCGTGCCCTTGCCCTGAATGAGCGGATCGACACGGGCGATCCAGCGGCGGGCGAATTCTTCCGGAGCAGCCCCTGCGGTTCTGACCCAGTCCAGGGGAAACAGGGTCTGACCGCCGGCGGCGATGCGCAGCCGGCCTCCGTCCGCTGCCAGGCGCAACGGCGGAGGCGTCATCGAGGCGTAGAGTGCGTTGAGAGCCTCGGCCGCCGCCTGGGCCTCGGCCGGGTTGCGCAGGCGCAGCAGCTCTTCCTGTTCAAACACCAGCACCGCGTCCGGTCCTGACAGCCGCCAGGAGAAGACCTGCGTGCGGTTGCGGATTTTCTCGATGGCCGTGTCCAGCGACAGCGACAGAACCAGGCAAACGGCAAGGAGCCCGGCGGCCCAGGGCCAGAGACGGCGGGCGCGGCAGCGGCGGCAGAAAGCCAGCCGGCGGGCATCGAGATCCGCCGCCGATTCGGCAGGCCGCATGACGCAGCCCGGCGTGCGGCAGTGGCCGTAGCCGGCCAGATGGCCGAGCTCGTGAGCGGCGAGGGCGGCGAGCCGGCGGCGCGTGGTCGCCGGATTCTTTGATTCGAGGCCCGCAAGGCTGACGAGGGCGGCGCGGGCGCGGCGGTTCGCGTAGCCGAAGACGGAACGGCAGCGGGCCGTGCGCAAGGGCTGCCGCGTGACGAAGATGATGGGCGGTCCGGGCTGAGGCGCGAGTGCGGCGAGCCAGGCATCGGCGGCCAGCTCGCCGGCGGCTGCGATGTCGCGCGTGTCTGTGGCGGTTCCCGGAATCAGGCTGGGCTCGATGTCCGGCTCGGCGATGAAACGGCAGGGGGGCAGAGGAGGGGGCCCGGCCATGGGGTGGCCCGCTGTGAGAGGAACTCCGCCTGCTGGAGCCGCCCGCGCGCTCATCACGGTTCCTCAGGAAGTTCTGATGGAGCGGATGGCCTGGTGCAGGCCGCCGAATTCGCCGAGCAGCGTCATGTAGCGGTTCGGGACGGGTGCGAGCAGCACCGTGCCGTGGCCGCGGAAGACGTTCACCAGCCCCTCGCCCGACATCATCGACCGGAAGAGGCCTTTGGTGGCCTTCTCGACGCGGAATTCCAGCGAGCCGGTGCGGGCCACGGCGAAGGAGCCGTCGACCGTGAGAGTCTGGCCGCGCAGGTCGATCCGCTGCAGCGGACCGGGCGCCCAGCAGAGGACTTTGCCCACGCCCGAAACCTGCGTCTGGAACATGCCCTCGCCGCCGAACAGGGACGTGAAGACGGGATTCGAATAGACGCCGAGCTGGACAGAAATATCCGATGCCAGATAGGAGCCCTTGTCGAGAATCCAGACGTCATTTCCGGTCAATTCGAGAATTTCCATCTCGCCGAAGGTCGGCTCGAGGTAAATCTCGCCCGTGCCGGAATAGACGGGACGGATGATTTTCTCTTTGGTCAGCAGGGATTTCGCCATGCCGCCGAGGGAGGGGCCCTGCACCTGCATCTGGATGTCGCCGAGCCAGTAGTGCAGCATGCCGGCTTCGAGCGTCACCGAGG
Source organism: Bryobacteraceae bacterium (assembly GCA_026002875.1). NCBI lineage: Bacteria > Pseudomonadati > Acidobacteriota > Terriglobia > Bryobacterales > Bryobacteraceae > Bryobacteraceae bacterium. Next base: position 673,399 of record BPGE01000001.1, read on the forward strand.
TTCCCTGGATGACGATCCGCGCGATGCGGTACATCTCGTATTCGAAGACTTCGAAGACCGTGCCGTTGGAGGCGGCGCGCAGTCCGGTGGGTGTCAGATGGCGGGCCGGGGCGCCGGCCGCAGCCGGAACGGGCGCCGCCTGCGGAGGAGGCGGGGCGGCATACACGCCGGGGGGAGGCGGCATGGGCGCATACCCCGGAGGCGGGGGCGGAGGCGGCGCAGCGGCCGGTGGCGGAGGGGCCGGCAGGGGGCGTCCGCAGGCGCCGCAAAAGCGCGTGCCAGCTTCAATGGGTGCGCCGCAGAAGACGCAGCTCGTCATCGGGGAAATTCCTCCTCGTGTGGCATGGCGCAGGGCTGCATGGATCCGGGCGCCATCTCAGTTGAAGGTTTTCCATCGCAGCGTGACCACGACCTTCTGGTCCCGCAGCGCGCGGAAGGAGACGCGTTTCCACCCGTTCGACGGCCCGGGCATCTCGGCGAATCCGATGCCTTTGAAGTCCGTTTCGAGGATGACGGGAACGCCGGGCAGCGCGCCCTGCAGCGTGCCGGAACTGGCCTGCCCGCCGTCGATCGTGATGATTTCGCCTTTGCGCAGTTCCCCTGACCAGATCAGCGCGCCGGAGCTCGGACCCGCGGGCGGAGCGGGCGGCCGCGCGGGCGTCTGGGGCTGCACCGGAGTGATCTCGCGCTCCGGTTTCAGGATTTTCGGCGGCTGAGCGGCGGGCGACTGCGGCTGGGACGGCGGGGTCGAGAACGCGCCCGCCGGAGTGGCCAGGATCGGCGAATCCTGCTGGGCTGCCGGCGGCGGGGAAGAAGCCGGGGCAGAAGACGAGGCCGATTGCGCAGGCGGCTGCTGCGCGGGTTTTGTTGACGGAGCCGCCGGGGCTGGACTGACCGGGCGCGAAGCCGCGGCGGCTGGCGCCGGCGCACGGGTGACTGGCGGCGCCTGTCTGGCAACCTCCGCGGAACTGGTTGCCGGCTGAATGCCGGACGGCGGCTGTTGCGTGACGGCCGTGCTGGCGGGAATCTCCGAGGCGATGGACGGAGGCGCGGCGGGCTCTGCAGCGGAGGTTTGCGGAGCTGCGGCTTCAGGGGGAGTTGCCGCGGTCTCCGCGGCAGGCTGTGTTGCGAAGAACTTTTTGTACCCGACATAGCCACCGCCGGCGAGGGCGGCCAACAGCAGCAGGATGCCGAGGATCATTCCGATTGCGGGACCGCCGCGCGGCCGGGGCGCGGGCGGCATCGGAGCGGCGGGAGGATAGCCGGAGTCGTACGGTTGCGCCATCGGGGGGGCTGGCGGCGGCGCGGCGGGGGGTGGTTCGGCAGGCCAGGGAGGGGGCGCGACGGCGGGCTCGGACGCCCAGGCGCCCGGCATTGCGGCTGGCGGAGGCGGCATGGGCGGATAGGCGGTTTCCGGCGGCGGAGGCATTGGAGGAGCGGCGGGTGGATAGGGCGGGCCAGCGGCAGTTTCGGAAGGCGGCGGAGGAGGGGCCGCCCAGCCCGCGCCGGCCTGCGATTCGGCCGCCGCGCCGCAGTTGACGCAGAACTTCATGCCCGGCTTCCACGGCGCGCCGCAGACGGGGCACGCTGCCGACGGTGCGGGCGGCCCGGCTTCCATGGGCGCGCCGCACGCCGTGCAGAACCGCATTCCCGCGGGCTCTTCGCGCCCGCACCCTGGACATCGCATTTTCTGTCGCCTCCATTCCGGCGGGCCTTGACGGCACCAGCGGATCTATACAGACTTTATCGTCTGAAATTCTGTTATACTCCAGATCGGTCGCTCTCAAGAAAAAGAAAGTTCGGCCGAAGGATTTTTCAGGAGGCTTGCCACCATGACCCTGCACCGGATTCTCCATTGCCCGGGATTGGCCGTCAGGCAGTCGCTGTCCTGGCGCGTCGTACTCCTGGCTGCCGCTGCTCTGCTTCTTTTGCCCTGGGCTGCTCCGGCAGCCGCGCCAGAGATCGCCAAAGACACCGAGATGAAGGTCCGGCTGACGGCGCCGGTGTCGACAGCCACCAATCAGAAAGGCGACAAGATCACGGCCATGGTCGTGGATCCGGAGCCGTTCCGGGGCGCGGTGATGGAGGGCGAGATCCGCGAGTCGAAGAGCGGCAACAAGTTCAAAGGCAAGTCGACGCTGCTGTTCGCGTTCCAGACTCTGGTGCTGCCCGATGGCACGCAGGTGCCCGTGACCAGCGACGTCAAGTCGTTCACGAACTCGAAGGGGCAGCAGAACACGGACGAGGAAGGATTCCTGGTTGAAAAGAAGAACAATCTGGGCAAGATGGCCCTGGCTTCGGGCGTCGGCGCCCTGATCGGCGGGCTTGCGGCTGGAGGCAAGGGAGCGGCCATCGGCGCGGGCGTCGGCGCGGGAGCGGCTCTGATTCTTGTGCAATTTGGCGCGCAGGCACCCAACATCCGGCTCGACCCCGGCTCGGAGATCGTTCTCAGCGTCAGTCCGCGGCGGGAGAACAAGCAGTAGCAGGGGCAGTGTCACGCAGACCGCCGCCGGGGCTGCGGCCGGAGCGCGGGTTGCGCGCCCGCGGCGGCGATTCGACCGGACCGTCTGGCGCCAGACGAGCCGGCGCGGGGCGGGTGTCTCGATCTCCTGAAGCTCTTTTCCAGAGCATCCATCACGCGAGGCGGCGCGAGGGCTGGACGCCGCAGCTTTCTTCCTGATCCCTTCCCCGAGAAGCCGGCTTCCGGATGGAGCCGCTGATTTCCAGCGGTTGGCGCCGCCGCAGTGCGCGGCGCCGCGGTTTTCGCCGATGCGGGCGGTCCGCTGGCAGCGGGCGGGTTCCCAGAAGACGGCAGCGGCGGCCGGCAGCGCGCGCAGTCATACATATGGCGTTGACATAGCGCTAATGTTGCAGTAGTATATCACCGACGTGCCGATTGCACGCCGGAAAGGGAGAATTGGCAGAATGCAAAGATGGCTTTCCATGATGCTGCTGCTCGCCGCGGCGCTCGCGCCCCTGGCCGGGCAGACGCCGACCGCGACGCTTCAGGGCACGGTTACCGATCCTGACGGGGCCGTCGTGCCGGATGCAAAAGTGACGATCACCAATGTAGCGACCGGCGAATCGCGGTCGTTAAACACGGACGGGGCGGGCCGGTACGTGCAGCCGTTCCTGCTTCCGGGCAACTACCGGGTCACCGTCGAAAAGACGGGCTTCCAGACATTGAGGCAGGAGAACGTGCGGCTGGACGTCGGGCAGAACCGCACGCTGGACCTGAGCCTGGCGGTCGGCTCGGTCTCGCAGGAGATCCGGGTGGAGGCGACGGCGGCGGCGGTCGACGTTAGCACTTCCTCGGTCGGGCAGGTGGTGGACCGGAAGCGCATCATCGACCTGCCTCTGCTGGGCCGGAGCGTAATCGCGCTGGCCAACCTGACGCCGGGGGTGAACCCGACGGGCGGCGGCGCCACGCCGGGCATGGGCGGCGGCCGCAATGCGATGAGCGAGATTCAGATCGACGGCGCCACCAACATCGCGCCTGAGAACAACGTGGGCATCAACAGCCGCATTTACGATCCGCAGGTGGACGCCGTGCAGGAGTTCAGCGTGCAGATCAACGCGCTTCAGGCCGAATACGGCCGGTTCGCGGGCGGCGTCATCAACGTGGTCACCAAATCAGGAACCAACGAGCTGCACGGCACCGCCTACGAGTTCCTCCGCAATCCCGCGCTGAACGCCAACGGTTTCATCAACAACCGCCAGGGGCGGAAGCGCGCGGGGGCGAAGATCCACCAGTTCGGCTTCACGGCGGGCGGTCCCGTCATGATTCCCGGACTGTTGGACGGCCGCAACCGCTCGTTCTTCTTCACCGACTACGAAGGGACGCTGAACCGCAACATCTCGAACGCGACGGCCACGGTTCCGCTGCCGGAGTGGCTGGCGGGAGACTTTTCCAACCTGCGCAACAGCTCCGGTTCGACGCTGATCAGCATTTATGATCCGACCACCGTGCGGCAGGATCCCAACAACCCGTCGCTGTGGATCCGCGACCCGTTCCCGAACAACCGGATTCCGGCCAACCGGATCGACCCCGTGGCGAAGAACATGGCCGCCTACTGGCCCAAGCCGAACGCCACGCCGCTGAACGTTTATACGCAGCAGGACAATTTCTTCAGCAGCGGGCCGGCCAACAACGACTACTGGCGGCAGAGCACGCGCTGGGACCACAACTGGACGGACAAGTGGCGCATGTGGCTGCGCGTCTCGCTTGCCGGCGGCAGCGGCACGCCGTTCAACGGATTCGGCACGCTGGGCACCTCGATCGGCGACGGGCCCTGGACCGAGCGCAAGACGCAGGTGTCCATGGACCACACCTACATCGTGAACTCGCGGCTGATCGCCAACGTGCGCTACGCCTACAGCCGGACCGCCTACAAGCGCGTGCCGTTCTCCGACGGCATCGACCTGGTGCAGCTCGGCTTCAGCCCCGAGTATGCGAAGATCGCCGCGCAGCGCGGGCTCGAATTTCCGGGCGCCGAAGTGAGCAGCAACCTGACGCTGACGCGCCTCGGCCAGCCCGGCTACACGCGCATGGCCAACTACCCGATGAACCACTCCCTCACGGGCAGCATGAGCCGGATCACCAGCCGCCACAACTTCAAGTGGGGCGGCGAATACCGCGTGCTGATGCTCAACTACTCGCAATACGGGCGGCCTTCGGGCAATTTCAGCTTCTCGCGCCTCTGGACGCAGCGCGAAATCAACACGATCAGCAGCACGCAGGGCGTTGGCCTGGCTTCTTTCCTGCTGGGCCTCGGCAGCGGCGGCACCATGACGCACGAGCCCTCGGCGGCTTCGACCAGCATTTACATGGCCGGCTACATTCAGGACGACTGGCGGGTGACGTCGAAGCTCACGCTGAACCTGGGGCTGCGCTACGACGTGGACCGGCCGCGCACGGAGCGCTTCAACCAGCACTCCTTCTTCGACATCAACGCACCGTCTCCTCTTCAGGGAGCCATTCCGGCTACGGCGTGCCTCAACTGCGGCGACCTCCGCGGCCAGATGCGGTTCGTCACGCCGGAGAACCGCCGGCAGACGCCCACCGACTGGAACAACTGGGGCCCGCGCTTCGGCTTCGCTTACAACTTCGCCCGCAACATGGTGCTGCGCGGCGCCTACGGCATCGCCTTCGCTCCCTCGGCCATGCAGGCTTCCGGAACCACTGGCGCCTCGGGCATGGACGGCTTCAACAGCAACTCCGAACCCGTTTACACCTTCGACGGGATGCGGACGATTTACACATACCTCCGCAACCCGTTCCCTGACGGCTTCAACCTGCCCACAGGCCGCTCACTCGGAGCGCGCACGAACCTCGGGCTCAACATCGGCGACTCTTACTTCGAAGCTTACAGGAACCCTTACATCCAGCAGTGGAACATGACCCTGCAACGGTCGTTCCCGGGCGACCTGGTTGTCGAAATCGGCTATATCGGCAATCGCGGCATCGGGCTGGTGGACGGCGAAGCGGCGCGCCAGTTCAACCAGCTGCCCGTCTCCTACGCGGCTTTCGGAGTGGCGTTGCAGGAACAGGTAGAGAATCCTTTCTACGGGAAGATCCCCTACAAAGTCGGCGCCCTGGCTCAGCCCAAAGTAAGCCGGGCGCAACTGCTGCGTCCTTACCCGCACTACACGAGCCTCCAGTCCTTCCGCAAACCCGTCGCCTCCTCCATCTACCACGGCATGACGATCCGCGCCGACAAGCGGTTCAGCCGGGGTCTCACCGTGCTGTTCGCCTACACGGCCGGCAAGGCGATCGACGATGCTTCTTCGGCCGTGAATTTCCTCGGCCCGGTCGCCGGCACGCACGTCGACATCTACAACTGGCGCAACGAGCGCTCGCTGTCTTCGTTCGACATTTCGCAGCGCGCCGTCATCAGTTACATCTACGAGCTGCCGTTCGGGCGGAACCGGTCGCTGCTGACGCGCCTGCCGGGCTGGCTGGACGTGGCCGTGAAAGGGTGGCAGATCAGCGGCATCACGACGCTTCAGACGGGGCTGCCCCTGATCATCGGCGGCGCCAACAACAACACCAACCTCTTCACCGCCAGCCAGCGGCCCAACAACAACGGCAGGAGCGCATTCATCGACCACAGCGGCAAATCCAAAGACGAAAAGATGGCCCGGTGGTTCGATCCCACGGTCTTTTCCCAGCCGCCTGCCTTCACCATCGGCAACCTGGCGCGCACGCTGCCTGACGTGCGCGCGCCGGGAACCAACATCACCGACCTTGCGCTGATGAAGAACACGTACTTCGGACCCGACGGCCGCTACAACTTCCAGTTGCGCGCCGAGGCGTTCAGCGCCTTCAACCACTTCAATCTCGGCTCGCCCGACACGAGCATCGCCAGCGGCAACGTGGGGCGCATCAACAGCGGCAGCGGCACCCGCAACATCCAGCTTGCGGCGAAGCTGATCTGGTAAGAGCCGATGCGCTGCGGGCCGGTCCCGTGCCGCCCGCAGCGCGCCGTCCGGGCCCCACGATTCACAGCGTGATTCCCCCCTTGGCCTGCCGTACCCCTAGCAGGACCAACCCCCGAAAGGCGCCCGCGTCGATGACGCGGGCGCCTGCGTTTCACAGGGGCACCGCCTCGAAAATCGCCGCTCGGGAGAGGGACGCGGGGGGACCGCTCACTTTCGGCGGCTGATGCCGCCTTCGTTTGCGGCACAGAACCCGCCGAAGGGCGCCGCGATTTTCATCCGTGATGATGTCCCGGAGGGTCATGGGGGCTCCGTCAACACCGCCCGCTCAGCGGAGGCAGGGCTGCGGGACCGATCGTTCTCGCGTTCCTCGGAGACACGGTTGGGATGCAGCCCTCGCGCGAGCGCGACGGGAAACCCGCCGGGAGAGCGCGGGGCCACGGCTGGGAGACCGCTCACTGATGGCGGATGATGCCGCCCTCGTTCGCCGCGCAGAACCCAACGCTGCGAGTTTTCCTGACTGGCGCCGGCCGGGGGCAGGACGGCCCGCCCGCTTGCGCGGACGCCAGGTCTCGAGAGACGGCGGCTCCGTCCCGGCCATCAGTGAAGGCAACGCTCACGGCAGCGCCATTTCAGCACGGAGCGGCGTGTCCGCTGACGAGCCGCCCACGAAGATGCGGAACGTGCCGCGCGGCGTCTCCCAGCGGTTTGATTTTTCGTCGAAGACCGCGAGGGTGAGCGGGTGCAGGGGCACGGTGACGGTGCGCGATTCGCCGGGCTTGAGCGTCACCTTCTGCCAGCCGGCGAGCCGGCGGAACTCCTCGCCCGCCGAGGCGGGCAGCTGCACGTAGACCTGCGCCACCTCGGCGCCCTCGCGCTGACCGGTGTTGCGCAGCGTGAACGTGGCTTCCCGCTTCGCCGCATCCAGGCGCAGATCAGAGTAGGAGAACGTCGTGTAAGACAGCCCGAAGCCGAACGGGAACAGCGGCTCGCGCTTCATCGACTGGAACCACTTGTAGCCGGCGCGCGCGCCTTCCGGGTATTCGAGATCGAACTGGCGCGTGTTGACGCGCAGCATGGCCGGGCCGCCCGGAAACATCGGGCCCATGTCCTGCGGTCCGCGCGCCGGGGGCTGCTCGACCAGGCGCGGCTGGGCCAGATCGTCCTCGGATTTCGGAAACGTCATGGCCAGTTTGCCGGAGGGATTCACGCGGCCGAACAGGACATTGGCGATGGCCTCTCCGCCGCGGATGCCCGGATACCACGCCTCCACGACGGCGGCCACGCGCGCAAGCCAGGGCATCTTCACCGCCGTGCCGGTTTCGAGCACCACCACCGTGCGCGGATTGGCGGCGGCGACCGCGGCGATCAGATCGTCCTGCCTGTCCGGCAGCGCGAGATCCGGCAGGTCTCTGCCTTCGCTCGTGTGCTGCACGGCGAAGACGATGGCCACCTGCGCGGACCTGGCGAGACTCGCCGCGCCGGCTGCGTCCTTCCCGTCGTGGAAGACGACCTTCGCGTTGGCGGCGAGCGCCTGAATCGCCCGCAGCGGCGCGGAGCGGTGATACACAGGCGTGCCGAACATGATGTCGAGCAGAGACGCGCCGGGCTTCGGCGGCGCCGGCGGCACGGCGTTGCCGCCCGCGGGGTCGACCTGCGCCGAGCCGCCGCCGCTGAGCACGCCCGCATCGGCATGGCCGCCGATCACGGCGATCACGCCCTTCATCTGCGGGTCCAGCGGCAGCGTGGAGCGGTCGTTCTTCAGCAGGACGATGCCCGCTTCGGCGGCCTTCTGGGCCACTTCGAAGCCGCGGAAGACGTCGGGCACCTGGCGCTGCGGGCGGCGGTCGAACAGTCCGGCGCGGAACAGCGCCCACGCGATGCGCCGCACCATGTCGTCGAGCCGCGCCATGGGCACTTCGCCCTTTTCCACGGCGGCTTTCAGGGCATCGGCGAAGAACGTGTCGCCGGGCATCTCCATGTCGAGCCCGTTCAGCGCGGCTTTCACGGTCGAGTGCGTCGCTCCCCAGTCCGACATGACAAAGCCGGGCCAGTTCCACTCCTTCTTCAGCACGTCGTTCAGCAGCCAGGCGTGCTCGCAGGCGTAGTCGCCTTCATAGAGGTTGTACGAGCACATCACCGAGCCGGGCTGCCCTTCCTTGACCGCGATCTCAAAGGCCAGCAGCTCGCTCTCGCGCGCGCCCTTGCGCGACATGCGGACGTTGACGAAGTAGCGTCCGGACTCCTGATGGTTCAGCGCATAGTGCTTGACGATGCCGACGATGCCCTGCGACTGCTTGCCCTGCACATAGGCCGCGGCCATGCGTCCGGCCAGCAGCGGGTCTTCGCCGAGATACTCGAAGTTGCGGCCGTTGCGCGGCTCGCGCGTCAGGTTCAGACCGCCGCCAAGCGTGATGTTGAAACCCTGGTCGCGGAGCTCCTTGCCGATTGTCGCCGCGTACTCGCGGGCCAGGTCCAGATCCCAGGAAGACGCGAGCGCCAGCCCGGAAGGCATGGCCGTCGAATAGCGCCCCATGCGCGCGCCGCCGCCGGATCCCACCATCGCATCGTTCATCTGCAGGTCGGGCACGCCGAGCCGCGGGATGCCCGGAATGAAGCCGCCGCCGCCATTGGAGCGGTACACGATGGGAGGCGGCTCCTGGCCAGTGAGGTTCATGTCCGCGCCGAAGAACCAGCCGATGCCATGAACCATCTGGATCTTCTCGTCCAGCGTCATCGCCTGCACCAGAAGGCGGGCGCGCTCTTCAGGGGGAAGTTTCGGGTTCGACCACGGGCCTTTCGATGGCGGCGGTCCGCCGGGGAACTGCGCCGCCAGGGCAGGGAAGAGAACCAGTGTGCAGAGCCAGCGCATGGGATTCATCCTTTCACAGCGAGTTCGCGCTCGGCGCGGTCGGGGTCGTTTTTCACCACGCAGGCGTCGTCAAAGATCATTGTGGGACCGGCGGCCGCATTCCATGCAGGCCATTTTGGGATCCCAGGGTGGTTCGGGTCGCCGGTGCGGGCGAACTGGATCCACGCCCGGCTCATGCGCGTGGCGAGCGCCTGGGCGCGCGGACCTCCGCCGGTCATGTGGTCGCACCGCTCGATGTTGTCGAACACGAACGGCAGCTCGAGGCAGTGGAACGAGCGCGGGCGTCCGTCGAGCACGGGCGTCTTCCAGCAGAACCAGTAGTTCCAGGCGGGAGCCGCATTCAGCGCCGCCTTGCGCGTGACCTGATCGATGGCCGCCTGCCGCACCGGCGCAGTGGCGATCAGCGAGAACAGATCCAGCGGCTTCGCCTTCGGGTTCGCCTTGCGGAACGCGGCGATGATCTCCGGGGCGCGGTCTTTGAAGATCTCCGAGACGCGCTTCTCGAGGTCCGCCTCGGTCATGTTCTCCATCGCCGGGTTGCCCATGGCCGAAACAAATTCGTTCATGACTGTTCCGGCGATGACGGGCACATGGGCCGAGACCTGCGGCGCGTCCGGGTCGAAGGGATGGCGCGGCAGGTCTTTCCCGTCGACGACCGGCGCCCAGCCGAGCGTGCGCCCCATGTCGCTCAGGCGGATGATGCCGGGGCGCGGCGCGATTTTGTTGCGCGCCGCCACGCCGGCAATCACGAGCGACTGCGCGGGCAGCTCGTGGAGCCTGCGCAGATCATTGCGCGAAAGGCCCAGTTCGGCGAGGGTGGCGGCGGCGAGTTGCGCCGCCAGATCGGGCGTGGAAAGGCGCAGCGCACTGCCGCTCTGCACGATGGCCTTGTGGAAGAGCCCCTTCGCCGCCGGCATGGCGAGCAGCGCGTTCACTTTGCCGCCTCCGCCCGACTGGCCGAAGATCGTGACGTTGGAAGGATCGCCGCCGAAGGCTGCGATGTTGTCGCGGACCCATTCGAGAGCGAGGATCAGATCGAGGACGCCAGCGTTGCCTGAGGACGCGTAGCGCGGATCGTACTCGGCCAGATAGAGGTGGCCCAGCGTGTTCAGGCGGTGATTCACGCTCACCACGACGACGTCGCCGCGCCGGGCGAGGTTCCCGCCGTGATACGACGGCAGCTCGTGGCCCGAGCCCGCCTGGAAGCCGCCGCCGTGCAGCCACACCATCACCGGGCGCTTCACCGTGCGCGACGCGCTGGGACCGGGCGTCCAGACGTTGAGCCGCAGGCAGTCCTCGCCGGGCTGGCCGTCGTCCCACTGGAACAGCCACGCGACTTCATCGTTGGCCCAGCCATCGCGCGGCGGCTGGGGGCACACCGGGCCGTAGTGCATGCAGGAGCGCACGCCCGCCCAGGGTTCGGGCTTCCGCGGAGGAAGGAAGCGGTTGGCGCCGCCGGTGGGCGCGCCGTAGGGGATGCCCTTGAAGGTGAAGATGCCGCGGCGGATGTAGCCGCGGACGCGGCCCGCGGTCGTTTCGACCACGGCGAGCTGATCCGAGGCGAGGACGGGATCGCCGGCGGCTGCTTTGCGAACAGGCACGCTGGCGGCGCGGTCCTGTCCGGGCCTCTGTTGCGCCAGAGCGGGCGCGGCTGCCGCGGCAGTGGCTGCGGCGAGCAATGTGCGGCGGGGAAGGGGATGATCCATTGCCATGACTCCTGCTCTCCGTGCGTTTGCTGTGATGATGTCGTCTCCGTGCCCGGAAGTGGTTTGACTTTGGGGCTGGATCCCGCCCGAGGCTGCAGATCCCCCGCAGGCGAAGGCGCTGCGCCTCCGGGCCAGCTACATCGTGGGATCGGACGCGGCGTGGGGCGCCGAGGTTACTCCCGGGTCATGAGCTGCCGCTGGCGGGCGGCTGTTCATCGGCACAGGAGGCGCGCGGGCAGGTCGGGCGGGGCTGGATTGAGCCAGCTGTGCTGAATCAGGCGGGGGCGTTCCCCGCTCGTCTCGAAGTGCAGGGCTGTCGCCTCGCGGACATTGGCTTTGAGTTCATCCCAGGTGTCTGCCTGGGTGAAAATCGCATGGCCGAGAGCGCGGGCGCAGTAGCCGCCTTCTTCGGCATCGCGGATTTCAAAGATGATCTCCATAGCCCTGCCGCCACTCTCGCTCGAATCCTTCGCGCGGCACAATCGCTTCAAATCGCCCGTCTGCGGCTGCGTTGCCCGGATCCTCGTTCCTGCGCCGCTGTGCGGGCACGGTTCGCCAATACTGGCATTATTCGAATTTATGGCAATCTCCTATTGCATTTCTCCGGCTTGTACGCTAATCTGGAGTACGTGATGCCGTTTGGCGCGACAGTCTGTGACCCTCAGCTCCTGTCGCCCAGGGGTGTCTCCATTCTCGTCATTGTAGGGATCATTCGGATTGGAGTCGCTGTACCGGCGCCCGCCTGAGTGACCCTACACCAAGGACAAATTCCGAGGGCCACCAGGCGGGCAGATCCCCGCAGGTGGCCCTTTCGGTTTTTGCCGGCCTGACGGAGTGATCCCTGTCCCGCAACGAGCGGTGGCTTGAGAGAAACAAGGAGAGGACAAGAGTCGATATGGCCCAAACGATGAGCGGTGCGCGGATTCTGATGGAATGCCTGCAGCGCGAGGGCGTGGAAGTAATCTTCGGCTATCCGGGGGGCGTGACCCTGCCGCTGTACGATGCGATGTACGAAGGCCAGATCCGCCACATTCTGGTGCGGCACGAGGAGAACGCCTGCTTCATGGCTTCCGGCTACGCCCGGTCCACCGGCAAGGTCGGCGTCGCCTGCGCCACTTCCGGACCCGGCGCCACGAACCTGACCACCGGGTTGGTGGACTGCATGATGGACTCGATCCCCGTCGTGGCGCTCACCGGGCAGGTCTCGTCGAAGCTGATCGGCTCGGACGCCTTCCAGGAGGCCGACACGTTCGGCATCACCCGCTCGGCCACCAAGCACAACTACCTGGTGAAGGACATCAAAGAGCTCGCTTCGGTGATCCACGAGGCGTTCTACATCGCTTCCACCGGGCGGCCCGGCCCCGTTCTGGTGGACATCACGAAGGACGTTCTCCAGGGCCAGGCGCACTACACGCCCGTGCACGCCATTCATCTGCCGGGCTACAAGCTGGTGACGGAAGGCCACGCCGGCCAGATCCGCCGCGCCGCGCAGATGATGTGGGAAGCCTCGCGGCCGTACGTTTACGCGGGCGGCGGCATCATTGCCAGCGGCGCTCATGAGGAGCTCCGCGAGCTCGTCGAGACGCTCGACGCGCCGGCCGTGCTTACGCTGATGGGCCTGGGCGCGCTGCCTGCCGATCATCCCAATTTCATTTCGATGCCCGGCATGCACGGCTCCTATGCGGCCAACATGGGCATGTACGAGTGCGACCTGCTGATCGCCCTCGGCGTCCGCTTTGATGACCGCGTCACCGGACGCCTCGCCTCTTTCGCGCCGCACGCCAAGGTGATCCACGTCGACATCGACCCGGCCGAGATCGGCAAGAACCGCGCCGCGGACCTGCCGATCGTCGGCGACGCGAAGAAGGTTCTTGGCCGCCTGGTGAGGGCGCTGAAGGAGAGCGCTCCGGAAATGCGCGGCCTGCGCGAAAAAGAGCGCCGCGAATGGTGGGAGCAGATCCGCGCCTGGAAGGAAGAGCATCCGCTGAAGCCCGTCTTCAGCGCGGACGAAATCAAGCCGCAGCATCTGATGGTGGAGCTCGACCGCCTCTGCAACGGCAACGCCATCGTCAGCGTCGACGTGGGCCAGCATCAGATGTGGGCGGCGCAGTTCATCCGGTTCAACAAGCCGCGCACGTGGCTCAGCTCGTCAGGACTCGGCTCGATGGGCTTCGGCCTGCCCGCCGCCATCGGGGCGCAGGTGGCGCATCCGGAAGCGCTTGTCGTGGCGCTGGTGGGCGACGGCGGCTTCCAGATGTCGATCCCCGAGATCTCGACCATCGCCAACCAGGGGCTGCCCGTGAAGACCATCATCATGAACAACGGCTATCTGGGCATGGTGCGGCAGTGGCAGGACCTCTTCTATCAGAACCGCCTCAGCGCCGTGCAGATCGAGGCGTTCCCGAACATTGAGAAGCTTGCCGACGCGTACGGCATCAAGGGCCGCATCGTCGAGAAGCCGTCCGAGCTGCGCTCCGCGCTCGAAGACGCCTTCCGCCATCCCGGTCCCGTGCTGGTCGACGTGCGCGTGTCGCCGTTTGAAAACGTCTATCCGATGGTGCCTGCCGGCGCGGCGATCAACGAAATGGTGCTGGCGCCGCCCAAGCCCGTCGAGGTGCCCGCCTGAGAGAGCGCGCGAGGAAAACCGACCATGCTGATGACGATCTCCCTGCTCATGGAAAACAAGCCGGGCGCGCTGATGCGCGTCACCGGGCTGCTGTCGCAGCGCGGCTACAACATCGAGTCGCTCACCGTCGGGCGCACGCTCGATCCGACGCTGTCCCGCATGACCATCTGCGTCGACGTCGAGCCGCGGCTGCGCCCGCTGCTCATCAAGCAGATGAACCGCCTCGTCAACGTCCTGCAGGCGCACGATCTGACGGAAGCCCCCGCCGTCATCCGCGAAATGGTCCTGCTGCGCATCCGCGTCAGCCTGGAAAACCGCACGGCGATCCTGAAAGAGGCCGAGATCTTCGGCGCGCGCGTCGTCGACAGTTCGGTGGACGGCTTCGCGCTGGAGGCCAGCGGCGATCCGGAAAAGCTCGAAGAGTTCGTCGCCGTCATGCAGACTTACGGCGACATCGAAGTCACGCGCTCCGGGCTTGTGGCCGTCTCGCTCGAGCCGCGCAAGCTCAAGCTCGCGCCCCCGATCCCGAAGGGGCACTCTGAATCCGAACCCGCTCACACCCGATAGAAGGAAGGAAGTCTCACTCACAATGGCCAAGCGTTATTACGAACAGGACGGCTCGCTCGAGCCTTTGCAGGGCAAAACCGCAGCCATCATCGGCTACGGCTCGCAGGGCCACGCCCATGCGCTCAACCTGCGCGACTCCGGCGTCAGCGTCGTCGTCGGCCTGCCCGCCTCTTCGCGCTCCCGTGCGAAAGCTGAAAATGCCGGGCTCACCGTGCTGACTCCGGCCGAGGCCGCCGCGCGCGCCGACTTCATCATGATCCTTGTGCCGGATCATATCCAGGCGGACCTGTACAACACGGACATCGCGCCTTCGATGAAGCCGGGCAAGACGCTCATGTTCGCTCACGGCTTCAATATTCATTTCGGCTTCATCCAGCCGCCCGCGGGCGTCGATGTCTCGATGGTCGCGCCCAAGGCGCCGGGCCACCGCGTGCGCGAAGTGTTTCTTGAAGGCCAGGGCGTGCCGGCGCTCGTCGCTGTCGCGCAGGACGCCTCCGGCAACGCTTTGCGCAATGCGCTCGCTTACGCGCTCGCGCTCGGTTCGCTCAAGGCCGGGGTCATCGAAACCACGTTCCGCGAGGAGACCGAGTCCGACCTGTTCGGCGAGCAGACCGTGCTCTGCGGCGGCGTCAGCGAACTGATCAAGGCGGGTTTCGAAACGCTCGTCGAGGCAGGCTATGCGCCCGAGATCGCCTATTTCGAGTGCCTGCACGAACTGAAGCTCATCGTCGACCTCATCTACGAGGGCGGCCTCAGTTACATGCGCTACTCGGTCTCCGACACGGCCGAGTACGGCGACTACACGCGCGGGCCGCGCATCATCGACAGCCGCACGCGCGAGGAGATGCGGAAGATCCTCGCAGAAATCCAGTCCGGCGCGTTCGCCAGAGAGTGGATGGACGAGAACCGCAGCGGCCGGCAGAAGTTTCTGGCCATGCGCGAGGCCGCCCAGAAGCACCAGATTGAAGTTGTCGGCGCCGAGCTGCGCCAGATGATGACCTTCCTCAAGAAGAAGAAGGTGGAGCAGTAGAATTCCCGCCGCGCGCCGCGCCCCGCCTGAGGGGCGCGGCTGCGGCGGTTCGACAGGGAGCAGGAGCGGAAGATGCGGATCTGGACATTCGACACGACGCTGCGCGACGGCACGCAGGGCGAGGCCGTCTCTTTTTCGGTGGAGGACAAGGTCCTCATTGCGCAGAAGCTCGACGACCTTGGCATCGACTACATCGAGGGCGGCTGGCCGATGTCCAACCCGAAGGACAAGGAGTTTTTCGAGCGCATGAAGTCGGTCAGGCTGAAGCATGCGCGGCTCACCGCCTTCGGCTCCACGCGCTTCGCGCGCAACGCGGTCGAAAAAGACCCCAACGTGCTGGCCCTGGTCGAGGCCGGCACGCCCACGATCAGCATCTTCGGCAAGAGCTGGGACATCCACGCCACGCGCGTCCTGGGCATCTCGCTCGAGGACAACCTGGCCCTCATCGCCGACACCGTGCGGTTCCTGAAAGAGCAGGGCCGGGAGGTCGTCTATGACGCCGAGCACTTCTTCGACGGCTTCAACGCCAATCCTTCGTACGCCCTGCGCACGCTGGAAGCCGCCAAGGAAGCCGGCGCCGACGTGCTGGTGCTGTGCGACACGAACGGCGGCACGCTGACGGACCGGCTGGCCGAGATCGTCGCCGAGGTCCGCCGCCGCTTCGACGGCGTGCTGGGCATCCACTGCCACAACGACAGCGACCTGGCGGTGGCCAATTCGCTGGCAGCGGTGCGCGAAGGCGTCACGCACGTGCAGGGCTGCATGAACGGCTACGGCGAACGCTGCGGCAACGCCAACCTGGCTTCGATCATCGCCAACCTCGAAGCCAAGATGGGCTACTCGACCATCGGCCCGGAGAAGCTCACTGCGCTCACGTCCGTCTGCCACTACATCGCCGAGCTGGCCAATCTGCCGCTGCCGCCGAACCAGCCTTTCGTCGGCCGCGCCGCGTTCGCGCACAAGGGCGGCGTCCACGTCTCGGCCGTGCTGAAGGACTCGATCACCTACGAGCACATCAAGCCGTCGGTTGTCGGCAACCGCCAGCGCGTCCTGCTCAGCGACATGAGCGGCCGCGGCAACGTGCTCTACAAGCTGGAACAGTACGGGCTGAAAGACCGCATCAGCGAAGAGGCCAAGCGCGAACTGCTCGACCGCATCAAGACGATGGAGTATCTCGGCTACGAGCTTGAGGCCGCCGAGGGCACGTTCGAACTGCTCGTGCGCGAAGCTCTGCAGCCTGGCATGCACTTCTTCGAGGTGGTCTCGCTCGAGGTGGAGACGCGCAAGATCGGCACGCGCGACTCGATGACCACCGCCACCGTCATCCTCCGCGTCAACGACGCCATCCACTCGGCCACCGCCACCGGCGAAGGTCCGATGAATGCGCTCGACCTCTGCCTGCGCCAGTGTCTCTCGACCGTCTATCCTGCCATCGCCAACGTGCGGCTGACGGACTACAAGGTCCGCGTCATCTCGACCGAGCGCGGCACTGCGTCGAAGGTGCGCGTGCTCGTCGAGTGGAGCGACCACCGCCGCTCGTGGTGCACCGTCGGCGTCAGCGAGAACATCATCGAAGCGAGCTGGAACGCGCTGGTCGACGCCATCCGGCTGGAGCTGATGCGCCTGGCAGACAAGGACGAGAGCATCGAGAAGGCTGTCGAAGATTACTGCTGGGGCGTGTGAAGCGCCGCGATCCCGAGCTTGAACGCGCGCTGCGCCGCTCCGTGCGGCGCAGGGACGCCTCGCGCGACGAGGCGATTCTCGACGTCATCCGCCGCATCCCGCGCGGGCGCGTCGCCGCCTATTCCGCTGTCGCCGCCGCCGCAGGCTATCCGCTGCACCACCGGCTGGTCGTACAGTTGCTGCGCCATCGGGGAGACCGCCTCCCGTGGCATCGCGTGCTGGGCGCGGGCGGCGAAATCCGGCTGCGCGGCGAAGCGGCTCTCGAACAGCGTCTGCGGCTCGAAGCTGAAGGCGTCCGCTTCCGCGGCAGCCGCGTTTCGCCCGAACACATCCTCTCTTCCGAGGACCTCGTCTGCCTGCGCCTGTGACGCGAAGGTGCAATGCATCTGCGGTGAAGCACACTGCTCCTTTTTGCGGGAATTGTCTGCTCCACGCGCGGAATGTCATCGATCACGCTGCGCTGGGAATCACGAGGGATGGAAAACCGCCACCCGCCGCTCGTTTCGAAAAACAACCGCGCGATCGGAGCAATCTCGAAACAGTCGGAACAGCTCGGCAGCTCAAGCTCTGATCAACGAGGTTGCGTGGATGCGAGCCGGCGGGACAGGATCAAGGCCCCCAACCCGCCTGCGAGGAGCAGCCACGTTCCCGGTTCTGGGATTTCTCCGCCGGGAGGCTGTTCAGCCGTCCACAGGGCGTCGTCCCACACGCGGAACTCATCGATGTAGCCCGGGAAGGAAAATCCTCCGAAATTCGACTGGTAGCCGATGGCGAAGGCGTTGCCGCCGTCCGTGATCAGGGAGCGCGGCGAGCTGCCCCGCAAGACTCCGTCATAAAAGAGGAAGGCTTGCGTCGGGGTGACCGAAAGCGCCACATGCCCCCAGCGGTTCGCTCCGACATATGGAGTTCCGGTGGGCATGATTCCTCCGAACCAACCGTTCAGTCCCCAGACCACGATCTCGCCGTCCAGCAGCCGGATGTCAAAACCCAGACCTGCGTCCGGGTTGCTGCGTCCCGCCAGATAGTGCTGGACTCCGCTCGTCATGCTGTTGCCGTCCGGATAGATCCAGAACTCGATTGTGAAGGGCTGCGTGGGAAAGTACAGTGCATTCGAGTTGTTGTTCCGCACGGAAGAACCGTTGCCGGGAAACCAGCCCGAGGCGCCCCCCGCGACACTCTGCGCCGTGCTGATTTGCGCCGTTCCAAAAGCAGTCCACCCCCCGCCCGCCGTGTCAATGAACGCCGTGCTTCCGTTTGTGCCATTCATCGGCAGATTCGACAGGAGGGTGGCAGCAGAGGCGGAAGCAAGCAGAAAAAAACCCGTCACGAAGAAGCGAACATTGAAGCCCATGTTCTAGAGATACACTTGCTGAGTTTCAGAGTCAATACTCAGATATTGCGTTGCTGTCAAAATTCGCACCGCCTGGGTGCGCGCGCCGGTCTGTTCTCCAATTGCCGGGGGAACTCAGACCAGCCGCCGCAGGCCGGGGAAGGGAGCCACGATGCCCCCGGGATATCGGCAGGGATGAAGACCGCCGCTCCCGGCGCCGGGTTCAGAGTTGCGCACAAAGGCCGAGCCAGGGGCCGGAAAAAGCGCCCCCCGCCCGGCCCTGGTCTGCGGCCCATTTTCGACGGAGCATCCCGCATCAGGTACGGGGGCGGGCATTGCCCGCAGGAGCCGCTGCGCAGATGTCGACTGGTGGCGTCCGGCGGATCAGCGCTTCTGAAGGCGCCGGCGGACTTTTCCCCGCTGATTGCGGCCTGGTCCCGCGGAAGCCGTTCTTCCGCGCCGCACCGCCAGCGCCAGAACCCGCCGCCGCATATACTCGACTCGGAGGCTCTCATGTCCGCCTGCACGATCGACCGCCGCACGTTCGCCGCATCGCTGCTTGCACCGCTGGTTTCCGCGCAGTCCCCGGACTGGGTGGATCTGTTCAACGGCCAGTCGCTGGACGGTTGGAAGCCCAATGAAAACCCCTCGTCGTGGCGGGTGGAGGGAGGCGCCATCGTCACGGCCGGGCCGCGCTCGCACCTGTTCTATGCGGGGCCCGTGCAGTCGGCGCGGTTCCGCAACTTCGAGCTCGAGGTGGAAGCGCTCGCCGAACCGCTGGCCAATGGCGGCGTGTACTTCCATACGGCGTTTCAGCCCGAGGGCTGGCCCGTGCGGGGTTTCGAGGTGCAGATCAACAACACGGCTACGGGGGAGGGCAACTACCGCGAGAACAAGAAGACGGGTTCGCTGTATGGCGTGCGCAACGTCTACCGCCAGTTCGTCAACGACAACGAGTGGTTCACGCTGAACGTACTCGTGCGGAACCGCAACGTGCAGGTACGGCTGAACGGGATGCTCGTGGTGGACTATACCGAGCCCGCGCCGCCGCCGCCTTATCCCGGCATGGAAAAAGAGCGCAGCATCGGGCAGGGAACGTTCGCCCTGCAATGCCACGACCCCGGTTCGCGCGTCCGCTTCCGCCGCATCCGCGTCCGTCCCTTGCCGGACAACCTCCCTCTGCCGGAAGGCGCTGTCGAGCCGGCCGCGGACGCCGGCTGGCGCGACATCCTCGCCTTGGGCGCCCAGAACTATCCCATGGTGGACTACCACGTCCATCTCAAGAGCGGGCTGACGCTCCAGCAGGCGCTCGACCGCTCGCGCATCGACGGCATCTTTTACGGAATCGCCATCAACTGCGGCAAGGGGCATGAGGTGGAGAACGACGAAGGGGCGATGAAATTCTTCGAGCGGATGAAAGGCCAGCCGTGTTTCATCGCCATGCAGGCCGAGGGGCGCGAGTGGACGCAGATGTTCTCGCGCCGCGTGGCCGCCATGTTCGACTATGTCTTCACGGACTCGATGACCTGGACCGACAACCGCGGCCGCCGCATGCGCACATGGATTCCCGCAGAGGTGGGAACCATCGCCGATCCGCAGGAATTCATGGACACGCTGGTGGCGCGGGCGGTGGAGATCATCGAGAAAGAGCCCATCGACATCTACGTCAATCCCACCTACGTTCCGGATCAGCTCCAGCCGCGCTATGACGAATTGTGGACCGAAGAAAGGATGCGGAAAGTCCTCCAGGCTCTCGCAAAGAACGGCGTGGCGATGGAAATCAACGACAGATATGAGATTCCCTCGGCGAAATTTATCCGCATGGGCAAGGAAATGGGCGTAAAATTCGCCTTCGGCACCAACAACGCAGGAGCGAAGGATCTGCGCCGGTGCGATTACGGCCGCCGCATGGTGCGCGAGTGCAAACTTGCCTGGAGCGACTTCTGGACGCCGGCGCCCCGGGGCGCACGGGCAGTGGACCGCAAGGGGGGTGCGCTGCGGTAGCCGGCAGGCGTGCGGGTGGAGCCGTTGACGTCAGCTCCGGGCCGCTCTGATCGTCCGAAATTGGCGGGCGCCGCTGGCCTCGCGCGTGTCAACCGGAACGGCCCGATGCGCATCCCGCGCGCGTGACCGTTCTCCATCGAAGCGCGGCAACGAATGGACCGTATCTGTTCAGGCTGATCAGGTCTTCCCCTGGGACATCCGCGATCCTGCCACTGAAGCGGCAAGGCTGCCTGGGATCAAGAAAGCCGCCGGAGCGGCCGCCCTACAAGGCTGTTCCCGGTTCGTCCCGGATTCCGTCGTGGAAGAAGGGGCTGATGGTTCCTGTCCTCTCTTTCAGGCGGCAGTCAAGCCGAGGCGCGAGGCCATGTCTTCGTAGGCTGGGCCCCAGGCCGGAAGGCTGGCGAGGACCTGCGCGGCGTGCTGAGCCACCCAGCCGTCGGTTTGCGGGCCGGGCGCAGGCACGCGCTCCAGTCCGTGCAGCTGTTTCCAGACCTGCTGCCAGCGGGCATCGTACGAAGCCAGAGCGCCCGCATCGGCGCCGCCGCGCAGGATTGATTCGATCTTCGCGGCCAGGTCGGCGCCTTCCCAGAAGCCGAGGTTCATCGAGTGCACGCCCGCAGGGCCCGTCAAGTGCGCCGCGTCGCCGGCCAGCCACAGCCTGCCCGCGCCGAACCTCTTCGCCAGCCGGCGCTCGAAGCGGACCACAATGCGCCAGGTCAGCTTCTCGATCGAGCCCGTGAACCAGGGGGCCCGCTCGCGCAGGTATTCGCGCAGGTGCGCCTCATCAAGCACCGGAAGGTCGAGCCCGTGCGACAGCAGCACGCGGTCCTTCTGCCGTTCGGTGGGGAAATCGCCGAAGCCGGCCTTGCGCAGGGCCTCGACCGGATCGGGGGCGGAGGGCCTGTAATCCGGCAGTTCGAAACTCCACCGGGCCGCGCCGCCGGGCAGCGGCCAGAGGACATTCATCGTGCCGCCGTCGAGGGCCACGCGCACCGTGTTCTGCAGGTCGGCGTCGGTCTTGAACTCGAAGACGGCGAAATACTGCGCCGGGCCGACCTCTGGAAATTCGGAATCCAGCGTCCGCCGGACGCGCGAGTTGTAGCCATCGGCGCCGACGACGAATTTCGGTTCGAGTTCCCAGGTTTTCGCCACGACCCATTCCGTATGGGCGACGATATAGCCGCGGGATTCCTTCTCGAATTTCTGCACGGTGACGCGCGCGTGGTCATCGCCCTGCGCCACGGCCGCGGCCTCGTGCCGCCAGCCGACGCGCACGCCGAGCTTTTCGAGTTCGTCCTCCAGCAGGTTCTCGAGGGCGTCCTGCCGGACCACGGCCAACGGGTGCTGCGCATCGCCGGCATCCAGAGCCACGCGCGTGCCTTCCCGGTCGCAAAAGGCGATGCGCCGCACGGGGTAGGACTCGGCGAGGATCTTCTCTTTCAGGCCGAGCTGCGCGAACAGATCCAGCGCCTGCGGGTGCACCGCCAGGGCATAGCTGTGCGTGCAGGCCCAGACGCCCGTGTCGATGATGCGCACGTTGACGTTGCGGCGCGCCAGCGAAAGCGCAGTGAACAGCCCGACGGGGCCGGCTCCGACGACAAGAACTTCGGGTTTCAGTTCATCGAACATGGCAGCGCTCCTCGTATGAATACGGGCAGATGCAGAATACACCGGGCGGTGACGGCAAGACAAGAAGCACCTTGCGGCGGCCGCGCCGCAGGCGGCAAGCGTCGGCCGGTTCCAGGCAGCCACAGGGTGGAGATTCGTTGATGGCGCGCCCGAGACCAGGGCCAGTTTGCCGGGCCGGGCGGGGCGCGAGGGGACCGCTCACTCCCGGCGGCTGACGCCGCCTTCGTTCGCGGCACTGACTACCGCTGGCGGCGCCTTCGTTCGCGGCACAGAACCCGCTGCAGGGCGCCGCGATGCTCTTCCCTGCTGATGGAGAGCAGGGGCATCAGGGTTGACGGGAGCAGGCATTTCCCGATCCGGGCAAGGAGGGGGGGAGTCATGAGACACCCGTTCGCGTGCTCATGTCCGGGAACAGACGGAAAAGCAGTTTGAAAAACGAACGGATTTCTGATAGAAGGGTGCGGAGGGATCCTGAGCATGAAGCGGCTTTTTTCGAAGCAGTCCGGCCTGATTCTGCTCCGCTGGGCGGCCGTGGCTGCAGCGCTGCAGCTTGGGACCGGGGCTCTGAACCAGCAAGCGACGCCTGAGCATCCGATCACAAGAACCGGCATCGTCATCGGCTGGTTTGCGCTTGTTTTTTTCCTTGCCGCGGTCTATCACCTGATTGCGCGGGGATGGCGCAGCCCGCTGGGGTGGACCTGCGCTTCGCTGGCGGCCGTGAATTACGCGGCGGTGTCTCTTCACTCGGACACGCTGGCGCCGGTGATTGCCCTGTCGTCCCTCGTAGCAGCGGCTGCTGTCCTGTTCCGGCTCGGGGCGCAGCCGGCGCTGATGCTTGCGGCGGCTTCCAGTCTGGTCCTTGGTTTGGGGGCGTTTTTCGCCAGTATTCTGCTGGCTGCGCCGCTGAATGGAATCTGCAGCCGGTCTGCGCCGTGGGTTTGCCAGCTGGCAGGACTGCTTTGGGGAAGCGTTGCTGCAGCCGTTCTGTGCCTGGCGTTCTGGTATTCGGCAAGACGGCTGGATGGCCCCGCTCAGCCCGCCGGACGATAGGCGGGGGCGTGGCGGCGCGTCACCGGGCGTGGGGCGCGCGGGCGATGCCGCGGCCGATGAGAATTCCGGAAAACGCGCCGAAATAGACATCCGAGGGCCAGTGGCGGTAGCCGGTGACGCGGCTGACGCTGATGGCCGCAGCCGTGGAAATCAGGCTGATTTTGAGCCATTTCGGCGCGCGCGGATGCGCAGCGACAGCGGTTGCGACGGCGAAAGAAGTGAGGGCATGGCCGGAGGGAAACGCGTCGCCGCCGGAATAGAACGAGCCGCGCGAGCCCGGCGCATCAGGCCTTTCTCTCCATGTTGCGCCTTTGATTGCGTAAGTCACCGCGAGCCCTGAGGCGAGCGCGAGCGCCGCATCCCGGCCGAGGTGCGACCAGGCAGGCTTGCCGGCATAATGGCCGTAACCTGTTGTCACGACCGTGGCCATCGTGAGGCCGGCCATGGAGCCGATCAACGAAACGCGGCGGCTCCAGTCGCGCTGCGCCGGAGTGCCGGGCAGGGCATCCACCATGGAGCGGTCGGCGGATTTCAGCGCCACCGCGCCTGCCACCAGCGGCAACGCGAGAGTCCACGTCTGCCGCTGCGACATCTTGAATGGCGCGGTCCAGATGCGCTTTTGATCCGTGGCGAAATCGCGCAGGAAATCGCCTGCGGGACTGCCGTGCTGCCCGAAAATGGACGGGCAGCAGGCCACATACAGGAGGAAAATCCCCAGAGCGCGGAATCGCCGGAATTTGCGCTTCGTTTCGTGGCCGGCTTTTCCCATCACAAAGGGCAGTGCTGGCATGGATCGACGGAAACGCCCTTCCGCAGGCTGCGGGAGGGCCGGAACACATGCCCGGTTGCGGGCGTGGCGGCTCCGGTCTGAGAGTAACACATTGCGCCGCGCAGCCCGCCGGGCCAGCTTCAGCGGAACCGCGCGCCGCGCAGGATGGGGGAGCGCTGCGGCTGAGCCGGGGGCGGCTCGGGCTCGGGCGGGGGCGCGGGCTTGCGCACGCGGCCATCGAGATGAGCGGCGATCCGCTCTTCCTTGGCCTTCTGGAATTTGGGCGAGCCCGGCTCGAGCCCGGACACTTCCCGGACCTCGGCATCGGTCACTTCCATGGCCACGGCGAGGCAGCGGCTGAGGAAGTTCCTGATCCGGTCCTGCACGACGCGGTGCTCGCTGGTGAGACCGAGCAGCAGGACCTGCTCGCCAGGGGCTTTGGAGAGCACGGCGAAGGTCTGTGAAGCGCGTTTCAGTTTCGGGCTCCTGATCGCTGCGGCGAGTTTCTTTGCCGATGCCTCGAGCTTCTGCCAGGGTGCGGCCTCCTGCTTCGTCATCTGGGTGGCGGCCACGAGGGCGGAGCGCTCTTTCGGCGTCAGCTTCTCGGTCAGGCAGTACAGGACGATGGCGTACCAGTCGACGTGGAACGGAGCGCCGAACGGGATCATCGCCTTGAGTTTCGCCAGCTTCTGGAAGGCGGGGAGATTCACCTTGGGGCCTTTCAGGCCGGGGGAGAACAGCGTGAGCAGCCCTTCCTGATCGAGCGCGGCGAAGACGTCGCCGGGGTTGGGTTCCTGGGTGATCTCGTACAGCTCTTTGAAGAGCGCGCGCGGGGCGATGAGTTTCTGCACGCCGGCCTCGCGGGCGTTGAGAAACTGCTGCCAGGTTTTCTCTTCGACGTTGAAGCCGAAGCGCGTCTTGAAGCGGATGAGCCGCAGCAGGCGGACGGGGTCGTCGTAGAGCGCGTAGGGGCTGACGGCGCGGATCTCCCTGTGCTCGATGTCGCCGGCGCCGTTGGTGGGATCGATCAGCAGGCCGCGGGAGGCGCGGTTGAGAGAGAGGGCGATGGCGTTGATGGTGAAGTCGCGGCAGCGCAGATCCTCGTGGATGGTGGCGGGCGACACCTGGGGTTTTGCGCCCGGTTTGGAGAATTTTTCGATATGCGCCATGGTGATGGCGCAGCGCGCGCCGGAGGGGAAGAGCAGTTCGGCGGACTTGCGCAGATCGTCGACGGCGACGATTTCAGCCTTATGCTGTTTGGCCAGATCCTTTGCGAACTTCAGCGCCGGGCCTTCGACGGTGAAGTCGAGGTCGCGGATGGGAAAGCCGCCCAGCATGTCGCGCAGGGCGCCGCCGGTGAGGAACAGGCTGACGTTGGCCGCCGCGGCGGCCTGCTGCACCAGGTCGAGCACGGCGCGCTGCTCGACGCTGAGGTGATTCTCGAGAATGAACATGTAATCGCTCATCGTGCCGGCCTCGTTTCCGTGCGCACGGCGCAGTCAGTTGCGCGGATGGAATTCATCCACGGTGCTCCTGAGGCGCGTGCGCATGACATGGGTGTAAATCTCGGTGGTGGAAATATCGGCGTGGCCCAGCATCGCCTGGACGCTGCGCAAGCCGGCGCCGCCTTCCAGCAGGTGGGTGGCAAAGCTGTGCCGCAGGACGTGCGGCGAAAGTTTCTGAAAGATTCCGGCCTGGCGGCCGTAGCGCCGCAACAGCATCCAGAAGGCCTGGCGTGTCATGGCGGCGCCCCGTGCGGTGACAAAAAGGTGCGGACTGGCCCGTCCTTTCAGCAGCTGCGGGCGCGGCGCAGCGAGATAGTCCCGCAGCGCCTCCTGGGCTTTGGATCCCAGAGGCACGAGCCGCTGTTTGCCGCCCTTGCCGGTGACGCGCACGAAGCCGAGGTCGAGATTGACATCAGTCAGGCGGAGCGAGATGAGCTCGCTGACTCTGAGCCCCGTAGCGTACAGCGTTTCCAGCATGGCGCGGTCGCGACGCCCGCGGGGCGAATCATCGGGGGCGGCGAGCAGCGCCTCAACCTGATCGGCGGTCAGGTATTTGGGCAGGGTGCGCCAGGTTTTCGGCGCCGTCAGAAGCGCGGACGGGTCTTCGCTGATCTTTCCTTCGAGGAGAAGAAAGCGGAAAAACTGCCGGAGTGTGGAGAGCCGCCGTGCGGAGGTGCGCGGGCTGAGCCGCGCCTGCTGCATCTGGTCGAGGTAGGCGCGCAGGTGTTCGGCAGTCACCGGCCAGGGTAGGCTGGCGCGCGCGCAGAAATCGAGAAAGTCCTTCAAATCGAAGGAGTAAGCGGCGATCGTGTGGGCCGAGAGCCCCTTCTCGATGCGGGCGCAGGAGAGGAATGCTTCGACAGCTCCAGCGAGCCCTTCCTCGGCAGCCATTTGTGTAATGATACAATACCAGCGTAATTCTTTGAAAGTAAAGGCTCACCGAAAGGCGGCCCGCCCGCGGCGACCAGGGAGTGCAATCCGGCTTGAGCGGATCCACCGCAAAAAAAGTGCTTGTCGACCGGTATGACCGGTCCCGGATCCGCGGTTTTGTGCAGGCGCAGACGCTGATGCAGGGGGGCGAGCTGGAGCTGCTGAGCACCGATGGCACCGTGATGCGGCTGCCGGGCGGGCAGGTGAAGACGGTCTCTTTCGTGCGCGAGTTCGAGGGGCCTTCGATTTGGGAGGAGCGGCGCGAATTTCTTGCGCGGCCGAAAGCCCCGGGGCTTTGGGTGGAATTGCGGTTCCGGGACGGAGGGCGGCTGGAGGGCGTGATTCCCAATGATCTGCTGCTGCTGGAGGGGTCCGGAGTGATGGTGACGCCGCCGGATCCGACCGGCAACACGCAAAGGGTGTTTGCGCCGAGGCAGAGCCTTGCGGGCGCTGCCGTGCTGGGGGTGATCGGGGCGACGCGCCGGCGGGCGCGCAGGCCTTCCGGGAAAGAAGGTCAGATCACGCTGTTCGGAGAAGACTGACCGGGCCGAGCTGGTGCGTGGCCAGATCTTCCCACAGGCTGGGCGCCACGTTCCGGACGAGCGTCAGCTCCCCCACGACGAACTGCCGCGGATGGCGGCACTCCTGCCATCGCCGGCGGGCTTCGGCGAGAACCTCGTTGAACGGCAGAGCGCCCAGATTCTGGGCGATCGTGACGTGGGGATGGAAGGGGAAGAAATCTTCGGCGAAGAACAGGCCGTGGTTGAGAACCCTGTGGGCGTGCTCGACTGCCTGCCGTCCGCTGGCGAGCGAGAGATAAATGACGCCCGTGGAGTCGAAGACCTCGACATCGCCCAGAGACGCTTCGAAGGAGGGGATTTCTTTCGACAGCCGGGCAAGTTCGCTGACCAGCGCATCCTGGGGTGCGGTCAGCCTGCGGGGCGGCAGAATCGTGAGGTGAGAACGGAGCGTGCAGCCTGGAACCAGATCCGAACGGAGCGCGCTCAGGAATCCGCCCAGAGGCTCTGGAATGTACGCCACCACAGCGTAAAAGCCTGCGCAATGCGGCTCCGCCGGGTGGCCGCCTGAGGAAGAATCCATAGAACTCAATTGTAACGTGAGGAACGCCGGATTCGACGCCGGCCTTCCCGCCGCACTCACTGAATCAGACGCGCGCGGACAGGGCGCGGATTCGTGATTCGATCACCGTTCGCGCGCAGGACGCCGCGCCGGATCGAGCTGATAGACGCGGACGTAGTCGATCTCGAAGCGCTGCGGGAAGATCGAATCGTCGATGCCCTTCTGCCCGCCCCAACTGCCGCCGATGGCGAGGTTCAGGATCAGGTAAAACGGCTGGTCGAACGGCCAGACGGCTTCGCCCGCGCCCTCGTTTTCGTACGTGAAGTAGGTCTTGCCGTCCACGGACATGGCGATGCGCTTCGGGGACCAGTCGACGGCGTAGACATGGAAGTCTTCGTAGGGCGCCTTCACGGTCATGCGGTTGCCTTTGTTGGTGCCGCGGACGTGGTTGTAGGCTTCCGTGTGGATGTTGGCGTGGATGACGTCGGGATCGAAGCCGACGTTCTCCATGATGTCGATCTCGCCGCACTTCGGCCAGCCCGCTTTGTCGATGTTCTGGCCCAGCATCCAGATGGCGGGCCACGTGCCGCGCCCCGTGGGCAGTTTGGCGCGCACTTCGATGCGGCCATAGCGCCAGTACTGGCGGCACTGCGTGGTGACGCTGGCCGAGGTATAGCGCGCCGTTCTGCCGTCCTGGCTCCAGTCTTCGCGGCGGGCTTCGATGACGAGGACGCCGTTTTCAACGCGGGCGTTCTCGCGCCGCTCGACGGTGTAGAACTGCAGCTCGTTGTTGCGGATCATCCCGCGCTCGTAATTCCAGCGCACGGGATCGGGCAGGCCCGGGGCGTCGAACTCGTCCGCCCACACAAGGCGGTAGCCTGGGGGCTGAGCCGCGGCAGCGCCGGCGAGCAGAGCAAGAAGCAGAGGAAGAACTCTCATTGCGTTGTCTCCCGCCTCCAGCATATTCCTCCGGGCCGCGCAACGGCGGGCGGGAGGAGTCAGGCGGAAGCGGGGGCGGCTTCCGCCCCGGCGGGGAGCTCCTGCTGCAGGGGCTCGGGCTCGCGCCAGCGGGCTTCTTCAAAGCCGACGTACTTGCAGATGCGCAGAGCGCCGTCTTCGGCTTCGAGCACGTCGCCGACTTCGAGGGGCGAGGCCGAGCCGCGGAGCTGCATCCAGGCGTCATAGAAGCCGCTGGCTTCCACTTCGCCGCCGGGCTCGTAATCGCGCGGTTTCAGCCAGGCGAGGCCGCTGGTGTGCGGGGCCCAGCGGAAGTTCTGGCGGACGTGCTCCTTCATCTTGTGAACGCGGAACAGAGCCATGCCCTGATTGTCGCGCCAGAAACAGAAGCGTGTCAAAATGTTCTGGCCGGGATCAATCCGCAGCGGCGGAGGTCATGGCCAGAAGGCGCTGGCCGGCGGCGTCGAAGAGCCGCGCATGGGAGGCGGGGGAGGCGTCGAGCAGGAACAGGGGGGCGGCGCCGAGGCGCTCGAATTTCGCGGGAGGAGCGTCGAGGGCAACGGGATCGCGCAACTGGTTCGAGCGGAGATCGAGGACGAGAACCTGGCTGGTGCCGGCGCTGGCGACGAGCAGTTTCTTTTCTTCGGCGAGCAACGCGAAGCCGACGGGGTCGGCGAGGCCATGGCCGGCGGTGACGAGGGTATCGACTTTCGGCATGGCGTCCCAGCCCGTGTAGCGGAGCACTTCGTTGCGGCCGCGGTCGGCCACGTAGAGAGCGCCGCCGATCCACTGGATTTCGCCGGCCCTGTCGAGCGGCATGAGCATGCGCGGCTGCTGGTCCTGCTTGAGGATCCAGAGCGTGCCGGAGTCGCGGGCCTGGGTGGCGAGGAAGGCCTCCCTGGCGTCAGGCGCGACGGCGATGGAGACGATGCGCTCGCCGATGGCCGCGAGATCGGCGCTCCAGGCGGCGCGCAATTCGCCCTGCGCGGTTTTCTTCCAGAGTTCGAGCTTCTGTTCGCCGGGCAGGTAGAGGGCGAGAGAGGAGGCGTCTTCGCTCCAGGCGGCGCGGCCAACGGCTGCGGCCTGCCCGCTGAACTCCCGCCAGACGGGGATGGCGCCGTCGAGCCGCCGCACAAGGTAAAGGGCGCCGGACTTGGACAGCAGAGCGGTTCTGCCGTCGGGGGCGGCCCAGGCGGCGTCGAACTCGCGGACGCGGGGCCTGCCGGCGCTCGCCGTCTCTTCACCGGCGACCACGAGCCGGATGGTGCGGGTGACGTGGTCCACCAGAACGCCCGCCATGGAGAGGGGTTGAGCAACGGCGGCGGCACAGAACAGACAGGACACGAGAAGCGTTCGCATAGGCCCAGGGGATTTGTCCTGTTAGATACAGCCGCCGCAGCGCAGGTTGCGCAAATCAGGCGTCTGCCACCGCGACGGGGCGCCCGCCCTCGGCGATGGAGCGGCGGGCGGCCTCGATGACAGCTTCGTTGTAGGCGGAGTTGGCGGGCGTCGCCATCAGGCCGGCGCGGTCCCAATCGGCCAGTTTCGAGCGGCGTTCTTCGAGTCCGAGGCCCTGCAACTCCAGAGCCCGCTCGACGATGTAGGCCACCGACCGGTAGCCGTAGCCGACGGGCGCGAGGCCCGGACCACCGGCGTCGACGTACTGGAAATAGTCGGTGGAGGGCTCGGCGTACATGGTGGAACCCGGGCCGCCCGGGTTTCTCACATAGCAGTACTGAATTCCGCGGTACTGGTCATCGTGCCGGAGCCATGCGCCGCGCTCCGCCGTGGAGCAGTACATCGTGAGCCCCTGCGTGTTGGTGCCGGGCGCGGCGTCGGGGAAGCCGATGGCATTCTGCACGTTGAGGCAGGCGCCGTTGGACCAGATGACGCGGGCGTCGGTCCAGAGCCAGCCTTCCACGCCGTTGGGGAAGCGGTCGCGGATGCCGTAGACGGAGACTTCCACGGGCTTCAGACCCGTGATGAATGCGACGAGGTCCACGTAGTGGCAGCCGATGTAGGTGAAGGCGTCAGTGGCCTCGCAGGAGAACCAGTTCTGGAAATTGGAACTGCGGTAGTACCACTTTTCGAGCAGGCAGGCCGTGCCGAGGCGGAACTCGCCGAAAAGGCCTTCGCGGTAACGGCGGCGGGCGAGCAGGGAGCGGTCGTCGAAGCGCTTGTGATACTCGACGCCGACCAGCAGGCCGCGCTCGCGGGCTTCCCGTTCGATGTGGCGGGCCTCTTCAAGCCGGAGCACGAGGGGCTTGACGGCGAGCACGTGCTGATCGTGGCGCAGGGCGCAGAGCACGGCTTCATAGTGAAGCTGGTCCGGCAGCGCGATGACGACGAGCTGGCGGGGTTCGAGCCCGGCGATGACTTCCGGGTAGGGCTCGAGGCGCGG
Source organism: Bryobacteraceae bacterium (assembly GCA_026002875.1). Taxonomy (NCBI): domain Bacteria; kingdom Pseudomonadati; phylum Acidobacteriota; class Terriglobia; order Bryobacterales; family Bryobacteraceae; species Bryobacteraceae bacterium. The sequence goes on from BPGE01000001.1 coordinate 703,976, forward strand.
AGTGAATTTCTGGCCGGGGAAGGCGCGCTGGAGGAGAGGCGCGGCGGCCAGCTCGTCGAGCGTTTCCCTGCGCCGGGCGCAGACGTCGATGGCGCCGATGCGGCCGAGCCGCTGCAGGTGGTAGAGGGACGGCAGAAGCTGGTCATGGGCGATCATGCCGCCGCCGATCATCGCCACGCGCATCGGGTTTCCTCCTCAACGCTCCGCCAGCACCTCGGCGAACGCCTCGCGCAGAACCTCGCAGCCTTCGTGCAGGGCGTCCTCCGTGATGACCAGAGGCGGGCAGATCTTGATGGTGCAGCCCTGGGGGCCGACAGGGTTGAACATGAGCAGGCCTTTTTCGACGCAGCGCCAGACGATGGCGTGCGCGAGCGCGCCGTCGGGCGTGCGGTGTCTGGGGTCCACGACGGCCAGCCCGGCGACGAGGCCTTTCCCGGCGATGAATCCCGCCTGCGGGAACTCGGCCTGGATACGCCGCAGCCCTTCCTGCAGAACCGGTTCCATGCGGGCGGCATGACCGGCGAGATCTTCTTTCAGAATGAGATCGATGTTGGCCAGCGCGGCGGCGCAGCAGACGGGGTTGCCCGTGTGCGTGGAAGACGCCGAGCCGGGCGCGGGCAGGTCCATCAGGTCGGCGCGGCCGGCGACAGCGGAGATGGGCAGCGAGCTGGAGATGCCCTTGCCCCATGTGGTCAGGTCGGGCACGACGCCATAGTGCTCGTAACCCCAGAATCTGCCCGTGCGGCCGAAGCCGGCCTGCACCTCGTCGAAAATCAGCAGCGCTTTCTGGCCGGTGCACCAATCGCGGAGCGTGCGGACGTAGCCGGCGGGCGCGAAGGCGGCCGTGCCGCCCTGGTACGTTTCCATCAGCACGCCGCAGACCTGGCTCGGGGCCACGCCGGCCTCGGCGAGGGTCTTTTCGAACAGGCCGAAGCTCGTGTCTTCCGTCCAGTAGCCGTCGGGGAAGGGGACCTGGACGAAGCGCGGGTCAGGGTCGCCGATCCATTCTTTCAGCGCGGGGATGCCGCCGGCGAGCTGCGAGCCGAGGGTGCGGCCGTGGAAGGCTTTTTCAAACGAGACGATGACGTTCTTGCCGCGGCCGCCTGTCCTGAGGCCGTGCATGCGCGCGATCTTGATGGCGAACTCCACGGTTTCGCTGCCCGTGGTGAGGATGAAGACCTTGTCGAGCGGCGGGGGCAGCAGGGAGACGAGCTTTTCGGCCAGCTCCGCGCGGATTTCGGAGGGGAAACAGTAGTTGGTCAACAGTCCGTGCTGCGCCTGGCGGGTGATGGCTTCGATGATTTCGCGGCGTCCGTGTCCGGCGTTGGTGATGAGGACGCCGGAGGACCAGTCCAGCCACATGTTGCCCCAGCGGTCGAAGACCTGGAAGCCCTCCGCGCGGTCCCAGACGACGGGCGGCTGGCCCTGCATGGCGCGGATCTCGGTGCGGCAGAGCCTGTCGAGGACTGGCAGGGATTCAGGAACCGGGAACGGCGTGACGATGCGGCGGAAGCGGGTTTCGACACGCGGAACGGCTCGGGATGCGGGTACAGTCTCCAGAGGCATGTCTCCATTAGATGACGATGGCCTCCGCGGCCGCAATGTGATAGATCCAGAGCAGAAGGAACTGTGACCGATGATCGCGGCATCGCAACTGCGCAACGGAATGGCCATCCGGTACGAGGGAGAGATTTACAAGGTGCTGCTCGCGGATTACCATCCCGGGCAGGGCAAGATGGGCGGGGTCGCGCACGTCCGCCTGAAGAATCTCTCCACCGGGACCACATGGGAAACCAGCCTCCGCGGCGATCTGAAAGTGGAAGACCTGCCGCTGGAAAAGAAGGCGATGGATTTCCTGTACAGCGATTCGGGGATCTGCACGTTCATGGATTCGGAGACCGGCGAGCAGGCGGAGGTTCCGGAGAAAGTGATCGGCGAGGCGGCGCGGTTTCTGCTGCCGGAAATGCGCGTGGCCGTGGAGTTTCTGGGCGAACGGCCGGTGGGCGTGGAGATGCCGGACTTCATTGAAGTGGAGATCGCCGACACGGCGCCGCCGGTGCACGCGCAGAACGACAGCACGTGGAAGCCGGCGCGGCTGGAGAACGGGGTGGAAGTGATGGTGCCGCAGTTCATCAAGACGGGGGACCGGATCCGGCTGGATCTGAACACGCTGAAATACATGGACCGCGCGAAGGCGGCGAAGTGATCAGGCCAGGACGTGCACGAGGCCGGCCTCGCGCGCCCATTTCAGGGCCTGGCGGTGTTCGGCCAGGGTGATGCGGCGGTCCAGAGGCGGATGCTGTTTCGCTTTGTATTCCGGCCTGTACTGGCCCATGATGTTGACCCAGGTGTCGCGGGAGAGATTTTCCGCGACCCATTTGACGAAGCGGTCAGTGCCCGCCAGGTTGTCCGGGAGCACGAGATGCCGGATGAGCAGCCCGCGCCGGGCCACGCCCCGGTCGTCCAGCTGGAGCACGCCTGTCTGGCGGTGCATTTCGGTCACGGCTTCGGCTGCGCGCTCCGGATAATCCGCCGCGCCTGAAGACAGACGGGCGGCGATTTTTCCATCCATATACTTGAAATCCGGAAGATAAATATCCACGATTCCGTCCAGCAGTTTGATGGCTTCCAGAGACTCGTATCCGCCGCAATTGTAGACCAGCGGCAGACGGAATCCGCGGCGCACGGCGTGCGACAGCGCGCTGATGATGTTCGGCAGCAGATGCGTGGGCGTGACGAGGTTGAGGTTGTGGCAGCCCATGTTCTGGACGGAAAGGAAGAGGCGGCCGAGCTCTTCGTCTGAGTAAAACCAGCCGTCGCCGCGGTGGTTGATCTCCCAGTTCTGGCAGAAAACGCAGAGCAGATTGCAGCGGGAGAAGAAAACGGTGCCGGAGCCGCTGCGTCCGGTGACGGGAGGTTCTTCGCCGAAGTGCGGATGCGCGGAGAAGACTTTGGCGCGCGCGGGCAGGCGGCAGACGCCGGTTTCTCCCTGCAGGCGGTTGACGCCGCACTGACGGGGACAGAGCCGGCAGGAGCGGTAGATTTCGCGCAGTGCGCGGGCGCGCGCGTCAAGCTCGCCGGTCTGGGCGAGTCTGAGATAGGACGGCTCAGGGAGCTGCCGGGGCGGGGCGAGCGCTGCACCGAAGCCGGCGGCGAATTCTCTCCGTGTCGGTTCCATCGGGACGGCTCCTGCTCCCAATGTGCGCGAGTCCGGCGCCGGTGTCCATCCCATCGGTGCAGGATCTTGCTTGCCACAGCAAGGCGGCCTGAGACATCCTGTGAATGGCGCCCGGAGGCAGCGAAGGATCATGACCGGGGAGATCCTCTATCTGACTGAACTGCTGGGGCTGAAAGTGTATGACCTGAGGCGGCGTCCGCTCGGGCGGGTGCGCGACGCGGTGCTGGTGCCGAAGCTGCATCCGGTGCGCGTGGACCGGTTTCTGGTGGCGGGCGGCGGCGGCTACACCTGGCTCTACGTGCGCCACGACCAGGTGGCCGAGATCAGCCTGGACGGCATCTGGCTGCGGGACGAGATGCTGGTGCCGTACCACGCCGACGAGTACGCCTTGCGGCTGGTGCGGGACGTGCTCGACCAGCAGATCATCGACGCGCGCGGGCGCAAGGTGGTGCGCGTTACCGACATTACGTTCGAAATCCGGCGGGAGGCGGACGGGGACGTTCTTCATGTGCTGGAAGTCGACATCGGGATGCGGGCCGTGCTGCGGCGGCTTTTGCAGGGATGGGTGCCGCGGCGGTGGATCCGCCGCCTGCAGCGGAGGGTGCCCCCGAACTCCATCCGGTGGGACCTGTGCAACATCGTGGAGCCGGACCCGCAGAGGCGGCTGCGGCTGAACATCTCGATGGAGCCGCTCGAGCAGATGCACCCGGCCGACCTGGCCGACATCGTCGAAGAGCTGAGCCCGGAGGACCGGGAGGCGATCATCGAAGCGATCGACACGGAGGTGGCGGCCGAGACCCTGTCCGAAATGGACCCCGAGACGCAGGCGCGCATCATCGAATCGCTGGATGCGGGCAAGGCGGCCGACATTCTGGAAGAGATGGCGCCGGACGAAGCGGCCGACGTGCTGGCCGAGCTGGAAGAGGAGACCACGGAGGAGATTCTCGAAGAGATGGAGAGCGCTCCCAAGGCGGAAGTCGAGGAGCTGCTGGAATACGACGAGGATACGGCGGGCGGTCTGATGAACACGGAGTTTGTCGCCGTGCACGAGGAAGCGACGGTGGCCGACGCCATCGACGCGCTGCGGGCGCGGCAGGACCTGGCCGAAACCGTGACCACGATTTTCATTACTGACACGGACGACCGCCTGCGCGCCGCCATTCCCATCGCGCGGCTGTTTCTGGCGAAGCCGTCCCAGCGCGTCAGCGAACTGGTGCGGCCCGACGACGAGATCATCCAGACGACGACGGAGACGCCCGCTTCGCGCGTGCTTGAACTGTTCGACAAGTACAACCTGCTCACGCTGCCCGTCATCGACGACGAGCAACGCCTGGCCGGCGTGATTACGGCCGACGACATCATCTCCGTGCTGAGGAACCGCTGATGCTGCGGCGGCTGCGCCACCACATCGCGGTCTTCTTCGCCGTCATCGGCCCCGGTTTCATCACGGCGATGGTGGACAACGACGCGGGCGGCATTTTCACCTACTCGCAGGCCGGGGCGAAGTACGGCTATCTGCCGCTGTGGACTCTCGCCCCGATCACGCTGCTGCTGGTGGTGACGCAGGAAATGTGCGCCCGCATGGGGGCGGTGACGGGCAAGGGCCTGTCGGATCTGATCCGCGAAGAGTTCGGCCTGCGGACCACGTTCTTCATCATGACGCTGCTCGTGCTGACGAACCTGACGAACGTGATGGCGAACTTCGCGGGCGTGGCGAGCTCGCTGGAGCTGTTCGGCATCAGCCGCTATCTGACGGTGCCGGCGGCGGCGGCGGGCGTGTGGATGCTGGTGGTTCGGGGCACGTATGCGCGAGTGGAGAAGGTCTTTCTGATCGCGTCCTCCGTATACGTCTGCTACATCATCTCGGGCGTGATGGTGAAGCCGGACTGGACGCAGGCGGCCATCTACAGCGTGCGTCCGGTGCTGATGCTGGAGCCCGGCTACATCACGATGCTGGTGGGGATGGTGGGCACGTCGGTGGCACCGTGGATGCAGTTCTACCTGCAGGCGGCTGTGGTCGAGAAGGGGATCACGGCCAAGGAGTACGTGGAGAGCCGCCTGGAAGTGATCGTAGGCTGCATCGCGATGACGGTGATCGCGTTCTTCATCATCGTGGCGTGCGCGGGCGCCATTCACGACGTGGCGCCGCGCGACATCGAGGACGCGACCGATGCGGCGCTGGGCCTGCGGCCGTTCGGGCAGTATGCGTTCCTGCTGTTCGCGATCGGGCTGTTCAACGCATCGCTGTTCGCCGCCTGCATTCTGCCGCTGTCGACGGCGTACACGGTGTGCGAAGGGCTGGGCTTCGAGTCAGGCGTCAACAAGGGCTTCCGCGAGGCGCCGGTCTTCTACTGGCTGTTCACTCTGCTGATCGTCATCGGGGGCGGCGTGATTCTGCTGCCGGGATTCCCGCTGGTGAAGATGATCCTGCTGAGCCAGGTGATCAACGGCGCGCTGCTGCCGCTGGTGCTGATCTACATGATCCTGCTGGTGAACAAGGACCGGCTGATGAAGAAGTGGAAGAACACGCGCTTCTACAACGTGGTCGGCTGGACCAGCGTGGTGATCCTGACGGGGCTGACGGTGGCGCTGGTGATCCTGAGCATCCGCGATCTGATGGCGGGCTGAGAGGGCTCAGGCGTACCCGCCCGAGTCGGGCCGGCCGTGCTGGTCGAGCCAGTCGAGCATCGCGCGGACGCTGGCTGTCGCCAGGCAGACGCAGGTGTCGGCGCCGCCGTAATAGATGTACAGCGTGTCGCCGTCGGGGCGCATCGTGTAGCCGCAGGGGAAGACGACGTTGGCCACGTCGCCCTGGCGCTCGTAGGACTCTTCCGGACCGAAGATCCAGCTGTCGCTGCGCAGCAGGCAGCGCTCGGGCGTGTGCAGATCGAACAGCGCGAGCCCGAGCCGGTAGAGCGCGCCGGAAGCGGTCTGGCGCACGCCGTGATAGATGACGAGCCAGCCGCGGTCCGTTTCGATGGGCGGGGGCGAGAGGCCGATCTTGTTGGCGTCCCACCAGGCGCCCTCGCGCGCCCGGAGGATCAGCTTGTGGCTGCCCCAGTGGCGCAGATCCGGCGAGTAGGAGATCCACATATGAGCGCCGCGCCAGGTGGTGACGGGGCGGTGGATCAGCGCCCAGTGGCCGCCGATGCGCCGGGGCAGCAGCGCAGCGTCCTTGTCCTCGGGCGGCATGATGACGCCGAAGCGCTCGAAATGGCGGAAGTCTTCCGTGAGCGCCAGCGACACGCCTGGGCCGCCTTTCGAGTACGAGGTGTAGGCGACGGCGTAGCGGTCGAGCTCGGGCACGAAGGTGATGCGGGGATCTTCAATGCCCCAGACTTCCTCCGGGTGATTCGCCGGGTCCGGCAGGAGCGTCGGCTCGGGGTCGATCTCCCAGCCCGTGATTCCGTCGCGCGAGCGCGCCGCGCAGAGATGCGAAATGCCGCTGCGGTCTTCGACGCGGCACAGCAGCAGCGTGGCGCCGTCCTTCAGCAGGCACGCGCCCGCGTTGAAGACGGAGTTGACCGGGTAGGGCCAGTCCTCGGCCCGCAGGATCGGATTGTGGCGGTAGCGGTGGAACAGGATTTCGTGCTTGTTGTTGGCGAGATTCGTCATGGCTTCGCGATTCCCGTCACGAACCAAGAATGTCGCCGGCCTGGTGCATCTCCTCGAGGGCGAAGTGGAAGCTCAGCGTGGACTCGGCGCCTTCGTTCTGGTTGACGCGGTCCGGATGGAGCCCGTCGCGGCAGCCGCCGGTGGTGGCGTCATAGAGAGGCAGGCCGAGGTCGTTGCGGCCGAGGAACCACTCGAAGGCGCGGCGGGCCTCGGTGCGCCAGCGTTCATCGCCTGTAGCGCGCCAGGCATCGAGGCAGGCGGAGACCATCGTGTGCGCTTCCACCGGCTGCTGATCGAAGCGCGCCCGCTCCTGCCCCCGCCGCCAGAAGCCGTTGGACCCGATCGGCACCAGGTGGCCCTGCTCGGCCGTCTGCACGCGGGCGAGCCAGTCGAGCGACTCGAGCCCCGCTTCCAGCCAGTCCTTGCGGTTCAGGCTTCGGCCGGTGACGATGAGCGCCTGGCTGAGCCGGGCGTTGCAATAGGCGAGGATCTCCTCGAACCAGAGCCAGTCCGGCTGTCTGACGAGCGAGTAGAGCCGCATCAGGCGGCCGGCGAGGTCCTCGCGGAGGGCCTGGGCGGCCCGGTCGCCGGGGAAGCGCCGCAGGTAATGATGCAGGCCGAGCAGGACATAGGCCCACGCGCGCGGGCTCGAGAATTTCTCCACTGCAGGCAGAGCGGCTTCCAGAAGCAGGCCGGACGCGCCGCGCAGCCCGTCGCGTTTCGATTCTCCCAGCACCATGCCCAGCGCCCAGACAGCGCGCCCGTGGCAGTCCTCGCTGCCGGTCTCGTCCAGCCAGCGCTGGTCGAAGCCCATCCAGTTGCGGAACCGCCCGGTCTCGCGCCGGAAAGCGTGATGCAGGAAGGCGAGGTAGCGCTCGGCGAAAGGCCACTCGATGCCGCGCCGCTCGAGCATCACGCTCAGCACGAGGGCGCGCGCGTTGTCGTCGGTGGTGTAGCCCTCTGCGTAATTCGGAACCGTGTGAATGGCGTGCTGGAAAAGCCCAGCCGGTCCGGTCAGCGTGCGCAGGTGATCGTGCCGGGGAGCGGGCAGCTCGACGGCCCGTTCGCGCAGGGTGGCGGCAGTGAAGACGGCCCGGGGCCTGCGGCTGCGGTCTTCGCGCGCCTTTTCGAAGGAGCGAAGGTACATGGCGGCCACGTTCGGCCAGGCCATTTCGCGGCAGGCGAGGTAGGCGCGCTTCCGCATGGCGTGCCGCTCGGCCTCGTTGTCGAGAAGCCGCAGTACGGCGTCGGCGATGCCGGCGGGGTCGGCGAACGGGACCAGCACGCCGCGCCCTTCGGCGAGCAGCTCTTCGGCGTGCCAGTAGGGAGTCGAAATCACGGCCTTGCCGGCGCCGACGGAGTAGGCCAGCGTGCCGGAAGTGATCTGGGCCGGATTGAGATAAGGCGTGATGTAGATGTCGGCGGCGCCGATGAAGTCCAGCAGCTCCTCCTGGCTGACGAAGCGGTTGTGGAAGACGACGTGGCGGTCCACATCCAGCTGCCGGGCGAGACGCTCCAGCGAGTAGCGGTAGCTCTCGCCGTGACGCATCCGCACGTGAGGATGGGTGGCGCCGAGCACGACGTAGACGAGGCTGGGGTGCCGTTCGAGCACGCGCGGCAGCGCCGCGATGACGTGCTCGATTCCCTTGTTCGGCGACAGCAGGCCGAACGTGAGCAGGACCGTCTTGCCCTGGAGGCCGAACTGGTCCTTGTAAAAATTCGGATCGACGAAAGGAACGTCGGGAATTCCGTGGGGAATGCAGTCGATTTTCTCTTCAGGAATGCCGTAGATATCGCGGGCGAATTCCACGCCTTTCCGCGTCATGACGACCACGCGGTCGCTGAGGGCGGCGATTTCCTCGAGCACCCGCCGCTGGTTTTCATCCGGCTCTTTCAGCACCGTGTGCAGGGTGGTGACGACGGGCATGCGGAGCTGGCGGAGCATCGCCAGGATGTGGCTGCCGGCGGGCCCGCCGAAGATGCCGTACTCGTGCTGGACGCAGACGAGGTCGACGCTGTTGATGTTGAGGAAGTCCGTTGCGCTGATGTAGGAGTCGATTTCGTTCTGGTCGAGCTCGAAGCGGACGCGCTGCGGGTAGGGATATCCCTCCGGCCGGTCGTTGACCGGGATGGCGATGACGCCGAGCTCCGGCGCCGCAGCGGCGAGGGCTTCGCACAGGTGCGTCGTGAACGTGGCGATTCCGCATTGCCGCGGCAGGTAGTTGCCGACCACGGCGATCTTCTTGAGCGTCGGCGGCGCGCCGGCGGCCGGAATCAGCAGCGGCGCATCCGGATTGACGGCGGCGTGCATGGGCTGGCGCTTCCTCCGCGTGAATGGCGATCGGGATGCGATGGGGCCTGCGGGCGGTCCGGCGGATGGGGCGCACTTCGGGGCGGGGGGCAGAGCCGCGGCGCCTCCGGCGCCGTCCGGGATCCGCGCGTGGCCGCAATCATCCGCCAGGGGAAAAGACTTTCCCCCGGACAAAGCGCTTTCAATTCTCTGATATCACCCGGATAGGAGTTTTGTCAAATTCCCTGAGCGGGCGGAATTCAGCTGCTGAATTCCCCCTTGCCGGGCGGCCGCGAGGGCGGGCTTTCCGGACCGATTCAGGGTCTTTTCCGCTCGAGCAGGAACGTGCAGTTTTCCAGCCTGGACGGGCCGGTTCCGTCGTTGACCGCGAACTGCATGTCGGCCCAGTAGCCGCGCCGCACCCGGCCGTTCCACAGCGAGGCGGCTCCGTAGGCGCCGTCCCGGCGCAGGGCGTAGAAGTTGATGTCGAAGCGGTTGAGCAGGTCCGTGTTGTTGCGGAAGTTGCGGGCGATCCGTTTCAGCGCCTCCAGGCAGGCTTCGCGGGGCGCCATGCCCTGCCGCATCATCTCGACGATCGTGTGGGCGCCGGCGATGCGGATGTTTTCCTCGCCGCGTCCGGTGGAGCCGGCGGCGCCGACGTCCTGATCGACATACAGGCCAGCTCCGATGATGGGGGAGTCGCCGACGCGTCCGGGGATCTTCCACGCGAGCCCGCTGGTGGTGGTGACGCCGCTGATTTCGCCTTTGGCGTTGAGAGCCAGCAGATTGATCGTGCCCGTCGGCGGGTTGGCGGCGACGTCGAGCGCCCAGGCGATCATCTCGTCGCTGGCGCCGGGGAACTGCCTTTTCAGCCTTTCGGCCGCCTTGAGCATTTCGGGCGAATCGAGGCCGTCGGTCCAGTTGTTGTTGCCTTCGCGGTCGCGGAGGGACTGTTTCCAGGCGATCCAGGCCATGCGCGCGCGCTCGGTGAGGAGGTTCGTTTCCTCGAAGCCCCAGGCGCGCGCGAAGCGCAGCGCGCCTTCGCCCACCAGCATGATGTGGTCGGTCTGCTCCATGACGAGTTTCGCCAGGCGGGCGACGTTCTTGATGTTGCGCACGGAGGCCACCGAACCGGCGCGGCGCGTGGGGCCGTGCATGACGCTGGCGTCCAGCTCGACGACGCCTTCCTCGTTGGGGAGTCCGCCGTAGCCGACGCTGGTGTCGTTGGGATCGTCCTCGACGAGAGTGACGCCCGCGACGGCCGCTTCCAGCGTGTCGCCGCCTGCTTTCAGCACTTCCATGGCGCGCGCGCAGGCCTTCAGGCCGTTGGCGCTGGAGACAACCAGATCCTTCGGCCCTGTCTGCGCCGCCTGCGCCGCGAACGGCAGCGCCGCGTTCATCGCCAGCCAGTCCCTTCTGCGCATTTTTCTCCGATCCTCTTCCTTCGCTACACTGATTCTGATGATTCCGCGGCTGCTCGCGCTGACCGCGTCAGTTTCCTTATTCTGGGCCTCCGGACAACCCCGCCGCAAGCCGGAACCGCCCCGTTTCGAGGTGGTCGAGTTCAGGGCGCAGCGGCACGAGGAGCGTCTGCACATCGACGGCCGCGTGCGCAACACGGGCAGCGCAGTGGTGCGTTTCCCGGTGCTCGTGTTCGAGTTTCTGAGCTCGGACGACAAGGTGGTGTCGACGCGGCGCACGGATCTGGAGCCCGAAGAACTGGGGCCGGGAGAAGAGTCGGTGTTCCTGCTGCAGGCGCTGCCGCCCGCGCGCGCCGTGTCGATCCGGCTGGAGATGCAGGACCGGGACCGGCGCCATTACCCGCTGGTCAAGAGCGGTCCTTATCCCATCGAATAAGAGAAGCGAAAGGAAAACGGATGGTTGAAGTGATCCACCCGGCGCGCCGCCTGCATGGCAGCCTCACCCTGCCGGGCGACAAGTCCATCTCGCACCGCTACGCCATGCTGGCCTCGGTGGCCGGAGGGCTGTCGACGATCCGGAATTATTCGTCCGGGGCCGATTGCCACTCCACGCTGCGCTGCATCCGTTCCCTGGGCATCGAGGTGGAGGTGCAGGGTTCCGAAGTGCGCATCCGCGGCCGCGGCCTGCACGGCTATCAGGCGCCGGCGGGGGATCTGGACGCGGGCAACTCCGGCTCGACGATCCGCATGCTGTCCGGACTGCTCGCCGGGCAGCCGTTCGAGTCGCGGCTCGTCGGCGATGAGAGCCTCTCGCGCCGGCCGATGCAGCGCATCATGGAGCCGCTGCGGCGCATGGGGGCGTCGGTGGAGGCGCGGGAAGGGAAGTATCCGCCCCTGGTGATCCGCGGCGGCGAGCTGCAGCCGATCGACTACGAATCGCCTGTGGCCAGCGCGCAGGTGAAGAGCTGCGTGCTGCTGGCCGGGCTGATGGCCGACGGCGCGACCAGCGTGCGCGAGCCCGCCCGCACGCGCGACCACACGGAAGTGGCGCTGCGCGAATTCGGGGCGGAAGTGGAATCGGGCAGCGGCTGGGCGCGGGTGCGCGGTCCGGCGCGGCTGGAGCCGCGCGAGCTGGTAGTGCCGGGCGATCTGAGCTCGGCGGCGTTTTTCCTTGCGGCGGCCGCCATGCTGGAGGGCTCGGATCTCATTCTCGAAAACATCGGTCTGAACCCGACGCGCGCGGCGCTGATCGATTTTCTGGCCGCCGCGGGGGCGCGCATCCAGGTGCTGGACATCGGCATGAGGCACGGCGAGCCGGTGGGTGTGCTGCGGGTGCGGGGCTCGAAGCTGGCCGGAGGCGTGATCGAGAAAGGGCTGTCAGCTGCGCTGATCGACGAGATTCCGGTGCTGGCCGTGCTGGGCGCCGTCAGCGAGGAAGGCCTGACGGTGCGTGACGCCGCCGAATTGCGGGTGAAAGAGACGGACCGCATCGAGACGGTGGCGGAAAACCTGCGGCGGCTGGGAGTGAAGGTTGAGACGGCGCCGGACGGCCTGCGCGTGGAGGGCCGGCAGCGGTTCCGCGCCGGGACCGTGGACAGTTTCGGCGATCACCGCATCGCCATGGCGTTCGCGGTTGCCGGACTTTCGGCCGACGGGCCGGTGACGATTGAAGGCGCCGAGGCGGCCTCGGTGTCTTTCCCCGAGTTCTGGAGTAAACTGCGAGAGGCCGCCGGCCAGGGGGCGCCGTGAGCGAACAGGATGCACGAAGCAGCGCGGATCTCACGCTCCCGGGGCTCGTGCACGACCTCAACAACATCTTCGAAACCATCTCGGACGCCGCGGAGCTGCTGGCTTCCGACGAGCGCTGGCGCGAGCTGGCCGGCGCCCTGCTGCGCAGCGTCGACCGGGGGCGCCGCATCGTTGGCGTCTACGCCGACCAGAACCGGGCCGGCGCCGAGCTCGGTGAAGTAGTCGACCGGGCGGAAACGTTCCTCCGCGACTTCCTGCGCCACCTGGCTGGCGCCAAGATCCGCATCCACCGGCGCATCGGCCGCGACCACCGGCTGCCAGGCAGCGCCGCCGACTGGGAGCGCGTGTTCATGAACCTGCTGCTGAACGCGGCGCAGGCGATGCGGGAGCGCGAAAGCGGCGATATCGAGGTTCACTCCCGGGTGGAGGGCGATCAGCTCGTCGTCGAGGTCATCGACAACGGGCCGGGCATCGACGAGGCCATCCTGCCGAAGATTTTCACGGCGCGTTTCTCCACGCGCTCGAAACATGCGGGGCTCGGGCTGCACATCGTGCGGACGCTGGTGGAGGCCAACGGAGCTACGGTCAGCGCGGCCAACCGCGCTTCCTCTTCCGGCGCCGTCTTCACGATCCGCGCGCCTGTGGCGCCCGAGTAACCCGAATTTCAGGAATCAACACGCGGTCTGAAGCGTCCTACTCTGGTGATGGCAGTCTTGCGGAAATTGCTTCAGGCTCTCCTGTGGGGCGGCCTCGCCGTCCACGCGCAGGATCCCGATCCGCTCGAAATCATCCGACGCAGCGTGGAAAAGGACCGGCTCAACTTCGAGCGCGCCAACGATTACAGCTACGTCCAGCACACCGAGCAGCGCATGCTGGACAAAGACGGCCGCGTTGCGAAGGTGGAGTCCCGCACCTATGACGTAATCGTGATCGACGGCGAACCGTACGAGAAGCTCATCGCCAAAGACGGCAAGCCGCTTTCGGAATCCGAAGCCCGCAAGGAACAGGAGAAGCTCGACCGCGAACTCGCCCGCCGCCGCGCCGAGAGACCGGATCAGCGAGCCCGCCGCCTGAGCGAGCAGGAGAAGCGCCGCCGGGAAGGGCGCGAGTTTGCGCGGGAGATTCCCGATGCGTTCACGTTCCGGCTTGCCGGGCAGGAGACGCTCGAGGGGCGCCCCGTCTGGGTCATCGAGGCGGAACCGAAACCGGGCTACAAGGGCAAGGCGAAGCGGGCTGATCTGCTCTCGAAGTTCCGCGGGAAGCTTTGGATCGACCAGCAGGACTTCCAGTGGGTGCGCGTGGAGGCGGAGACGATCGCTCCAGTGCGGTTCGGCTGGATTCTCGCGAAACTCGATCCAGGGGCGAAGATGACGTTCGAACAGCGCCGCGTGCACGGCGAGGTCTGGCTGCCCTCGCAGGCGCGCATGCGGCTGGATGCGCGGCTGGCGCTGGTGCGCAAGCTGCGCGCGGAAGTCGAGGTGACCTGGCGCGACTACCGCAAGTTTCAGACCGATTCCCGCATCACGGAAGTCAGCGAAATCACGCCCTGAAATGGGGACAGGAACACAATTCCCCTTTTTATGAAGCCGCCTCCGATTCCGGCGGAAAGGAGTTTTCGCCGGACGGCGGCTCCCGAAACGGCCTCTGGAGCTGCGGGACGACACAGATCCATCGATCTGGCGCCGCCCGGGCCGGCCGGCCCTTCCCCGGCCCGCGAATCGGGAGCAGGCTCAGCCGATGCGTGCCGGAGCAGGGGCGAAAAAGGGGACAGTGGTTCCAGTCCCCTTTTTTCCGGGTCAGAAGTTGACGATGGCGGCGAAATCTTCGGGCTTGAGCGACGCGCCTCCCACCAGCGCGCCGTCCAGATCGGGCTGCGCCATGAGGCCGCGGATGTTGTCGGGCTTCACGCTGCCGCCGTAGAGAATGCGCAGCGCATCGGCCGCAGCTTTGCCGTATTTCGCTTCAGCGAGTCCGCGCAGGAACCTGTGGGCGTCCTCGGCCGTCTCGGGCGTGGCCACCTTGCCTGTACCGATGGCCCAGACCGGCTCGTAGGCGATGATGATGCGCGCGAACTCCTCGGCGCTCAGCCCGGCAATGCCGCCGTCAAACTGCCTCTGGAGCACTTCGTTGGTGCGGCCGGCCTCGCGCTCTTCCAGCAGTTCGCCGACGCAGACGATCGGCGTGAGGCCCGCCTCCAGAGCGGCGCGCGTGCGCCTGAGCACGGTTTCGTCCGTTTCGCCGAAGTACTGCCGGCGCTCGCTGTGGCCGATGATGACGTACGTGCAGCCGGCGGCCTTGAGCATGGCCGGAGTCACCTCGCCCGTGAACGCGCCTTCCTTGTTCTGCCAGTAGCAGTTCTGCGCGCCGATGCCGACGCGGCTGCCGGCAGCCGCTTCCACCGCCGCAGGGATGTCGATGAAGGGCGGGCAGATGGCGATGTCGGCGTGCGTGGATTTCTCCACGAGAGGCAGAAAACGGGCGAAGAATTCCTTGGTTTCTGCCGGCGTCTTGTACATTTTCCAGTTACCGGCGATCAGGGGTGTGCGCATGACTTGATTCTATCCGTTTGCCGACCCTTGCGTCCGATTCGCCGGCGCCGCCCGCGCGGGTCCGCGGGCTGCGGAGGACCGGAACACGGCGCGCCGCGCGCCTGCCGCGCCGGCGGCGCTCTTTGCCTTGCAGCCGGTCACCATGGCATAATGAAAAAGTCAGCAGGCCCTGGTCCGCGCCTCGCCTCCCCGTAGTTTTTCCTTCAATTCCGTCACGTCAAGGGAATTTCATTCAGCCGAAACCCGTCTTTCACCTGGGGCTGAAAACCTGAAAATGAACGACACGACTCGGAGGAGGAATCTCCATGGCCGTGAACACAAACCGCAAGCTCCATCTGCTGGCGAGTGATTTCGATCACACGCTCAGCTTCAACGATTCGGGGCACGTGCTGAGCGAAATGCTCGGCGTACCTGCGTTCGAGGAGAAAGTGCGCGCTCTCGAGCGCATGCATCTGGTGCAGCAGGGAGGAGAGCTCGCGTACCTGCTGCTGCACGATCCTGATTTCCGCGCCGTCCGGCCGCATCATCTGCGCGAAGCCGGCCGGCGGATCCGCCTGAAAAAGAACATTCCGCTTCTGGTGGAAATGCTGCAGAATCTCGAGGGGATCGAGTTCACCTTTCACGTGATTTCGGCGGCGCCCGAAGAGGTGATCCACGCCGCTCTGGAAGGCATCATTCCAGCGGCGAACATCCACGGAAC
Source organism: Bryobacteraceae bacterium (assembly GCA_026002875.1). Lineage (NCBI taxonomy): Bacteria > Pseudomonadati > Acidobacteriota > Terriglobia > Bryobacterales > Bryobacteraceae > Bryobacteraceae bacterium. The sequence continues at coordinate 719,478 of BPGE01000001.1, forward strand.
GCGGTTCGACTATCACGCCGAAACCGGAGAGATTCTCGGCATCCGGCGCGTGAGCGCGGGATACGGCAAAGTGGCCGTGCTCGAGGAGATCCGGCAGGAGCTGGGCGTGAGCTACAACCGCGTGGTCTACGTCGGCGACGGGAGTTCCGACATCCATGTGATGCTCCATCTCAACCGCAACGACGGCCTGACGGTGGCGGTGAGCGAGAACCGCTTCATCACGCAGATCGCCCGCCGCACGGTGCTCAGCGACGACGCCCTGAGCGTGGCCGTTCCGGTGATGGAGGAAATTCTCGGATGGGACTCGGCGCGCGTCCGCGCCTTCTTCGAGGCGCACGGGATGTCGCTCCGCGAATGGACCAAGGTCCGCACGGACAGGCTCAGCTTCACGGGACGGCCCGGACCGGAGATCCCGGCCCCGCAGGTGATGCCATGAGCGCGGCGGATCTGATCGGCTGGGGCGCCACGGGGCTGTTCGCCGCGTCCTACTTCGTCCGGGATCCGCGCCGTCTGCGCCTGATGCAGGCGGGCGCGGCGCTCGTCTGGATCGCCTACGGCCTGATGCTGGGGGCCGCGCCCGTCATCGGCGCCAACGCGGCCGTGGCGGCGCTGGCCCTGTTCAGCCTGAGGAGAACGCACAGGTCCGATCAAACAACATAAGCCGTTTCTGTTTGAAACAGGCTTTGAGAATTTGTCCGGCTGCACTATCATAGGGCATGATGGCTGCCGCAGCCCGTCCGCGCCCAGGCGAATCCGGCGCTCTGCGGCGGCTCCGCGAGGCCGAGCGGCGCCGCCTGAGCCGCGCTCTTCACGATGAAACGGGTCCCCTGCTGTGCGCCGCCGGGCTGACGGCCGAGCTGTTGCGCAACACGCTCGGCGCGGCCACGCCGCAGCAGGAAGAGCTGTTCGCTAAGCTGTCTGCCGCCCTGGAAGCGGCCGTCGCGTCCGTGCGCCGGCTCAGCCAGGCAGCCGCGCCCGGGCTGGCGGCGCGCCACGGAATCGAAGGCGCGCTGCGCCTGCTGGCGGAGGCGCACGGGGCCGAGCTGTGCGTCATGTCGCCGCCGCGGCTGCCGACGGCTCCGGGCGAAGCCCTGTGCGAACTGGTCCGCGATGTTCTGCTTGTGCAGGAACGCGGCGCCGCGCGCATCACCGCAGACGAGAGAGGCGTCCGCATCGAGGCGCCGCAGCCAGTCGATCAGGAGATGGAAGCCCTGCTCCTTGCCGCCGCCTGCGATGCAGGTCTCGAATTCAGCCAGCGCATGGAGGCTGAGGCTGCGATCATTGAACTGCAGCGCCGGGAGAACGCGTGATGTACACGATCCTGCTCGTCGACGACCATCGCATCATCCGCGACGGACTGCGGGCGATGCTGGAGGCGTCGGGAGAGTTCCGCGTTGTCGGGGAGGCGGAGACGGGGGCGCAGGCGATCGCTCTCGCGGCTCGGCTGCAGCCTCACCTGGTGGTGATGGATCTGAGCCTTCCTGGCATCAACGGAATCGAGGCCACGATCGAACTGCTGCGAGAGTCGCCGCACTCGAAGGTCGTGATTCTGTCCATGTACGATGATCAGGCATCCGTCGTGCAGGCCATGCGCAGCGGGGCGCGCGGATTCGTGCTGAAGAAAGCCAGCCAGGCGGATCTGACAGCGGCTCTGCACACTGTGGCGCGGGGCGGCACCTATCTGAGCCCCGAGGTGTCGGACAAATTCCTCGAGTGTGTGCGGAAAGGCGACTTCACGCGGCGCAATTCCTCGGTGCTCGCCGTGCTGACGCCCCGCGAACTGCAGGTGATGCGGCTGATCGCGGAGGGCAAGTCCAGCAAGGAGATCGCGGGCGTGCTCGACCTGAGCCTCGAGACGGTTCGCGGCTACCGGAAGAGCCTCATGCGAAAATTGAATGTGAACAATGTGGCCGCGCTCACCCAGATCGCGGTAGCGGAAGGGCTGACGCGCGCCTCGCAACTGGGCGCTTCCGCATGACTCAAACCATCCTGAAGGAATCTCCGTGGGGTCCGCTGGAAGTGGCGGACGCTCATCTGCACTTCTTCTCGCACGGTTTTTTCAGCCTTCTGGCCAAACAGGCGGGACTCGACGGCGCGGCTGCAGCCTGCGCCCGCGCCGGAGTCGAGGCGCCGCCGGAAGATCCACGCGAGTTTGCGGCACGCTGGGCAGCCGAGCTGGACCGGCACAATGTTTCGCGGGCGGCCCTTCTGGCCTCTCTCCCGGGAGACGAAGCCAGCGTGGCGCAGGCGGTCGCGTCGCAACCGCAACGGTTCTTCGGCTGGTTTTTCTGCAACCCCCTGATGCCGCACGCCGCCGTCCGCGTCGAGGAATGGCTGAACCACGGTCTGCGCGGCGTTTGCCTGCTTCCCGCCATGCATGGCTACGCCCTGTCCGACCCGCGCGTGGAAGAGATCCTGCAGGTTGCGGAGCGGCACCATGCCGTCGTCTTTGTGCACTGCGGCGTGCTCAGCGTCGGCATCCGCGCCCGCGTGGGAGCGCCCTCGCCGTTCGACATGCGCTTCTCCAATCCGATCGACCTGCACCCGCTGGCGCTGAAGCATCCGAAGCTGCGTTTCATCGTTCCGCATTTCGGCGCCGGGTATTTCCGCGAGGCGCTGATGACGGCCTCGTTGTGCCCCAACGTGCACTTCGACACCTCTTCCTCGAACACGTGGACGAAGTATCTGGCGCCGCCGCCCACCCTGGAGCAGGTGTTCGAGCGCGCCCTGGAAGTGGCGGGACCGCAGCGGCTGCTGTTCGGCACCGATTCGTCGTTTTTCCCGCGCGGCTGGGTGACTGCGGTGTTCGAGCGCCAATGCGAGGCGCTCTCGCGTCTGGGTGTTGGCGTCGAGGATGCCAGGGCGATTTTCGGGGGCAACTTACTCCGCCTCATGCAAACACCCTAGCCCGCCACTTTGAGCGAGATTTCAGGCAGCCTGCGCGCACTCCCGTGGCAGGGAGAGATCGATTCGCGATGGAACAGGCTCTGGACGCGCTGCGTCAGGCGCTGGCTGCGGCTCAATGCCGGCGCCGGGCGACGAGACGCGTGCTGCACTACCCGCTTTATCCTGCGCCGCGAGTGGCAGTCCTGGGGCTCGAGCTGGCCGGCCCGGAGGGTGTCCGGTGCTTTCCGGAATGGACGCCCGAAGAGCTGGAAGGCATGCGCCCGCAGGCGCTGGCCGGGTGGTGGCCCGACCTGGTTGAAGTGGCGCAACAGATGCGGTCGGGGAGGCTGGCGCTGCCGGATCTGCAATACCCGATTCTAGTGTTCTCGCGCCCCGGAGCTGCACCGCTGCCGCAACGGTGCCATTCCCTTCTATGGGAGTGGTTGCGGATGCCGGCGTTCGTGCAGGTCCGCAATGAGTCAGGAGAGCTGCTGGCCTTCGAATGCTCCGCGCGGGATGGTTTTCATCTTGCTCCCGGAGCGGATGCCGCGGATCTGCCGCTGGTTCTTTCTCCGCGGCCCTGCCCCTGCGGCAATCCCGCTCCTGTTTACCACCTCGAGAGCGCCTTTCAGGCTGCTGCGGGTTGATCCTGCCCCTGCTATCCTTGGGATGAAAGCCCGCTGCGGACGTGGCGGAACTGGCAGACGCACTGGACTTAGGATCCAGCGGGGCAACCCATGGGAGTTCGACTCTCCCCGTCCGCACCAGGCTTGTCCCGCCGCAAAAGCCCGAGACCGGGCATCCCGGCTGTCTGGCGCTTCGGATGCATGCCGGCAGGCGATTTGTTACACTGAGTCTGAAAGCGGGCGGCCAGGTAGCTCAGTTGGTAGAGCGCGGCCCTGAAAAGGCCGGCGTCGGCGGTTCGAGTCCGTCCCTGGCCACCAACCCCGCAAAATCCCTCCATCTCGCCCTGCTCCACCCGCGACAGCCATTGGCACCGCAGGTCATCAAGCGACGTCCCTGACGGAGATGAGCCCGCCCAGAATCGCATTCAGCCATCCCGGCACCTCGAGCCTGCAGGCAGCCGTCGTGCCCTTGCGAGGCTCAAGGAAGGTCTCAGCCGGTCTCCGCACTGCCTCACCTGCCTTTCGAGGACACAGGATGCGCCAGACGACCGGACGGGAACGGATTCCCGGATCCAACGCCCGGAATCGTTCCCGCCGCTGACGTTGTTTTTTCATCGAGGCGTCGCCAGGGCAAAAAGAGGACACAAAACAAATCCGGGTTCTCCTGTTCCCGCATTCCGCTGCGGCCTGCTATGATAAGCGGGCATGCGGAACGGGCCGCATTGCATCAAGGGAAGCCAGCCGTCTGCCGCTTCGCTGATACCCGGGCCGGAGAAACATTCGGAGCGCCAGGCAGGTGCAGTCCGCGGCATTCACCTCCATCCATATGAAGTGAGGGAACCGGTCTCGAATGCATGAGCGGCGGAAGACCCGGAAGCGGCTCGCGCTGCTGGCGCTTGCGCTGACGCCATCGGCCGCAGTTCTTCTGTACGGATTGGAGCAGCCGCATCTCGGATTTTTCAAGGACGACGGCGTGTACCTGGCGTCCGCCTACTCGCTGGCCAGCGGCGACGGATACCGGACGGCAAGCCTGCCCGGGACGCCCTGGCAGGTCAAGTATCCGCCGCTCTATCCGGCGCTGCTGTCGGCGGCGTTGCTGCCGGATGGCCCGCTGGAGGTGCAGTTTTCGATCGCCAGCGTGCTGAACTGGCTGGCGCTGCCCATTTTCGCCATCCTCGTCCTGCGGCTGTTCGAGAAAGAACATTTTCCTGCTCCGCTGCTGCTGACCCTCGTTTGCCTGGCGTTTGCGGGAACCGTCACGGCGGCCCACACGCTGCTTGCAGACCTGTGGATGACAGTGGCAGTGATCGGAGTGTTTCTCTTCCGGGAGCGCTCGCCGGGTGCAGCTGGATTGCTGGGGGCGGCTGCGTATCTGTTCCGGACAGCCGCGCTGCCGGTGCTTGCCGCCGTGCCAGCCGAATATCTCCTGCGGCGCCGGTTCCGCGACGCTGCATTGTTCTGTCTCATCATTGCCCCGGTCATGGTGGGGTGGGCGCTCTGGTCCAATGCCCATGCTGGACCCTTGCGGGACTATAACGACTACTTTCAATCTACTTACAGCAACGTGATGGCCTATGAGCAGCCCTGGACTCTTCCCTGGACCTGGTTTGTCTGGCAGGCGAAGCGGGTGCTGACGCAGATTGGCAGAATCTGCATTCCGGATCTGCTGGGAGGACCGGCGCTGCATCCGTTGCGGCTGGCTGCCGGCGCGGCTCTTGCCGCCTCGGCAGTCTTTCTGCCGCGGATCTACGCGGTGTCCGTGTTTCTGTATCTGCTGACTCTTGTTCTCTGGCCCTGGTATGTCTATCCGAGACTCATCGTGCCCGTGGCGCCTTTTCTTGTAGCGGCTGCAGCCAAAGCCCTGCAATCTCTCTCACGAAGAAAGATCACGCTGCCGACGGCTCCGATCGCCGCAGTGTTCGTCATGTTTCTCGTAGGTGAAGCAGGACGGCAGGCTGCCGTGATCCGGGCTGGAAAGGAAACGCTGGCGCGGGAGTCGGCCATGTATACATGGGTTCAACAAAACACGGATCCCGCGGCCACGTTCGCCGCGTACCGTGATGCGCTCCTGTTTTTCCGCACGAAGAAGAGGGCGGAAAGCATCCACAGCTCCGTTCGGGAGGAGATTCTCGATCCAGGCGCGCCGGCAAAGCGCCTGGAAGGACTGGCGGAGTGGGCGAGAAAACGAGGGCACGCTTACGTCGTCTACCATCCGTCGGACTACCAGATGCAGGAAGATCTGGCCCGCCGCGTCCGGGAGAGGCTGGCACAGGAAGGAGAGGCAGTCTTTGAACACGACGGCCTCGTGATATTCCGTCTGAAGCAGCCAGATTTTGATCCTTCAGACCGGCAGTGAGACGGCGGCTCGGGGCGGAGGCAGTGCTCGTTCTCGCTTCGTGTGACTCGATCCCTCCCGACGCCAGGCGGCGCTAACGACAGTCTGAGCTGCTGACAGTAGTGCACTGACTCGAGCCTCGCACACAGGGCGGAAGTTGCCGCTCAGGGCGGGAGTCTGTCCATAGGGTTGCCGACTGCTGATCTGCGAGGCCCGGAACGGGCGGCGCGCACAGCGAGGCCGTCGACGCTGGGATCTCATCCGGCGGCAGCAGGCGCGGCGTTACCGCGCGAGCCACACAGCAAGAGGATGCGGGCATGCTGGTGGCGAAGGTGGGGGTCGAACCCACACGAACCCAAAGGTTCGCCAGATTTTGAGTCTGGTGCGTCTGCCAGTTCCGCCACTTCGCCAGTGGGGTTCGATCCACATTGTAGCATTGCGGTTCCGGGCGGCTTCGCCGACGGCGGACAGCGCGGTGCAGCGGCTGCGGAGAGGGCTTACACTGAAGGCGTGGAAGAGCCGCAGCAGGAACGCAAGGGCCTCAGCCCGTATGCGAAGGCGGGTGCGTACGCGGGACTGGCGTTCGTGACGCCGATCAGCGGGTACGTGTGTTACCGGATCGGCGACTGGCTCGACCAGAAATACGGGACGGATTACCTGTATCTGGCTGGCCTGATTCTGGGCTGCGCGGCGGGGATGTACGAGACGTTCCGGCAGGCGGTGCGGATCGAGGGGCTCGACAGGCGGCAATGAAGGACCTCGACTACAACCGCGTGATCCGCCGCATCAGCTGGATCGCCGCTGGAGTCACGGCAGCGGGGGCGGCGGCATGGTGGGGATTCGGCAGCGCCAACGGAATGTTCAGTTTTCTGGGAGGGGCGGGGATCGCCGGCGTGTCGTTCTGGCTGCTGCACCAGCTCGTCGAAGACCTGCAGGCGGCGGCTGAAGGAAGGCCGGTGAAGAAGGTGCGGCTGATCACGCACGTCTTCCGCGTGCTGCTTCTGGGCGCAATCGCCTATGTTATCCTCGAGATTTGCGGGGGCAGCCGCGTTGCGCTTGCCTCCGGCCTCACCGTCGCGCTGACGGCCGCCACCATCGAAGTCCTGATCGAGCTTTTCTATGCACGAGCATGAACTGTGGTTCACGGCGCTGCTGAACAAGTACGCAGCCGCGCCCGCCAACGCGCTCTTCCAGCTGGTTGGCTATCATACTGAAGATCCCGCCAAGCCATGGTCGAACTACATGGCCATGGAAATCCTCGTCATCCTGATTCTCTGCTCGGCTGCGCTGGCGCTGCGCGCCTCGCTCAGCGTGGACCGTCCGGGCAAGTTCCAGCTTGTCATTGAAGGAATCTACGGCTTCATCGCAGACCTGGCCAGGGACATCATCGGGCACGGTTACAGGAAGCGGCTGCCGTGGTTCGCGATGATCTTCCTCTTCTTGCTGACGTCGAACCTGCTGGGCATCATTCCGTCGTTCGAATCGCCGACGATGTATTACTTCGTCCCCGCGGGCGCGGCGATCGCCACCTTCTTCTATTACAACGGCCAGGGCATACAGGAGCAGGGACTGCTGGGGCACCTGAAACATTTCTGCGGCCCCGTGCTGCTGATCGCGTGGTTCATGTTCCCGCTGGAAGTGATCAGCCACCTGATCCGGCCGGTCTCGCTGACCATCCGACTGTACGCCAACATGCTGGCGGGCGAGCAGGTGACGCTGGGGTTCCTGGCCATGGCGCCGTGGGTGATTCCCGTCATCTTCATGGCGCTGCATACGTTCGTTTCATTCGTTCAGGCATTCATCTTCATGATGCTCGGCATGGTCTACGTGGGCGAAGCCGTGGCGCATGAAGGGCATTGATCGCGGCATCATCGGCCGTCAGTGTGAGGCCCCGGCGTCCCAACGCACGGTGCGCAACCACCTCCTGAGGGCCAATTCATAAAGGAGAAACCACCGATGCAGGTTCGCAACTTTCTGATTCTGGCGGCGCTGCTGCTTCTGGCCGCGCCGGCATTCGCGCAACAGGGACAGCAGTCCGGCGGCGTGTTCGTGCTGCCTGGCGCGTTCGCCATGGCGATCGCGTCAAGCGTCTGCGCGCTGGCGCAGGGCAAGGCCATCGCCGCTTCGGTTGAGGGCATCGCACGGAACCCGGGAGCGACGGGCGCCATCCGCATCCTCCTGATTCTGGGCCTGGCATTCATCGAGTCGCTGGCGCTGTTCACGCTGATCAACATCGGCCGCTGACAGCCGGCGGATTCCGAAACGAACCGAAAGGGCCCGGCGCGCAGCCGGGCCCTCGGTTTTTCTACGCTAAGAGATGATGAAGCTGCACGGCATCTTCCCTCCCATCACGACGCCGTTCAACGCCGACGGCGAAATCTACGAGGCCAAGGTGGCCCACAACGTCGGGAAGTGGAACCGCACTGGACTGGCCGGCTACGTCGTCTGCGGATCCACGGGAGAGAGCGTCCATCTGACGTTCGACGAGAAGCTGAAGATGTTCGAACTGGTGGCGAAATACGCCGCACCCGAGAAACTTCTGCTGTGCGGCACGGGCGTCGAGAGCGTCAAAGAGACGCTGGAGCTGACGCGGCGGGCGGCCGAAATGGGCTACAAGGCGGCCATGGTGCGGACGCCGCACTATTACAAGAACCTGATCAACAACGGCGCGGCGCAGGCGCTTTATTTCCGCGCGGTGGCGGATCAAAGCCCGGTTCCGGTGATGATTTACAACTGGCCCCAGGCCACAGGGGTCGATATTCCGGCAGAAACGGTGGCTGAATTAAGCCATCATCCGAACATTATCGCCACCAAGGAAAGCAGTGGAAATATTGAAAAAGTGATGCAGATGATCCGGGAATGCAAGCCCGGATTCCAGGTGCTGGTGGGGTCGGCTCCCACGCTCGCCCCGTCGCTGGCCGTGGGCGCTGCGGGAGCGGTTCTGGCGTACGCGAATGCTGCTCCCTACTCGGTGATTGCGATCTGGGAGGCGCACCGTCAGCGCGAGTTCGACGCGGCCATGGACTGGCAGCGGAGAATTGCGCGCGCCGCCGTTCTCGTGACGGCGAAGTACGGAATTCCAGGACTCAAATACGCCATGGATCTGAATGGCTACTATGGCGGCCCGTGCCGGCTTCCCCTGGCGCCTTTGGCCCCCGAAGCGAAGAAGGAAATCGAGGACGCATTTCAGGGGCTGAACAGCTGAGGTTTCCCTGCGGGGCGTGCAGGAGCGTGACGCAATGAGCGGAATGCGCGAGTGGCTTGACGGCCTGGCGGTTTCTCCAGAGGCCGCGGCGGCGATTCTCGCCGCTGGCGAAGGATACGAGATGCCCCTTGTGTGCCGCAATCCTGTTCGCGGCCCCGAAGTGGATGCCGTCCGCGGCAGGAGCGCGGAGGATCTGTTTCCCCGCGCCCTCAGTCCGGAAGGCGCGCTGGCTGGACTCTGGCTGTACCTGCGCGATTTCGAGGCCTGCCATCATGTAGCGCAGGACCTGGCGACGAAAGAAGGCAGCTACTGGCACGGCATCCTGCACCGGCAGGAGCCCGACGACTGGAATGCGGGCTACTGGTTCCGGGCGGCGGGCGGTCATCCGATCCACGAGAGGTTGGTGCAAGAGGCCGTGGCGCTGGCTGAAAGGCACACGGCCGCGCATTGGAAGCCGGGACAGCGATGGGACGCTGAGGAGTTCATCCGCTTTTGCGCCCGGGCGCGGCGGGAGCCGGGGAGCGCGGCCGAGCAGCTCGCCCGCGCCATTCAGATGGCCGAGTGGCGCCTGCTGTTCGAGTGGTGCGCCCGCGTGCGAGGATAGAACGAAAGTCGGGAACGGGGAGCGAGAGCGCATGAAGCGATGGGCCGTGATCGGGGCGGCTGTCCTGGCGGCGGCAGTGATTTTGTGGCTGGCCACGCGGAAGCCTGCGCCGCCCGAAGTCCCGTTTGCGCGCGTCAGCCAGGAAACGCTGGTCAGCATCCTGACGACGAATGGCAGGACGGAACCGGCCGAATGGGCGCCGTTGCGGGCTGAGCGCGCGGGAAGAATCCGGCGTGTCACAGTGGAGCGCGGGGCTCAGGTGGCGGCGGGCGCGCTGGTGGCGGAGATGGATGACAGCGATGCGGCGGCGGCCGTCACTGCGGCGGAAGCCCGTGCGGCAGCAGCGCGCGCCGACCTGCGGGCCCTCGAGCGGGGAGGGCGGCAGGCGGAGATTGCGCAGATCGAGGGCGTCATCGCAAAACTGCAAATCGAGCTGGAAGCCGCGCGGCGGGACGCGTCCGCACTGGAGCGGCTCGCAGCGAAGGGCGCGGCTGCGCGCGCTGAACTGGATCAGGCGCGCGACCGCACGGCTCAGCTCGAGTCGGAGCTGAAGGCGCAGCAACAGCGACGGTCAGCGCTCGTGGCCGACACGGACCTGGAGGCGGCGCGTGCGCGCCTGCGGGAGGCGGAAAGCCAGCTGGCCGGCGCGCGCCTGCGGCTGGCCCAGTGCCAGCTCCGCGCCCCGCGGGCTGGGACGGTGTACGACCTTCCCGTGCGCGCCGGCGACTGGCTGGAGGCGGGCGCGCTCGTGGCGCGGATCGGGGAAATCGCGAAGCTGAAAGTGGCGATCTACGTCGACGAGCCGGAGCTCGGGCGCGTCCGGCAGGGGCTGCCGGTGCAAATCACCTGGGATGCCGCGCCCGGCAAGAGCTGGCCGGCCAGCGTGGAAAAGATGCCGACGCAGATTACGCCGCTCGGCACGCGCATGGTGGGCGAAGTGTGGGCCATGTGCGAGAATCCGTCGCTGGATCTTCCGCCGGGCGCCAATGTCAACGTGCGGATCCGGTCGCAGGAAGTGGAGAATGCGGTGACCGTGCCGAAGGCGGCGCTGCGGCGGCAGGGGGACGAACTGGGCGCCTACGTTCTGGCCGGCAGCCGGATCGAGTGGCGCAGAGTCGAGATCGGCGCAGCGAGCGAGGTCAAAGCCGAGGTGCGCAGCGGATTGCGCCCGGGAGAGGCTGTCGCGCTGCCGTCAGACCGGCCGCTGGAAGCAGGCATGGAGGTACGGGCGGTGTTTCCCGAAAGCCGTCCGTGAGCGTCAGCCCGCGTCAGACGGCGCGCGGACGGGCAGCGGGCAGCAGATGATCATCGCCGGGCGATTCGCGCCGGCTTGCGCGCTCCTCGAGCTCCTCGGCGTAATCGACACCGGCGGCCGTGATCTGGAACCGGTTGTTGTCGCCGCGCGTCAGAAGCCCCCGCTCCTTCAGGTACCAGAGCGTGAATTCCAGATGATCGCGCGGGATGCCGAGCAGATCTTCCAGTTCAAAGATCGTGACGCCCGGCGCGTGCGGGTCCTGCTGACGCTTGGAGTACAGGGCGCGCAGAACACCGTAACGCTTCCTCCGTTCCGCTTCCGGTCCCATCGCCGCCTGCGGCGACTGAAACACGCGCCATCGCGCATGCAGCATGGCCGCATGGCTCAGGTCATAGGCGGCGCGCTTTTCCGGATCGCTGAGGACGCGGTACGCCTCCACAATCTGGCGGAAGACGCGTTCGTCTCCGGTTTCCTGATTGTCCGGATGAAACTGCTGCGCGAGCATCCGGTAGACGCGGTGAATGGTCTCCGGAGAGGCCTTTGGATTCACCTGCAGAATCTCGTAATAGTCCACCTCGGCCGCCTCGCCGGATGGGGCAGGCTCAGCTGGCAGAAAGCGGAGCCCTGCCCGATACCCGCCGCCCGGGGATGGACGGCACCAACGCACGGCAGCCCGCGCACGGAGCTGACCGCCGAAAGTGCCATCCGTTGCCGCAGACTCAAGGACGACTACCTCGCCGGGATGCAGAGGGCTGGGGCAATGCAGTCCGACGCCGGCTTCATGCGCATCGGTCACCTGGGCCGTCACGGACTTCTGCCGGGCCTCGCTGCTCAGGGCCACCAGCAGCCGCGTTGTTTTCGGAAGCCGCCTGTGGCCCCGTTTTTCTTCCGGGATGGGATTCGTCACAAATCCGATTGTGCCGCGAACAGGCCCCCGGAAAGAATTCCTTGAAACTCCAAGCCCCAGCCGGAGAAAAACCCGAGACGCATCTCAGGGTTTGACCTGAGGCTGCTGAGCCGGAGCGGCCGGCTGCTGCATGGCAGGCTTGCCGAAATAGGACTCATCCAGCACGACGCGGCTCTTGTCTTTCACCGCCTTCATGGCTTTGTCCGCGTTTTCCGCCGTCAGCCGTTTTTCGATCTCGGCCCGTACTTCTTCGAACGGCTGCGCGCCGCGCTTCTGCACCTGAATCAGGTGGTAGCCGAACTGCGTGCGGACAGGCTGGCTGATCTCGCCGACGGGCATCGAGAAGACGGCGTTCTCGAACTCCGGAATCATCCTGCCGCGGCCGAACGAGCCGAGTTCCCCGCCGTTCTGGCCGGAAGCAGTGTCGTCGGACTCGGCTTTCGCGACGGCAGCGAAATCCTCGCCCTTCAAAATGCGCTGGCGCAGGGACTCGGCGCGCGCCAGGGCTTCCTCCGGCGTGAGATCCTTCTGGCCTTCCTTGAGCGGGACGCGCGAGCCCTGGAAGCGGACAAGGATGTGGCGCGCCGTCGCGTTTTCAAACTCATTCAGGTGCGCGTCGTACCACGCCTTCATCTGAGCCTCCGTGGGTTTGGAGATCTCGGCGAGATGCTGATAGAGGAGCGAAGCGAGCGTGCTCTCCTGCTGGAGGAAGAGCTGGACTTTCACGGAAGGCTTGTCTTCGACGTGCAGCTTGCGGGCTTCTGCGGCGTAGGACATGACCTCGCCGAGCTGTTCGGCCAGACGGCGGCGCGTTTCCGGCGAGTCCGGTCCGAGCTGCTGGCGCAGGTTTTCCGGCAGGTTCCGCATCATCGAGTCGAACTCGGAGCGGGTCATCTTCCTGCCGCCGGCTTCGAAGACGACAGGATCTTCGGCCGGAGACGCTTTCGGCGCGGCGGCAGGAGCCTGCCCCCACACCACTGCGCCGAGCATCGACAATAGAAGGAATCTCATTGTTCCATGGTAACGCGAGGACTGCCCCACGCCGAACGCACGCCGGCCCGCGGCCGGGCCAACCTGCCCGCGCCGAAGCTCGACTGGAAGCGCGTCTGGCCGGACATCCGGGATCTGATGCGGCCGCGGCGGGGTGTTCTCCTGCTCGGCCTCGTGCTGATCGTCGTCAGCCGGCTGTGCGGACTGGTGCTGCCCGCGAGCACGAAGTTCCTGATTGACGACGTGCTCGCGAAGCGCCGCGCAGAGCTGCTCGGGCCGCTGGTAGCGGCCGTGCTGGCGGCGACGGCGGTGCAGGCGGCGACGGGCTTCGCCCTGACGCAGCTGCTTTCGAAATCCGCCCAGCGTCTGATCGCCGAATTGCGCATGCGCGTGCAGCGCCACGTCTGCCGCCTGCCCGCGGCTTTCTTCGACAGCCAGAAAACCGGGCAGCTCGTCTCGCGCATCATGAACGACGTCGAGGGCGTCCGCAACCTCGTCGGCACAGGGCTGGTGGAGTTCCTCGGCGGACTGCTGACCGCCGTCTTCTCGTTCGTCATCCTGATGCGCATCAGCCCGCAGCTGACGCTGATGGCGCTGCTGATCGTGATCGCGTTCGGGCTGATTCTGCGCAAGGGCTTCCGCACGCTGCGCCCGATCTTCCGCGAGCGCAGCCAGATTACCGCCGAGGTGACAGGCAGGCTGGCGGAGACGCTCGGCGGCATCCGCGTCGTGAAGGCCTATCATGCGGAGGCGCGAGAGGACGAGGTGTTCGCCGCAGGCGTGCGGCGCATTCTCGAGAACGTCTTCCGCTCGCTGACGGGCGTTTCCCTGCTCAGCCTGTCGGCAACAATTCTGCTGGGAATTGTCGGAGCGGCCGTCATGTACATGGGCGGCCGGCAGATTCTGGCCGGCACGCTGACGCTGGGCGGATTCGTGACGTTCACGGCGTTTCTCGCATTCATGATCGCGCCCGTGTTCCAGGTGGTCGGCATTGGAACGCAACTGACCGAGGCCATCGCCGGACTGGAGCGGACGCGCGAACTGCTGGACACGCCGTCCGAGGATCAGGCCTCAGGCCGGACCACGGTGCTGGGCGAGGTCCGTGGAGAGATCCGGTTCGAAGACGTCTGGTTCCAGTACGAGGCAGGCAAAGAGGTGCTGCGCGGCGTGAGCTTCACGGCCGAGCCGGGCACGGTGACGGCGCTGGTCGGCTCGTCCGGGTCGGGCAAGTCCACCATTCTCGGGCTCATCGCTTCGTTCTACACGCCCACGCGCGGCCGCGTGCTGGTCGACGGGGTGGACCTGGCCAGCGTGACGCTGGAAAGCTACCGGCGGCAGTTGGGCGTAGTGCTGCAGGAAACGTTCCTGTTCGACGGGACCATCAGGGAAAACGTGGCTTTCGCGCGGCCGGATGCGAGTCATGAAGAGGTGCTGGAAGCCTGCCGGCTGGCGCGCGTGGACGAGTTCGCCGAACGGCTCCCGGAAGGCTATGACACGGTGGTGGGCGAGCGCGGCGTGAAGCTGAGCGGCGGGCAGAAGCAGCGGGTCTCGATTGCGCGCGCCATTCTGGCCAACCCGCGCATCCTGCTGCTGGATGAAGCGACGTCGAGCCTCGACAGCGAGACGGAAGCGTTGATCCAGGCGGGTCTCGGACACCTGATGGAGGGGCGGACGACGTTCGTCATCGCGCACCGGCTCTCCACCATCCGCCGCGCCCACAGGATCCTGGTCGTCGAGGAGGGGCTGGTCATCGAAGACGGCACGCACGAGGAGCTGATGGCTGCGCGCGGCCGGTATTTCGATCTGTATACGCGCCAGCACGGGCTGGAGAAAAACCTCTTTCTCGCGCCCGGCGAGGCCGACTGGCAACCGGCGGAACCCGCGGCCGAGTGATCCCGTGAGGGGCGGCCAGCGGCGGAGATGGCGATGACACAGACCCGGCTCTTCAGGATTTTGGGTGGCATCGCCTGCCTGATCTTTGCGCTCGCGGCGGGCGCCATCGGTCTGATGATGGGCTTCCCGGGCACGCGGCGGGAGGCGGACACAGGCAGCCCCGCAGCTTTTGCCGCGGCTCTTCTGCTGTTCCTGGCGGGCGTTGGCCTGCTGCTGGCGAAACGCCGCTGAAGCCGGGCCTGCGGCGCTTGCCGCGGCTCAGACGCGGTAGTAGTCGGCGCGCCAGTTCTTGATGGCCCGCTTGATGGCGTCGGGTTCCATGTTCTCTTCCGCTGCGCGGCGCGCCAGTTCCACGAACTCTTCATCGGAGGCGAACCGCAGCGCGACGATCTGTTTCACGCCAAGACGCGGGTCGAGGAGCTTTCCTGTCAGCGCGTAATGGCGGAGATTCTCTTCGGCGCGGATGGCGCGGTCCTGCGCTTTCAGAGCGAAGATCCGCGCGTAGCCGGCGATGAAGAACGCGCAGAAGGAAAGCACGACGATCAGCGAGGCGCTGTACAGGCGCTGATGGTCGCCGAGCGATTTCCAGAGATTCACCAGCGAACCGCCGCAGGTGAGCAGCAGCACGGGCGCAAGGACGAAGTGGTAGCCGGGCACGAGGCGGGCGTGGTTGGAGTAGTTCTGTTCCTTCATGGGCGGATCTCCGTACAGTCGATCCGATGGTAGCAGCGTCAGGCGCGGTGCAGAAACGTGGCTGGCGCAGCTCAGGCCCTGCGCGGACGCAGGCCGAGGCCGGGGCGCTGCGGCAGGATCAGCCGGCCTTTCTCGACGCGCACCCCCTCATACGGGTCATTGGCGATCAGCAGGTGGCCGTCGAGATCCGCATAGTCGGCCAGCGGAGAAAGGTGCGCCGCCGCGGTGATCGCCGCCGAAGACGACACCATGCAGCCCAGCATGACCTTCAGCCCCAGCGAACGGGCCATTTCGATCATGCGCTTCGCCTCCAGCAGGCCGCCGCATTTGTCGACCTTGACGTTGACGCCGTCGAAGTAGGGCGCCAGCCGCGGCACGTCCGCAGGATGCAGGCAGGCCTCGTCCGCAATCACCGGAATGTGGACGCGCTTGCGGATCCAGTTCATGTCCTCGAGATTCGCGGCTGGCAGAGGCTGCTCGATGAACTCGACGCCCTGCTTCTCCAGCCAGTTGATCTTTTCCACCGCCTCTTCTTTTGATTTGAAGCCTTCGTTCGCGTCCACGCGCAGCGGTTTCTTCGTCACCGAACGGACGGCGGCGATCACCTCTTCATCGTTGTCGAGGCCCACCTTGATCTTGAGCACAGGGAATTCTTCCGCTTCGCGGACCTTCTGGCGGATGACCTCCGCCTTGTCAATGCCGATGGAAAACGTGGTCAGCGGAGCGGCTGCGGGGTCGAGCCCGAACATGCGCCACAGCGGCACGCCGAGCTTCTGGGCGTTCCAGTCGAGCAGGGCGATATCGAGAGCAGCCTTGGCGGCGAACTGCCCCTGGACGCGGCGGAAGACCGCGTCCATCAGGGGGACGAACGCCTCCGGCTTCTGTTCGAGCAGCCACGGGCGGATGGATTCGATCGCCTGCCGGTTCGTCTCCGCGCTCTCCTTGTAGCGGATGATGGGCGCGCCTTCGCCAATGCCCGTGATTCCGTCCCGCGAATACGCGACGAAGAACGTGTCACGGTACTCGCTGGACGACATCACGGTGGTCCAGGTGTGGCGCAGGTTCAGGCGGCGGATGCGCGTTTCCAGAGAAGGCTTCGCATCTGGCGCCCCGGCGGACAGGGGCGCGCCCGCCAGAACGGAAGTGGAAAGAAATGTTCTGCGCTTCATCGCATCCTCCAGCGGCGGCAGGCCACCAAAGTCTTCGTCCAGGGCTCGTCGTCGATCCGGCTGATCTGCAGGACAGGCTTCGTGCTGGTAGTCGAGTGGATGAATTCGCCCGCGCCGAGATAGAACCCCGTGTGGTTGATCTTCCTGTCGCTGGGTCCGAAGAAGACCAGATCGCCGGGCTGGAGTTCTTCGCGGGTGATCTTGAGCATGCCGTCCCAGTCTGCCTGCGGCTGCGCATCGCGCGGCATCAGCACGCCGCCGCGTCGCACGAGCATCTGCGTGTAGCCGGAGCAGTCGAACCCGAAGCTGGTGGTGCCGCCCCAGGTGTACGGCAGCCCGAGGAAGCGCTTCGACAGTTCGATCAACGCTCCCAGCGGCAGCGGTTGCGGATCGAACAGAACATCCCCGCGCTGAATCCACGCCTCCTGGCCGTCGGGCAGCCGCACGCGGATCCAGCGCCGTCCGTCCTTCTCGGGCTCTTCCAGAACTTCCAGCATCGTCTCATAAGGAACCGTCAGCAGCGGCGCGCGGCGGGTGACCGATGGCTCGGGATAAAGATGAGCCCGCAGGCTGTCGACAAAAACCGTGCGACCTGTTTCGGCGTAGCGCTCGCCTTCGTTCAGCATGCGCAGCGCCGCACGGCGCACCCAGCCTGGATAGTCATCATGAATGGTGCGGATGCGTACCCACTCGCCCTCGGTCTGCTCCACCTTCACGGTCATCCCGTAGCGCGCCTGGCTGACGACATCCACGTCTGCAGCCGGTTTGGAGAACATGTCGAGCACAGGAACCAGAACGACGGCTCGTTGTTGGGCCATTGCGGCGCTCATCAGGACTCCTGCCAGCAGGAAGAGGCGCACCATACCGCCAGTATAGGAGAGCGCAGATGGTAAGCTGCGAAACGGTGGGCATCCCGCGCAAAAGCCTGATTGTGGCCTTCACGGGCTTCGTTCTGGCCGCCGCCGCTTTTCTGATCTGGCGCTCTGGCCCGTGGCAGGGAACGGACGCGCGGGCGCTGCTGGCTGAGCTGCCGCCCGGCGACGGCCTGACGGTGTTTGTCAACACCCGCGCCCTGCGGCAATCGGGCATTCTGCAGAGACTCGCTGGCGAGGCGGGCGCGGAGAGCGACGAATACCGGGGATTCGTGGCGGCCACAGGATTCGAGTACCGGCGCGATCTGGACGCCTTCGTTCTGCGTTCCGAGAATGGACGCCGCTGGATCGTGGCCGAGGTGCGCCTCGATTACGGCAAGCTGCGCCGCTATTTTCTGGCGCAGGGTGGGCGGTGCGTGAGCGAGCTGTGCTCGATGCAGGGTTCGGTTCCGGAAAGGCAGATCTCCTGGGTGCGGCTGAAGAGCGGGAGGCTCGGCATGGCCGTGAACCCGGATCCGCTGGCGGCGGCTGCGTTCGGAGAGAAACCTACGCCTCCTTCGTGGGCTGTGCCCGGCGCGCCGCTGTGGGTTTACCTGCCAGGAAAGATGCTGGAAGCGCCTGACGGCGCGCCCGCATGGCTTTCGCTTGCAGTAGAAGAAATGCGCGGCGCGCGATGGCTCCTGTGGAGCGCGCTGCCGGAGAGCAACGGCTTGCGGCTCAGCCTGGAAATCCAGTGCAACGGCGCGGACAAAGCCCGGCAGATGGCAGGACGGTGGGAAAGCGTGCTGCGGTCCCTGCACGAGGCAGCGCAGCAGCAGGGCGACGAAAACTCTTTGCCCGCGCTGCTGGCCGAGGGCCGGTTCGAGGCGAGCGGGGAACGGGTCGCGGGCCGGTGGCAGATTGAATGGGGCAGGCTCGAGAAACTGCTGCCTTGAGAGGATGCGGGCGGGGGAGGGAGTTGCAGAGGATTACTGGAGCCGGTCCTTCAGCCGCGCCTTGTCCACCAGTTCGTCGAACACGGCCAGCACCTGCTTGCGGAAGCGGTAGATGCGGCGGACGTTCTCGCGGAACTGGCCGTCATAGAGCGGATGCGACATCCACTTCCGCACCATGTCGGGCGGAATGGCGATGTCGCGGCGCAAATCCTCAGGAGAAGCGCCCCGCAGGAACAGCCCGTAGAACATCGCCGCCTCGCGCTGCACTTCGATCGGATCGAATCCGTCGCCGGGCGGCGGCGTCATTGGAACCGGACTGTTCGGCGTCGAACCCAAGGCTGCGCCCCTCGTTCAGAAACTGAAGTATAAACGGACTCCGCCGACAGAGGCAAGGCCCCTGCAGCCGGCTGCCACGACCCTGCCGCTGACTGCCTTCCCGCCGTTCCGGACGGGAAAGCAGGCGTCAGCGGAACAGATCATGCCGGCCCTGTCCATCGGATGCGCAACGGGGGCGATTGGTTTCCCGGCTTTCCAACCCGCAGAGGCAACGCGCAGGCGTCCGCCGGTCCATTGCAATCTGGCTGCAAAGAAGGCAGCTTCGACAGCGTCGCTCTCCGCCGGGGCTGTCCAGTTTCCCTGGGGGCGCCAGCGACAGCGCCCTCCGCGGATGCGCGCAGGCAACTCCTTTGCCGATCCGCGGCCGGACTCAGGCGGCCCGCGTCATTTCGTCCGCCACAGATTGGGCAGGAAGCGGTAGTACAACAGATGCCGCCAGGTGGACCAGTCGTGGCCGCCGTGGCCGCCCACATAGTATTCATGCCGGATGTTGTGCCGCTTGAGAGCCTCGTGGAGCGCCACGCAGCGCGCCCCCATCGCGACGTTGGCCTCTTCAGTGCCCTGTCCGACGAACAGGTAGGCCACCTTGCGGTTCACATCCGGGTCGTTCAGGAACCTCTCGAGCGACTTCTCCGCGTCCACATCGCCCGCGCTCAGAATGCCAAACGAAGCGAACAGATCCAGGGAGCGGAGGCCCACGAACATGGTGTGGCGCCCTCCCATCGACAAGCCGGACAGCGCGCGCCCGCGCGGATCTTTCCGCACGCTGTACAGGCTTTCGACCAGCGGGATGACGTGCTTGCGGAGTTCCGCCTCGAAGAGGTCGAAGGTCAGTTCCACGTGTCTCGGGTGATTGCGGTGGATCATCTGGTTGTTCGGGATGACGATCACCATGGGCACGGCCTTGCCCTCCGCCAGCAGGTTGTCCATCATCAGGTCCACGCGCCCGTCGTAGACCCAGTTGCGGGGCAGGTCGCCGCTGCCGCCGACGAGATAGAGAACCGGGTATGTTTTCCTGCGGTCGTAGCCGGGCGGCGTGTAGACGTACAGATCGCGCTCCCCGTTGGTGACGGTGGAATGATACACGTGGCGGGTCACTGCCCCGTGAGGAACGTTGCGGGCGTCGTAGTAGTTGGGTTCGCTGCCATGCACGACGAGCGTGCTGTAAGGGGGCATCGCCGTGGAACCGGCGATCGTGTTGTTCGGGTCGGCGACGCGCACGCCGTCGATGAGGAAGTGATATTGGTACATGTCCGGCGGCAGCGGCCCGATCTCCAGAGTCCAGACGCCGTCCTCGCCTTTCGTGAACGGCACGGGCTTGTTCCCCTTTCCGATTGCAGTCAGCACCGCGCCGGTCAGCAGAACCTGTTTGGCCTCCGGCGCGCGGACGCGGAACAAGACGGTCCGGTCGTCGCGGACTTCCGGCGAATTCAGCGTGGCGGTGAAAGGAAGGAGATTCTCCGTGTTTTTCTGCGGCCGCCAGTCGAAGTTCACGTTCGACTGCTGCGCGGGCAGCAACGCTGCCGTCAGGACAGCGGAAAACAGCAGGCGCATGGATCTCTGGAAGGAAGACATGGACAATTCTCTGGTCTGAATCGCCTCTGCCGGGCTACGTGAAAGGCAGAGTGCGAGGCCATTCTATCCCGGCGCTTTCGCCGCCTGCGCTGCCAGAGCCGTTCTCTCGAAAATCGCTTGCTCAGCCGAGACCGGGCCGCGGACCGCTCGCCCACGCGGCCTGCGGCCGCTTCGCCCGCGGCACAGCACCCGCTGCAGGGCGCAGTGGTTTTCTTCCATGCTGATGTGCCGCAGGGTGACCGGGGGCTCGCTCTCCGGCGCGTGGAACAGAGCGGTCTGGCAGCCGTGTGCCGAAGGTCTACCGCCTCCGCGCCTGCGGCGGCAGCAGCAGCGGCTCGACACGCGCCCAATAGCGCGAGAACCGCTTCAGGTCAGGCTCGCGCGCCAGGGTAACCAAGGGCTCGGTCGCCTGCACCTCGACAGAAAAGTGTTCTGCCAGCTGCCGGATCGCGCGCCGCGCCCGGGGATCCGGCGTGGCGGTGGTCACGATCGCGTCTGCACCGTGCTGGCGGGCGAAAGCGGCCACCTCTTCTTCATACCGTCCGCGGCGGATTTCGACGGGCAGCTCCAGCAGGCACTCGTAGATGAACTGGATGCGCTTGAGGCTGTAGCCGGCGACCGTCTCTTCATCAAAAACATAAACGGCCGGTTCTGTTCCGTCTGCACGGAGCCAGTCCTGCTGCACCCAGCGAACGGTCTTCATCCCTGCACCTCGATCCGGAACAGACGCCGGGCCAGGTCTTCGTAGGTCCCATCGAACGGGCAATCGTCCCGGCGCGGACAATCACCGCAGAAACGCCCGCCTGTGTACTTCTCCAGGTTCTCCCGGTTGAAGAAATACGGCTTGTGGCTGAACGTCGAGGCGACCCACTGCCACGACAGGTTGTTGCTCGCCGGGTCTCCGTCGAGCAGATGCCGCAGGAACCACCGCGCGCCCGCCTGCCAGCGCACGCGCCGCCAGTGCACGACATAGGCGGCGACCCACATGCGCGCGTGATTGTGCAGGTAGCCGGTCTCGTGCAGTTCGCGGGCGAAAGCGTCCATGCACGCCAGTCCAGTGCCGCCCCGGCTCATGTCGGCCGGCAATTCCTCTGCGTAGTCTTCCGTCCGCCAGCCGGTCTTGCAGGGTTCCTGATCCTGCCAGATGCCGTCGCCGGTCCGGCGCCAGACGCGCTGCCAGTAATCGCGCCACGCCAGTTCCTGGATGAACTTCGCAATGCGCTGCGGGTCTCGCGCCCTGGCCAGCGCGGCGCGGCGGACTTCGGCCAGCGACAGCACGCCATGGCGGATGTACATGGAAAGCCGCGTCACCGCGCCATCGAGGAAATTCCTTGTGGAGCCGTAGCGCTCCGGCTCGATGCGCTCGAGCGCTGCCAGAGCTGCGCTATGGCCGCCCGGCGTGGGACTCGCGTCTCCCTCCGCTTCGGGGAACACGGTGCGCAGATACGAAGTGAGTGCTTCGCGGTTCGAGAACGTACGCCGCAGAGTCATGCCGCTCAGGAAGTGCCGCAGCCGCATCCAGCCGTGAATTCCGGCAGAACCGCGGCCCCTGAAATGATGCCGCAGGCTCGCGCAGAGATGGAAAACAGACGGCGGGCGGTTGAATCCGGCGCGCCGCGTCACTGGCTGCGCACGCGCCGCTCGGCGCCGTAGACGGTCAGCAACGGATGGCGCAGAACGGCGCGCACTTCCCACGTGCGATTGGGCGGCAGGTTTTCTACGCGGAGGCTGAACCGGCCGGGGGCGGTGCGCCGGAGCCTCTCTGTCATGGTGAACGGGCCGGGCCTTTCCGTAAGATCGAGGCCGGTGACATCGCGGTACTCGAAGCCGGCTTCTACGGCGTCCGCTTTACCCATGTCGAGGATCTCGCCCGCGAGGACCAGAGCCCGCGCGGCTGCGTCCCAGCGGGCCTCGATTGTTTCGACCCGCGGCGGCAGAAGCGCCGGCTCGACGTTCGTCAGCTTCAGAACCACCGGGTTGGGCCACTTGCGGTCGTTGTACAGCCGCTGGGCGCGCATGGCGCGGATGTGCAGGCCATCGGAGTCCTGCCGCCAGGTGGTGACGGGCTTCACATCGGGCTGGTATTCCAGCACGCGGTCATTCTGGCTGAGGACGCTGGCTGTGGTCTTTGCCGTGGCACGGACGCTTTTCAGGGTGATGTCGCGCCAGGCGCCGTACGGCCAGCGCTCGGCCGTGGCAGCGAACACGTAAACGGTGTTTTCGTCTTTCTTCTTTGTGAACCAGTAATCGCCTTCGTTGGTGACCACCCAGGGGCGGACGCCATGGATGGCTTCTCCGTTGACGAACATCCACAGGGCGATCTCGCGGAGGCGCTCTTCCTGTTCGATGGGGAGTTCGCCGTTGGGCTTGGGGCCGACATTGAGCAGGAGGTTGCCCCCCTTGGCGCGCGTCTCGATCAGCAGGCGGATCAGTTCGCCGCCGGACTTGTAGGTTTCATTGGTGGGCTTGTACTGCCACTGCGTGCCCATGGTGATGCAGGATTCCCAGGCGCCTTCCAGGGGCACGCCAGGCACGTGCTGCTCGGGCGTGGCGATGGCGCCGCGGGTGACGACAATGGAGGGCTGGAGCTTCCAGGCTAGTTCGCGCAGGCCCTCGGGCGGACCGTCGAGAAAGAGGACGTCGATGGGGCCGTATCTCGTGAGCAGCTCCCGCAACTGGGCCAGATTGTGCGCCATCAGGCCGGGATTGTTGACAGGGCTCACTTCCGGCGTATTGCGCTGGATATCGATGCCGTGTTTCCACAGCCACCAGAAGTCATCGGGAGAAAAATACAGGCCCGGAGCGATGCCTTCCGCGCGGAACGCCTCGAGGATTTCCCGGGTGATATCCCGGCCGAACGGCGTGTTGCGGATGCAGAAATCCGTCGTGGCCGTGTCGAACATGCAGAAGCCCGAGTGATGCTTGGCCGTGAAGACGACATAGCGCATGCCGGCGAGCCTGGCCAGCGCCGCCCACTCCCGCGGCTCGAACCGCCGCGCGTGGAACGTCCGGGGCAGGTCGAAGATGAAGCGGCGGAGGTAGGATTCGTCCGCGCCCGCCATGGAATGGCTGATCACCGCGCCGAGCTGGCTGTCCAGGCTCCAGTGGATGAAAAGGCCGAAGCCCTGATCGCGGAACCACTCGAGGCGCTCCGGCCGGTTTTGCGCCGCCGCGCCAACGGCCAGCAGAGCGGTCAGGCATAGCCGAAAAATGGATCTCATCACGGCTTCATCCCTGGGGGGCATTCTATCGGAGGGCCGGAGCGAAATGAACGGCGGCTTGAGGCGGCGGCCGCCGTTCGTTGACAGGACAGTCCGCCAGGTGCTAAAAAGCGAAAGGGGCTTCGCGTTTCTGGCGCCCGCACAATCTCTATGGCGATACCCATTTCGCAGATGTGGACAGTGGCCGCATACGTCCTGAAGCAGCGGCTGAAGGGACGGAAGCGGTATCCGCTGGTGCTCATGCTGGAGCCGCTGTTCCGCTGCAATCTCGCCTGCGCGGGCTGCGGGAAGATTCAGTACCCGCATCATATTCTGAAGCAGCAGCTGACGCCGGAGGAGTGCTTCCGCGCCGTGGATGAGTGCGGCGCGCCTATCGTGAGCATCCCTGGCGGCGAGCCGCTGCTGCACCCGCAGATCCACGAGATCGTGGAAGGGCTGATCGCGCGGAAGAAATACATTTATCTCTGCACGAACGCGCTGGTGCTGAAAGAGAAGCTGGATCTTTTCAAGCCCAGCAAATATCTGTCATTCTCGGTGCACCTGGACGGGCAGAAAGAGCACCACGATTTCTCCGTGTGCCGCGAGGGAGGCTTCGAAATCGCGGTCGAGGCGGTGAAAGAAGCCGTGCGGCGCGGCTTCCGTGTGACGACGAACACGACGCTGTTCGACGGCGCGGACCCGAAGAGCGTGCGGGCGTTTTTCGACGAAATGATGGACCTGGGCGTGGAAGGGATGATGCTGTCGCCCGGCTACGCCTATGAAAAAGCCCCGAATCAGGAGCTCTGGCTGCAGCGTGAACGCACCAAGCGCCTGTTCCGGCTGATCCTGTCGAACCGGAAGCGGCGCTGGGTGTTCAACCAGTCGGCGCTGTTCATGGAATTCCTGATGGGGCTGCGCGAGTTTTCCTGCACTCCATGGGGCATGCCGACGTACAACCTGTTCGGTTGGCAGCGGCCCTGCTATGTGCAGCAGGACGGGTACGCGGAGACGTTCGAGGAGCTGCTGGAAGAGACCGACTGGTCTCGATACGGTCCGGAGAGCGGCAATCCGAAGTGCGCCAATTGCATGATGCACAGCGGATTCGAGGCCACGGCTGTCCACCATACTTTTTCCAGCTGGCGCGGATTCCTGGACACGATCCGGGCGACATTTTCTCTGTATGAGGATCGGGAGGCGGCGGAGGAGCTGGAGAAGCTGCAACCGGCGCCGCACCCGTGGGAGCTGGTGCAGATCGGAGGGACCAACCGGGAGCGGGCTTCATGAGCACGGCGATGGCGAAGACGGCGCTGCAGGGGCTGGTGTGGAAGGCGGAAAACGAGGCGGATCTGCGCGAGGGCATCGAGGCGGCGTTTGACTACCGCGGGGATGTGACGCTGCTGCTGAAGAATGGCGCGCGGATCGAGGGCTATCTCTTCGATCGGCGCTCGCGCGCGAGCCTCGACGAGAGCCAGGTGCGGCTGATTCCGACGGGAAGCCAGCAGAAGCTGGTGTTCCGTTACTCCGACATCGCGGGCATCGAATTCAGCGGCCGCGACATGGCGGCGGGCAAGCGCTGGCAGGACTGGGTGCGGCGTTACGCGGAAAAGAAAGCAGCCGGCGAGAAGAACATCCAGCTCGAGCCGGAGCGGCTGGTATAGCTGGCCGCCCCTGCAACTGCGGCCCCGCGGGACCACGCACGAGGAGTGGGCGGGTTATGCTCGCTCCGCAGCGCCTCAATGCATGATTGCCGCGAACTGCCGAAACTTCAGTGAGGACGGCATCCAGGCATCAGTCTGTGCTTATTCGGCATGAAAGGTGAAGCCGTCTCGGCTGGCGAACAACCCGGTGTCCCGGGGCGAGCAGGCAGCACGGGTCGAGGTCTCGGCTGTTTCCAAGGCCGAATGGCTACCAGCCGTTCACGCCACTGGATCGGGCTGGGCCGGAAGGATCACAGTTCCGTCGGGACGCCCTTCCGAGACACGTCTGAGGCGGCGCAAGTTGGTGGCAATGTCGATGAAGATTTCAGCGGATTCGATTGACACGCCCCCAAACCACAAAACAGCCCACACGACTGCCATCAGGATCAGCATCCCTTCCCAAATGCTGTCGAGTGAAACAGAAGAGATCAGGTTCAGGAAAGATGTCTCCTTCTCTAGCTTCTTCATCTCGTTTCTCAGATCCATCAGCCGGCCTTCAGCCTCCGTTTTGGCCCTCTGCAGGACCTCGGGCCGGTTGGCAGCCGCGGCCTCGTCGATTTCCTGGTGCAGCGCTGCCCTCTGAAAGACGAGATCCAGGTGTTTGAAGACCTTTTCATCAAACTCCGACTCTGTAGGCGACTGCTGTAGGTAGCGTGAAACAGCATCCCTGATTCCATCGCGTCCCGCAGACGTCCTCAAACGCCCTCGGTTGGCCTCGAGAAACCTGTTGATGCTCGCGAAATGTCCGCCGAAGTCCTCCGCGGCCAACGCCGAAGCGGAACTGTCAATTCTCGCCGTCAGTTGAGAGATTTCGGAACGTTTCTGACGAAGCTCCTCCTCGAGGCGGCTCCGGCTTTTCAATTTGGTCTCCAGGTCTGCCAACTCGCGTTGGGCACGGGGCAAACTTTCCGACTTCAGGAAATTCAGCCGGATGGCGGCTTGCTCCCGGCTTGCCGCGACTTCTGGAGGAACGCTCTGGTCGAGGACCAGCATCAGTCCGAAGGCTCCAATCAGCGAGAGAGAAAGGAACAACACGCCAAGTTGGATCCTGATCGCAGTTCTCAACAGAAATTGCGGGTCAGTCACCTTCAGACGAACACTTTGACCGCTTTCTGTGGACAGCCTGAAGACCGCATAGCGGATGTACGCGAAAGGGGCAACAATGAAGTCCACAAGCGTCAGCCACAGACCCTTTAGAAGGGAGCCTGGTTGGCCCGCAGAGAAGAAGAAGAGAGAAAGCCCGCAAAACAGCAGGAAAAGGAGAAGGACGACATACACTCGGTCACCGCTCAAGAGACCGCTAAATAGGTTCATTGGGATACATTTCCTTTCCTTCCGGGGCGGTTTGTCCTTGCCCGGAAAACGTCTCACTATTCAATCGGCATTCGTGACTGTTTTGATTAGCGGGTCGCTGCAGCATGCCATCCGGCCGCAAACGACGGGCTGTAACCCAGTGATTATGCGCATGCTGAGTCGCGAAGCTGTGCCTTTCTCGGCGACCTGTCAGAGCTGTGTCCGACAGGGCTTCCGGCAAACCTCCGGCTCTGAGGCCATCAAGGCTGGATGACCCCGCTGTTTCCTGAAAGACTGAGTGCCGGAAAAAACGGGTGCAGACAGACAATTCAGAACAGGTGAGACTGCGAAGAGCGGCGCTTGCAGGCCGCATTGGCGGGAGGGTGGTCTTCCAGCTCACATCAGCCTCAATTCACGAGTTCGCCTACGGACACAAGCCGGGCTCGGTGCGGCTGATTCCGACGGGAAGCCAGCAGAAGCTGGTGTTCCGTTACTCCGACATCGCGGGCATCGAATTCAGCGGCCGCGACATGGCGGCGGGCAAGCGCTGGCAGGACTGGGTGCGGCGTTACGCGGAAAAGAAAGCAGCCGGCGAGAAGAACATCCAGCTCGAGCCGGAGCGGCTCGATTAGCTTCCTGCGCCACCGGCTCGCCAGCGGTCAGCGCCCGGCGGGCGCGCTGATCAACGTCACAAAGCTCGTCGCGTCCAGTTGCAGCTCCGCCTTGCCTCGCTGAACGGGCACGCGCGCCAGCTCCTGCATCGACCGCGCCGCGTCGGTGACCCACGCGCGCAGCTCCGTGACGGTTTCAGGAAAACCCTCGATCACCGCCGCGCGCGCCGCGCCGCGGTTCACCAGATGTACGGTAAATACGCCATTGGCGATGTCACCGAGTGCAGCGGCGGTGATCAGGGGGTGATCCGTTTCGACGGGCAGGTGAAACGAGCGGTGCGGCGTGGACGCAAGCTGTTTCAGGTTCCAGAAGCGCTGCGTCGGCCGCAGCGGGCCGTCGTCGCCGGCAATGCCGTTGCCCGCCAGCAGCGAATAGTCCGCCGTGAGCTGCCACTGAAGAATCGATGCCGGCTGCGCCACGGCCAGGATGCGGGTGTAGAGGTCGATCTCATACATGGCGAAGGACGGCTCGAGGAAAATCCGCGAGTAACGCCAGGCGGCCGCATCGGTGCTGCCTTCGCCGACCAGCAGCGGGACATTGAGACGGCGGGCGGCCGCAAGCCAGCGCTCGAGGTTCTGTTGCGTGCAGCCGCGCCAGGAGTGGAAGCTGACGGCTCTGGTGAAGCGGGCCGCCTCCGGATCGGCCAGTACGGGGTCGACGAAATCCACCGGGTCGGCGTCGGACGTGTCTCCGGCGAGAAGGCGAGTGGCCAGGCCGTGGCGGGCGAAATGCGGGCCGAGGGTGCGGATGAGCCGGGCGTGCTCGCGCGGGGTCTGGCGGACATCGATGCCGAGGTCGGATTCATTGAAGGAAAACATGGCCGCCTCGACGCCATACTTTTCCTTCAAAAAGAGGAAATATCCTGTAATTGAGGCGGAAATTCTCTCCATTTTCGCAGGGTTGAGCGGGTTCCCCCGCGGGCCGTCTTCATCGGGCGGGCGTTTGATTTCTCCGAGAACAGCCCAGGCGGGGGGAAACCAGGCGCTGACGATCACGGGCAGGCCCATGCGGTGGAGGCGCTGGGCCATCGCCATGGCGGTATGCACGCGCGGATGGAGCCTGCCTGCTCGCGCCTGCGCGAGCGGGTCGGCCGATTCGTCGGGATCCCAGAGGTTCCAGGGCATGTCGACGCGCGACCAGGCGAGGGGCAGGTTGGCGAGGTTGTAGTCGACAACGGCCGGATCGCGTTTTTCGTTCTGGATGCGGAAATTGCCGCCGAAGCCGTGCCACATCTGACCGGGGCGCGCGGGGTCGAAGCGCACGCGGACGGGCCTGAGGTCGGGCTCGCCGGAGGCGCGGATGCGGAAGCTGGCTCTGGCCGAAGAGCCGGAGACAGGGTTTGCCGGCATCAGGCGGAACAGCACCTGCGCATCGTAATTGCCATCCCTGCGGTCATCCCGGATGACAATTTCCGTCGGAGCGTCGGCCGTGATTTCGAGCGTGCGCGCGGGCGCCGCGATCCGCAGCCCGGAGGCGGTGGCGCGCAGGTATTCGTTGCGCTCTTCCGTCAACGGCTGGAGGGAGACTGCGGCCGGAGATCCGGAGGCGGGAGAAAGAAGTTCGGCCTTCGCGCGCGAAAATTCCTCCGCCGGCAATTGGATGCAATAGAAAACGCCCTCGATGGACGCGTCGGAGGCGGCCTGGATCTGCACGTTGACCTGCGCCGTGTCCGGCGCGGGCGCCTCCACCGTCTGGTTTCCTGCAAAGCGCCACGAGACGCCTTCGCGGCGGAGGCGGCGGGGCGGGCGGAACTCGGACAGGCCGATTTCAACGGCGCCGCCGCGGCGGAGAAACGTCGTCTGCTGCCGCTCCTTTCCGGTGCGGCTCCAGAGGGTCCAGCCGGGCTCGACGACACAAAGGCCGGCATCGAAGGCGTGCAGGTGGCCGTTGATCCGGATCCCCTCGAGATTGCCCCAGCCCATCACCTCCGGCTGAGCGCAGGAAGGCACGGCGAAGGCGAAGAAGAAACCGGAAACGAGAAGCGCGCATCTCATGGCGGTAGCGGTCCTTGCCGAATATATCATTGGGCCGCTGCGCCGCCTTCCATGCAGCGGGCGGGCCAGGGAGCAGCGAGGTTCAGGGATGATCTGGGGGCTGATGTTGCTGGCTGCATCGTTGCCGTTCCAGGAGCGGGAGGTGCTGGAGCAGGCGAACGTTCACCGCCGCGCAGCCGGCCTTGCCGAACTCGTCTGGAACGCGGGCGCCGCGGAAGAAGCGCGCCGGCATTGCGGGCGCGTGCTGGCGGGCCTGGCAGCGGAGCCGCATGAGGGATTCGCCCAGCGCGCGGCACGGCTGCGGCGCGAGGAAGGCGCAAAACAGGTGGGCGAGAACGTGTTCTTGCAGGAAAACGGCGCGTTCCGCGCAGCGCGCGCCCTCGAGGCATGGCTCGCGAGCGAAAGCCACCGCAGGACGCTGGAAGGGCCGTACGAGCAAAGCGGTGTGGGCGTGGTGATCCGCGGGCGGCGCGCCTGCGCGGCGCAGATTTTCCTCGGGCGCTGAGACGTCAGTACCGCTGCAGCAGTTCGAGGAGCTTGCGGTCCAGCTTGTGGCCGTGCCAGTCTTCGTAGTTCACATCGGCGCGGCCGCTGTCGAGCATTCCGAAGGGCCCGCGGAAGTTCCACAGCGCCCAGCCGATGCAGTGGCCCTGGAGAATATCGAGCACGTCTTCCATCCATGCGAGGAACACGCGGTGGGGCGTGCGGTTGTAACAGCCCGCTTCGCCGCAATGGACGCCGATGCCGCGCCGGACGAGTTCGCCCCAGGGCGCGTACATCTTCTCCAGATGTTCCCGGCCGAATTCGATCGTGCCGTCCTCTTTCCTGAGCGGCCAGTCCGGCTCGGGGAAATCCAGCTTGCGGTCGACCCAGGCAGCGCGGTAGTGAGACACTCGCGCAGGCGTGTACGCGTGAACGGACTGCGCGATGCCGGTCCACACGAGCTCATGCACCACCTGATTGCCCACGCTCAAACCGTCGATGATGATGGTACGGCCGGGGCTGATCGAACGGATGGCGTTGGTGGCGCGCAGCATCACGCGGACGTAGTCCTCGCGGTCCATGTAGCCTTCCCGCGGCGTGGGCGCCTCGTTGAGAAGGTTGAAGCTGAGAGCGTAGTTCGAGACGCCCTGGTAACGGCGCGCGAAATAGGTCCAGTGATACACGAACGCCTCTTCGGCGCGGGGGTCGGACCAGAGAACGAACGGCTCGCGTTCAGGATTGTTGATGCAGTAGCCCGGGGCGCGGTGGAAATTGAGCGAAATATGCAGGCCGTATTTCTGTCCTAAAGTGACAAGACGGTCGACGGGTTCGAGCGCGGATTCGCGGATCTGGAACGTTGCATCGGGCTTCAGCCGGCGCGTCGTGCGCCAATCCGAGTCGATCCAGAACCAGTAATCCATCGGAATCCGCAGGAAATTGAAGCCCCAGTCGCGGATCCAGCGCAGTTCGTCTTCGGTGACCGGCTTTGGGGCGGCTTCCGGTTTGAGCGGCAGAGCCTGGAACAGATCCAGCAGATTGAAGCCGCGCCAGCGGGGCAGGGGATTCATGGATGCCGGCTGCGCCAGCGCGGCGGGAGCGGCTGCGGCGGCCGTTGCGAAGAGTCGGCGGGTCATTCGGGTCATCGTGCGCCACCAACGCGAAAAGATCATACAGGATCAGCGCCCCATCCAGCCGCCGTCGACCACGAGAATGCTGCCGTGGACGTAGTCCGAAGCGCGCGAAGCGAGGAACACGGCGGCGCCTGCCAGATCCGCCGGCTCGCCCCAGCGGCCGGCAGGGATGCGGGCGAGAATGGCCGGATTGCGCACCGGATCGGCGCGCAGGGCGGCCGTGTTGTCTGTGGCGATGTAGCCGGGAGCGATGGCGTTCACGTTGACGCCGTGCGGCGCCCATTCGTTGGCCAGCGCCTTGACCAGCTGCGCCACGCCTCCCTTGCTGGCTGCATAAGAGGGCACGAGAATGCCGCCCTGAAATGACAGCAGCGACGCCGTGAAGATGATCTTGCCCGAGCGGCGGGCGATCATCGACCGGCCGATGTCGCGGGCGAGGATCCAGGGGGCGGTAAGGTTGGCGGCGAGGATCTCGTCCCAGTACTCGTCGGGGTGGTCCGCCGCAGGCGCCCGCAGGATGGCGCCGGCGTTGTTGACGAGGATGTCGACGGGCGGAAGCTCCTTTTCAAGCCGCGCAATGAGGCCGCGGAGCGCAGTCCGGTCGGCCAGATCGCACTGGAAGGCGTGGAAGCGGCGGCCGAGCGCGCGGACGCGGGCGCCAATGGCGCCGCCGTCGTCTTCCAGCGACCGGCTGACACCGGCGATGTCGGCCCCGGCTTCGGCCAGAGCCTCCGCGATCGCAAATCCGATGCCGCGGCGGCAGCCGGTGACGAGCGCCAGCTTTCCGTCAAGCCGGAAGAGGTCGAGCACGGACATCGAACAGTTCTCCAAAGGATTGTTTCAAACAGGATCTTCAAAGCACTGGCCCGATGCGCCAGGGAACGAACTCGCGGTGGCCGTGCCGTTCGCTGCAGGTCTTCCGGCCCGAAGCCACCTCCAGGACGAGATCGAAGATCCGGCGGCCGATCTCTTCCACCGTGGCGCCGCCTTCGGCGATGGGGCCGGCATCGAGGTCCATGTTGGCGGTCATGCGGCGGTACATGGGGGAGTTGGAGGCGATCTTGATGACCGGGATGGTGGGGAAGCCGATGGCCGAGCCGCGGCCGGTGGTGAAGCAGATGACGTTCACGCCGCCCGCCGCGAGTCCTGTGAGCGAGACCGGGTCGTAGCCGGGGGTGTTCATGAACACCAGCCCGGGGCCGTGCACGCGCTCGCCGTAATCGACGACTTCCATCAGGGGAAGCGTGCCGCCCTTGGCCACGGCGCCGAGGGATTTTTCGAGAATCGTGGTCAGCCCGCCTTCCTTGTTGCCGGGCGACGGATTGTCGTCGAACGAGCCGCCGAACCGCGACAGATAGCGCTTGTACGAGGCCACCATTTCAAGCAGCTGTTCGGCTACCTCGCGGGACGCCGCCCGCTCGACGAGCAGGTGCTCGGCGCCGAAGATCTCCGGCGTTTCGGCCAGAACGGCGGTGGCGCGGATCGAGGCCAGCAGGTCCGAGCAGACGCCGAGGGCGGGATTGGCCGTGATGCCGCTGAACGAATCCGAGCCGCCGCAGTTGAGGCCGAGGACGATCTTCGAGGCGGGCAGCTCCGTGCGCCTCATGGCCGCGGCGCGCTCGATGTGGCGTTCGACGGCGCGGATGCCGGCCTCGACCGTGGCGGGCGTGCCGCCGCTTTCCTGGAGCGTGAAGCCGTCGAGCAGTTCGCGCGGCAGCTCGGCCAGGTAGCGGTCGATCTGGTTGATCTCGCATCCGAGGCCGAGGATGACGGCGCCGGCGACGTTGGGGTGGTCGATGACGCCGCGCAGAACGCGGTGGAGCTGTTCGGTGTCCGGGCCGATGGAGTGGCCGCAGCCGTCGGCATGGGGGAAGGCGGCCACGCCGTCGACGGTGTCCGGCAGGGGCCTGTGGCGGAAGTGTTCGGCCACCTGTTCGGCCACGTGCGAGGCGCAATTGCTGGCGGCAGCCACGGCGATGTAGTTGCGCGTGCCGGCGCGGCCATCGGGGCGGAGGTATCCGAGGAAAGAAGGGATGGCGTCCGGCTGCGGCGGGAGGCGGCGCAGTTCGGCCGGAAAACGGTATTCGCGGGCGCCTTCGTCAAAAGAAAGGTTGTGGAGATGGACGTGGTCGCCCGGCTCAATGGGGGCGGAGGCGCGGCCGATCACCTGCCCGTAGCGCAGGAGGTTTTCCCCCGGAGCGGCGGGACGGATGGCGACCTTGTGGCCTGCGGGGACAGGCTGGCGGACGGTGATCTCGCGTCCGGCGGCGAGGATCGGATCGCCCGGCTCGAGCGGCAGCCGGGCGATGGCGACCGAATCAGAAGCGTGGAGAACAATGATGCGGTTGGCGGGCGTGCTGGCGGGATGGATGTCGACGAAACTCACGGCGGCCCTCGGATCCGGCGCACGGCGGCCGGTGGTCTGATTGTTCCACGCCGGGCGGGGCGTTCACAACAGGGCAGGATTCGGGTGAGAACTTCCCGGCCGCGCGCCCACTGATTTTCTGACTGCCATGAGCAGGCTGATTCTCTGGCTGGCCATCTTCGGCGCCTTGCTGTCTGCAGACGCTGCGGCGGGCGAGGGCGCGGCGGCGGAGTACGTCGGCGGCACGCTGGCCGTGATCGAGGCGGGGACGGAAGGGCGGCTGTCCGTGGCCGATCCGGTGTCGCTCGTTTTCGAGACCCGGCGCAGCGCGCTGCGGATCCCGTATGAGCGCGTGAATCTGCTGGAATACGGCCAGCAGGTGGACCGGCGGCTGCTGGAGGCGATCCTGATTTCCCCCATGCTGATCCTCAGCAAGAAAAGGGCGCACTTCCTCGCCATCGGCTACCAGACCGAAGACGGGCGGCAGGAGGCGGTGCTGCTGAAAGTGGACAAGAAGGCGATCCGGGCGGTGCTGGTGAGCCTGGAGGCGCGGACGGGACTGCGGGTGAACTATATGGATTCGGAAGCGCGAAAGGCGGGCAAGGGATGAACGGGGCGCTGGTGCTGGCGGCATGGCTGGCCTGGCAGGCGGCGCCGGCGGAGGAAGAGGATCCGGCGGTGCGGCTGCTCGGCGTGCGGCGGCTGTACATCGACCGGTTCGGCGGCGGCGAAGGAGCGGCGCAGATCCGCGACATGGTGATCGCCAGCCTGCAGAGAACGGGGCTGTTTGTGATTACGGAGAACCCGGAGCGCGCCGACGCCGTGCTGCGGGGCTCGGCTGAGGATCTGGTGTTTACGGAAGTGTTCCAGTCCGGCGAGGCGGTGGGGGCGCGGACCAACGCCGCCGGCGGCCGCGGAACCAGCGTGCGCAACCGCGTGTACGGGGCTCTGGGAGCGGGCGTGAACGAGAACGAGAACGTGCGCATCCAGGAAAGAAGGCACGAAGCTTCGGCCAGCGTGCGCATCGTGGCGCGCGATGGCGACGTGCTGTGGTCGACGACGCAGGAAAGCCAGGGAGCGAAGTTCCGCTCGGCCAGCGCGGATGTGGCCGACAGGATCACGCGGCAGCTGGTGGCGGATCTGGAGAAACTGCGCGCGCGCAGAAACGGGCCTGCCGTCCAGGCCGTGAGGGAGGGGCCGTGAAGCGGCAAGGCCGGCCGGAGTGCGCATGATCAGATCTTTTTCTGCCGCTCGCAGGGGGAACTCCGCTAGCCCTGCGCAGCCGGGTTGGTATAGGATGGGAGCCACAGGAAAGAGCCGTGCCTCAAGAAATGCCATTCCGCGCCCGTTCCGGGGGCGTCCGCCGGCTGCCGCTCCGCGAGCACAGGCTGCGGGCGCGCGTCTCGCTCGAGGACATCATGGCGGAAACCAAGATCAGCCGCCGCTTCCTCGAAGCCATCGAGGAAGGCCGTTACGAAGATCTGCCCGGCGGAGTCTTCACGGTCAACTACATCCAGCAGTACGCGCGGCTGACGGGATACGACGCCAATGTGATCCTCGAGCATTACCGCAGCCGGTTCGGGCAGGAGGAGTCGGCGCCGCGGCCGAAGCAGGCGCCGGTGCTGCGCTGGGTGCGGTTCTTCGAATCGGCCTGAGGGCGCCGGGCGGTTTGCCCGCATCCTGCGCCGGCCTTTTCCTCAAATTCCAGTCAAGCCGTCCGAAAAGACGAAGGAGGAGCGGAGCCGTCCCGACGGGCAAGGCTTCGCGGAAACGATCATGAAAATCGACGACCGCAATGCGGCGAACCTGAATCCTGCGGCCCTGGACCGGACCCGCACGGCGGATCTGGCGGAAGCGCAGCAGGGACAGCGGACGGAGAAGCCGGCCGGGGCGGCGGGCGGCGGCGACCGGGTGTCGTTGTCGGATCTGTCGGCGCGGCTGCGTGAGATCTCCGAAAGCCCGGAGGCGCGGCAGCAGCGGATCGAACGGCTGGCGGCGGAGTTTGCGGCCGGCCGTTACGAGCCCGACCCGGGCGCCGTGGCTGATGCGCTGATCGCGGAAGCTCAACTGGGCGAGGAACCGCGCGGTGACGCCTGACGCCTGCCTGAGCAGCGGCTGGCCGGAGCTGGCCGGCAGGCTGAGATCGGCCGCAGAACTGGCGGAGCGGTCCGCCCGGGAAGCCCCGCCGGGGGCTGCGGCGGGGCTGCTGCAGGGGCTGCAGGAGATCGCCGCCTGCCTGGAGGAAGCCGAGCGGCTCTGCCGGCGGGGCGAGAGGAGCGGCGCCGGGCCGTTCCTCGAGGAACTGGAACGCTGGGCTGGGGCGATCCCGGCCCTGCAGAGCTGGGTCGGGGTCTCCGCGGCGCTGGCGGCGGGCTGGGCTGCGGCCGCAGGGGTTGGCGCGGCCTATGGGCCGGGCGATCCTCCGCCGGGCGCGCCCGCCCCGGGAGCGGTGAACGCGGTCGGCTGAAGCGGAGCAGGCATGGGCAACCTGTTTGTCAGCCTGAGAAACGCTGCCGGCGCGATGAAGGTGCTCGAGCGCGCCGCCGGCGTGGTGCAGTCCAACGTGGCCAACGCCTCCACGCCGGGCTACGCCAAACAGGTTCAGGTCCTCACGGCGATGCGGATGGATCTGGACCGCGGCCTGCCGGGCGGCGTGGCCTCGGGCGGCACGCTGAACCTGCGGGACGCCTACGCCGAGGCAACCGTGCGCCAGAGGATGTCGGCCGCGGGGCAGGCCGAAGAGCGCCGCGCGCAGCTCGAACAGCTGGAGCCGCTCTATGACATCGGCGGAGAATCCGGTCTGGGCGGGGCGATCAACCGCTTTTTCCAGTCGTTCGCGGCGCTGACCGTGGCGCCGAACGACCTGGCGGCGCGCCAGACGGTGATCGACCGCGCCGATTCGCTGGCGCGGTCCTTCCAGTCCATGGCTGGCGGGCTGGCTGAGGCGGCGCGGTCGGCGGAGCGGGCGCTGGAACAGCGCGTGGCGCAGTTCAACCGGACGCTGGAGGAGATCGCGGGAATCAATTCGATCTTCCGCCAGGATTTCCGGGCGCAGGACGACCCGGGTCTGCAGGCGCGGCTCCACAACCTGCTGGAAGACCTCAGCGAACTGGCCGACATCACGGTGCTGCGCCGCGAAGACGGCGCGGTATCGATTTACCTGGGCGGCCAGACGATGCTGACCAGCAGCGACCGGTTTTATCCGCTGTCGGTGGATCTGAGCAATCCTGGCCGGGTGGATCTGCTCGATGCCGGGGGCAATACGGTCACCGGCCATGTCAGCTCAGGGCGGATCGCGGCCCTGATCGATATCCGAAACCGCGTGCTGCCGGGCGAGCTGTCCGAGCTCGACCGCCTGGCGCAGACGCTGGCCGACCAGGTGAACGCGGTGCTGCTCGGAGGCGTGGATCCGGCCGGCAATCCGGCCACGCAGGGGCTGTTCGCCTACAACTCCGCCCTGGGCGTTGCGAGGACGTTGAGCCGCACGTCGATGACAGCCGCGGAACTGCCCGCCGCCGATCCGTCGGCGCCCGGCGGAAACGCCATCGCGGTTCAGGTGGCGGAGCTGGGGCAGGCCAGGCTGATCGACGGCTATTCATTCGTGCAGTTCTATGCCGTTCGCGCTGCCGGGGCGGGCCGGATGATCGCCGAGGGCAGGGAAGCGGCCGCAGTGGCCGGGCTTCTGGTGCAGCAGGCGCGGCAGTTCCGGGACGAGATCCAGCGGGTCAATCTCGACGAAGAGGCCGTGATCCTGATGCAGGTTCAGCGGGCGTACGAGGCGGCGGCGCAAATGATCCGGGTTCTCGATGAAATGACTCAAACCGTGCTCGGCCTGATCCGTTAAGGAAGGCAGGAGCGCGCATGATCCGATCTCTCGACGCCGCCACCAACCGATTCCTGGACGGGCTCCGGGATCTCAACGCGAGAATGGAACGCGCCCAGCGGCAGGTGGCGGGAGGCAAGCGGGTGGCGGTGCCTTCCGACGCGCCCGACAGCGTGGTCAGCCTGGTGAGCGCCAAGGCGGATCTGGCGCGCATGGACCAGATCCGCGCCAACCTGTCCCGTTTCCGCACCGAGGTCGACGGCGCCGAAGGCGTGCTGCAGCAGGCGGTGAAGCTGTTCGACCGCGTCCGCACCCTCGGCATGACGGGCGCCAGCGGCATCCAGACCGACATCACGCGGCGCGGCATCGCCGACGAGATCCAGTCGCTGCTGGAACGGATGGTGGGCATCGCCAACACGCAGGTCGACGGGCGCTACGTGTTCTCCGGCAATGCCGACCAGACTCCCGCTTACCAGCTCGACTGGACTGCTTCGCCGCCCTGGGGAACCTATCAGGGTGCGGCCGCGACGCGCCAGGCCATTCATCCGACCGGGGTCACCTTCCGCGTCTCCCTCGACGCGCAATGGATCTTCGACAACGCCGATCCCGGACGCAACGTGTTCGCCTCCATCGAAAACCTCCGTCAGGCGCTGCTGTCCGGCGATGAAACGGCGATGCAGGCTGCGCTCGCGCCCCTGGCCGATGTGGCTGCGCACCTGAACGCCGCCCTGATGTTTTACGGCAACGTGCAAACCCAGATCGCCGAAGCCCTGGAGACAGCCTCGGCGATGTCGCTCCGTCTGAAGACCCAGATTGGCGGCATCGAAGACGCCGACATCACCGAGGCGATCGTCGAACTCCAGCAGGTCCGCTTCACCCAGGAAGCCGCCCTCCAGGTGCGCGCCGCAGCCCCGCGCCGGAGCTTGTTCAGCTACCTCGCCTGATCCCCCGCCCATCGTCCCCTCGCAGCGCATGACGCTGCCGTTGCGTGTTCCATGCCGTCCGGGGGTTCCCGTTCAGCGGGATCACCGGGGCGATGCAGTCGGGCGGCCGCCCGACGAACGCCGGACCAGGGAGCTGCTTTCGGGATTCAGAGGAACCAGAGCCTGGCGAAACCGCTGCAACCCTGGAGCGGTGTCTTCACGGGGACTCCGAGCCTGTCCAGGGGACGGTGGAACGCCGCCGAACGAGGGAGTCCGCGAAGCAGCGAAATCCTGTACAGCTCTGTTTTCTTTGGAAGGTTTGACCCAGAGGGCGCCGGGGAGGAGAATGCTTCAGGGGTCTTTTTTGAGGTTAGTCTCGCTTTGGTGGGAGTTGCCTCCCCGGCTTACTTCCAATCTTAGAATACTGAATCGCGGATTGCAAGCACTTTTTTCTATTTTTTGGAGGCGGGAACGACCTCGACCCCTGCGATTCTCTCCAAGACCTTGATTGTGCTGCAGATATCTTCATCCGCATAGCCCTCGGCCATGGCCGCCCGGAAGACCTGCTGGGTGAGGGCGGTCAACGGCAGCGGAACCTGCATCTCGGCCGCCGTTTCCAGCATAAGGCCGATGTCCTTGTGCATCCAACGTACTGAAAAATTAGTAGAAAAGTCCCTCCGGAAGACGAACGGGGCTTTGAAGGCGGCGATGCCGCTCTTTGCGGCGGAGTTGTCGAGGATGTCCAGCATGAGCTCGGGGTCGACGCCGGCTTTGGCGGCCAGAACCATGCCTTCATTGAAGGCCTGTAACATATTCGAAAGAATCAGGTTCTGGCTCAGCTTGGCGTGCAGGCCCATGCCCGGTCCGCCGCAATAGTAGAACCTCTTCCCCATGATTTCCATGTAGGGCTTCAATTTTTCATAGACCTCCTGGTCGCCGCCGACCATGAAGGTCAGGGTGGCGTTCTCGGCGCCGGGTTTGGAACCCGTGACCGGGGCGTCGAGGAAATGGGCGCCCTTCTGGCGGAAGGCCTCGTACGCGCGGCGGGCGTAGGAGGGGGCCACGGTGCTGCAGTCGGCCACGGCAGCGCCCGGCTGAATGCCCTCGAGGATTCCGTTCGGTCCCAGGGTGACCTGCTCGCTCATGGCGGTGTCTCCGACGCAGAGGAACACCGCCTCGGCGCGCTCGGCGACTTCCTTTGGCGTCGCGCAGGCGGTTCCTTTGCCTTCGCGCGCGAGCTGTTCTGCCTTGGCGGCGGTGTGGGACCAGAGCGCGACTTCATGGCCGGCTGCGAGCAGATGCCGGGCCATGGGGTAGCCCATGATGCCGAGACCGAGGAAACCCAAACGTGCCATGAAAACCTCCGTGCAGACGTTTCTTTCCGGCGCCCGGCCGAAAGGACAGCGGGCGGAAGCCTTGATTGTAAGCCCCGGCGCGGCTGTGCGACAATCGCGGCTTCAGGCCATGTCCGCCCCTCCCCGCATCCTCGTCACCAAGCGCGTCTTTCCTGAAGCGGTCGAGTTTCTCCGGCAACAGGGATTCGACATCGATTACAACGAGACGGACCGCATGCTGCCTTCGGAAGAGCTGATTGGCAGGGCGCGCGGCTGCGCGGCGATTGTCAGCCAACTGACCGACCGGCTGCGTGCCGATGTCATCGAACAGTTGAAAGAGCTGCGCGTCATCGCCAATGTCGCCGTGGGCTACGACAACATCGACGTGGCCGCAGCGACAGCGCGCGGCATCGCCGTGACGAACACGCCCGGGGTGCTGACGGAGACGACCGCGGACTTCGCCTTTGCCCTGCTGATGGCGGCGGCGCGGCGCGTGGTGGAGGCGCACGCGTTCGTTCATTCCGGTCAGTGGAGCACGTGGATCATCGATCTGCTCGCCGGCCAGGACATCCACGGCTCGACGCTCGGCATCTTCGGGCTCGGCCGGATCGGCGCGGCAGTGGCGCGGCGCGGGCGCGGCTTCGGCATGCGGATTCTGTATTGCGACGAGCAGCCGGCGCCGCCGGAGATCGAGCGCGAGCTGGAGGCGCGGCGCGTCCCGAAAGAAGAGCTGCTGCGCGAGTCGGACTTCGTGAGCCTGCACGTGCCGCTGACGCCAGCGACGCGGCGCCTGATCGGTGCGGGGGAGCTGGCGCTGATGAAGCCGACGGCGATCCTGATCAACACGGCGCGCGGACCGGTGGTGGATGAAGCGGCGCTGGCGGAAGCGCTCGAGAAGCGCACGATCTGGGCGGCGGGGCTGGACGTGTTCGAGGAAGAGCCCAGAGTCCATCCGAAGCTGCTCGAACTGCCCAACGTCGTTCTGGCGCCGCACATCGCCAGCGCGAGTTTCGCCACGCGCCGGCGGATGTCGATGATGGCGGCGGAGAATGCCGCCGCCGCGCTTCAGGGCCGGCGGCCGCCGAATCTGCTGAATCCGGAAGTCTGGCGCTGAGCGCCGCAGGAGGTCATGCGATGAACCGCAGGCGATTCGTCTCCGCACTGGCGGCCGGTCCGCTGGCTGCCGCCGCTGCCGACGGCAGGAAGCATCTGATCGTCCACGCCGATGACGCGGGCATGTGCCACTCGGCCAATATCGCCACGATCGAAGCGATGGAAAAGGGGCTGGTGAGTTCGGCGTCGGTCATGATGCCGTGCCCGTGGGTGCAGGAGTTCACCGAGTGGGCGCGCACGCACCCCGAGAAAGACGTCGGCCTGCACCTGACGCTGACGAGCGAGTGGCGCTACTACCGCTGGCGGCCTGCGGCGCCGCAGGACAAGGTGCGCGGGCTGCTCGACAAGGAGGGCTACATGTGGCGCGATGTGCGCTCGACGGCCATGAACGCGAAGCCCGAGGAGATCGAAACCGAGCTGCGCGCGCAGATCGAGCGAGCCTCGCAATACGGGGTGCGCTTCACGCACCTCGATTCGCACATGGGCACGCTGTTTGCGCGGCCCGATTATTTCGAGATCTACGTCAAGCTGGCCGACGAATACGGCGTGCCCTGCATGCTGCCGCGGCCGAACGAAGCCAACGCCGCAGACCTGAAGGGCTATCCGATCACTCCGGAGATGCTCAGGGAGAAAGAACAGGCCGGGTTCAAAATGCTTGACCGTCTGATTCTGGGTGTTCCCGGCCGAACGCCGGCCGAACGGCGCGAGAGCTACCTGAAGCTGATCGGCGATCTCAAGCCGGGCGTCACGAAGCTGATTGTGCATCTGGCCAAGGATGATCCCGAGATCCGCGCCATCACCAACAGCTGGGAGCAGCGCTGGGGCGACTTCCTTTTCTGGACGAGCGACGACGCGCGGCGCGCGCTGGAAAAGCACAACGTGGAACTTTACACCTACCGGCGGCTTGCCGGATCATGAGAGGCATGCGGCGGCGCGACTTTCTGGCTGCATTGCCCGCGGCGGCGGCCGCGGCTGCGCCTGCGGGCGTGAATCTCGGCGTCGATCTGTTCAGCCTGCGCTCGCAGGGGTGGACGCCATTCCAGCATCTGGAATACTGCGCGAAATTCGGCGCGCGCACGGTGCATTTCTCCGAGATCCGTTTTCTGGGCTCGCTCGACGACGGGCACGTGCGCGAAGTGGGCGAGCAGGCTCGGCGGCTGGGCATCGAGCTCGAGATCGGCATGCGCTCGATCTGCCCCACGTCGACGGCGTTCGACAAGAACGCGGGCACGGCGGAGGAGCAGCTGCTGCGCGTCATGCGCGCGGCGCGGATCGCCGGCTCGAAGCTGGTGCGCGCGTTTCTCGGCACCTTCAACGACCGGCGCACGCCGGGCGGGATCGAGGCGCGCATCGAGGACACGGTGAAGGTGCTGAAGAACGTGCGCGCGCAGGCGCTCGACATGGGCCTGAAGATCGCCGTGGAGAACCACGCGGGAGACATGCAGTCGCGCGAGCTGAAGAGGCTGATCGAAGCCGCGGGGCCGGACTTCGTGGGCGCCTGCTACGATTCCGGCAATCCCTGCTGGGTGCTGGAAGACCCGCATCAGGCCCTGGAGACGCTGGTTCCGTACGTGCTCACGTCGCACATCCGCGACTCCTATCTGTGGAACGACGCCGAGGGCACGCAGGTGAACTGGACGCGCGCGGGCGAGGGCAACGTCGACATCGGACGGCTGATGAAACGGTTCGCCGAGCTGTGTCCCGGCAGGGCGATGTCGCTGGAAGTGATCGTCATGGGGCCGCGCGCCTATCCATGGCGGAAGCCCGAGTTCTGGCAGGGCTACGAGAACGTGCGTGCGGCGGATTTCGCGCGCTTCCTCGACATCGCCGCGCGCGGGACGCCGCCCCCGCCGCGGCCGGCGCCGCCGAAAGACCGCGCGGCCGAGATCGAGCGCGAGGATTTCGAGGCGTCGATGCGCTGGACGCGTAGCTTTTTCGGCCTCGGCAGCGTCTAGAACAGACGTGAAGCGGATCCTGCTGGGAATGGGACTGATTTCGTTGCTGGGACTGACGCCCGCGGCCCGGGCGCAATCGCTGGTGCGCGAAGTGCGGGGCGCGGTGGCGCGCGAGGATTTCGAGGCGGCGCGGCGCGCGCTGGACAAGGCGCGCGGCCAGGGACCCGCGTCTGCCGGATGGCTGGAAGCCTACAGCTGGCTGGCGCGCGGATACCTGAACGCGAAGCGCTATGACGACGCCGAACGCGAGGCCGCGCAGACGCGCACGATGGCGCTGGAGCTGCTGAAGACGCGGAAGCTCGATGACGACAGGGCTCTGCCCATCGCGCTGGGCGCGTCGATCGAAGTGCAGGCGCAGGTGCTGAACGCGCGCGGGCAGAAGTCGGAGGCGGTGGCGTTTCTCGAAGAAGAGCTCCGCCGCTGGCAGGGCACGAGCATCATCACGCGGCTGCGGAAGAACCTGAACCTGATCTCGCTTGCCGGCAGACCGGCGCCGGCGCTGATCGTGAAGGAGACGCTGGGCATGCCCGTGCCGGAGCTGTCCGCGCTCAAGGGCAAACGGGTGCTCCTGTTCTTCTGGGCGCACTGGTGCGAAGACTGCAAGTCGATGGCGCCCGCGCTGGAGCGCCTGATGCGCGAGCAGCCGCAGCTCGAACTGATCGCGCCGACGCAGCCGTACGGCTACGCCGCCCGGGGCGAGGAAGCGACGCGGGAAGAAGAGATCCGCTACATCGGCGAAGTGTGGCGCAGGTTCTTCGGCCAGGTGCCGCGGATGCGCGTGCCGGTGAACGAGGAGAATTTCGTCGTTTGGGGCGCATCCACGACGCCGACGATCGCCGTCCTGGACGAGCAGGGCGTGGTGCGGCTCTACCATCCGGGCAAGATGAGCTACGAAGCGCTGGCGGCAGCCGCCAGGCAATAACCGCAGCTCAGTCGTCCGCGCCCGTCTGGGACTGCGGCTCGCCGAGCGTGCCGGTCTCGTTCAGAACGACGATATCGACGCGGCGGTTGCGGGCGCGGCCCTGCTCGGTTTCATTGGTGGCGACCGGGGCGGTGTCGGCGTAGCCGGCGATGGCCATGCGTTCGCGGGGGATGGAGAACCGCGTGGCGAACAGCTCGAGCATCGCGATCCCGCGCGCGGCGGAGAGCTCCCAGTTGCTGCGGAAACGCGAGTTGTGGATGGGCGTGGAGTCGGTGTGGCCTTCCAGCCGGATGGGATTGGGGATGCGGCGCAGTTCGACGGCGATGTTTTCAATCACGGGCATCGCCTGCGGTTGAATGGCGTCTCCGCCCGGCGGGAAGAAGCTGGCCTCCTTGAGGCTGATCACAAGGCCGCGGCGCTCCATGCGCACTTCCACCTTGCCGCTGTGGATCTCGGCCTTGAGCTTCTCCTGCAGTTCCTTCAGCGACGGAAGGAGCTCGATGGTTCCATTCGGGTCGGGGGGAGCGGGCGGAAGATCGACGGGCAGCTGGGCGCGGGGTTTCGCCGGGGGAGGGTTCTTGAGGAGTTTCGCCAGGACATGCGTGATGCGGCCTTCTTCGAGAG
The DNA here is from genome assembly GCA_026002875.1 of Bryobacteraceae bacterium. Taxonomy (NCBI): domain Bacteria; kingdom Pseudomonadati; phylum Acidobacteriota; class Terriglobia; order Bryobacterales; family Bryobacteraceae; species Bryobacteraceae bacterium. The sequence goes on from BPGE01000001.1 coordinate 763,287, forward strand.
CTTCGCGGAAGGCCTGCGAGATGCGCGCCGCCTGCACCCGGTCCATCTGCGAGTGCGAGTAGAGCATGACGAAGAAGGCGAACAGCAGGGTGATGAAGTCTGCGTAGGAGACGAGCCACCGCTCGTGGTTGGCGTGCTCGTGTCTGGGGCGGCGGGCCATGGCAGCGCTTCATGCAGCGGCGCGGGCGCCCGCCGCCGGAGAGGATTTCTCTTTCGAGGCTTTCGCGAGATAGGCCTCGAGCTTGGCGCGGATCATTTTCGGATTCATGCCTTCGACGATGCCGCAGACGCCTTCGAGGATCAGTTCCTCGCGGAGCCGCTGCTGGGCGGCGCGGGCCTTGATCTTGTGAGCGGCGGGAAGAAACAGGAGGTTCGCCGAGCCGACGCCGTAGATGGTGGCGACGAACGCGGCGGCGATGCCTTTGCCCACCTTGTCCATGTCTTTCAGGTCGCCCATGACGATGATGAGCCCGAGCACGGCGCCGATGATGCCGATGGTGGGAGCGAAGCCGCCGGCCGATTCGAATACCTTGGCCTCCGCGTCGGCGCGGTGTTCGGCGGCGTCCATGGCGAGGCCCATGATGCCGCGGATCTCCTGCAGGTCCATGCCGTCGACGGCGAGCAGCATGCTCTTGTGCAGGAACGGGTCCTCGATGGCCATGACATCCTGTTCCAGCGAGACGATGCCCTGCTTGCGGGCGGCTTGAGAGAAGGAGACAAGGCGCTCGATCAGTTCGGCCTTGTCGTCGGGAACCTCATACAGCAGGTCTCTGACGCGCGCGAAGGCGGCTTTCACCAGAGGCAGCGGATTGGCGACGAGAGTGGCCCCGAGGCACCCGCCGAAGACGATGAGCGCGGCCGATTCCCCAAGTACGTCGCCCGCTTTGCCCCCTTCGAGCAGGTATCCGCCGAGGATGCCTGCTACCGCCACCACCAGACCCGCCAGCGTTCCCAAGTCCATCCGCCTGCGTTGCCGCCTGGCTGCCATGCCGTCTCCCTGCTGCTAGTCTTTTTCCGCCCGCACGAGCACCGGGCCTTCGGCGTGCGCAGCCGCGGCGGCGACGCGGCGCTTGTACTCGACCACGCGTTCCACCACCTCTTCAGCGCGCTCGCGCACGCGGACCTTCTCGCCCGTCGTCAGCGTCAGCACGGTGTCCGGCGTGACGTCAATGAAGGCGATCAGCTCGCCGTTGACGTAAAAAGCGGTCTCGTTGATGCGCGTCAGGCGGATCATGCCGCGCCCCGCTCCCCGGGCTCTTTCGCCTTATCGGTCCGGCGTCCGCGTTTCTTGAACAAATCGCGCTGCGCCCGCCGGTCAGATCTTGAGGAACAGCTTCCGGCGGTGCATCCAGAACAGGATCAGCCAGTAACAGGCGAGGATCGCCATTCCTTCCACCAGCGGCTCGAGCCCCGCCCCGAACAGTTTCGCCCAGTCCTGCCCCAGATGGATGCGGAAGCTCGACCGGAAGAAGTCCTCGAACAGATGGGCGATCATGTAGGCCGCGATCGAGTTCATTCCGACGACGACCAGCGGGAAGGCCCAGCGCCTCCAGCCTTTCACGTCGAGCACCCAGGCGAAACCGGCGAGGATCGCGAAGCACATCCCGCCGCTGAACAGCGTCCAGGCGGGCGTCCAGATCCGCTTCACCACCGGGCAGACGCCCAGCGCGTGCAACAGAAGCCCCGAGGCCACGCCCGCTGCAGCCGCGAGAAGGAATTTCTTCACGGGCACGCGCGGCGCGGCGGCGCGGAACCAGCGTCCGGCGGCAAGGCCCAGAATCATCGTGCCCAGCGTGGGAATGAAGCTCAGCGTGAGATAGCCGCCGCGGTTCGCCACAAACGGCTCAGGCCGTTGAAACAGATTCAGAAACCACTGATCGAAGGCCGCTCCGAGATTCGCGTTCTTGTTCCAGTGGGCCATGAACCCGGTGAAGTGATGCGGCCAGTCCGGGGGCACGCCGACGGCGCGCCAGTCGAAGCCGGGGCCGGGCAGCGGATACAGCGCCCACGCCAGCCAGTATCCGAAGAGGATTGCGCCGAAGGCGGTCCACTGCACCAGCGGCCGGGCGAAGCCCAGCAGAAAGAGGAACGGATAGCCCAGTCCGATCTGCGTCAGCGTGTCCTCGAACGTAAAGTTCGTCTGCCGGCTGTGCATCGAGCGCAGGAAGATGCCGAGCGCGATCAGCACGAGCGAGCGCCACAGGGCGTGGCCGAACATCCGGCCGAACGCCGCGCCGCGCGCCAGCCGGCTCGCAATCGAGTACGGCAGCGCCGCGCCGACGAGAAAGGAAAAGCCCGGCTGGATCAGGTCGTGCAGCGAGCAGCCCGCCCATTCCACATGCGTCTGATGAAACGCAAGGAAGCGCCAGAAGCCGCTGTCCGGATACGCGCGCGCCACGTCGGACAGCCGCAGCACCTCGGCCATCATGAGCACCATGACGAAGCCGCGGAAAGCGTCGAGCGAAACATTGCGCTGGGGAGCGGGAGAGGCCGGCGGTTCCATCCGTGACATCATGACACGTCCGGGGCTGGGGCCTTGAGCCGGGCTGGCTCACCCCGCGCCGGGGCCGTGTCAGGATATGCTGTAAACGATTTCTGGCTGGGCGCGATTTCCGCCGCGCCCGCCAGCGCACTCCATGCAAGAAGTGAAGTTCCATGAAACCAGCCCCTGTCTGTGCTCTGATTCTTTCCCTGTCCTGTGCGGAGGCGGCCGTGAATGACGCCACCGTGGAAACCGGCAAACTGCGCGGCGCGGTCTCCGGCGCTGTCGTCGCTTTCAAGGGAATTCCCTATGCCGCTCCGCCTGTCGGCCCGAACCGCTGGCGTCCGCCGCAGCCTGCGGCGAAATGGAGCGGCGTGCGCGACGCCACGCAGTACGGCCCCGACTGCATGCAGCTTCCGTTTCCGGGCGATGCCGCTCCGCTGGGCGTGACGCCGGCCGAGGATTGCCTCTATGTCAATGTCTGGAAGCCCGCCCGCGGCGGCCGCCGGCTGCCGGTGATGGTGTGGATCTACGGAGGCGGCTTCGTCAACGGCGGCAGCTCGCCGGAAGTCTATGACGGCAGCCGCTTCGCCGAAGACGGCATCGTGTTCGTCAGCTTCAATTACCGTGTCGGGCGGTTCGGGTTCTTCGCCCATCCGGCGCTGACGAAGGAAAGCCCGGACGGCATGCTCGGCAACTACGCCTTCATGGATCAGATCGCGGCGCTCAAGTGGGTGCAGCGCAACATCGCGGCGTTCGGGGGAGATCCGAACAACGTCACGATCTTCGGCGAATCGGCGGGCGGCATGTCGGTGCTGACGCTGATGACGTCGCCGGCGGCGCGGGGGCTGTTTCACAAGGCCATCGTGCAGTCGGGCGGCGGCCGCAATCTGCTCGGACCGATGCGCAGGCTGAGCGAGGCGCAGGGAGCGCTCGGTTCGGCTGAAAGCGTCGGCGTGGCGTTCGCCAGGAAGATGGGCATCGAGGGCGACGACGCGAAGGCTCTCGAGGCGCTGCGGGCGCTGCCGGCGGAAAAGATCGTCGACGGCCTGAACATGGCGTCGATGAACACGCCCACTTACGGCGGCCCCATGATCGATGGCAGGATCGTGGTCGAGACGGTCGAACAGGCGTTCCTCGGCGGGCGGCAGGCGAAGGTGCCCTTCATCGCCGGCGCCAACAATATGGACATCGGCTTCAGCTTCGCGCGGACGCTGGAAGACGTTTTCAAGCCGTTCGGAGAACTGCGCGCCCGCGCCGAGGCGGCCTACAATCCCGACGGCAAGGGCGACGCGCGGACGGTGGGCTACCTGGCGGCGATGGATCGCATGATGATCGAGCCGGCGCGGTTCACCGTGCGGAAGATGGCGGAAGCCGGACAGAAGGCCTTCCACTACCGCTTCTCCTATGTGGCCGAGCCGATGCGCAAGGAGTGGCCGGGCGCGCCGCACGCCACGGAAATTCCGTATGTCTTCAACACGGTGAAGGTGAAATACGGAGACAAATTGACGCCCGCGGACCAGAAAATGGCGGACATCGTGCATGCCTACTGGGTGGATTTCGTGAAAAAAGGCGACCCGAACGGGGGCGGCCGCCCGGCGTGGCCCGCGTGCAAGGCCGCCTGCGACGACATTCTCGAGTTCGGCCCGGCGGAGGTTTCCGCGAAAGCTGATCCCTGGAAGGCGCGGCTCGACGTGACCGAAGCCCTGGCCATGAAGGGCCAGTGAACCCGGACGGCAGGCGCCGCCTTACTTCAGGCCGGTGGCGAACAGCGTCTCGAAGTGCGGCGCCTGCTCTTCGCGGTGGACCACCGCGGTCTCGATCTCGCGGAATCCCGCCTCGCGCAGGAAGCGCCGCATCTCCGCTTCCGTGAAGCCCAGCCACTCGTCGGCGTACAGCTCGCGCGCCTCCTCGTGGTGGTGGCGCGCCAGATCGAGGATCACGACGCGCCCGTCTTTGCGCAGGATGCGGAAGGCCTCGGCCAGCGCCCTCTGCGGATGCTGCGCGTGGTGCAGCGACTGCGAGAAAAACGCCGCATCGACGCTGGCTTCTTTCAGCGGCAGGCTTTCGAGGTCGCCCAGCCGGTATTCGACGTTCCGCACGCCGCGCTCGGCGGCCAGCCTGCGCCCGTACTCGACCATCTGGGGCGAGCTGTCCACGGCGTAGACCTTCTTCGCCCGCCGCGCCAGCAGGAACGCCACCGCGCCTTCTCCGGCCCCCAGGTCCGCGGCGACTACCGGCGGCAGCAGCGCCAGCAGAGCCTCGGCCATCGCCTTCCAGGACCGCCCGGGCAGATAATGGCGGCCGAATTTGCCCGCCAGTTCGTCGAAAAACGCCCGCGTCTTTTCCCGCCGCTTCTCGAGCACGACCGCCAGCGCCTCTTCGTCGCGGCGGACTTCGTCCAGCTCCTGCGCCGCTTCTTCCACCGCCTTCAGCAGCGTCTTCGGAGCGCCGCGGCGCAGGCTGTAGCGGACGCTTTTGCCAGCCTTGCGGTCTTCGACGAGCCCCGCCTGCCGCAACTGCGCCAGATGGGAGCTGACCGTGCTCTGCCCGGCGGCGAGGATCTCCTGCAGCTCCGCCACCGCCAGCTCCTCTTTGGCCAGCAGACGGAGGATGCGGATGCGGGTCGGATCGCCCAGCACCTTCAGGGCCCGAAAGATTGACGCCATGGCGTGCCGTCTGGCATTATATCAATGTATCGCGATGAAACGATACAAGACCACACCGAGGAGCCGATGACCATGAGCAGTGGCGTGATGAAGCCGGAGACGCTTCCCTACAAGGTGGCCGACCTGTCGCTGGCCGACTGGGGCCGCAAAGAGATCACGATTGCCGAATCCGAGATGCCGGGACTGATGGCGCTGCGCCGCAAATACGCCGGCGAGAAGCCGCTCGAAGGCGTGCGCATCAGCGGCTCGCTGCACATGACCATCCAGACGGCGGTGCTGATCGAGACGCTGGTGGATCTGGGCGCCAGCGTCCGCTGGGCCTCGTGCAACATTTTCTCCACGCAGGATCACGCGGCGGCGGCGATCGCCGCGGCGGGCGTGCCGGTGTTCGCCTGGAAGGGCGAGACGCTCGAAGACTACTGGTGGTGCACCTACATGGCGCTGTCGCACCCGGGCGGCAAGGGGCCGCAGCTCGTGGTGGACGACGGCGGCGACGCCACGCTCCTCATCCACAAAGGTTACGAGCTCGAGGAAGGCTCCGACTGGGTGAACACTCCTTCCGAATCGCGCGAAGAGCAGATCATCAAGGACCTGCTGAAGCGCATCCACGCCGAGAATCCGCGCCGCTGGCATGACATCGTGGCCGAGTGGAAGGGCGTCAGCGAAGAGACGACCACGGGCGTGCACCGGCTGTACAAGATGCATCAGGAAGGCAAGCTCCTGGTGCCGGCGATCAACGTGAACGACTCGGTGACGAAGTCGAAGTTCGACAACCTGTACGGGTGCCGTGAATCGCTGGCCGACGGTCTGAAGCGGGCGATGGACGTGATGCTGGCGGGCAAGGTGGCCGTCGTGTGCGGTTACGGCGAAGTGGGCAAGGGTTCGGCGCAGTCGCTGCGCGGCTTCGGCGCGCGCGTCATCGTCACTGAAATCGACCCCATCACCGCTCTGCAGGCGGCCATGGAAGGCTTCGAGGTGACCACCGTCGAAGAGACGCTCGGCAAGGCGGACATCTATGTGACGGCCACGGGCAACTGCGACGTGATCACGCTCGAACACATGGAAAGGATGAAAGACCAGGCCATCGTCTGCAACATTGGACACTTCGACAACGAGATCCAGGTGGACCGGCTGAACGAGGCGCCTGGGGTGATCCGGAAGAACATCAAGCCCCAGGTGGACTGCTACACGTTCCCCGATGGCCATCAGATCTACCTGCTGGCTGAAGGGCGGCTTGTGAACCTCGGCTGCGCCACGGGCCATCCGAGCTTCGTGATGTCGACGTCGTTCAGCAACCAGGTGCTGGCGCAGATGGACCTGTGGAAGAACCGCGACTCCTACAAGCCGGGCGTCTACATGCTGCCGAAGAAGCTGGATGAGGAAGTGGCGCGGCTGCACCTGGACAAGATCGGCGTGAAGCTGACGCGTCTGACCGAAAAGCAGGCCAACTACATCGGCGTTCCCGTGGAAGGGCCCTACAAGCCCGAGCACTACCGGTACTAAGCAGACCGGGGAGAGGCCTGGTCCGCAGCGCCTGCGCTTCCGGCGTTTATGCCCGGTAGCGGGGACTGCGGTCAGGCTTCTTCTTTCATACGGCCCGGAGGGCTGGAGCGGTTCCCCGGGGAAGCAGGTTGCGAACGGCAACACGGCCACGGGCCGGGGCAACGGTCGCGAAGAAGACGGAAGCGCTCTTGCGGGGGACCGCACCGCGGAAATCATCGAGAAACAGCGGGTGGAAACCTCCGCCAATCACGCCAGAATGCCAGACCTGCTCCCGTCCTGCCAGGACGAACGGCGGACGGAAGAATGATTGCAGCAGCTCCCCCTGGCCGGCAGGGAACGTTGTTGCGATGGAAGTCGATGACAGGCGGGAAATCCTTTTAGTGAAATTCGCCCGTATCAGCAGGGGAATTCCCGTGAAATCCGCTTCCGGCGCGAGCAGGGCGCGTCCGGAAGACCTGCGCCGGTGCGGCTACGGGCGCCGCATGGGGCGCGAGTGCAAGCTGGCGTGGAGCGGCCCCCGCTCAGCGGTTCTCTTCCAGATACTTCCGCAACGCCGCATCGCCCTCTTTCAGCAACAACGCGCGCAGATGTTGCTTCTGAATCCGCGCACCACTCTCGAATCCCGTGAAGTAGAAGGAACTGCGCGTTTTGTCTGGCCCCCAGTCACTTCCGTCGCCAAAACGGACATAATCCAGCCGGATCTCCAGGCTATGGCGCGCCAGCGCAGGATCTTCCGATGGCTGCACCAGAGCCAACGTGAAAACCCTGCGGGCGCCGGGAGCCAAGACGGGCGGCTGACCAGGGAGCGGCATCCCGATCCAGTGCGTGAAATTCCTCGCGGTCTTGCCTTCCCCGTCCTTGATCAGAACCAGAAGGCCGATAGCGTGGACGGCTTTCGGGCTGCGGTTCTCCATTTGGACGTCCACAAACGGCGAGCCATTCTCGTCCAGCCGGAAGCCTCTATCCCGGTAGTCAAGCGAAACCGGATTCACAGTCTGTGCGTGGAGCAGGCTGCAGATGCCCCACAACGCCAACGAGATCAACCTCATGACCTTGCACCTCCGCCAAGTCAGACCGCAGCAGGCTCACTCTTCCAATTCGAAACAACTTCCGCAAGGAATGCATGACCGCTGCGGGACGCCGTCTTCATCCGTCCACAAGCATTCTGCTGCGCAAGGGCGCGCACCGAGACGCCACGCTTGTGGATTTCGCACTCTCATGCTTTCACAGCAATACGTGGACGTCCATTGCTGCATACTGCAACGCCAATCGATCACATTTCCGGCCGGGGTTTGACCGATTCCCGAACAATTGCAGCCTGCAATCCCAGCAGGCGCCGGGTTCCTGGGATAAGCCGGTTATCGGGCCAGGCCAAATCAGCACCACGGAGACCGCCACGAGGGATGCAGCTGCCCACAAAAGCGTCCCCCTCATCCGCAGCGCCCTCCTTTGTTCCCCTCCGTACCACAGAAGGCGAAAGTAGTCAAGAGAATCGTGAGATCTGATCGCAAAAGCGGCCGAAAACAGAGAAAAAACACCGCGGCAGACGCGGCCGGTGCAGTTGTTCAGCACGCTTTAGCCGAAGGGACAGCCTGATCCGGAACCTTCGCGATTTTGGCGATGGCGCCAATGGTGACTGACACCTTCGCAATTCTCTTCCAAGCGTCGGATCGGCCTGTTCCTTCAGGCGGATGCCCGGTTCTCCTTCTCTGAATACCTCTGTGAGCAAAGGGGGGATGCCGTATGGAGCCGCTGGGGTGACGCCTGGCGGGCCTGAAATTGCGTTCCGGCTCTTCCATGGCTTTCGCATGTGTTCATCAGCCCGCCGGCTCTTGATGGCCGGCCCTGGTACGGACAAAATCTTTGAAAATGCGCCTGTTGACCGTGCCGCCGCGGGCCGATGCTCCGCCCCCGGGTTTCCGGGGCCAAAGTGCGGCAGCATGATCTGGATGGGTCGGAAATTTCGCGAAGGTGCCAATGGTGTCTGACACCTTCGCGTTTTAGAGAAAGGCGCCGGATCAGGCTGTCCCCTCCGTTGGTAGAATTGGGATTTGCGGTACTTTTTCTCGCGGCACGTCCCGGACGCGCGGCGCGTCCTGCTGGTGGAAAGCGGCCCGCGCCACCTGATCGAAGACATCCTGCCAGGCCTTTACACGCAGCCCGTCAACCAGCGGGTGGATCTGTTCACCTGCTTCAGCGGCCTTCCGCGCGGCTTCGACACGGGCCGCGGCGAAGTCTTCCGCACCCGCGACTATCAGGGGCGCGCGGCGCGGAAGCGGCTGTACTCGATGCTCCGCCACCGGGGCTACGACATCCTCGGCATCCTCTGCGCCGACACGCCCGTGATGGCCAAGTGGAAGTGGGCGCTGGCGTGGCAGGTGCCCGCCAAGGTTTTCATCCTGAACGAAAACTGCGACTACTTCTGGTTCGACTACACGCAGTGGCGCACCATGCTCCACTTCCTGCTGTTCCGCGCCGGCCTGACGGGCGCGGAGGGCGCAGCCACGGTGGCGCGGCTTGTTTTTGCACCTTTCGTACTCCTTTACTTGCTCGGATTCGCGGCGTACATTCATCTGCGGAGGGCGCTCCGGACATGAAAGCGGTCTTTGTCACGGAATTCGGCGGCGTCGAGAAGCTGCGCTATGAGGATCTGCCCATGCCCGTGCCCGGCGACGGGCAGGCGCTCGTGAAGATCCACGCCATCGGCGTCAATTTCATCGACATTTACTACCGCACGGGACTTTACCCGGCGGCGCCGCCCGTGGTGCTGGGCATGGAGGCGGCGGGGGTGGTGGAGCGCGTCGCGCCCGGCGTCAGGGAAGTGAAGGTCGGAGACCGCGTGGCCTGGGCCATGCACCGCGGCGCGTACGCCGAGCACGCCGCCGTGCCCGCCTGGCTGCTGGTCCCCATTCCTCCCGAGCTCGACTTCCAGTCCGCTGCGGCGTCGCTGCTGCAGGGCATGACGGCGCATTATCTGACGCACTCGACTTATCCGCTGAAAGAAGGCGAGACGTGCCTGGTGCATGCCGCGGCGGGCGGCACGGGGCGGTGGATCGCGGCGGCGGCGAAGATCCGCGGAGCGCGCGTCATCGGAACGACCTCCACGCCCGAAAAGGCGAAGATCGCGCGGGAAGCGGGCTGCGACGAAGTGATTCTGTACACGGAGCAGGATTTCGAAACCGAAGTGCGCCGCCTGACGGCTCAGCGCGGCGTGGATGTCGTGTACGACTCGGTCGGGGCCGCCACCTGGGAGAAAAGCCTCGGTTCGCTGCGGCCGCGCGGCATGATGGTCAGCTTCGGCAACGCCAGCGGCGCCGTGCCTGCTTTCCAGCCGCTCGTGCTGAGCCAGAAAGGTTCGCTGTTCCTGACGCGGCCCACGCTGTTCCATTACTGCGCCACGCGCGACGAGCTGTTGTGGCGCGCGGGCGACGTGTTCCGCTGGCTGATCGAGGGGCGCTTCCAGCTCCTGATCGACAAGGTGTACCGGTTGTCCGAAGCAGGCCAGGCGCAGACCGATCTGGCCTCGCGCAAGACCGCGGGCAAGCTGCTGCTGGTTCCCTGAACTGCGCTCAGCGCGGCGGCGGGGGCATCGGCACGGTCTGGCCGCCCAGGCCCGCGTAGGTGTCCTTCACGCGGATCACCTTGCCGTTGGCGAACGTCACGAACGTGATTTTCCCTGGCGGGTAGCCGTACACCCAGTCTTCGGTCTCCACTCCGTCGACGGTTTCGCGCCAGCGGTCGCGCGGATGTCCGAGCGCCATCTTTACCTGCTCCGGCGTCATGCCGACTTCGGCGCGGTTGGCCTTGATCGCCTCCTGGATCTCCGGCGGCAGTGTGTCGAAATAGTTCTGCGTGGCCGATCGCGTGTCGAACTCGAGCACCGGCTTCAGCATCTGTTTCACGTCGGAGGGTTTCGTCTCCGGAGGAATCCTGCCGGGGAAGACCAGCGCAATCGTGGTGCCCGCCGAGCGCGTGATGTTGCGCGACATCGGCACCGTGCGGCCGGACGTGCCGACGCCGCCCTCGATGCGCTCGTACCACTTGCCGCGGGTGTTCAGCCCGCCGTTGATCTGCAGGACGATGCGGTCGTCCTCGATGTCCACCTTGGTGATCTGGACCAGCTCGCCGACCCGCGCCACCGCGCCGAACTCGTCTCCCTTCTCCCGCCACTCGGTCTTGTCATAGGTGCCGTCGGCGCGGATCTGGACCGGCCGCTTGACCCTCGGAATGAACGCCTTCACCGTGGCGAACTCCGCTGTCAGGCCGCGGAGAAGCTCGATCTTCTCCTCGTCGGTCAGCTTGCGGACGCGGTCTTCCTTGCCCCGCTGCGCAGGCAGCAGAAGAGCCACGAAGAGGAGCGCACACAACCGCCGCACGGCTTCAGCCTCCTGATGAATCAGACGCGGCCGGCAGTCCCGGGTTGCCAATTCCGGCGCCAGAGCCACAGCAGAAGCGCGAGAGCCGCAGCTGTCGTCGGGAGACCGGCCTCGATCCCATACTCGCCCCCGCTCCACAGCGGGCCCGCTTTCCACTCCAGCGCGTGGCCCGTCAACCCCATCTTAAACCCGCTCAGCCGGACGCCCGCGAGCGGCAGCGCCCAGTTCCAGCCGAAGTGCAGCCCGATGGGCAGCCACAGGCTCTGCGAGCGCCACCACGCCAATGCAAGCACGGCGCCCCAGAGGGCCGTGTTCGCCACGCCCGCCCAGCTCGATTGCGGATTGTCGAAGTGCGCCAGAGCGAACAGCACCGCAAAGGGCGGGATCACCCGCGCGGGGCCGAACCTCCGCGCCAGGATCTGAAACGGATAGCCGCGGAACATGAGTTCCTCTCCCGCCGCGCCAACCCACAGCATCAGCGTGACAAAGACGAACTTGCCCGCGCCGGACGCCATCTCCGGCTCCCCGGACCGCACGATGGAGGCCATGCCCAGCAGCACGGGCAGTCCCGCCGCAGCCAGTCCCGCCACGAGGCCAGCAAGGGTTCCCAGCACGAAATTCCGTTGCCCGTGCGGCCACCAGGCGAGGCCGATGTCGCCCATCTGGCCCCGCTCGAACATCCGCAGCACAAGCACCGTGGCCAGCGCCGCCGCCAGAAAAACACCCAGGGCGCTGGCCAGCAGGAGACTGTCAAACACGGCATACAGCGCGCCGCCGAACACCATCCCGCCGATGCGCACAAACAGCAGGAACAGCGCCGCGCGGATGCCCAGCCCGGCGGCCGACGGGGCAGGGGACGAGAGGGGGGCGGTCTCCGGTCCGGTCATGTTTCCGGCTCCTGGTCCACCGTTCGCGCCTGCGCGGCTGATGATGCCATCTCCAGCCCCAGCTTACAGGAAGCGCCGGCGGCCTGCCTCTGGCATACCATGGAGGCATGGCCGTGCGGCGCATTCTCGAACTGGGCGATGACACCCTGCGGCAGGTCTCCGCTCCGGCGCGCGACCCCGGAGAGATCCGCCGCGTGATGCAGGATCTCGAAGACACGCTGGCCGATTTCCGCCGACGGCACGGCTTCGGCCGCGGCATCAGCGCCATCCAGATCGGCGAGCCCCTGCGGCTGATCTTTCTCGAAGTGGCCGGCCGGCGCTACGAGCTCATCAACCCGGTGTTCGCCGAGAAAAGCAGCGAAACGTTCGAGATGTGGGACGACTGCTTCTCGTTTCCCGATCTCATGGTGCGGCTGCGGAGGCATACGCGGGTCGTGATCGAGTACGAAAACCCGGAAGGCGGGCGGCAGCGCCTGGAAGCCGAGCACGCCCTGTCGGAACTCATCCAGCATGAGATGGATCACCTGGACGGCGTGCTCGCCGTCGACCATGCGCGGTCAAGCCGGGACCTGATGACGCGGCGGGAATGGCTGCGTCAGACCGGCAAAGCCTGACGCTGCTATACCCGGCGCAGGCGCGGATTAGGAGTACTATGGGAGCCGGGGTCGCCCAGGCACCCTATGGGCGGCGTGCATGCCCTAATTCGGGCTAAGGTAAAAAAGTCGCCCGCGGCAGTCTGCACGAGGCAATGCGGTTGTCCGATGGAGTGAGTGTATGATCGATCGGCGGTCCGAACCGAGGATGTTGTGCGCGGATCTGGTCGATGTCCGCTGGAAAGATCAGAACGGAAAGACTCGGCGCGCCGTGGCCAATCTGGAGGATATTTCCCTGTCCGGCGCCTGCCTGCAGCTGGAGACGAAGGTTCCGGTGGGCGCGCCGATGCGGATCGCGTACGAACAGGGCGAATTCGCCGGCGTCGTGCGCTACTGCATGTACAAGGACATCGGCTGGTATGTCGGCGTGCAGTTCGAGCCGGGCTACCGCTGGAATGAACGCGAGTACCGCCCGATGCACCTGCTCGACCCCCGCTCGCTCGTCCGCAAGGCGCCCCACCGGATGAAGCAGGACTACCCGCGCCCGCGGGGCGGCTGAGCGCGGGCAGCCAGGCCGCAAGGCCGCTCAGAAGTCGCCCTCTTTGACGTACGGGTGCGACCAGAGGATCACCTGCAAGAGCACGCTCTTGATCCACGCCTGGTGCATCCGGTCCACCTCCTCGGCAGAGGCCCCGGAGGAGGCCAGGAACGGTCTGAGCGTCGCCGTCACCGGGAACAGCAGCGCAATCAGGTAGCGGAACGGCACATGAGCCGAGCCGCGCGCCCCGTCGGTCCTGTTTTTCTTCAGCCGGTGATGGCGGAGGCCGATCTCATGTTGGTAGTCAAGCCACGCCTGCCCGTACTCGGCGGACGCCGTATCCAGAATCCATTGCCCGAACCGCTTCCGCACCGCGCCCAGATACGCCGTGTCCGGCTGTCCGGTCTGCGGGTCGCAGAAGGCCGCCACCAGGTGCGGATTCGATCCGACGAAGCCGTACCAGACATCAAGGATCTTCTCCGCCTGCGGCGCCAGGATCTCCCGCGAACGCCGGAGAGCGGCCGCGTCTTCTTCGGTGAAAAGAACCGTCTTCTTCAGCAGCTCGAACTCCTCGGCGCTGACGGGGGACCGGCCCAGCGCCGGAGAGCCGAAATCATATCCGGGGATGTTTGTTTGGGCCATCGGATTCTCCTTTCCAGGGTGCGAGTGAGATAAGGACGCGCTGATGCATCTGCTGCGCCTCTTCGGGCGCGGCCTGGAAATCAGGGCAATCGAGGCGGAACGCCCTCAGCCCGAACGGGGCCTGCACGAAATGACAGAAATGCGGGGCCGGAGAGCCGGGAAACCGCTCCGGCTCGAAATAAAGGCAGTTCGTGCACATGCGGGCCACCGGAATGCGGCCCTGCTCCTGAAGAGAACGAATCATGGCCATCAGCGCCGCCAGCAGGTTTTCCTGCATCGGAGCCGGCAGCGCATCCACGGCCGCCAGCAGATAGTCCGGCCACTGGCTGGCCGCAGCGGCCGCGCGCCGCCCGCGCGCCGTCAGATCCAGCAGCCCGGCGCGTCCGTCGGCAGGGTCGCTGCGGCGGCGCACCATTCCCTTTTTCTCGAGCGCCGCCACGGCGTCGCTCACCGTCGGCAACGAAAGAGCCAGCAGCTCGGCCAGCGCCGACAGGCGCAGCGACCGCGGAGGCCGCGAAGCGAGCGCCGCCAGGATCTGCGCCTGCGTCGGCGTCAGCGACTGCGCGGCGGCCGCCTGCCAGCCGTGGTGCCGCAACAGGAGCGAGATCCGGGCCAGGCCCGAGGCGATGCGCTGGGAAAGGGCGGGGACGGAACTCATACTTAGCAGTCCTAACTATATTGCCGGACCGCTCCGCCTGTCAAGGTCCGGAGCCGGCCTGCCGCGTGATAGTGTCATGGGCATGAGGCCGTCGGACAGGGTGTTGCTCACATCGCTGGCCGGACCGGCGCGCCTGCGCGAGCTGGCGGAAGCCGTGACGGAGGGTGCGCTGGTCGGGCTTGGCAGCCCGGACGAGGTCTGGCAGGCGCGCCGGCTGTGCGCGGATCTGGATCATGTGATGTTCGTGGAAGGCAGCCGGGAGGAGATCCCCTGGGCGGACGGCTGGTTCGACGTGATTGTCGACGCGGCGCCGGATCAGCCGACGGCGGAGATGCAGCGCGTTCTGAAAGCCGGAGGGCGGATCATCCGGGCTGGAGAGGGGAGCCCGTAAGTGCGGAATCCCGGGGCAGCCTCTGCAATGGGCAAAAGTCCGGCGTGTTTCTGCCGAAAAGGGGCACGAGACGGATGTTTGTCCTTCCTTTGATCCTCATCCTGGCCGCGCCGGACGGCTACCCGCCTGCGGGGCGGCAGGCCGGTTTTGTCCCGGTGGCGGCAGCGAGGGAACTGGCCTTCAGCGATCCCGGCAGGCGCGTCTGCGTGCAGGGCGTCGTAACGATGGAAACGGGCATCCTCCGCTCGGGGCCGGGGGATTTCTATCTGCAGGACTCTTCCGGCGGCATCGTTGTTCAGGGAACCGGCGGTGAACCCGTGCCGCGTGCGGCGGCGGTGACGGCTTGCGGAGTCCTGCAGCTCTACGACGACCTTGAGCCCGAACTGGGCAAAGCGGAAGTCCGGCTGATCGGCAAAGGCAGGGCGCCGCAGGCGCAGTCCCTGTCCACCCGGGAGGCGATTGATGGAGTCTCTGCCGGCCAGCTCGTTGTTGTGCGCGGCCGTGTGCAGAAGATTGCAATCGGAGAAACCCGCGATGCCATCTGGGTTGGCGAATCCGGGCCGGAGCTGCGGGTCTATCTGCGGCGCGAGAAGACCGAACGCCCTCTGCTGGCGCAGGCCGCGCCCGTGGGGGCGGTCGTCGAGCTGACGGGCGTCCTGATTCCCGAAGAGCAGGGCAAGCACCAGATCCGCCTGCGCTCGGCCGATGACGTCGTCCTTCTCCAATCCCCGGAACAGGAGCGCCTCGGCGCCCTGAGGCTCTGGCTGCTGGCCGCTCTCGGCGCAGCCCTGGCCGCCGGGCTCTGGGTGATTCTGCTCCGGCGCGCCGTGCGGCGGCAGACGGCCGAAATCCGCCGCCTTGCGGTCGAAGCGCGGCAGTCGGAAGCGGCCAAGTCGCTCTTCCTGGCCAACATGAGCCATGAGATGCGCACGCCGCTCAACGGCATCCTCGGCATGACGGAGCTGGCGCTCGAGTCGGAGCTGCCTCCCGAGCAGCGCTGCTACCTCGAAACGATCCAGAGTTCCGCCCGGACGCTGGTGCAGATCGTCGACGATGTGCTGGATCTGTCCCGGATCGAAAAAGGCCAGATCCGCCCCGAGCCGCGTCCATTTTCCCTCCGCGCCATGGTCGGCGAGCTCGTGCGGCTGTTCGAGCCGCAGGCTCGGCGAAAGGGGCTCCTTCTCCAGGCGGATGTCGGGGACGCGGTCCCGGACGCAGTGCTGGGTGACGAACGGCGGATCCGGCAGGTGCTGGCGAACCTTCTCGGCAACGCCGTCAAGTTCACTCAGGCGGGTTGGGTCAGGCTCGAAGTGGCCCCGGATCGGGAAGACTGCATCCGTTTCTCCGTCGCCGACACTGGCCCGGGCATCCCGCCGGAAAAACAGAAGTCGATCTTTCAGGCCTTCGTTCAGGGCGACGGCTCTTCCACGCGCCAGTATGGGGGATCGGGCCTGGGTCTGACGATCTCAGACCGCCTGGCGGTTCTGATGGGAGGAGAGATCCGCCTTGAAAGCCAGCCGGGAACCGGCTCGGTGTTCTCCTTCATCGTCCCTCTGCCGGAGGCGCCTGACGGAGAACAACAGGCTTCCGGCTCCGCCCGCGGGCAGGTGCGGATCCAGGGACTCAACATCCTCGTGGCGGAGGACAACGAGGTCAACCGCCTGGCCCTGGAGAGGCTGCTGAAGCGCGACGGTCACTTCCTGCTCTTTGCCGCTGACGGCAGGGAAGCTGTCGAGAAGGCGCGGATCGGCCGCTTCGACGCCATCCTGATGGACGTGCAGATGCCCGTCGTCGACGGGCTGGAGGCCACGCGCCGCATCCGGCAGGCGGAAGCCGCCGAGAAGCGGGACCGTGTCCCGATCATCGGACTCACAGCGCACGCCTCGCCCGAAGACGCCCGCCGTTGTCTGGACGCGGGAATGGACGATTTCCTTGCCAAGCCTTACCACCTGGAGGATCTCCGGCGGCTGCTGTCGGCGCACTGCTCCCGCTCTGCCGCGCGCGCCTGATTCCGGTCTGCACAGGACGGGTGTATGCTTTCCCTGAACGGGAGGGCCTCTGATGATGGACCGCCGGTGGACCCGCCGCGATTTCTCCGCCTCGCTCGCTTCCGCCGCCTACGCTGCGGGCCTCCAGCCCGCCGCGCCCGCAGACCGCGTGCGCATCGGCCTCATCGGCTGCGGCGGCATCAGCGTGGCCGATTCCAACGCGTTTCTCGCCCACAAAGAATGCGAGATCGCCGCCATCTGCGACGTCGATGACGCCATGATCGCGCGCACGCTCAAACGTCTGGACGATCTCGGCCGCAAGCGCCCTGATGCGGTGAAGGATTTCCGCCGCATCATCGAACGCAAAGACATTGACATCATCCTGAACTGCACGCCGGACCACTGGCACGCGCTGCCGACTGTCATGGCTTTTGAAGCGGGCAAGGACGTCTACGTCGAGAAGCCTCTCGCCACCACTGTCTGGGAAGGCCGCGTGATGCGCGATGCGGCGCGCCGCCACGGCCGCATTGCGCAGATGGGCACGCAGTGGCGCAGCGGCACGCACTGGAGCGAGGCGGTCGACATCGTCCGCTCGGGCAAAATCGGCAAGGTGCGGCAGGTGCGCTGCTTCGCCTATCTCGACTGGGTCACCGACTGCGGCAACCCTCCGGACGAGCCCGTGCCGCCGGGCGTCGACTACGACATGTGGCTCGGTCCCGCGCCGCGGCGCCCGTTCAACCGCAACCGGTTCCACTTCAATTTCCGCTGGTTCTGGGACTACGCCGGCGGCCTGATGACGGACTGGGGCGTGCATCTGGTGAACATCGCCCTGTGGGCGATGGGCCCGGAGTGGCCGAAAAGCGTCGTGTCCAGCGGCGGCAAGTACGTGCTCGAGGACAACACGGAGACGCCCGATACGCAAATAGCGGTTTATGATTTTCCCTCCTACACCCTGATCTGGGAGCACTCCGTGCAGTGCGGTCTCGGCCCCGACCGCCGCGAGCATGCCGTCGTCTTCACCGGCGCCGACGCCACGCTGATCGTCGACAACAACGGCTGGGAGGTGGTGGCCGAACCGAAGAAGCGCGAAAAAGTCGTCGAAATGCGCCGCCGCGCTCCGGCGGGCGACAACGCCCGCGTGGCCCACGCGCGCAACTTCCTGGATTGCGTCAGGTCCCGCCAGCAGCCGGTCGAGAACCTGGACGTCGGCCACCATGTCTCGGCCGTGGCGGCGCTCGGCAACATTGCGCTGCGCTCGCGCAGCCGCATTGAATGGGACGCGGCCGCCGAACGCGTCATCGGCAACGACGCAGCCAACGCGCTTTTGCGGCGCGAATACCGCGCGCCGTGGAAACTCGGCTGAACTGCTCTCGTGAGCGCGGCGAATCGCGGCGCCACTTGAGCCGCGTGTAGGCGATGCGGAAACCCAGCCGCTCCGCGTTGCGCTGCGAGGCGCTGCCCGGAGCGGCGCCCATCAGCGCCAGCGTGCAGCCGTGCTCATGCGCATGCCGGAGGCGCGCAGCCAGCAGCGCCCGCTGCACGCCGCGGCGGCGGGCTTCAGGGATCGTCGACGCGCCCGCCAGGTGAGCCACCGGAGGCGCCAGAGAGAGTCCCGCTGAAGCGACGGGCCTGCCGTCGATCCAGGCCAGAAAGCAGCACGAGTCCTCCTTGCGCACGGCGGCCTGTCCCATTTCCAGGATCAACCCATAGTATTCGGGAGCGATGTCGCGCCAGCCCTCGGCGGCGACGCGGGCCCACAGATCCGCTTCCGCGTCTGAAACGGCGGTGACGCGCACATCTTCGGGCGCTTCCGGTGCGGCCTCCACTGTGCGGTACATGACGCTGGAGAGTTCCACCAGCCGGTAGCTGCGCTCCTGCAACAGCGCGAGGCATTCGATGCCGGCCAGCGGGCTTACTTCATGCTGTGCCGGTGCGCCGCGGCTGAAGAAAAAGTGCTCGAGCGTGTCCAGCAACTGCGGCGTGGCCGGCTCGAACAGACCGAGGCAGAACGTCTGCGTCATCGGCGACTCGGGGCCGTCGAAGAGCGCCACCGCTCCCCCGGCTTCCATCCATTCCGCCGCGCTCCCGGCTGCCAGACGGCGGCGGGAATCGACAAACCGCGCTGAGCTGAGCGCTTCGGTGCGCTCCAATTGTTGCGACAGCTCCGGGCTCGCCAGAGGCGCCGTCACATGGCTCGGCATTCGTCCAGTGTATGCCGCAAACCTGGCGGACAACCGGAACGCGGGCCGCCTCTGTCCTTCAACTGCCCGCCGCGCGCCCGTTCCGTAATGGGTTTGAAATGCGTGCAAGTGGCGTCTGCGGCGGGCGATCTGCAAGACTCGAAACTATGTGGCGCGCTCTCCTCGTCCTCTGCGCTGTTCCCGCCATCACCTTCGCTCAAAGCGGGCTCACTGGCGTCGTGCTCGATGCGCAGGGAACCCCCATGTCTCAGGTCCGCGTCGAGCTGCGCACTGCCGCCGGAGCAGCCGTCGACAGAGTCCTGACGGATGAGCAGGGCCGTTACGCCTTCGCTTCCGGTGCGCCCGGCATGTGGCTCATCGCTGAAAAAGACGGCTTCGCGCGCGTGGAGAAGCGCGCCTCGGGCGCCGACGTGATCACGCTCGCGCCGCAGGCGCTCTCCACCTCCGTCACCGTCACCGCCCGCGCTGGAGCTCTCGAGGAAGCCCGGGACGCCGCGCCGCTCGTCTGGCAGCGCCAGCGCGGAGACGAAGCGATCCGCTCCGCGCCCACCGTGGGCCACATCCTCGAAGAAGCGCCCGGCATCCTCGTGCAGCAGACCACGCCCGGACAGGTCTCGCCGTTCCTGCGCGGCCTCACGGGTTATCACGTCGCGCATCTCGTCGACGGCGTGCGCTTCAACAACTCGACGTTCCGCAGCGGTCCCAATCAGTATCTGGCGTTTTTCGAGCCCTCGCAGGCAGAGCGCATCGAGGCCATGCTGGGACCCAGCGGCACGCAATACGGCAGCGACGGTCTCGGCGGCGTGATTCAGCTGCTGACCCCGGCTGCGCAGTTCAGCCCCGGTTCCGGATGGCAGTGGCACGGCTTCCTGCAGGCGGGCGGCGAAACGGCCGACTGGAGCTCGGCGGGACAGGCCGAGATCTCCGCCGGGCGCGGCCCGTTGTGGCTGCTCGGCGGCGCGCACGGCGCCCGGCATCAGGATCTGCGCGCGGGCGGCGGGCTGGACTCGCATCACGTGTTCCGGCGGCTGCTCGGTCTCGACCTCGGACTGATTCGCGATCTCACGGGCAGCCGCCTTCAGGACACCGCCTGGTCGCGGGCGGGCGCCTACGGCAAAGCCGCATGGAGGATCGGCACGCGCGACCTGATCACAGGCTGGTACCAGCGCAGCGCCATCCTCGGCGCGCGCGGCTACAAGGATCTCTGGGGCGGGCTCGGGCGTCTGCAGTCGGCTTTTCGTCCGCAGCAGCTCGACTTCGGCTATGCGCGGTGGGAGCGGTTCGGCGGCTTTTTCGACAGCTTGAGCGCGCGCGCCAGCTGGAACCGGATGCTCGACGGCAGCGTCCGTCAGGGATTGCGCGCGGGCGACGTGGTCGTGCAGGACGAAAACGAAGTGCGCGTGCTGGGCTGGCAGGGACAGGCTTTGCGGCGTGCGGGGCGCCACTCGAGCCTCGGCGTGCAGGGCGAGTGGTACGGCGAGCGGATCGCGGCGTCGCGGCTGCAGGGATTGAGCCCCGCCCGCCCGCTGTATCCCGACGGTTCGACGTACCGCACGGCGGCGTTGGCGGCGCACGGCTCGACAGAACTGCTCTCGCGCCGCGTGAGGCTTGGCTACGGCGCGCGATGGACGGACGTGCGGTTCAGTGTGCAAGAGTCGCCGCGGTTCGGCGTGCCCTCCGCTTCCTTGCGGTTCAGCCAGTGGACCTGGAACGGCAGCCTCGTGTGGCGCGCTGCGCGCGGTTGGGGGTTGCATGGCGCGGCAGGACTCGGCTTCCGCGCGCCGAACCTGAATGACCTGGGTGCGATTGGTCTGAACGACCTTGGTTACGAAATTCCCGTGCGCGATGCATTGCCGTGGCAGCCCTTCTTGGCGAATAACGCCAGCGAGGCGGCGTTGTCGAAAGGCGTCCCTGCGCGTTCTCTCGTGCCTGAGACTTTGAGGAACGTCGAAGCAGGCTGGCAGGGAGCCTGGAGCCGCATCGAGGCGCGCGTGCAGGTGTTTGCGGCGCGGCTCCAGGATCCGATCGTCCGCCGCACGCTTCTCTTCGACGCCGTGCGTGTGCCGGATTCGCTCGGCGGCATTCCCGTGCGCCCGCTGCCGCAGACGCCGCAGCAGGCGGCGCAGGGCGTGGCGACCGTGGCTACCCCGTTCGACTCGCGCGCGGTCAAGGCGTTCGTCAATGACGGCAGGACGGACTACCGCGGCCTCGAGTCGCTGTTCCGCTGGCGGATGTCTTCGCGCTGGAGCGCGCGCGGGGCTTACTCGTTCATCGCGGGCAATGACCTCGACCCGCACCGCCCCGTGCGGCGGCTGCCGCCGCAGAGCGGACATCTCGCTGTCCGGCATGATGCCGGACGCCGCTGGTGGGCCGAGGCCGGCCTGCTCGCTTCCGGAGCGCAGCGGCGCCTGAGCGGCGGCGATCTCGACGACGAGCGCATCGGCGCGGCGCGCAGCCGCAACGACATCCGGGCCTTTCTTGCCGGGGCGAGGGTTGGCGAATTCCTCGATCCGCAGGGACGGTTCCGCCCGACCGGCGAAAGCGTCGAGCAGATCGTGGCGCGCGTGCTGCCGCCGGGGCTCGGGATCAGCGACTCGCAGCGCGTGCCCCTGTTGACGGCCACGCCCGGCTGGGCGAGATTCGATCTGCGCGGGGGCTGGAATGCGGGTGAATTCTGGGTGATTTCCGCCGGAATCAGCAACCTGTTCGACCGCAATTTCCGCGTGCACGGCTCGGGCGTGGACGCTCCCGGACGGTCGCTCCTCCTCGAGGTCATGCGCCGCTGGTGACGGCTGCGCCGCCGGCCAGTGTGAGACAATCCCGTTTTTCAGGACCATGAGAGAAGCACTGTGCATCTGGATGGCGGCGCTCGTGTGCACGCCCGCGCCGGTGGCCGCGCAACCGCCGCAGAAGCCCCTCGCCGTCGAGTGGATCATGCAGGGGCCCGCGCTCTACGGGTACGCGCCGCGCGCCGTGCGCTGGAGTGGCGACGGGCAGCGCGTCTACTTCGAGTGGAAGCAGGCTTCGGAGCCGCAGCAGAAGGAGTTCTCCACCTGGGTCGTGAACCGCGACGGTTCCGGCCTCAGGCGGCTGACGGATGAAGAGGCGCTCGAAGCCCCGCCTGTGCGCGGCTCGGAATCTGCTGACGGCACCAAAGTAGTGTTTGCGCGCGAGGGCGACATCTACCTTTACGACCGCTCCTCGGACCGCATGCGGCGCCTGACCCGGACGGGCGATGCGGAGTCGTCGCCCCGCCTGACCAGCGACGGACGCGCGGTCACGTTTGTCCGCAACAGCAACCTGTACCTCCTTTCGCTCGAATCGGGCGCGATCGAGCAGTTGACCCACATCCTGCCCCCGGGGCAGCCCGGCCCCGACGAGCAGCGCAAAGGCACGGCCAGCCAGGAGTGGCTCAAAAAGGAAGAGCGCGCTTTGCTCGAGGCCGTCGATCAGCGCGCGCGCCAGCGTGAAGAGCGCGAGGAAAAGCGCAAAAAGGAGAATCCCCGCAAGCCTCTGCGGCTGACGCCGCGGCAGACTGTCACGGATCTGATGCTTTCTCCCGATGGCAGGCACGTGCTGGCCACGATCACGGAACGCCCGCAGGAATCCAAAACGGCATTGATGCCGCTCTATGTCACCGAAACCGCCTACACGGAAACGCAGCCGACGCGGACGAAAGTCGGCGACCTGCAGCCCCGCCCGCGCATGGCTCTGCTGAGTGTCGAGACGGGTGAAGCGCGGTGGCTTGAGCCGGGCATCCGGACAACCCGCGACGGCAGGGAAGTCGAGCGCCCCGTCGTGCTGTCCAACCCCCAGTGGAACGAAGACGGAACCAGGCTGGCCGTTCTCGGCCGCGCCGCCGATTTCAAGGACCGCTGGGTGTTCGCCGTCGATCTTTCCTCCGGCAAACTCCGCACCCTGCATCAGACGAGCGACGAGGCGTGGGTCGGCGGACCGGGCGCGATGTCGCTCGGATGGCTGCCCGGCGGACGCGAAGTCTGGTTCCAGTCCGAGCAGACCGGCTGGTCGCACCTCTATGCCGCGGACTGGGAGACCGGCGCGGTGCGTGCGCTCACAGAGGGCCGTTGGGAAGTGAAGCAGGCGGAGCTTTCCCCGAACAAACAGCAGTTCCTGCTCGTCACCAGCGAGGCCAGCCCGTATGAGAATCACCTGTATCTGATGCCCTCGCAGGGCGGGCCCCGAACGCGCCTGACCGCTGCGCCCGGACTCTATGAGGGCGAGTTATCCCCGGACGGCGCCCGGCTTGCTGTCATCCACAGCCGCACCAACCAGCCGCCCGAGCTGTTCCTGATGGACGCCAGGCCGCAGGCGGCCATGCAGCGCGTGACCGTCTCTCCATCGGAAGAATTCGCGAAATACACGTGGATCGAAAAACCAATTGTCGAGATCCCGGCGCGGGACGGGGCGAAAATTCCCGCCCATATTTTCAAACCGAAAACCTGGAAAAAAGGCGGGCCTGCGGTCATTTTCGTCCACGGCGCCGGATATCTGCAGAACGTCCACCGCGGATGGTCAAGTTATGGCCGCGAGAATCTGTTCCACCATCTGCTCATGGAGCGCGGCTACATCGTGCTCGATCTCGACTACCGCGGTTCGGCCGGCCACGGGCGCGCCTGGCGCACGGCCATCTACCGCCACATGGGCGGCAAGGACCTTGACGACCAGGTGGACGCCGCCCGCTGGCTCGTCAGCGAGCATGGCGTGGATCCGAAACGCATCGGAATTTACGGCGGCAGCTACGGCGGCTTCATCACGCTGATGGCGATGTTCACGCAGCCCGGCGTCTTCGCGGCTGGCGCCGCCCTCCGCCCAGTAACCGACTGGGCGCACTACAACCACCCCTACACGGGCGCCATTCTGAACCTCCCGCAGGACGATCCCGAGGCTTACCGCCGCAGCTCGCCCATCTACCACGCCGCAGGTCTGCAGGGAGCCCTGCTGATCTGCCACGGCATGGCGGACGCCAACGTGCACTTCCAGGACACCGTCCGGCTGGCGCAGAAGCTCATTGAGCTGGGCAAAGAGAATTGGGAGGTTGCCATCTATCCCGTTGAGGATCACGGTTTTGTCAACGCGTCCAGCTGGACCGACGAGTACCGCCGCATCCTCAGGCTCTTCGAAACGAACCTGAGAAAATAGCCGCCGGCTCACTCCGAGCCGAGCCGCAACAGCTCTTCGCGCAGCGCGTCGTCCTGCTGAAGCGCCCGCAAGTAACGGCTCTCGTCGCCGGACCGCTTCAGTTCAAGGTGCGTCTCAAAACGGCGGCGCACCGACTTCGGCCATTCAGCGGAAGCCAGGCGCCGGATGTGGAAACGGTCCCACGCGCCGGGCCTTGCTGCAAACGGCTCAAAGACCATCGGGCTTTCAGCCAGCCTCCGCAGTAGCGGCCTGGACGTTTTTGCGTGGGCCCGAACAGCCAGCCGCGACTCCTCCCTCCGCGCCAGGGCTTCCAGCAGCGGGTCCACAGGGCGGAAGCCCAGCTTGCGGTAGAACCAGAAGGCGCCGGATTCGACGGCCTCTTCGTTGTCGTGCCCGATCTGATACGGATCGATCCAGAACACGGTCGCGCCCAGCATCTGACGGCAGGCCTGCAGGATTTTCGCATAAATCCAGGCCGTTTCTCCCTCGCGGAAAGTGTAATACAGGTTGAATCCCACTTCCGCGCGCTCGATAAAGGAGAGCACTTCCACGTATCCCGCCGGCACGCCGTTCTTGAAAAACATCCCCGCATGATACGCGCGCAGCGGCAGGCGCGCCTGCGGTTCAACCCCGAACCAGACAATCTCCAGCCCCCGCCCGGCGTCAATGCTGAAGACGTGCCGCAAGTCCGGAAAATTGAAGCCGTACAGCTCCCGGTAGCGAACGGCTGACGTGTCGTGGATTAGGGCCAGAGCCTCTCCTGCCGCAGCCGCCTTCAATCGCCGCACGGGCTGGGCGGGCGCCTCCAGTTCGGCCTTCAGGCGCACGTCCTTCCGCCGCAACAGCGGCGCGGCGTGGAAGAACGTGGCCGCGCCGCGCCGCGTGTGCGTGCGGGCTGCCCGCGATTCTCCCAGCCGCCAGTGCAGCATCACCCGCGCTGCATCGTACAGTTCCGCGCGGCGCGCCGTCGGCCCTTCGAGCCGCTCCAGCTTCTCAAGAAGCCATTGAATTGCAGTCTGGCCGGGCCTCCGGGCGCGGTCGATCCACTCGCGGGCAGGGAAGTGCGCCTCCACCGGCCACTCTTCCCGGGCCTCGGGCAGAATCGCTGCCAGCAGAGGTCCGAAGCAGTCCGGCTCCGGACAGTCGTCCCAGGCGATCTCGATTGCGCCCCCGTGGCGCTCCGCCAGAGAGCGGGCAGCTTCATAACTGAAAATCGCCGTCACCGCCGTGCCTGCGATGCCCGACACTTCCGGCTCTTCCATCTCCGCCGGCGTCTCGCCCAGCGCTGCGATGCGCGCCCCGAAGCCGCACAGCAACTCGTCACAGGCGCGCGCCACGGCCTCGCTGTGCGGATATGCCCGCAGGAACAGCGCGCCTTCGTGCAGGCGGATCAGGTCCTGCGGCTCCGTCATCGGCGTGTCCGTCAGCCGCTTCAGGAGTTCCACCAGCGGGGCAGGATCCTCGCCATAGCGCCGATTCCAGCCCGCCAGATCATCCAGCAGAGAAGCCATGACGGCAGACAAGCTTATCTCATTTCGCGGGCCTGGCTTTCGCAGGCGCGGGCCGCGGCGCGGGTGCGGCCGGCTCCGTGATCTTCAGGATCTGGTCCGCCGCAATATTCTCCAATGTCTGCCGTACGCCGCTGGGCCACGTGATCTCGAGGCTGCGGACGCGGTTCTCGCGCCCCAGGCCGAAATGCACGCGCCGGTCGCTCGATCCCATGAACCCCACGCTGACCGCAACATGGTTGTACAGCGTCCGCCCGGATTGCGTGGTCACTTTCACCTTCGCCCCGATGGCGTCGCGCGGGCTCCGCTTACCGGTGAGTTCCACCAGCAGCCAGTGGTTCCCTGTGCCGCCGCTGTTCATCAGAATGCGCGGGCGCGTGTTCAGCGAGGTGACGATCAGGTCCATCGCGCCGTCATTGTTGAGATCCGCGAACGCCGAGCCGCGCTGGAAGCCCTTCTTTGCGAAATCCGGCCCCAGGTCCGCGGACACGTCGATGAAATGCCGGCCCTCGACGTTCTCGAACAGCGTGTCGTTCTGCGGGGAAAGCTCGTTGAATTCATCGACGTCGCCGTTCGAGGAGTAAATGTCCTTCCAGCCGTCGTTGTTGTAATCGATGAACCCGCTGCTCCAGCCCGAATAAGGCCGGCTGAGATAAGTAATGCGCGTCGGCGTCGAAACCAGCTCGAACGCCTCGCCCGTATTGCGCAGCAGGCCCCAGATCTGCGAGCGCAGGTTGTTGTAAAAAATGTCCACCAGCCCGTCGTTGTCGTAGTCTTTCGCGTCGCAGCCCATCGACGAGCCCGCCTGCGCGTTTTCGTTGTAGGCTACGCCGAGCTGCAGCCCCGCCTCCTCGAAGAACTTCCCCTGCCGGTTCAGGAACAGGAAATTCGGGTCCGTGTCGTTGGCCACGAACACGTCCAGCCACCCGTCGTTGTTGAAGTCCGCGATCGACACGCCCATGCCTTTGCCCGGCGCCTCGTGCAGCCGCACCTTCTCCGTCACATCGGCGAACTTTCCGTTGCCCAGGTTGCGGAACAGCTGATGCGGCACGCTCGCGTACCGGCGCGGATCGCAATACAGATCGAGGTCGCTCATCGCGCATCGGTGGTCCGTCTCCGGCGACCAGAACGTGTAGTTCGACACGAACAGATCCAGCCATCCGTCCCTGTCATAGTCGAACCACGCGGCGGCGACGCTCAGCAGATCCCGCGGCTTCGTTCCGATGCCCGTGGCGGCGGTGACGTCGCGGAACGTGCCGTTGCCCATGTTGCGGTACAGCACGTTCCGTCCGGCGGTCGTGATGAACAGGTCCGTCCAGCCGTCGTTGTCATAGTCGCCCGCTGCCACGCCGAAATTGAAGTCGAGATCCTTCCCCAGCAGCCCGGCGCGTTCCGTGACGTCTTCGAACGTTCCGTCCGCCTTCTGCCGCAGCAGCAGATTGTAGAACGACTCGTCCGTGCGCCTGCGCTCCGGAAACCGCGCGCCGTTCGTAAAGAAGATGTCGAGCCGTCCGTCGTTGTCGTAATCGAGCACGGCGATGCCGCCGCACATGGGCTGCGGAAACCATTTGCGCCCGTAGAGGCTGTTGTTCGAGACGTAGCGGAACGGCCAGTCCGCGGCGGCGTCGCGGAACACCGGACGCTTCGCCGCCGGCGCTTCGGTCTGCGCTCCGGCGGCGGCGAAGACCAGCGCCAGCGCAGCTGCGCCGCACGCTCCCGCCAGCGCCCATCTGCCTTTCAGCGGAGCCTGCATCCTGGACAAATCAGCCTCGATCCGTGCGCCCGTTCCCTGGGGCCATCTTCTCCTGCGATGCCATGCTCAGGCAAACTCTCACGGCGCCGGCGGCAGCGGATACTCGAGCGACTCCATCAGCCACTCCCGCTGCTCGCGCACCGCCGCCTTCAGCTTCTCCACCAGCTCGCCGCGCCGGTCGAACAGCCGGTAGCCCTCGCGCGGGCGCAGATAGCCTCGCGCCTTCGGTTCTTTCTCAAACAGCGCCTCCGCGCCCATCTCTTCAGCCAGGCGTTCATACCGCGCGCGGTTCTCGAGCAGCGCCTTCACCAGCAGCGGCAGCACGATCGAATAGTCGCACTGCATCGACTCCGTGGTCTGCTGGTAGTGGTCCTTGTCCACCTTGCCCCAGGTCACCGCTTCCGCCGGGAAGCAGGAGGACAGCGAGCCGTCTGTCACCGGCGAGCTGACGATCTGCACGTCGAACAGGTAGCCGCGGATGTCCGGCAGCCCGAGAATCTGGCCCAGCGCCGGCTCGGGCTGCAGGTTGAAGTTCTTGGGCACGCCGCCGCCCAGAATCAGGGTGGCCAGCGCTCTGGCGTCGCTCTCGAACAGCCCCCAGCGGTGGAACGCGCAGCTCTCAAACACTTCCAGATGCAGATCCAGCTCGAGATCGTGCCGCTCGATCAGCCCGGCTTCGCGCATCGCCCACAGCTTCATCGAGTTCAGAAACACGCTGCCGTCGCCGGGCGCGCCGACGAACACGGGAATGCCCATGCGGGCGCAGGTCGACAGCAGCCCAGGCTCCACGCCGCCGGCTTTTTCCATGGCGCCGTACCACAGGCCCAGCTTGTAGCGGAACTCCGTGCCGGACATCTTCTTCTGAAACTCAGGACGCCGCAGCAGCGCGGAAAGAAAGCGGTCCTGATCGAAGAGGATGTCCTCGTCGAAGGCCATGTCGGCCACGCGGATGATGCGCTGCTCGCGCAGCGCCCCGTCATCGCCGAACAGCGGCACTTCGAAGACGCAGTCGCGGCGGCCTCGCAGCGAACGGTGCCCGTCGTGATAACAGACGGCGTCCGTCGTCGAAACATAGGCTACCCATCCTGTTTCGAGCAACGGAATCAGCCAGGCCTGGTGCTGGCCGCTCACCGTCACCGGCCCGGCCACGGCCACCGTCATCGGGCAGCCCATGCCGATCGCGTTGTCGAGAATCGTGTAAATCCGCCGCAGATAGGCGCCGCCAAAGGCTGGCAGGCAGTGGCGGAGCAGCTCGTCGAACGAGTTCACTTCGTCCACGCGCCGCGTGCGCACGGTTTTCCGGGATTGCTGTTCAGGACTCATGGATTCCCGCTTCCACCCTGCAAGCTAGCAGAATGGCCCGCGGCCCTGCAAAGCCGCCCGCGTCTGGCCGGTCGAGTCCAGGATTCCCTCTCCTGTCGCTCTCTCAACGCTCGGTCACTTTGCGCGCGCGGATGGATTCATAGCGGTCCAGAGCCTCCCTGGCCCGGGCTGCCTGTCCCGCGCCGCGGGCGGCGCGCGCCAGTTGATACCAGGCCGACATTTCCTCGGGATTCAGCGATACGGCCCGCTCCAGGTGCGGCAGCGCCTCCCTGTAACGGCCGCTGGTCGTCAGGATCCGGCCGAGATAGTAATGCGCGCCCCAGAAGTCCGGCTTGGCCCGGAGCACCGGGTCAAGGTAACGCTTCGCTTCTTCCAGACGGTCGCTCAGCGCGCAGAGCGCGCCCGTAAAATAGAGCGCTTCGAGATTGCGGGGCTGCCGCGAGAGAATCTCCTTCAGCAGCCCCTCGGCTTCCTCGTTGCGGCGCAGGCTGATCAACGTCTTGGCGAGTTCCAGCCGCGCCTCGTCCATTCGTGGAGCGAGCTCCAGCGCGCGGCGCAGCGACTCCAGCGCCTCGTCGAAATGGCCGCTCTCGTACTGCGCCTTGCCGGCCAGGTAGTGGGCCTGCGCAGGCGAGATGGCTCTCTCGAAGAGCGTCTGGAACACAAGCCGCGCCTTGTCGCGCTCGCCGCTCTTCAGGTGCGCGAGCCCGAGCAGGTAGAGCGCCGAGGGATCATCCGGCGTCATCTTCAGCAGAAGCGGCACGGCTTCACCTGCCCGGTCCAGAAGCACCAGACACGCCGCCTCCAGTTCACGGGCTTGCCGGCTCCCCGGGATCTTCCGCAGAACCGGAAGCGCTGCCAGACAGTTCTCCTGCCGGAAATGCGCGAGCGCCAGGTTCAGCAGCAGACGCTGATCCCCCGGGGCCTGTTTCAGGGCAAGCTGGTAATGCCGGACGGCTTCGCCATAACGGTCCGTGCGGCTGTAGAGCACGCCGAGATTGGCCAGCACCGCCGGATGCTGCGGAGCGATCCTGCGGGCCTCCAGCAGAGCCTCTTCCGCCGCGGCCCAGTTCTCTTCGCGCAAAGCCTGGGCCGCCCGGTCAACGAGCGGCCCCAGAGTCGCGGCACCCTGCGCCGCGACGAGAATCAGGCAAAGGACCACAAGCTAAAAATACAGCTTGACGCCCATCTGGAGCTGGCGCGGGTCGCGCGTGTCCGTCACTTCGCCGAGGCGGCCGCGCGTGGCGGGCGCGACGGCGGTGTTCGGGTTGGGCAGGCTGAGGCTCGTATTCACCACCGCCCACTGCGTGTGGTTGAACACGTTGAAGTACTCGAACCGCAATTGCAGCCGCACCCGCTCCGTGAAGTTGACGTTCTTGAACAGCGAAGCATCCCAGTTGTGGATGCCGGGTCCGCGGAAGAAACCGTTGGCCGTGTTGCCCAGTGTTCCGTCCGGCGGGCGCCCGAAGACGAACACGTTGAAGTAGTTATAGCGGTCTTTCTTCTCCAGGAACATGTTGCCGCCGAGGTAATCCGCCCGGACGCCGCCGCCCAGGGTGCCGGGGTTGCCGTTCGAGGAGATCGAGAGCGGCGTGCCGGTAGAGAACCGGGTGATCCCGCTCAGCTGCCAGCCGTCCAGAACCACCTTCGCCAGACGGTTGCCGCCCATCTTGCGGGAAAATTCCGGCAGCAGATAGACGTAGTCCAGCGATAGCACATGCGTCCGGTCATAGTCGAGCGGGCCGTAATTCCTGCGGCGGTCGAGATAGTAGCCGATGTTTTCCCCGTCCCATTCCGTGAATCCCATCGCCTTGGACCACGTGTAATTCGCATTGAAAGTCAGGGTGCGCGAAAAACGCCTGCTGAAGCGGGCCTGCAGGGCGTTGTAGTTGGAATTGGCGCCGAAGTCGGTGAAGTTGATCGACCGGTAGCCCCGGAAGGGCCGGATCGCGTCCTGGACGTTGTTGGCCAGTTGCAGGATGTTGGTGCCCGTGGTCGTGTTCAGGGGCAGCTGGTTGATGTCCCGGACATCCATCAGGTGCCGCGCCAGGTTGCCGACGTAGCTGATGTCAATGGAAGTGTTGCCGGGCAGCTGCCGCTGGATGCCCACCGACCAGCTGTAGATAGTCGGCGTCTTGCCGTTGCGCGCCCAGGCGGCCACTGCCGCCGACGGCGGGAAGAGCACGCCCGATGTGACCAGAGCCGGGGTGATGTCGTCGACCCGTCCAGAGTAGATGATCGGCTGGGTTTCGGTGGGCGGGTTGCGGACGCCGTCGAAGTTCAGGTTGTTCTGCCGGATCCGCTCCCAGAAGATGCCGCCGCCGGCGCGCACGGAGGTCTTGCCGTCGCCGAACGGATCCCAGGCGATGCCCAGGCGCGGAGAGTACTGATTGAACCGGTGCTTCGTGAATCCCTTGGCGACGCCCGGGCTGCCTTCCTGGACCATGCCGTTGAAGCGCAGGCCGGAGTCGGGAATGATGCGGCCGCGCAGCGGCGCTGGCGAGACGGTGTCGATCTGAACCGCTTTTGACGGATCATACAGCGCCGGGTCGAAGTACCACATCAGAATTTTCCCCGTCGTATACGTCGGCCCGTAGTACACCCAGCGCACGCCATATTCGAGCGTGAACCTCCGGTTGATCTTCCAGCTGTCCTGGGCGTACCATTCCAGTCCGTTGAAACGGAACGAGGCGTAATACCGCCCGTCGCTCTGCGTGATCGACGTGTAATTGCCGAGCAGCATATTGGCGAACGTGTTTCCGGAATCCCGCGTGTTGATGGCGTTGGATCCGAAGTCGAACTGGACCTGATCCACCCATGTCGGCTGCTGCGCGTTCAGGTTTCTGTTCCAGAAAATGCCGAACTTGAAGCTGTGGGAGCCGCGGATCTTGGTCAGGTTGTTGGTCGCGGCAAGCGTCGTGGCTTCGCTCCGCCAGCCGGAAGAGAAATTCGTGAAATTGCACGCGCCGATGCCGCAATTGAAGCGGGGGAAACGGTTGTTCAGGTTCACGCCCTTGTACAGCTCCTGGAACTTGAAGCCGAGGGCGTCGCGGTCGTACTGCGATTTCGGTGTTTCCGGCGTGACATTGACCTGCTGGTTCAGGTCGTTCAGCGTGAAGATGAATTCGTTCGTCGTGCTGGGATTGATCACTTTGATGAGGTTCCAGGAGTAGCTCTGGCCGGGCTTCTCGCGGAACATCGGATAGATGGGATAGGGCAACGTGGAGAAGATGCCGCGCTGCTGTTCCTCGCGCTGCGGATCAGCCACCCAGCGGAAGAAGAAATTGGTGTTCGGGCTCAGGGTCCAGTCGTAGCGGACGACGTACTGGTTCTTGTAAAAGCGGTAGTAGTCCTGGAAGGGCACGCGCACCAGTTCCGGATTGGTCGGCGCCAGCGAGACGCCTTTCGAAGTGTCGAATCCGCTGATCACCTTCAGAAACGCGGGGGCGTTCTGGCTCCACTCGGATTTCGGGATGATGTTGTTCGGGTATGGATCGCCATTCGTGATCCGGCCCGCTGCGTCGCGCGTCACCGACCCCGGGCGGAACACCTGCCCGACGTCATAGGGATGGAAGGCGCTTTTCACGCCGCGGTACAGCCGGCTCAGGTCGCCGTTGAGCAGATCCGGGTGGACGTAGTCGACAAAGTTGCCGCCTGTAGGTCTGGACGCGCGGGTGCCCTCGTAGTTGAAGAAGAAGAACATGGTCTTGTTGTCGCGCGTCGACCATTTGGGCAGAATCACCGGGCCGCCGATGTTGCCGCCGAACTGGTTGAACCGCAGCACGGGCGGCGCCCCGGTGGTGTCGAACGGCCGGCGCGCGTCAAAAGCGTCATTCCGCAAAAATTCATAGAGCGTGCCATGGAACTGCTGCGTCCCGGACTTCGTGCTGGCCGCCAGAAGCACGCCCGGATTCCTGCCGTGCTCGGCGGCGAAGACTGATGTCTGAACGCGGAACTCGCCCACCGCATCCATCGAAAGCTGCGTGTACTGGCCGTCGTTGGCCCCGACGTCAGTGTTGATCGAGCCGTCGAGGAAGAAGTTGTTCATCGTCCCGCGCAGGCCGTTCACGTTGAACTGATCCGTGCTGTTGAAGGCCAGGCGGAAGCTCGACGTGTTGTTGCTCACGACGCCGGGCAGGGTCAGCATCAGCGACTGGAAGTCCCGCCCGTTGAGCGACAGCTCCGTGACCTGGCGCGAAGAAACCGTGAAAGCGCGGTTGGCCGTCGACGTCTCCACCAGCGGAATCTCCGACTCGACGGTGATCGTTTCCGCGGTCTGGCCGAGTTCCAGCGGGATCGCGCCCAGGTCCATCACCTGGTTCGGGTCGAGCACCAGCCCCTTCCGCTCGACCTTCTTGAACCCTTTCATCTCGATGGCGAGCGTGTACGTTCCCCGCAGGAGCTGGACGGCGCGGAAGATACCGGTCGGTTCAGTGGCTGTCTCTCGCACCGTCAAACCGCGCGACTCGTCAATCACGCGGACTGTCGCCCCGACGACGGAAGCTCCCGTCGGATCCAATACAGTTCCCTGGATGGTTCCGTTCTGAGCCAGCACTGCCGGTGCCAGCAGCAGCAAGATGGCCAGAACACGCTGCTGAATCTTAATCTGAAACATGGACTGCCCCCTTTGCAGAAAAGTGCACACAGGCGCTCAGCACTTTCCCAGTAAGGTTGCAATCTAGTAGAAATTGAGTAAAGTGAATAGAGGTGAGGCCAGGGGTTAACGGCGGCGTTAACGCGTCCGGCGACGGGGTTACATCAGCCGTTATAGGGTCGACTGCTCTCCGGTCAACAGCACGGAACTCTCTCGTCCCTGAGAGGCCGCCGCCTCTGAACGGGATGGGTGCAACGATTCTCAAGAGGACACTTCCGCCGCCTGCATGACGTCGACGGAGGAACCTGGCCGGCTCACTGCGGCACACGGACTGCGTCCAGATCCGGCTTCCGGACTCCGGCGGCTCCGCCAGACTTGGACCGTCTCTACCGGAGCGATTCCAGGATTCTGACGGCTCGGGCGAGCGCCTGCCAGCGCTGCTCCTCGCCGTGAACGCCGCTCTCGACGCAGATGGGACCGGTGAAGCCCGTTTCGCGCAACGCCGCCATGAACCTGGGAATGTTCACCGAGCCCTCCCCCAGCGGCCGTTCGGCGCCCAGCGAACCCGGCTTCGACGGGTCCGGCCAGTCGCCGTCTTTGCCGTGGCAGCTCGCCACGTGCCTGCGCAGCAGGCGGAAAGCGGCGATCGGCTCGCCCGAGCCGTAGAGGATCATGTTGGCCGGATCGAAGTTGATTTTCAGGTTCGGGCGTCCTGCGTCCTCGAAAAACGCGAGGAGCTCTTCAGCCGGCTCCTGTCCGGTTTCCAGGCAGAACGTCATCCCGTAAGAGGCGGCGTAGTCGGCGATGCGGCGGACCAGTTCCAGCACGTCGCGGTAGTCAGGGTCGTTCCTGTCCGCCGGAATGCAGCCGACATGGCAGCCGAAGCTCTTCACGCCCAGAGCGGCGGCGAAGTCGATGACAGCCCGCGTCCGGACTTCGCGCGCGGCGCGGGTTTCGCGGGGAATGAAGCCGACGGTCCGCTGCACGGTCGGAATGTCGGCGTAGCTCTCGCCCTCGTAAGCCGCAAACACGGTGAAGAGGTGGAAATCCTCCTTCCGCAGCGCCTCCTTCCAGCGGGCGGCCGTCTCATCGTTCAGCAAGACGCTGCCGTCCACCCCGAGCTGTCCGGAGACGACGCCGCAGCTCTTCACCGCCCGCAGCGTGGCCCCGGCGTCGGGCTCGGCCCAGAAGAAAATTCCGATTTCGCGGTCGCGGATCAGCGGCATGGAACGGGTTCTCCTTTCTTCGATCTTGCCTCGTCAAGCAGGCGCGCCAGGCGCACGGCCGCGGCCGACGATTCCGGCGCGCAGCGCTCCGGCGCCCGCCCGGCGCGGCAGCACTCGACAAAATACTCGATTTCCGCCTGATAACCGTCTTTGGTTTCCAGCGGAATTTCGTCATCTTCTTCGCGCCCGTACCAGTGGGGCGGCCGCCCTGCGGAGCTGTATTCGATGGCGGCGTTGTCTCCCACCACCGTGTATTCCATGGAAAACGGATACGCCGACGGCAGGTGCCAGCCGCCGGTGATGGTGACGGTCAGTCCGGATTCGTAATGAAACTGCCCGGTCACCAGGTCGATGCCCGCGCCCAGATCCTCGTGGCCCGTGGCCGAGATGGCCGAGGGCAGGCCGAAGCATGCCAGCGCCATGTCGACGTCGTGGATCAGCAGATCGAACACCCCGCCTCCGCTCGCCTTCTTGTCCGTCAGCCACGCGCCCCACTTGGGCGCGGCGCAGCGGCGGCGGAACAGCGCGTGGCGCACCTTCCCGAGCGTGCCTGTGCGCACAGCCTCGATCAGCGGCAGATAGGCGGGGAAGAAGCGCAGCACCTGCGCGGTCATCAGGATCCGCCCCGCCTTCCGCGCCTCTTCGATCATCGAATCGCACCCGGCCGGGTCCAGAGCCATCGGCTTCTCCACCAGCACATGGAGCCCGCGCCGCAGGGCGGCGATGGCTGCCGGTGCGTGCATCGCGGTTGGCAGGCACAGATCGACCGCGTCAGCTTCGCACTTCTCGATGCACTCCATGGCGTCCGCGTAGCGCGGCAGCGCCGAGATATCCACCGCCTCGCCGCCCGTCTCAAGATTGCCCTGGATGTGCGACAGGTCCCCGGCGAGCACGCGCGGATCGTTCGAACTGATGGCCGTCACTTCGACGCCCGCGATGCGCCGGTACGCCTTCAGATGGGTCAGCCCCATGAATCCGAGTCCAACAATCGCAACACGCATGATCCCTGCCATCCTATCAGGGGCGCGGGGCGGCGCGGACGTCCTACAATGAAAGGTTCGCGCGAGCGATTCATCCCACTCAGCAGGGTTCCAACATGGGTCATATTCTGCAAAGCCTCCCCGTCGGCGAGCGTGTCGGCATCGCGTTCAGCGGCGGCCTCGACACCAGCGCCGCCGTCTTCTGGATGCGCGAGAAAGGCGCGATTCCCTACTGCTACACCGCCAATCTCGGCCAGCCCGACGAGAGCGACTACGAAGCCATCCCGAAGCGCGCCCTCGAGTGCGGCGCCGAAAAGGCGCGCCTGATCGACTGCCGCAAGCAGCTCGTCCACGAGGGCTTCGCCGCTCTGCAGTGCGGCGCCTTCCACATCTCCACGGCCGGCCTGCACTACTTCAACACCACGCCGCTCGGCCGCGCCGTCACCGGAACCATGCTGGTCGGCGCGATGAAGGAAGACGGCGTCCACATCTGGGGCGACGGCTCGACCTTCAAGGGCAACGACATCGAGCGCTTCTACCGCTACGGGCTGCTCGTCAATCCCGAACTCCGCATCTACAAGCCCTGGCTCGACCAGACGTTCCTCGACGAACTCGGCGGCCGCAAGGAGATGAGCGAGCTTCTCGAGCGCGCCGGCCTCGGCTACCGCATGAGCAAGGAGAAGGCCTATTCGACCGACTCCAACCTCTGGGGCGCGACGCACGAAGCCAAAGACCTTGAGCACCTCGACAAGGGCATGAAGATCGTCGAGCCGATCATGGGCGTCGCCTTCTGGCGGGACGACGTCGACATCCGCCCGGAAGAGGTGCGCGTGACCTTTGAAGAAGGCCTGCCCGTGGCGCTCAACGGAAGACGGTTCGACGACGAAGTCGAGCTGGTGCTCGAAGCCAACCGCATTGGCGGACGGCACGGGCTCGGCATGTCGGATCAGATCGAGAACCGCATCATCGAGGCGAAGAGCCGCGGCATCTATGAAGCGCCGGGCATGGCGCTGCTGTGGATCGCGTACGAGCGGCTGGTCACCGGCATCCACAACGAGGGCACCATCGAGCAGTACCGCGACATGGGACGCCGCCTCGGCCGGCTGCTCTACGAGGGCCGCTGGTTCGATCCGCAGTCGCTGATGATCCGCGAAACGCTGCAGCGCTGGGTGGCCAAGGCCATCACGGGCGACGTGTGGCTGGAACTCCGCCGCGGCAACGACTACACGATCCTCAACACTGAGAGCCCGAATCTGACGTACAAGCCCGAACGGCTGACGATGGAGAAGGGCGAATCCGCGTTCACTCCGGCGGACCGCATCGGCCAGCTGACGATGCGCAACCTCGATATCGAAGACTCGCGCCAGAAACTGCGCGTGTATGCGCAGGCGGGGCTGCTGGGACCGCAGACCTTCGAAGGCATGCGGCTGCTGGACGAAGGCGAACCCGAGAAGAAATAGCGTCCGTCTGAGCGGTGCAGGAAGCGCGACCGGAGCGCGTTGCAGGCGCAGGTCAGAGCCGTGTCAGAGCCGCGAGTGGAGCGGTCCGAAGGACCGCGGGAACGAGCGGTCGAGGCGCGGCCGGCGCGGCGGTTCGACGTGCGGGGCACGGTTGGGACCGCTCACTCTCGGCGGCTGGCGCCGCCTTTGTTCGCGGCTCTGAAGCCGACATTCGCCGCCTTCGTTCGCGGCTCTGAAGCCAGTGCACGAGTCTACGGGATGCGTCAGAGCCGTGTCAGAGCCGCGAGTGGAGCGGTCCGAAGGACCGCGGGAACGAGCGGTCGAGGCGCGACCGGCGCGGCGGTTCGACGTGCGGGGCACGGTTGGGACCGCTCACTCTCGGCGGCTGGCGCCGCCCTCGTTCGCGGCTCTGAAGCCAGTGCACGAGTCTACGGGACGCGTCAGAGCCGTGTCAGAGCCGCGAGTGGAGCGCGCCGCAGGCGCGCGGGAACGAGCGGTCGAGGCGCGGCCGGCGCGGCGGTTCGACGTGCGGGGCACGGTTGGGACCGCTCACTCTCGGCGGCTGGCGCCGCCTTCGTTCGCGGCACTGAAGCCGGTGTTCGCGGTCTTGAACGCGCTACGTTCGGGGCAACGACGCCTGCTGGTTTCGTTCCGCAGGACGATTCTCACCACTCTGGATCCACGAACACCTCCATGGGCGTGCCCTGGCGGTCTGCGACATAGACGATGGCATCGTGGAAATCACGATCCTTCCACAGCCAGACAGTGCTGCCGTGCCGCGCCCATCGGCGGCTCCGCACGCATTCGCCGGGCAGCCGGGCCAGCCGGCGGCTCGCATAGGCTTTCAGCCCCCTCAGGATTTCCTCGGGCGGCGCTTCACCCTCCGCCACAACGTGGGCATGCGTCGGGCGAATATGCGCCGCCCAGATGCGCCAACCACGCCGCCGTGCGGCTTCCAGCACACCCTGGAGCACCGTCCGGCGCTGCTCTGGGCCAAGTTCGTAGACTGGTTCTTTCATAACGCGGCGCACGAACGCCAGCCGGCCAGGACTGGCGGGCGCATAGGGCGTTCCGAATATCCTGTGCTGTTTGTCCACCGAGCCGTCCGAATCGCCGTGTAGCCTGTGGCCGTAGCAGGTGAAGGTGATGAGATAGCGCATCCACTGCTGGAGTGCGCGTAGCCAAAGGAAATTCTCAGGAGAAACCCGTGGTGCCGGGTTCCCGGTGCCGCCAATCCATCGGCCACAGGCAATGGGTCAGAACGGCTTGTCAGAGCCGCGAGTGGAGCGGTCCGAAGGACCGCGGGAACGAGCGGTCGAGGCGCGACCGGCGCGGCGGTTCGACGTGCGGGGCACGGTTGGGACCGCTCACTCTCGGCGGCTGGCGCCGCCTTCGTTCGCGGCTCTGAAGCCGACATTCGCCGCCTCCACTCGCGGCCTGGAACGGCTCTCCGCGGCCTGCCATCGTGACTCGGAACCCGCGGCGGTGTTCATCCATGCGGATGCCCTGCCGGGGCACAGCGGCTCTCACGATCATCGTCCGCGGGCGGGAGTGGCGCCGGTCTCCGCTCAGCACCGCAGAATTCTGTAACCGATCACTGGACCCGGCTCAGAATCGGAATTGCGGCAGCTGCCCGGCACTGTCGGCCGCCCGCCGCGCCGGCCACCCGCTGCCGCAGCCCCGCGGCAGGATTCAATACGCTTTGCCCGCGCGCTCCCCGCAGCCGTTCCCTGGCAGATTCCGGCCCCCGCTGAAACCGCCCGCCCGCCTCACTTCATCAACTGTTGCGACATCCGCAACAGCGACTCCCGCATCGTCTCCTGCTCGGCGGCGGGCATCTCCGCGCGCTCCGGCTGCGCGAGTCCCGGATGCCACTGCATCACGGGCAGCCGCACGACTTCGCAGAACACGGACACCAGCTCGGGATCCCGCCAGCCCATTTCCGCCTCGTGCCGCAACTGCCGGATCGCTTCGTCCACGGAGTACGCTTCCTTGTAGCTCCGCTGCGACGTCAGTGCGTCGAAGATGTCGGCCAGCTGCAGGATGCGCGCCAGCAGCGGGATGTCCTCGCCCTTCAGTCCGTCCGGATATCCGGAGCCGTCCCACCGTTCGTGATGGTTGCGGATGATCGGCAGCACCGGCCTCAGCGAGCGCATGGGGCGGCAGATCTC
The DNA here is from genome assembly GCA_026002875.1 of Bryobacteraceae bacterium. Classification (NCBI taxonomy): domain Bacteria; kingdom Pseudomonadati; phylum Acidobacteriota; class Terriglobia; order Bryobacterales; family Bryobacteraceae; species Bryobacteraceae bacterium. The sequence continues at coordinate 802,390 of BPGE01000001.1, forward strand.
TTCCCCCTTCCACGTGTGCGAGCGCATGACCACCCATTCCTCCGGCGTCAGCTCGCCCTGCTTGAACAGGATCGCATCGGGGATCGCCACCTTCCCGATGTCGTGGAGGAATCCGCCGCGGTACAGCGCCAGCAAGTCCTCGTCCGGCAGCCCGATGGCGGAACCAAGCGCCACGCTGAGAGCGGCCAGCCGCTGGCAATGATTGCCCGTCTCCTTGTCCCGCTGCTCGACGGTCTGCGCCAGAGCGAACAGGATCGTCTCGGCTTCTTCCAGGGAATCCACGATCCTCTTCTGCCGGAGCATGGAGCGGATGCGCGTTCTCAGAACGGCGGGCTGAAGCGGTTTGACCAGAAACTCGTCGGCGCCGGACTCCAGCCCGGCGACTTCATTCTCCATGCCCTGGACGCTGGTCACGATCAGGATCGGGATCAGATGCGTGCGGCGGTTGGATTTGATCTTGCGGCACAGCTCCAGCCCGCTGGCGGGGCGGCCGTTGCCGTCGCTGACGATCCACTCCGAAATCACCAGGTCCACATGCTCCTGTTCCAGCAGACGAAGCGCCTCGTCCTGCGAGCGCGCCTCGAGGACACGGTAGGGACCGGCCTTGAGGATGCCTTTGATGAGCTGCCGGTTCAGCTCCACGTGATCCACCAGAAGAATGGTGGCGCGGCCCAGCGAATCCATCCAAGGGGCCGCCAGGCTGGAAGGCGCAGCCAGGGCCGCGGACGCCGCCCACTCTGCGCCGGTCTGGACCGGGTCTGCCATCCCTTCATCCATCGGCAGGCCCGGCGGTTTTCTTTAACCTGCAGAAGCCTTTAGTAGCCAGCCGGAGGCGCGGAGGCGCCGGACCTGGCGATCGGCGGCAGGCCCAGCCGCCGGCGGCACTCGTCGAGCATCTCCGCCGTGCGTGTCGCGCCGCAACGCGTGGCGCCCGTCGCGCGTACCTCCAGCAGCGCATCCAGAGTGCGCACGCCGCCGGCCGCTTTCACCTGCACATGCGGCGCCGAGTGCTTCCGCATCAGCCGCAGGTCGTCCAGCGTGGCGCCGCCCGGCGCATAGCCGGTGCTCGTCTTCACCCAGTCCGCGTTCAGCTCGCTCGAGATCTCGCACAGCCGGATCTTCTGCGCGTCCGTCAGATAGCAGTTCTCGAAGATCACTTTCACTTTCCGGCCGGCCGCATGGGCGATGTCGATCACGGCTTTCATGTCCTGCCGCACGTAGTCCCAGTCCCCGCTGAGCACGGCGCTGATGTTGACCACCATGTCGAGCTCTTCGCCGCCGTCGGCCAGCGCGCGGCGCGCCTCGGCCACCTTGACCTCCGTCGTGTGCCCGCCGTGCGGGAAACCGATCGTCGTGCTGGCCCGCACGTTGCTGCCTTTCAACATCGCCGCGCACATCGGCAGCGCATACGGCAGAATGCAGACGCTGGCCACGTCGTAATCAAGAGCCAGGCGGATGCCCTCTTCCAGCTGCTGCCGCGTCAGCGTCGGGTTCAGCAGCGAGTGGTCGATCATCTTGGCGATGTCCGGGTATGTGTAATCCATGAAAACTCTCCCCGTTTTCGAACCCCCGTTTTCGCTCATTTCCCGCCCGCCTGTCAACAGCGGCAGCCGCGCCTGATAGCCTTCCAGTTGTGACGGTCTGGCTGGCGCTGGCGGCATGGCTTGGCGGCGTGATCGAACTGCCCGAACCCGTCTCGGCGGTCAAGCGGCAGCACGGGAGCGTCCTGGCGCTGGCAGGGGCGCCGGGCGCGCCCGCGCTCCTGGTTCTCACGGGCTCCGCCGCTCCGGTCCGCATCGGCGTCAGGCGCGCCCTGCCCGCGGCGCGGCAGGCGGAGGTGCTCGATTTCGCGGCGGACGCCGCAGGCACGGTGTACGCGCTGGTTCTCGCCTCGTTTCCGCTCGGAAGGGATCAGAGGCTGATCTGCCGGTTCGCGGGCGGCGAGCACCGGTGCGAAGATCTGGGCGAACGGCGCTGCCGCCTGCTGGCCGCCGATGCGCCGGACTCGGTCTGGTGCTTCGGTCCGGGACCGGCCGGAATGCTGTTGCACCGCGCGGCGGGACCGCGCACAGGTCCGCGGTTCTGGCTGCCCGCCGAAGGCCCCTTTCGCGTCCTGCGCGACGCCTCCCGCCTCTGGCTCGCGGCGCCTGCGCCCGGGCGGGTCCGGCTGCTGGCCCCGGAAGATGGTCTGCTGGCCGACGTCGATCTTGCCAGCGGGGACGCGCGGATCCGTCCCCTGCAGGAGCTGCGAAGCCTGCCGGGCGCGTCGAGCTTCGCTCTCGCCGGAGAGCGCATCCTGGGACTGCTGCCGCTGGACCGCGGCCGCATGCAGGAGCGCCTCGACGAGCCTTACGGCCTGTTCGAGCTGCGCGGCGGCTGGCGCAGAATCGCGCCTCAGCATCACTGGCTGCGGGGCGCGCGGATCGCGGGCGCCGAAGACGGAGCCGCCTGGATCTGGAACCGGCGCGCCCGGTGCGTGGAGCGCGTCCCGCTGGCGGCCGAATGACGCAGCTTGCCCGCGCACGGAGGCGGCCGGTATCGTGTGGGGCATGAGCGCTTCCCGCCGCGCATTCCTGCTCCAGCTGGCCTCCGCGCCGCGGCGCGCGCGGCTTGCCCGGCTCGAGCGCGTCATGGGGCCGCTGCCGCGCATTCCCGGCGCCATCTCCTGGCGCGCCGACGGCGAGTGGCGCGAAGCCGGCTACACCCGGCGCCGGATCCTGTTTCAATCAGAACCGGACGATTCTGTTCCGGCCTGGCTCCTCCTGCCGGACCGCCCGCACCGCAGGCGGCTGGCGGCGCTCTGCCTCCACCAGACGACGAAGATCGGCAAGGACGAGCCCGTTGGCCTCGGCGGCCGGCCCAGCCTGCACTATGCGAAGGAACTCGCCCTCCGCGGCTGGGTGGCGCTCGCCCCCGACTACCCGAACTTCGGCGAATACCGCTGCGACCCTTACGCCCGCGGGTACGCGAGCGCCACGATGAAGGGCATCTTCAACCACGCCTGCGCCCTGCGACTGCTGGCCGCAATGCCGGGCGTCCATGCGCGGCGCATCGCCGCCGTCGGCCACTCCCTGGGCGGCCACAATGCGCTGTTTCTGGCCGCCTTCGAGCCGCGCGTGGCCGCCGTGGTCACCAGCTGCGGCTTCACGTCCTTCCGGCGCTACATGGGCGGCGATCTGCGCGGCTGGAGCCATGCCGGCTACATGCCGCGCATCGCCCGGGAGTTCGGCGCTGATCCGGCGCGGATGCCGTTCGATTTCACCGACGTGTTCGCCCTCATCGCGCCCCGCCCCGTGTTCGTCAGCGCGCCTCTGCACGATGACAACTTCGATGTCGCGGGCGTGCGCGAGGTGCTCGACGCCGTGCGCGCGCAGTTTCCCCGCGGCCGCCTGATGGAGGAGTTCCCCGATTGCGGCCACGATTTCCCCGAACCGGTCCGCCGCAGGGCCTGGGAATGGCTGGAAAGCGTTCTGTGATCCGGGGGCGGGCGCCGGCGCTCAGCCGATCATCTCCTGCCAGGTGACGACGCGCTTCTCGTAAATCGACCGTGTTCCCATCAGCGCGACCACTGTCGCCTCAAACGCGCTGTCGACGTCGTTGAGCGGCTTCCGGCCCTGGCGGACATTGTCGAGGAACGCCGCCAGCGACAGCAGCGTCGGGTTCTTGCCTGCATCGGGGACTTCCAGCTTCATCTTTTCCCGCGACGACCGGGGCTGGAACTCGGCCCGGATCAGGTCCACGGCGCCTTCGCTCAGGAAGACCCGTTCCTGGATGCCGGTGAACCCGGGCGGATCGAAATAGTGGTGGCTGAAGTTGATCTGCACGCCGCCCTCGAACTCGTAGATCAGGCTGTAGTGGTCCATCACGGTCCGTCCCGGAGGCGTGTCCGCGAACAGCGTGGTTCCGCCATCGCCGTAGCAGCGCAGCGGCGGTTTGCCGATGGCCCAGCGGAACAGGTCGAGGATATGGATGCCCTGATCAACGACAATATCGCCGCATTTTGTTCTGTCGAAGTACCACGGGATGTCCCGCGGCAGGTCTCCTCCATGCCGCATGCCATGGCACTGCAGCACGCGCCCCGCCCTGCCCTCGTGGATCCACCGCATCGCCGCCGCGCGCGCCGGATCATGGCGGAGCTGGAAACCCACCTGCATCACGCCTTTCGCCCGGCGCGCCGCGTCGCGCACCGCGCGGCAGTCTTCCACGGTGAGCGCCAGCGGCTTTTCGGCGTACAGGTGCAGGCCGCGCTCGAGCACGGCGATGTCGATCTCGCGGTGCGTGTAGTCCGGCGTCGCCTGGATCACGGCGTGGAGATCCTTCGCCTCGTCCAGCAGCCGGCGGTAGTCGGTGAAGGTCCGCGCCGCGCCGCCCTTCTTCGCCACGGCCGTGGCGGCTGCATCGGCGCGCTCCGGCAGGATGTCGCACACGGCGGCCACTTCGGCGCCATCGAGCTGCAGCAGCTGTTCCAGCAGATAGGCGCCGCGGTTGCCCGTGCCGATGACGGCCACGCGCAGCCGTTCCGTGCGGTTCTGCGCCCGCAGCATGGCGGGCGCGGCGAGGATGGATCTTCGTGTCACGTTCATCGCTTCAACTCCTCAAGCAGTCGCAGTGCCGCTTCCACCATCCGCTCCCCGCTCGATTCGGCGCAGCGCGCGGTCACGACCTCGTAGTTGCCTTCCTGCCAGGCCTTCCGGTCGGGGAAGTAGCCGAGGCTGCCGTTGGCCAGCGAGACGACCACCGTATGCCTGAAAGGCGAAGCCCTCTGGATCTCCAGGCCCAGCTCCACGAAAATCTCGCCGGGCAGGCCCACCCAGGCGATGTCATCTCCGGCGGCCAACACCTGCAGCTCGGCCCGGCACGCTGCGTCCTTGCGGGCCTCCAGATCAAGAATGCGCCGCGCCTTGACGATATCGAGAAACGGCAGATTCTCGCCCTTGTCCCAGCGGGCGGCCACGGCGCGGCTCCATTCGAGCTCTTCCGGCGTGTGAGGCACGGGGGGCAGCGACAGCACCGTCCGCGCCGTGCGCAGCCGCGGCTGCGGCGATGGCTGAAGCCCGGCCAGCGTGCGGATCACCTGGCCGGCCAGGATGGTGCCGATGCGGGCGGCTTCTTCGTGTCCCTTCTGGGGCCGCGCATCGGTGACGTCGAAATGGTTGACGTTGCCCGCGCAGCCGATCATGAACATCGTCAGGCCGCCGCCCCGCGCGCCCGAGACGAGGCGCGAGAGCGTGTAGGGATAGTCGGCCGACAGTTCCGTCCCTCCCACCGTGTCGAGGTGCAGAGCATAATTGACCAGCGTCGCGATGGGGGCGCCAGACTCGGCATCCACCGTAATCACTGAAACTCGCGGATCCACCGGCCCTGCCGGGCGGACGATCCGCGGATTCCGCTTGCCCGGGTTCCAGCCGACCGTTCCGTCCGTCATGAAGAAGCGGCGGTTGAACACGAGCGACGGCTCGCTGCCCGAGGCGAACGCCAGGCGCGCGGGCTGCATGGATTTCGCGGCCGAGGCCACGGCTTCCGCGATGCGTCCGGGCAGCCAATCGGCGAACCGGCCTGCGACGTCGGGGGCGGTGTGCGTGTGCGTGGCGCTGATGAACACGCGCTCCGGCGGAATGCCTGCCTGCGCCTGCACAAGGCGCCGCGCCTTCTCCACCACATCCCCGGGAACCCAGATGACGTCGCAGACAATGATCGCCAGACTCTGCGCGCCATCGTCGAGCACCAGCGCCTTGGCCCACAGATCGTCGTGAACGCCCGTGGAGAGCCGCTCGCGGAAATATCCGGCCAGGGGCTGGGGATCGGCGGGCGTGATGCGCGCCTGGCCGGTCCCGGCGCGGAGAGTCTGCGCCCCGGCGCGCGCGCCAGCCAGACAGAGAGCGGCCAGCATGGCCGCCAGAACGGGATAGATGCGCAGGGAAGCCATGGATCCACGCATATCCTACACGAGGCGTTCCGCCGCGTCATCGCCCGCCCCTGGGGCTCAAGTGTATATTGAGTGGTTTGATCCAGCCGATTGAAGCGGAAATGGCAGCCATCCAGTCGCAGCAATGCCCCGTTTGCGGACAGAAGCCCCTCGTGCGGCGCAAGCGGACGTTCCTCGAGAAATTCCGGCACGCCGCCATCTACCGCTGCCCCATCTGCCGCTTCGAAGCGTCGGCGCCGCTCACGGTCGTCTATCCGCAGTTGTCCCGCACCGCCAGGTGCCCGCACTGCGGAACGACGGAACTCATCGTGCTCGCCAGGCGCGACCCCATCGAGCGCATGTACCGCGGACCGCTCAGCACGCTCTGGCGCTGGCTGGGCGCGCCCCTGCTATACTGCCGCTACTGCCGCCTGCAATTCCACGATTTCCGCAAGCGTCTGAGCTCCAACGGCGATAGAATCCGCTGACATGCGGCTCTGCCTGCTCCTCGCTCTCTCTGTTCTCGCCGCCGGCGCGGACCGGCGCAACACGGACACTCCCAACACGGACACGCGCGCCACGTTCGTTGCGCCGGACAGCCTCGAGGCGTGGAAGGCGCGGCAGCAGGCGTTGCGCAGGCAGATCCTGGCAGCGGCCGGCCTGTGGCCCGCGCCGCCGAAACATCCCCTCACGGTTCTGTTCCCGGGCCGGATCGTGCGCGACGGCTACACGGTCGAGAAAGTGGCCATCGAGACCCTGCCCGGCTTCTGGCTTGGCGGCAACCTCTACCGGCCGCAGTCGCCGGGCCGCCATCCCGCCATCCTCCACCCGCACGGGCACTGGCCCTACGGCCGGCTGGAGAACGGCGCGCTCTGCTCCACGCCCCTGCTGGCCGCCAATTTCGCCCGCAACGGCTTTCTCGTGTTCGCCTACGACATGGTCGGCTACAACGACACGGTGCAGGCGCCGCACGATTTCACCGGACCTGAATACCAGCTCTGGAACTTTACGCCGCTCGGTCTGCAGCTGTGGAATTCGATCCGCGCCGCTGATTTTCTCGAGTCCCTTCCGGATGTCGATCCGCAGCGCCTGGCCATGACCGGCGCCAGCGGCGGAGGCACGCAGACCTTCCTGCTGGCCGCCGTCGACAGCCGCATCGCCGCCGCTGCTCCCGTCAACATGGTCAGCGGCCTGATGCAGGGCGGCTGCGTCTGCGAAAACGCGCCCGGCCTCCGCATCGGAACCAACAACATCGAGATCGCGGCCCTCTTCGCTCCCCGCCCGCTTCTTCTCGTCTCCGCCACCGGCGACTGGACCCGCGAAGTGCCTCAGGTGGAATTTCCCGCCATGCGGAGAGTCTGGGAGCTGTACGGAAAGCCGGACCTGATCGAAGCCGTCCAGTTCGACGCTCCGCACAACTACCACAAAGAGAGCCGCGAGGCCGTCTACGAGTTCTTCCGCAAACATCTCGCGCCGGACCGCGCCCCGTGGCGCGAGCGCAACGCTACGGTGGAGAGGCTGCAGGACATGCTCGTCTTCCATGGCCGCAGGCTGCCCGAAGGAGCCCTGTCTTTCGAGGAGCTGTTCCCGCAGTGGAAGCGCATGGCGCGCGCCGCGGCCCGCCAGATGAGCGCGGAAGAGGCCCGCGAGCGGCTCCGCGCGGCCTTTCGCTGGCAGAGCCGTCCGCGCTTCGCGGATCTGCCCTCAAATTGGTTCGACGGCCGCGCGCCCGCCGTTCTGCTGCTGCACCCTGAAGGCATGGCGGCGGCGGAGCAGACGGAAGAGTTCCGTTCCCTCCGCGCCGCGGGCAGGGCGCTCATGCTGCTGGACGCCTTCCAGACCGGCAGCGCGCAGGCCCCGCGCGACCGCTCCCACCGCCACTTCCTCACCTTCAACCTGAGCGACGATGCCGCGCGCGTCCAGGACGTGGCCGTTGCGATCGAAGAAATTGCCCGGCGCACGAAACAGCCCGCTGAAGTCCGCGCCGCCGAAAGGGCCCGCTGGTGGGCGCTGTTCGGCGCCGCCATCGCCGGCGCGCCCGCGCGCTTCGAGGCCTCGGCGGATGAATTCGACGAAGACGAAGCGCGGCTGGCGCGCGAGTTCTTCGTTCCCGGATTGCTCCATGCAGGCGGCGTGGAGAGCGCCCTCCGCGCCGCCGCGTCGCAGGCGGCTCAGTTCAGGAAGTAAGTCCGGTACAGCGTGTCCCGCTGTTTTGGGATGAAGCCTGCATCGCGGATGAACCGCCGCAGCTCCTCCTCCGACGCCCGGTTCCGCGCCCCCGCCGCGCTCACCACGTTCTCCTCGATCATGATCGAGCCCACGTCGTTGCCGCCGAACCGCAGCCCCACCTGGCACACCTTCAGCCCCTGCGTCACCCACGACGACTGGATATTCGGAATATTTTCCAGATAAAGACGCGAAATCGCCAGCGTTTTCAGGTATTCCACGCCCGTCGCTTCCTCCTTGACAAACCGCCCGAGCGACGTGTTTTCACGCTGGAACGACCATGGAATGAACGCCGTGAATCCGCCCGTTTCTTCCTGGATGCGGCGGATCACTTCCAGATGATGCACCCGCTGCTCGATCGTCTCGCCGCAGCCGAACATCATCGTCGCCGTCGTGTTCATCCCCAGCCGGTGCGCCGTCAGGTGCACGTCCACCCACTCCTGCGACGCGCACTTCAGCCGCGAGATCCTGTGCCGCACGTCGTCATGCAGGATCTCGGCGCCGCCGCCGGGGATCGAGTCCAGCCCCGCGTCCCTCAGCCGCGCGATCGTGTCCCGGATCGTCAGCCCGCTTGTCTCCGCGATGCACCAGATCTCGGGCGCGGAGAAGCAGTGCAGCCAGATGCGAGGGAACCGCCGCTTGATGGCGCGCAGCAGTTCCTCGTACCACTCGATTTTCAGCTCAGGGTTCAGTCCGCCCTGCATCAGGACGCCCGTGCCGCCCAGGTCGATCGTCTCCTGGATCTTCGCGCAGATCGTCTCCGTGTCCAGCACGTAGCCTTCCCTGTGCCCCATCGGGCGGTAAAAGGCGCAGAAGCTGCAATACTCGGTGCAGAAGTTCGTGTAGTTGATGTTCCGGTCGATGATGTAGGAGACCACGCCCTCCGGGTGCCACTTGCGCCGCACCGCGTCGGCGGCCATCCCGATCCCGATCAGATCATCGCTGCGGAACAGCTCGGCGGCTTCTTTCTGCGTCATCATCAGCGATCCCTCGTGCGGCCCTCTCCGCGCCGTCCAGCCCGCGCGCGGCGGCGAGATAGGCCTCCAGACCGGCGCGTTCCGCCGCTCCCATCCGGAATACGACGTTCCGCTCGAAATAACCGGCCACCAGCTCTCTGGAAAAGCCCCTCGATTCGGCCTCGCTTTTAATGATAGCGTCCAGCGAAGCCCAGCCGTAAGAAAACGACCCTTCGAGCAGCGCCTCCAGGCCTTCCGTCGCCTCCGGTGAACGCCCGGCCCACACGGCGAACACCATCGGCAGCCCCGTCAGTTCCAGCCACGCCTGGCCAAGGTCCAGCCACTCCAGCCCCGAAACCTCCGGCTCCACCGCCAGCGCCGCGTCCCCGATCAGAAGCGCCGCGTCCGCCTCTGCCAGCATCCGGCTCAGATCCGGCGGCATCGCGGCCACGCGCGGCGCCGCCCCGAAGCGTTCGCGCAACACGATCCGCGCCAGCTCCACCGAGGTCCGCGAGCCCGCATCCGCGGCCAGCGTCCCGATCTCGTCCCACGGCTTCCGCGTGAAAAGGAGGATGCTCCGCACCGCCCCCCGGCAGGCAATGCACAGGCTGGAGACCGGCGTCAGACCGTGCCGGTCCATTTCGATGACGGGAACGATGCCGAGATCGGCTTCGCCCTCCACCACCCTGCGGGCGCACTCCGAGGGAACGGCGAACTCCACGTCGGCCGCGTCTTTCTGGGGCCCGTGCAGCAGCCCCCACACCAGCGGCGCCGTGTTCAGGTAGCTGACCGCGCAGATCTTCGGTTTTCCCGGACTGCCCCCGTTCGTGCTCAAGTACGAGTGTACCATTGCCGCCGTACTGGCCCTGTTGGAACGTTGGTTTCCAGCGTGTGACAGGAAATCCGTTCATAATGTAGGCAGTGTTCAAGTCCCAAGGGAGGGTGCGTGCGATGAAACGAATCATTTTCTGTGCGTCCGTCTGGGCGGCATTGGGGGCGACGGCTGCGCTCGCGCAAACGCTCAATCCGCTGCCGGCCAAAGTCTTCGGCCAGCCCGGCAAGCCCCGCAGCCTGAACGAACTGAACGCCCCCGCGGCTCTCGCCCCCAACCTGGCCAAGCCCGCCAGCCTGTTCGGACCCAACAGCGTCGCCGTCGATACCAGCCTCTCCCCTCCCGCCCTCTACATCGCTGACACGGGCAATCACCGCGTGCTGGCCTGGCGCGACGCCAGCCTCGCCGGAACGGGCCGGCCCGCCGATCTCGTCCTCGGCCAGCGCAGCTTCCACTCGAGCGCCGCCGTCAACATCACCGCCGCCGGGGCCTTCACCAGCTCCCTCTACGCCCCCACCTCCGTCGCCGTGGACGCCCAGGGCAATGTCTTCGTGATGGACGCCGGCAACAACCGGATCCTCCGGTTTCCAAAACCCTTCGAACAGCCCGAAAGCGAATCCATCCGGGCCGACCTCGTCATCGGCCAGCCCAACCTCCGCACCAACCTCCCCAACCGCAGCTCCACTGCCACCGCCCCGCCGGCCGCCTCCACCATCAAGACCAACGGCGCCAACACGGGCGGCATCCAGAACGCCTCCATCGCGTTCGACTCTGAAGGCAACCTCTGGCTCAGCGACTCGGGCAACCACCGCATCCTCCGCTATCCCGCCGCCGCCGTCAGCGGTCCTTCCAACACCGGCGCCTCTCCCAGGGACATCGCCGCCGACCTCGTCCTCGGCCAGCCTGACTTTGTCACTGCCACCCCCAACGCCGGCCGCGCCGACCCCGCCCGCGGCGACCGCCTGCTCCGCAGCAGCATCCGCTTCGGCGGCCCGCTCGCCTTCGACTCCCAGGGCAATCTCTTCTTTGCCGATGACCTCGCCCGCGTCCTCGTCTGGCAGCCGCCATTCTCCAACGGCCAGCCGGCCTCCCGTCTCCTCGGCATTTACATTGCCCGGGCGGGTTCGGAGCCGTTGGCCGCCGTCAACCCCTTCACTTTCGGCTTCCGCCTCGGACAGAGCGGCTCCACGGTCATCTTCGCCGGCGGTCCTCAGGGATTGTGGTGCGAGGGCGATTACCTCTTTGTCGCCGACACCTACAACAACCGTGTCGTCCGCTATGACCCCGTCGCCAGCTGGCCTCCGGAAGATCCCCTCCAGGGACAGATCTCCCCGCGCATGAGCGCCGTGTTCGGCCAGGAGGATTTCAGCCAGAATACCCCCAACCGCTGGCAGTTCGCCGAGCCCACCGCCGAATCGCTCCGCTCTCCCGTCGCCGGCGCCTTCGCCGCAGGCCGCATGTTCATCGTCGATCAGGGCAACCACCGCGTCCTCGGCCTGCCGTACGACGCGGACAACCACCTCCCCCTGCCTGCCGACGCCCTTTACGGTCAGATGGAATTCGGCCTCCGCTCGCCCAACATGCCCGAAGGCCGCGAGCTCAGCGGCGGCTCGCTCCAGGTCATCGCCGGAAATCAGATCGTCCCTCTCGGCGTCGGGCCAGCCATGGCCTTCCATTACCCCTCCAATCCGGACGAGCCTCCCCACCTCTACATCGCCGACACCGGCAACAACCGCATTCTGGCCTATTGGGACGCCCGCCAGTTCGATTTCGGCAAAACCGCCGACCTCGTCATCGGCCAGGTCGGCCTCACGCGCAGCCTCGCCAACTCGCCCCACAACAACCCGGCCGTTCCCACCCGCACCGGCCTCCTCCTGCCTTCCTCCGTCGCAGTCGACCCCGATGGCAATCTCTGGGTCGCTGACACCGGCAACGGCCGTCTGCTCCGCTTCCCCCGCCCCTTTGATAGCTGGGCGACGCACCCTGAAGCCGATGTCGTGCTCGGCCAGCCGGACTTTGAAACCACTCCCGACGGCGAGCCCCGCCGCGACCGCCTCTTCCGCCCCATCAGCGTTGCCGTCACCGGCGACGGCAAAGTCATCGCCGCCGATCCCGCCCATCACCGCGTCCTCGTCTTCCAGGGACCCTTTGAAAACGGCCAGCCCGCCGCCGTCGTTCTCGGCCAGCCTGACGGCGAATCCGCTACCCCGGGCGCCGATCTGACCCGCATGAACTTCCCGCTCTCCGTCGCCGTCGACGCCTCCGAGCGCATCTACGTCGCCGACTCCAACAACAACCGCCTCCTCGTCTTCGAGCGCGCCGAGCTCCTCGCTGATGGCATCGGTCCAGGCCTCGCCCTCAACCTCGCCGCCGGCAACCGCAACGTCACCCCCGTCGACGTCAAGGTCAACCGGTCGAACGGCGACATCTGGATCGCCGACGGACGCCAGAACCGCGTCCTCCGCTACCCGAAATACGAAGAGCTCCTCTTCGCCGCCGCGCCCCAGTGGAATTACGGCTTCTCCACTTACGGCCCGCGCACGCTCGCGCTCGACAACACCGGCGGACTCTACGTGGCCGACGCCGCCCACCGCATCACCATGCACTATCCGCTGCACGGCGTCATCAACGGCGCCAGCGGCTTCCCCCGCGTTGCGCCGGCCACCATCGTCCTTCTCCAGACCGACGGCGCCCGCTTCACGGACGCGCCCGCCGAAGCCGGCGGCGTGCCGCTGCCGAAAGAACTGTCGGATGTCGAAGTCCTCGTCGAGGGCCTGCCCGCCCCGCTCCTCAGCGTCGGCGAAACCTCCATCCGCCTGATCGTCCCCAAGGACGCTCCCATCTCCGGCCTCGCCGAGTTCCTCGTCCGCCGGCCCTCGACCGGAGAGATCCTCGCCCACGCCTACATCACCATGTCCAACGCCTCTCCGGCCGTTCTGTTTTCCGGAACCAATCCCGCCACCCAGGGCCAGGCGCGCGCCGTCAATCAGAATGGCACGCCCAACAGCTCCTCCAGTCCCGTCTCTGTCGGCCAGGAGCTGACCGTGTATCTGACTGGCACCGGGCCCGTCGACGGCCTGCCTCCAGACGGAGAAGCTCCGGGCGCGGAAGTCCCCGTGGGCGACGTTCAGGCCTATGTCATCACGTCGTCCGCTCTCATCCAGGCCACGGTTCTCTCGGCCACTCTGGATCCCGAAGAGCCCGGCGTCTGGCGCGTCCGCATCCGCGTGCCTCAGGTCGCTGCCGACGGCAATTACGGCTTCGCGGTGATTTACCGCAGCACGGCCAGCAACCGGATGCCGGACGGCTCGCGCACCTCGCTGCCGACCATCGCCATCCGCAGGTAACGGCGCCGCTCAGGTCCGCATCAACCGCAGCGCCGGCTCGCGCGCCGGCGCTGCCGCACCATGGTCGCGGCCCGGATTCTTTACGTGCGTTCGATGCGCGCTTCCCGCCGCCCGCCCAGCCCGCCAGACCCCTCGCCAGGCTGCGCTTAGCCTTCCACGTCGAGCAGCATCGGCTCGCGCGCCGCGGCCAGCCGCTCGAGCGAACTTGCAAACCGCGCCTGCGCCTCCTGCGCCGCCAGCGCCTCAGCCGCCTCCCGCCGCAGCGCCCGCGCTTCCTGCTCGCACGCTTCTCCCAGCTGCCGCACCCGCTCCAGCGCCGCCCGCGCCGACGGCGGCGCGCCGCCCTCCCGGCACAGCTGCAGGACCTGCTCCAGCAGCCGCTGCCGCCGCTCCAGCGCCTCCAGATACTGCGGATCGCGCCGCCGCAGCAGCTGCAGCAGCTCCTCGCTCGCCGCCGCCAGCTCGGCCAGCGGTTTGTCCATCGCGCTCATGCGTTGTTCGGCCGCTTTCCGAACGCCACCGTCTGCAGGCTCTCAATCGCCGCGTTCAGCATCGTCTTCTGCCCTTCCAGCCGCGCCAGCATCGTGTCGGCCGCCTGCAGCCGCGCCACCAGCGTCAGCCGCGTCGCGCTCACCCGCTCGTAGATCGCATTGATCTGATCCGTCAGCCGCTGATCGGTCCGGTCCAGGTTCTGAATGAACGCCGCCAGCGAGCCCGTCAGCGGGTCGCTGTATTGCGACAGCCGCCCCTCCAGCGCCGACAGCCCCGTCCGCCCGTCGCCCAGCAGCGCGAACACCGCGGGTATCTCGCTCTCCCCGAGCCCCTGCACCACCGAACCGTCGAACGTCATCACCCCGTCCGACCCGATCGAGACCCCCAGCTCGAACAGGCTCCCCCGCGGCCCCGTCCCCCGGTATCCCGTAATCTCCTGCAGCGCCGCCTTCAGATCCTGCACGAACGATTCGCCCTGCAACGGCCCCCGCCGCTCGCCCGTCTGCGCGTCCAGCTTCTCCACCAGTTTGTTGTACGCCGCCACGAAATTCTGCAGCGCCCCCGCCACTCCCGCCGCCGAAGGCCGCACCCGCACGTCCGCCGTCTGCCCCGGCCCCAGCGTCGCCTTCAGCTCCAGCGTCACTCCGGCCACCGCGCCCGTGATCGTGTTCGACGCAGACCGCATCGCCACCCCGTTCAGCTCGAACTGCGCGTCCGACCCCCCCGAAATCACCGTCAGCAGATTCGACCCTGCATCGCCCGGCGTCTGCCGCAGCTCGATCGCCCGCTCGCCCGTCTCGTTGGCCGTGATCGACAGATAATACCGCTCCGGTCCCGAGCCCGCATCCAGAATCGACGCCGTCACCCCCATCCCGCTCGCGTTGATCGCATCGCGCAGCCCCGCCAGATTGTCCTGTCCCGGCTCGAGCGCGAGCGTCCGGCTCTCTCCCCCCACCACCAGCTCCACCGCCCCGCCGCCCCCGCTCACCGGTCCCGCGTCCAGGCTGGCGAAGCCCGCCGCCGTCCGCGCCACCGCCTGCGTCGCCAGGCTCGTGATGTTCGTGATCCGGTACAGCCCCGGCGCCGCCCCCGCCCCCGCCGACGCCTGCACCGCAAACGAACTGCTCGACGCCGTCAGCGCCCCTCCCTGCGACAGCCGCCCCAGCTGCCGCAACGACGCCGCCAGATCCGCCACCGCCGTCCGCAGCTCGGCCGCCGCCATCTTCCGGCTCAGCAGCCCCGTCTGCTCCTGCTCCAGCGCCCGCGCCGGCAGGCTCGCAATCGACACCGAACGCTCCAGAATCACCTGGAAGTCGTCGGAAAAGCTGCTGATCCCGGTGAATGTCAGTGGGGCAAGCGCCATCGTGACGGCTCCGCGATTTCCTTATCGGACCGCCGGCCTGCCTTTTGGAGGAAAATCCGCTCTCAGCCCCGGAAAATCCGCCGCAGCGTGAACATCCCCGCATGCGACCGCGAGTGCTCCAGCTTCCGCCAGTTGTCGCTCACGCTGATCAGCATCCCGCTGACATGGTTCGACCGCGACGAGCACAGAAACCGCGCCAGCGCCACCTGCTCGTCCGGCCGCGTCCCCCCGGACGTGCGCAGCTTCAGCGCCGCCTCCAGCTCGGCCGCCCCCGCCCGCGCCCCAGCCGCAATGATGTCGTCCGTCAGGCTCGTGTAGGTCGGCCCCGGATTCATGCAGTTGACCTGCACGTTCGCCTCCCGCACCTCCTCGGCCAGCGTCTCGGCCAGCCGCGCCAGCGCCGCCTGCGCCGCGCTGTAAGACGAGAAATTCGCCCGCGGATGCGCCGCCCCCGGCCCGGCCAGGAACACGATCTTGCCCTCCCGCGCCGCCAGCATGTCCGGCAGAACCGCGCGGCACAGATGCATCGCCCCGCCCAGGTTCGTCTCCACGCCCTCCATCCATTCTCCGGGGTCGCATTGCGCCAGCGGTCCGATCGCCCCGAACGAGCCGTGCGCGCAC
Source organism: Bryobacteraceae bacterium (assembly GCA_026002875.1). NCBI lineage: Bacteria > Pseudomonadati > Acidobacteriota > Terriglobia > Bryobacterales > Bryobacteraceae > Bryobacteraceae bacterium. The sequence continues at coordinate 818,132 of BPGE01000001.1, forward strand.
ACCAGCGCCCGCACCGGCCCGGCGAGCTCCCGGAACCGCGCCACCGCCTCCTCCACCTGCCGGTAGTCCCGCACGTCGCACAGAAAGCCCGCCGCCCGGCCGCCGGCGTGCTCGATCTCCAGCTGCGCCAGCTCCAGCTCCGCCTTCGACCGGGCCAGCAGCCCGACATGCGCCCCCAGCCCCGCAAACGCCAGCGCCAGCCTCTTGCCGATCCCCCGTCCTGCGCCGGACACGAGCATCGCCCGGCCTTCGAATTCGTTCGCATCCGCCACGGGAAGAATTCTCCTTCCCGATCCTAGCAGCCTCCCGCGCCCGGCGTCACCGGCTTCCCTTGCTCTGATACAGCGCCTGATCAGCCCGCCTCAGCGTGTCCTCGAGCGATTCGCCCGGCCGGTGTTCGGCCACGCCCATCGACAGTCCGACGCGCAGCCGCAGGGCTTCGCCCCCGACATGGACCTGATAATGGCCGCTCAGCGCCTGCTCGAGCAGCCGCGCCCGCGCCATCGCGTCCCGCAACGGCGCGGGCAGCAGCGCCACGAACTCGTCGCCGCCCCACCGCGCCGCCAGATCGTCGGCGCGCAGCTGATGCTTCAGCCTCTCCGCGAACAGCCGCAGCAGCTCGTCGCCCGCCAGATGGCCGTGCACGTCGTTCACCTTCTTGAAAAAGTTCAGATCGATCAGGACGAGGCTGAACGGCAGGCCGGCCTCGATCATCTCCCGGGCGCGCCGCTCGAACGAGGCGCGGTTGGCCAGCCCGGTCAGCGGGTCCCGCTGCGCCGCGCGCTCCACCTCGTCCAGCCGCCGCCGGTAGCACTGCATCTCCCGTTCCAGCTCCTCCACGATCTGGCGGTTCTCCCTCCGCATCTCCTCCACCAGCGCCGTGATCAGCTGCACCTGGCTCAGAATCTGCTGGCGCAGCTCGCGCAGGTCTTCCCGCTCGGCCGCGCTCTTCAGCCCGCGCGCCACGTCAAGAAACTCCGACTCGTGGCGGCTGCCGCGCCTCTGCAGCGACGCCGCCGTCTCCTCCAGCAGCTTCACCACCTCGGCCAGCTCCACCGTGCCCGCCAGCTCCCGGCGGATGAAGTCGTGCGCCGTCTGCAGCGCTCCGTCCAGCTCCCGCCGCGCCTCGGCGAACCCCCGCTCGTCCGGCGCCTTGGCCAGACGCTGGCGCGCCGCCGCCACCGTCGGCGGCGGCCCCAGGATCTTCTCGGCACAGGGCTGGAACACATGCCGCTCCACGCCCGCCAGCGCCTCCAGATACGCCCCCAGGGCGCATCGGAACAGCGCATGCTGATACTCCGCCTGCTCCAGGCTGGCTTTCAGACTGATGATTTCCCGGCTCGACATGGCGTTTGCGCCGTTCGCGTCATGCCCCATATCGGCCCCCCGCGCCCCAAATTGAAGAATTGTAATTCTGAATCTTCCCTGCCACAGGGGATTTGCGCCAGCGCGCCCGATCGGCTACCATGAAAAGTTGTGGCGCTAGGCCGGGTGCCACCGTGCGCCCGGGCGCCTGCCCACCCGCCGGGACAACACTCAGCATCGTTCCCGCAGCGTCATCGAGAGGATAGACCCATGTTTGCAGTGATCGAAACTGGCGGCAAGCAATACCGCGTCGCCCCCGGCGATACCGTCCTGGTCGAGACCCTGCCCGGCGAAGCCGGAGCAGCGGTCGAGTTCGACCGCGTCCTCGCCGTCGGCAAGGACGACGGCACGGTCGTCGCCGGCGCGGAAGCCGCCTCGGCCCGCGTCCGCGGCGAGATCCAGAAGCACGGCCGCGGCGACAAAGTCATCGTCTTCAAATTCAAAAGGAAAAAGCAGTACAAGCGCACGATCGGCCACCGGCAGAACTTCACCGCCGTGAAGATCTCCGACATCGTGCTCTGACAGGGAGGGCCCTTCCGACATGGCGCACAAAAAAGGACTCGGCAGCTCGAAAAACGGCCGCGACAGCGCCGCCCAGCGGCTCGGCATCAAGGTCTTCAGCGGCGAGATCGTCAAGGGCGGCGCCATTCTCGTCCGCCAGCGCGGCACCCGCTACAAGCCCGGCGAAAATGTCGGCATCGGCAGCGACGACACCCTCTACGCCCGCATCGGCGGGCGCGTCGAGTGGCGCGACCGCGGCCGCCTCGGCAAGTGGGTCAGCGTCGTCGCGCTGGAGGCCTGATCCCGCTCCGCCTGCAGCGTTCCCGTTTTCCGGCCGCCGGGCGCCCTTCGAGCCCCGGCGGCCTTTCCCTTTTCCGCTCCCCCCAGCCTTCCCATGTTCGTTGACGAAGCCATCATCCGCGTCAAGGCCGGCGACGGCGGCAACGGCTGCGTCGCTTTCCGCCGCGAAAAGTACGTCCCCCGCGGCGGCCCCAGCGGCGGCGATGGCGGCAAGGGCGGCGACGTCATCCTCGCCTCCAGCCAGCACTACAACACGCTGCTCCATTTCCGTTTCAATCCCGAACACCGCGCCGAGCGCGGCCGCCACGGCGAAGGCAGCAACCGCACCGGCCGCAGCGGCGCCGATCTCATCGTTCCCGTCCCTGTCGGAACCGTCGTCCACGACGCCGAGACCGGCGAAGTCCTGTTCGATTTCACTGCGCCCGGCCAGCGCTTCATCGCCGCCCGCGGCGGCCGCGGCGGCCGCGGCAACCAGCACTTCGCCACTCCCGTGCATCAGGCCCCCACCCGCGCCGAGCCCGGCCAGCCCGGCGAAGAGCGCCGCCTCCGCCTCGTGCTGAAGCTCCTCGCCGACGCCGGCCTCGTCGGCTTCCCCAACGCCGGCAAGTCCACCCTGATCTCCCGCATCTCCGCCGCCCGGCCCAAGATCGCCGACTATCCCTTCACGACGCTCGAGCCCCATCTCGGCGTCGTCCAGATGCCGGACATGCGCACCTTCGTCGTCGCCGACATCCCCGGCCTCATCGAAGGCGCGCATGAAGGCCACGGCCTCGGCATCCAGTTCCTGCGCCACATCGAGCGCACCCGCCTGCTGCTGCACCTCGTCGACGTCAGCGAATCGAGCGGCCGCGACCCGAAGCGCGACTTCGACATCATCCTCTCGGAGCTGGCCGGCTACAGCGAAGAGCTCGCCCGCAAGCCCATGTTCGTCGTCGCCACCAAGATCGACATCCTCCAGGACCGCCGCCGCCTGGAAAGCCTCCGCCGCAAGGCCAAACGCAAGGGTCTGCCCTTCTTCGCCATCTCCGCCGTCACCGGGCAGGGAATCTCCGAACTGCTCCACGCCGCCGCCGCGGCCGTGCTCGGCCCGCAGCCCGGGCCGTCAGGCTCTTAACGGCCTCCGTCCGAGATCAGCGCCGCCGGGCTGTAGGGCTTCCGCTCGGCCAGATACTGCTGCTCGGCCAAAGCCTTGTAGACCTGCCCCGCGATGCCCGACGCCACCGGTCCATTCACCGGCGCCCCGCCCGTCAGCAGCACCGTCACCACCAGCTTCCGCCCGTTCACGTCGTTGAAGCTCGAAAACCATCCCAGGTGCGTCCGCGAGTCCGTGCACGTGCCCGTCTTGCCGAAGATCGGCGTCGAGGGGTCGAACGCCGCCCGCCGCGCCGTGCCGTAATCCACCGCCGCCATCATGCCCGGCAGCACGTCCTCGATGCGCGCCGCCAGCTCGATCCGCCTCTTCAGCCGCGGCGTCAGCCGCTCGGCCTCTTCCTGCGTCCGCGGATGCTGCAGCCAGTACAGCGAACCGCCGTTGGCGATCGCGGCGACCATCGCCGTCAGCTGCAGCGGCGTGATCGCGATCGCTTCGCCGAAGCTCGTCATCATGCCGCAGGGCACGTCTTTCGGCTTCCACTCGGGCAGAATGCCCGCGCTCTCGCCCTCGATGTCGAGCCCCGATTTCTCGCCCAGTCCGAACAGCCGCGCGTAGTGGTAAATGCGGTCGAACCCCAGCTTCTCGCCGATGTCGAAAAAGAACTTGTTGTTGGACCGCGCCAGCGCTTCCGTCAGATCCATGCTCTCGCGCCGCGTCAGCCGCAGCCGCGTCTCGCGGTCGATGATTCCTTCGTGCAGCCCGGCCACGGCCGCCACCAGCTTGATCGTCGAACACGGCTGGTAGGCCCCCGAGCGCGCCAGCTTCTGGTTCACCATCGCCAGGATGCGGCCCGTGAACGGATCGGCCACCACCACGCTGCCGTTGTACGGGCCCAGAGCCTCCACCGCCGCCCGGCGCACCACCGGATCCTCGCCGTCGGCCACGTCGCCCAGCGTCGAATCGGCGTAGGTCGGCGTCGTCCACGGGCTGTAGCTCCGCCGACGCGCCGCCGGCGCCCGCCGCGCCGGGCTCGCGGCCACGCTCTGGGCGGGCCTCTGCGCGCGGCTCGAGTGCAGTGCGGCCGGCTGCCGCCTGGCCGCCGGCGCGGCCTTCGCGCTTTGCTTCGCCGTTCCGCCCGCCGCCTTCTTCGACGTCTGCACGGGCTTGCCCGCGCGCGGCACCGCGGCCTTCTTCTTCGTCTCCGCAACGGGTTGGGTTTTCTGGCTGGAGGCGGGAATCAGCGCCGCCGTCAGGAACGCCAGGCAAAGAAGACGAACCATGCTGCCTTCTTCCTCTCGAATCCGGATTTCGAGGCGGAAGACGCGCCCGGCGTCCCGCCCGGGTCAAACAAGACAACCCTATTCTGTTGTATCGGCCCCCCGCCCGTCAAGCTGAAATTCCCCGCCCGGGGCTGTGCGCCGCTCCCGCTCCGCCCGTGTAAGCTATGGGAGAGATGCCCGTCCGCATTTCCATGGGCTCCTGGTCGTTCGCCTTCGGACCCTACGCGGCCGAGCCGAAGCCTCTCGAGGAGATCGCCCGCCGCCTCGCGCGCGCCGGCTACGACGGCATCGAGCTCAACGGCTTCCCCCCGCACGCCACGCTCGAGCGCTACTCCGCCCGGGCCGCCCGCGCCGAACTGAAATCCCTTCTCGGCGGCCTCGGCCTCGGCGTCTCCGGCTACTCGGCCGATCTGAGCGCCTGGAATCCCACTCTGGAGGAAAACCGCCAGGCCTACCTCGACCGCTTCCGCCGCCTCGTCGAACTCTGCCTCGACCTCGGGAGCCCGATGATCCGCGTCGACACCGGAACCGCTCCCGGCTCGCTCACCGACCGCGAGTACCACGCCGCCTTCCATCATCTGGCCGATCTCTGGCGCGAGTGCGCCGACGCAGCCCGCGAGGCGCGCGTCGTCATGGCCTGGGAGTTCGAGCCCGGCTTCATCTTCAACAAGCCTTCCGAGGTGCTCGGCCTCTATGAACTGGTCGGCCACCCCTGGTTCCGCATCCTGTTCGACACCGCCCACGCCTACATGTGCTCGGTTGTCGGCGCGCGCCAGCACGGACCCAGAGAAACTCTCGAGGGCGGCGTGGCCGAGTTCATCGAAAAGCTCGGCCCCGCCATCGGCGCCGTCCACGTCATCGACAGCGACGGCACGCTCTACGGCGACGACACCAGCCACCACGTGCCCATCGGCCAGGGGCGCGTCCCGTGGCGCTTCGTCGCTCCCGCTCTGGCGGCTCTGCCCCGCATCGAGTGGTGGTGCGCCGACCTGTGCTTCTACCCAGGCGCCTGGGAGATGGTCGAGGACAACCTCCGCGCCGCGCGCGAAATCGCCGCCCTCGCCCAGCCGCCTTCATCTCCTTCCGCACCCCGTCCCGGAGGTTCCTGATGCGACTCCTGTCCCTCGCCCTGCTCGCCGCCCTGTCCGCCGCCGCGCAGCCCGCCTACGACCTGCTCCTCAAAGGCGGCCACCTGATCGACCCGAAGAACAACGTCAGCGCCCGCCGCGACATCGCCGTCGCCAACGGAAAGATCGCCCGCGTCGCTCCGGTCATCGACCCGGCGCAGGCTGCCCGCGTCGTCGACGTCGCCGGCCTCTACGTCACCCCCGGCATCATCGACATGCACGTCCACGTCTACGCGGGCACCGGTCTGAAAGGCGTCTACACCGGCGATCTCAGCGTCTACCCGGACGGCTTCTCCTTCCGCACCGGCGTCACCACCATGGTCGACGCCGGCACCGCGGGCTGGCGCAATTTCCCTGATTTCCGCCACCGCGTCATCGACCGCGCCCGCACGCGCGTGCTGGCCTTTCTCAACATCGTCGGCGGCGGCATGGGCATCACCAGCGAGGACGACCCCGCCGACATGCTGCCCGAGCCCGCCATCCGCGTGGCCCGCGAGCACAAAGACCTGATCGTGGGCATCAAGGTCGCCCACTACAGCAAGGAGGGCTGGCCCGATGTCGACAACGCCCGCAAGGCCGCCGACGAACTGAAGCTCCCCATCATGGTCGACTTCGGCTGGACGAACGAAAACCGCAACCTGAAAATCCTGATGGAGGACAAGCTCCGTCCGGGCGACATTTACACGCACTGCTACTCCGGCCACCGCGACGAGCTGCTCGGCGGAAAAACCAACCCCGCCATGTGGACCGGACGCAAACGCGGCATCATTTTCGACGTCGGCCACGGCGGCGGCAGCTTCTACTGGAACATCGCCGTGCCGATGACCCGCGAGGGCTTCTGGCCCGATTCCATCTCCACCGATCTCCACGTGGGCAGCATGAACGCCGGCATGAAAGACATGACCAACGTCATGTCCAAGATCCTCAACCTCGGCGCTTCGCTCGAGGACGTCGTCCGCATGTCGACCTGGGCCCCGGCGCGCCAGATCGGCCGCCCCGACCTCGGCCACCTGACCGAAGGCGCCGAAGCCGACATCACCGTGCTCAGTGTGAACAAGGGCAAATTCGGTTTCGTCGACGCCGCCGGCGCCCGCTTCGACGGCGGCCGGCTTCTGACGGCGGAACTCACGGTCAAGGGAGGCGCGGTGGTCTGGGACCGCCTCGGCCGCGCCGCCCAGCACTGGGAGAAATTTCCCTACAAAAAGCGCGAACGCCCGCGCTGACGCGGCCGCCGCTTACCTGGCGGGTTCGAACGGCCACACCGAAGTGGTCGAGAAGCCCCCGTCCACCGCGATCACCTGCCCGGTGATATAGTCCGAGCCGCTCCCGGCCAGAAACACCGCCAGCGGGGCGATGTCGGCGGGCGAGCCCAGCCGCGCGATCGGCTGCGTCCCTTTCAGCCACTCGCGCATCTCCGGCGCCTGCCACATCTCCCGGTTCAGGTCCGTCAGAATGAAGCCCGGCGCGATGCAGTTCACCTGGATGTTGTGCCGCCCCCATTCGGCCGCCAGCATCCGCGTCAGCCCGGCCAGCGCCGACTTCGTCGCCCCGTAGACGGAGGCGTAGGGCAGCCCCAGCACCGACGTCAGGCTGCCGATGAACACCACCTTGCCCCGCCCGCGCGCGATCATGCCGCGGCCGGCCATCTGCGTCAGCTCGAACAGCCCCGTCAGGTTGGTCTCCACGATCCGCGCGTATTCCTCCGGCGCGTAGTCCGTCATCGGCTTGCGCAGATTGATGCCGGCCACGTTCATCAGGATGTCGCAGGCGGCCGCCGCTTCGGCCGCCCGCAGCCGCGACTCGCGCGAGGAGACGTCCAGCTCGAGCGCCTCCGCCCTGCAGCCTTCGGCCCGCAGCCGCCCCGCGGCTTCCTCGAGCGCCGCCAGGTTGCGCGAGGCAAGGACCGTCTCCGCGCCGGCCCGCGCCAGCGCCTCCGCGATCGCCAGCCCGATGCCGCGGCTTGCTCCCGCCACCAGCGCCCGGCGGCCGTCCAGCCGGAACCAGGTTTCGACCTTCATGCCAGACAGCCTATCAGGCCGGGCCCGCATTTTCACTCACGCCCCGCCGCCCCATGCCGATAAGCGCACCAGAAAACAGGGAGGTTCGCAGCCCATGCCTGTGGATGTCATGATCGTCGACGACTCCGCCGCCATCCGGAAGATCCTTCACCGCGTGCTGTTGCAGGCCGACGTGCCGCTCGGCAAGGTGATCGAGGCGGGCGACGGCGTCGAGGCGCTCGAGAAGCTGAAGAGCACGAAAGTCGGCCTCATTCTCTCCGACATCAACATGCCGAACATGGACGGCCTGGCGCTGCTCGGCGCGCTGAAGGCTCAGGAGTCCACGCGCGACGTGCCCGTCATCATGGTCACGACGGAAGGATCGAGCTCGCGCGTCATGGAAGCCGTCAATCTCGGCGCTTCCGGCTATGTGCGGAAGCCCTTCACCGCCGAGCAGATCAAGGAAAAGCTGGCCGGCCTGTTCTGATGCGCGCCGCCCCTGACGAGGAGCCATCCGCCATGACACATGAAAAACTCGTCGCTTTCATCCGGACTTCCACCCGCGACGTTTTCACCACCATGCTCGGCCTCGAACTGACCGATGGCGAGCCGTTCATCAAGGAGGAAGCCCCCGCGCCGACCGACGGCGTTCTCGCCCTCATCGGCCTCGCCGGCCGCTGGGCCGGCTCCGGCACCTTCTCCTGCACCGCGCCGACGGCGATGCGCCTGGCCTCGCAGCTGCTGATGCAGTCTTACGAAGCCATCGACGAGGAGGTCCTCGACGCGGTCGGCGAAATCACCAACATGGTCATCGGCAACGTCAAGACCGCGCTCGAGGAAGAGCTCGGCCCGATGGGCCTGTCCATCCCCACCGTCATCTACGGCCGGAATTTCACGACGCGCAGCATCGGCCACAGCAAGTGGACCGTCGTCCCCTTCCACCTCGACACCGAGATCATCGAGGTCCACCTGTGCCTGGCCCCCAGCAAAGACCCGGCCCCGCTGCGCATCCAGAAAGACCATCCCGCCGCCGTGCTGTCGATCGAGTAAGCCGCCATGTCCGCCCCGGCCGTCCACCCCCTGCGCTTCATCATCGTCCGCCTCGCCGGGCGCGACTTCGCCGTCCCTGCCGCCCGCATCTGCGGGATGCTGCTGCGCAACACCGCCACGCTCCGCCCCGGACAGCCCGCGGGTCCGCTCCGCTACAGCCTCGAACTGCAGTCCCGCTCCGTGCCCGTCCTCGTCCCGCACGCCCTGCTCGGACTGGAAGAGCGCTCCCCGTCTTCCCGCGCCTGCCTTCTTCTCATCCGCGACGCATCGCGCCACCCGGCGCCTCCGCCCGCTGATGCCGCCTTCGCTCTCGCGGTCGACTCCGTCTCGCGGCTCGAGGAAATTCCCCCGTCGCTCTACCGAGCCCCGGGCCGCGTCCGCCTCGGCGAAGCATGGCGCGACGTCCTCGACCCCGACCAGCTTTACCGCACGGCTCTCGCCGAAGCCGCCAGCCCCGTGACGAAATAGTCCGCCACGGCCGCTTTCTGCACGTTCCGCCGCTCCAGCCCGTCCCAGGCGTCCACGCGCTCCACCGCCTCCCGCACCCACTCGAAGTCCACGCGCGCCGCCAGCTTCTCCAGCCTGTCTTTCACGTCCCCGTTCCGCAGCCTGTCCGATCCGCTCTGCAACGCCAGCACGTCCTCCAGCAGCGCGTACATCGCGGGCGCGTACTGGCTCAGCTTCTCCGTCTTGCTGGACAGCAGCCCCTGGCTCGCTTTCACCCACTGCGCGAAGCCCGCCGCCCCCGCCGCCGCTTCCAGCATCGCCAGCGCCAGCGCCCGCCTCTTCTCGTATTCGGCGAGGTCCAGCGTCGCCGCCACGCCCGGGCATCCCCCGGCCAGAGCGATCCGCCGTTGCGCGTCCTTCCAGCCCATGGCCCGCGCCGCTTCCGCCATCTCCGCCTCGTTGAGCGGCGTCATCCAGAACACGACGCTGCGCGACCGGATCGTGGCCGGCAGGTCGAACGGATTCACCGCCGTGACGAACAGCACCAGATGATCGGGCGGCTCCTCGAGCGTCTTCAGCAGCGCATCGGCCGCCTGCGCCCCGGCGCGGTCCATCCGGTCGATCAGGAACACGCGCCAGCGGCCTTTGAGCGGCCGCAGCTGCGCCCGGCTCCGCGCCAGCCGCATCTGCTGGATCGAGACCTGCCGCAGCGGGCCTTCCGGGCAGAACGTCACGAAATCGGGATGGCTGGCGAAAAATAGCGGCTCTTCGGCCCGTTTTTCACTGGGCCATTTTTCCCTTTCTTCGATGATTTTCCGGTTTTCCGGCAGGCTCAAATCGTCCTTTTCCACTTTCTGCGCGATTTCCGCCGCCGCCTCCGGCGCCGCCTGCGCGAGCAGCCGCGCGGCGAACCGCCGGGCGAGCGTGGCCTTGCCCACGCCTTCCGGCCCGGCCAGCAGGATCGTCTGCGCGATCCGGCCGCTGTCGATCATGCGCTCCAGCGACGCCGCCGCCGTCCGGTTGCCGAAGAAGTTCTCAAACACGCCGCCTCCGGAATTCCTCGAACGCGCTCCAGACCCGCATCTCCACGTCCTCGATGCTGCCGCGCCCGTCCACCGTCACGATGCGCCCGTGCATCCGGGCCAGCTCCTGATACCCGCGGGCCACGCGCTCGTAGAAAGCCTCGGCCTGCTCGTCCATCCGCGTTTCTTCGGCCGCCTCTTCCGCGTTCCGCGCCCGCGCCCTGCCGAGCCCTTCGGCCACGCCGATCTCCACGAGCACCGTGAAGTCCGGCTCGATGCCGCGGCAGGCGATGCGGTCGAGCTGATCGATCCACTCGAGCGCCAGCCCGCGCCCGTAGCCCTGGTAGGCCCGGGTCGAGTCCGTCCAGCGGTCGCACAGCACCGTGGCCCCGCGTTCAAGCGCGGGCCGGAGAATTTCGTCCACCATCTGCGCCCGGGCCGCGAAATAGAGCAGCATTTCCGCCACCGGGCTCATCCTTTCGTGCGCGGGGTCGAGCAGAATCGAGCGGATTTTCCTGCCGATGTCCGTCGTGCCCGGCTCGGCCAGCTCGAGCACCTCGCCGCCTTCCGCGCGCAGCCGTCCGGCCAGCCGCCGCATCTGCGTCGTCTTGCCGCTGCCGTCCAGTCCCTCAAAAGTCAGAAAGAGGCCGCGGCGGCTCGTCGTAGACATAGTGCAGCACCTTCTTGAGGTCCTCCCACGCCTCCCGCTTGGCGTTCTGGTTGTACGGCCGCAGCAGGTAGGAGGGATGGTATGTGGGCATCACCGGGATGTCGCGCCACCAGTGCCAGCGGCCGCGCAGTTTCGTGATGCCCTCTTTCACCCCCAGCAGCGCCCTGGCCGCCGTCGCGCCGAGCGCGCAGATGGCCCGCGGCCGGATGACGCTCAGCTGCCGGTACAGGAACTGCCCGCAGATCTCCATCTCGTCCGGCTCGGGAGTGCGGTTCTTCGGCGGGCGGCACTTGACCACGTTGCAGATGTAGACGTGCTCGCGCCGCACGGTCATGCCTTCCTTCGCCGCCGTGTTGTTGATCATCTGCGTCAGCAGCTGGCCGGCGCGGCCGACAAACGGCAGGCCCTGCAGGTCTTCTTCCTCGCCCGGTCCTTCGCCCACGAACACGAGCCGCGCCTGCGGATTGCCGCTGCCGAACACGATGTTCGTGCGGCCTTCGCAGAGCTTGCAGCGGCGGCAGTCGCCGATGTCGGCGAGGATGCGCTCCAGCGTGTCGCCCTCCGGTCCGGCGTCGAACAGCGGCACGAGCCCCGCGCCGGCTGGGGCTGCAGGCTTGGCCGCCGGCGCCTCGGCTGGCCTCGCAGCGGCGGCGCGGACCGCTTCGGCAAGGGCGGGTCCGGGGGCGGCCGGCGGCGCCGTGCGGGCGGGAGCGGCCTTCGGCTCAGGGCGCACGGCCGCCGGAGGCGGGGCCGGCTTGCGCTCGTAACCGCCTGATTCCAGATTGGGTTTTTCGCTCTTCGCTTCGTTTCGCAATCCAGCCGGCGCGGGCAGGGCCGGGATGGAGGGTTCGAGGAAGAGCGTGTCGATGCCCAGATCGCGGTAGAACTCGAGCCACCGCCGCAGTTCGCGCCCGTCCATGCAGCTTTCAGCTCCGGCTGTAGAGGGTCAGGCGCAGTTTCAGCGCCTCGTCGAGGATGCGGTCGGCCAATTCGCGCTTTTTCGCGCGGGGCAGCTCGATGACGTCGCCAGCCTGCGTGACGATCGTCACCTCGTTGTCGTCGCTTTCGAAGCCGAGCCCTTCGGCGGCGACATCGTTGGCCACCACCATGTGGCAACGCTTGGCCTTCAGTTTCCGTTTGGCCTCGGCCACGACGTTTTCCGTTTCCGCCGCAAAGCCGATCAGCAGCTGCCCGCGCCCGGCGCGCTCGATCTCGGCGCCGGCTTCGGCGAGGATGTCGGGCGTGGGGTCGAGTTCGAGAGACATCCGCGTGGCCGTCTTCTTCATCTTCTGCGCGGGCACGTGGGCGACATGGTAATCAGCCACGGCGGCGCTCTTGATGAGGATCGTGCTCTCGGGCAGGTGCGCCATGACGGCGTCGCGCATCTCGCGGGCGGTTTCCACGCGCACGAGCTCGACGTGCAGGGGCGGCGCGAGCTCCACGGGACCGCTGACGAGGATCACCCGCGCTCCGCGCCAGGCGGCGGCTTCGGCCAGCGCGTAGCCCATCTTGCCGCTCGAGCGGTTCGACAGGAAGCGGACCGGGTCGATCGGCTCGCGCGTCGGTCCGGCGGTGACGAGCACCGTCTCGGAGTCCAGGTCGTGGCGGCGCGCCAGCAGATAGTGCGCCTCTTCGGCGATCCGCACCGGCTCGGGCAGCCGCCCGGCGCCGGTTTCGCCGCAGGCCAGTTCGCCTTCTTCGGGTTCCATGACCACGGCGCCGCGCGCCCGCAGCGCCGCCACGTTGGCCTGCGTAGCCGGGTTCTGCCACATCACCGTGTTCATCGACGGCGCCAGCAGCACCTGCCGGTCGAAGGCAAGAAACAGCGTGGAAAGGAAGTCATCGGCGAGCCCGTGCGCGAACTTGGCCAGCAGATCCGCCGTCGCCGGCGCGACGACGAGCAGGTCATGCTCGCGCGCGACTCCGATATGCTCGACGCTCGACGCCAGCACCTCCTCGGGGCTCGAGCCGAACAGCGAAGTGATGACCTTGCGCCCGGTCAGCGCGGCGAACGTCAGGGGACGGACGAACTCCTGCGCGGCGGCGGTCATCACGACCTGCGGCTGAATGCCGCGGCGCGCCAGTTCGCGCACCACCTCCGCCGCCTTGTAGGCGGCGATGCCGCCGCCCACGCCCACGACCGCGCGCCAGCTCGCCATGCCGCGCCCCGGGTCAGAGCTGCTCGCCGCCGCCCTGCTCAGGCTGCTGCGCCGCCGGATCCCAGTACTGAATCAGCCCGCGGCGCACCTCTTCCATGGCCATGACCGTCGGCTTCTTGATGGTGCCGGGCAGCAGCGCCCGCTGACCGCTCTGCAGCTGCCGCGCGCGCTTGGCGGCGACGATGATGAACCGGTACACGCTCTGCTCCGGATCGTCCGGAATCACGTTGAAGGGCCTGCGCGTGTTCTCGCTCATGTCCCTGGCTCGCTCTCCTCTTGCTCGAATGTCTCCAGAATCCTGCGGACCCGCGCCTGCACCTGAGCGTCGCACGCGCGCAGGCGCGCCGTCCTGACTATCCACAGCAGGCGCTCGGATGCGGCCTGCAAATCGTCGTTGACCAGCACGTAATCGTATTGGCCGAAGTTCCGGATCTCCCCGGCGGCTTTCGCCAGCCGTTTGCGGATGACGTCTTCGCTGACGTCGCCCCGGGCTCTCAGGCGCTTTTCCAGCTCTTCGCGCGAGGGCGCCAGGATGAAGATGCTGACGGCCTGGGGGATCTTTTCCTTTAATTGTCGCGCACCCTGCACGTCGATGTCGAGCACCACGTCGCGGCCCTCGGCCACGCCCTGGTCGACGTAGCGGCGGTGCGTGCCGTAGTAGTCGTCGAAGACCTGCGCCCACTCGATGAAGTCGCCGGCATCGATCATGCGGCGGAACTCCTCGCGCCGGACGAAATGGTACTCGCGCCCGTCCTGCTCCTGTCCCCGGGGGGCGCGCGTGGTGTAGCTGACGGAGAAGATCAGTCCCGGCTCGTGCGCCAGCAGGCTGTTGACCAGCGTGGATTTGCCCGAGCCCGAGGGGGCGGAGATGATGAAGATCTGGCTCATTCGAGATTCAGCGCCTGTTCCCGGATCCGTTCGATGTTGGCCTTGATCTCCAGCGCGAGCGAGGTGACGCGGAGCCCGAACTCGCCGGCGTTGCCGGTCTTCGACAGAATCGTGTTCGTCTCGCGGCTCATCTCCTGCATCAGGAAATCGAGTTTCTTGCCCGCCTCCCCGCCAGCTTCCAGCATCGCATCCAGCTCGCGCGCGTGCACCTTGAGCCGGCCGACCTCCTCGGCGATGTCGCTCTTGTCGGCCAGGATCGCCGCCTCCTGGGCCAGCCGCTGGGGGTCGATCTCCATGCCCTGGGTCAGCTCCTTCAGCCGCTGGTCGAGCCGCGCGCGGTAGTAATCCATGGCGGGCAGACGGCAGGCTTCGATGGCCTCGACGTCGCGGCGGATGGCCGCGTTCAGCTCGCGCAGGATGCGGCCGAGCTCCTCGCCCTCGCGGGCGCGGAATTCGTCCAGCGCCGCCAGCGCCTGCTCGGCTGCTTCGAGCACCAGCGCCTCCAGCCCCTCGGGCGCCTCCTCTTCCGCGGCCGCCTGCACGAGCATGCCCGGAATGCGCATGGCCGTGTCCAGCCGCGGCTCGCCCGCGACGCCATAATCGCGGCGGGCTTCCTCGACCGCCTGCAGATAGGCCTCGAACAGCGGACGGTTCAGGCCCATGCCGGCGGCGGCGTGGGCGCGCGTGAATTTCACCCGCAGGCTCAGGTGGCCGCGCCGGACGTGCCGTTTGGCCGCGGCGCGCAGGGCCGGCTCAAACGGCTCGAGGTCCTCGCCCACGTGAACGTGCAGGTCCAGTCCGCGGTGGTTCACGCTGCGCGCCGTGGCCACGACTTCTCCCAGCTCGTTCGCGCGGCGCGCACGCGCGTAACCGGTCATGCTCTTCAGCGCCATCTTGCGTCAATGCTCCCAATCGACAGACTGCAGCTCGTGCAGCCTCTGATAAATGCCGCCCTGGGCGACCAGCTCCTCGTGCGTGCCGGTTTCGCTGATGCGCCCCTGGCTGAGGACGACGATGCGGTCGGCGCGCCGGATGGTCGACAGGCGGTGCGCGATGACGATCACCGTGCGGTTGGCCATCAGGTTGGCCAGCGCGCGCTGCACCAGCATTTCGCTTTCCGTGTCGAGCTGCGACGTCGCCTCGTCCAGAATCAGGATGGGCGCGTTTTTCAGCAGCGCCCGCGCGATGGCCAGCCGCTGGCGCTGGCCGCCGCTGAGCTTGGCTCCGCGCTCGCCCACGACGGTGTCGTAGCCCTGGGGCAGTTCCCGGATGAACTCGTCGGCCAGCGCCGCGCGAGCCGCCTCGATCACCTCGTCCCTGGTGGCCTCGGGCCGCCCGTAGCGGATGTTGGCCTCGACGGTGTCGTTGAACAGGAAGGTCTCCTGTCCGACCATGGCGATCTGGCGCCGGAGGGACTTCAGCGTGTACTCGCGGATGTCCGCGCCGTCGATCCGGATGGCCCCTGCGGTGGGATCGTAGAAGCGCACGAGCAGCGCCGCCAGGGTGGTCTTGCCGGCGCCGCTGGGCCCGACGACGGCCACGACTTCGCCCTTGTTCACCCGCAGCGTGATGTCCTGCAGCACGGCGCCGTTGGGAGCGTCAGGATACTGGAAGCTGACGTGGTCGTACTCGATCGAGTGCCGGAAACCGTCCAGCGTCCGCGCGCCCGGCTTCTCGCTCACCAGCGGGCGGCGGTCGAGATACTCGAAGACGCGCTGGCTCGCGCCGGCGGCCTGCTGGAAGATATTGTGGATGCCGGCGAGCCGCTTGACGGGCTCGTACAGCAGGAGCAGGGCGGTGACGAAGCTCATGAAATCGCCGGTCGTCATCTGCCCGGCCTTGATCTGCTCCCGCGCGTACGTGAGCAGGCCCACGATCGTGACGGCGCCGAAAAACTCGATGATCGGAGACGGCAGCGCCTGCATGGCGATGTACTTGAGGCTGGCCTGGCGGAACCGCTGGGCCGCGCGCCGGAACTTGGCGCTTTCAATCGGCTCGGCGGTGAAACTCTTGACGACGGCATGGCCGCTGAACCCTTCCTGCAGGATCTCGCTCATCTGGGCGGCTTCGTCCTGGGCGCGGCGCGTGCTGCGGCGGATCCGCTTGCCGAGCCGCGCCGTGGGCAGCAGCACGAACGGCAGCACCGTCAGCGAGACCAGCGCCAGCTTCCAGTCGTTCTGCACCAGCACGTAAATCATGCCCGCGGCGGCGAAAATCTGCCGGAACCAGTCGGCGAGCATCTGCGAAACGGCGAGCTGGATTTTCTCGATATCGCTCAGAATCGAGGACATCAGACGGCCCGTGGAGAACGAGTGGAAGAACGCGTGCTCCTCGCGAATGACCTTGTCGAAGGTCTTCTGGCGCAGATCCGTGACGGCGCCGAGGCCGGCGTAGCTGATGAGGTAATTTCCGAAGTAATCCGCGATGCCCTTGACGAAAAAGACCATCAGAATGGCGACGGCCACCAGCGTCCAGACGTTGTGAATGGGGAAGGGAATCAGCTGGTCGAGGTAGATCCGGAATCCGGCCCATTCGGGCACGGGCAGGGCGACGCGGGCCTCGGGCGAGGACGGATCCAGCACGCGGTCGAAGACCGGCTTGAGCAGCACGGGCAGCATGGCGCGGCCGGCGCCGGAGATCATCATCAGGACGACCGCCAGCACGAGGACGGGCGTGTAGCGGCGGGCGTAGGCGAGCAGGCGCCAGGTTTCGCTTACCATGCCCGCGCCCTCAGCCGGTCCGCGGCGGCGATGGCGTCCTCCACGGAGAGGGAAGCCAGTCCCTGCGGCGCGTGCAGCACTTCCGCCCCTGCGCGCCACGGCCCCCAGATGCGCGGATCGGAGGCGCCGAACAGCACGAGCAGCGGCACGCCGAGCGCCGCGGCCATGTGCGCCGGACCGCTGTCGTTGCCCGCAAACAGCGATGCGCCCGCAATCCAGCCCTTCACTTCCGCCAGAGGGGCGCCGCGCAGCGTTTCAAACCCGCCGAACGGCGTGAAATCGTCGCCTGCCGCACCCAGCACGACGACATCGAGGCCATGCTCCCGGCGCAGATGACGGGCCAGTGCGGCGAACCGCTCTGCAGGCCACTGTTTGGAAGGCGCGGCGGCGAACGGGTGCACCACGGCATAGGGCCTGCGCTGCGGTTTCACCGCGCCGTAGAGCCGGGCGCGGGGAATCTCCGCGCGGGGCACGCCGAGATAAAACATGGCGGAGGCCAGATGTTCCGCCGTATGGACCGTGCGTTCCTCGCCCAGGATTTCCTGCGCCCGCGGAATGCGGATGTTGTACGCCCAGCCGTGGCGGAAGTGGCCGAAGCCCGCGCGGAGGCGCGCGCCGGAGGCGAGCGTGAGCCAGGCGCTGCGCGTGCCGCCGTGGAAATTGATGGCAAGCTGAGCGCGCCAGCCCCGCACGGCGGACAGGGATGGCTCAAGAATCGCCGAGACGGCCGGGTTGTGCTCGAAGACGGCGGCGAAACGCGGCTCGACGGCGACGGCCACTTCAAGATCGGGGCGGAACGAGTGAAGAAGTTCGAGAGCGGGCGTCGTCAGCACGCAATCGCCGAGGGAGCGCAGGCGCAACAGCAGCACCCGCGCGCCCGGGCTCAGGCTGTCGAGCGCAGGCGCCATGCGAGCGGCTACTCTTCAATGACCGCCTCGCTGACCAGCATCACCGGGATGTCATCCCGGATGGGGTACACGCGGCGGCACTTCGGGCACTTGAGGCCCTGCTGGTCCTCGGTGAGCTGGACGGGCTCCTTGCACACCGGGCACACCAGAATATCGAGAAGATCCTGACTGATGGCCATGGACTTCCTGATTGTAGCAGAGCGGCTTTACGCGCCCTTCATCTCTTCGCGGGCCTTCCGGATCACTTCGAGGAACTGGCGGGCGCGCTCTTCGAAGACTTCGAATCTGCCCTCCTTGATGGTTTTGGCGTCGACAAGCTCGCCGCCGACGGCGACGGCGCAGGCGCCGGCTTTGAGGAAGTCGCCGGCGGTGGTCAGGCTGACGCCGCCGGTGGGGATCAGTTCAATCTGGGGGAAGGGGCCTTTCAGCGCCTTGATATATTTCGCGCCGCCGACGTTGTCGCAGGGGAAGACCTTGACGATGTCCGCGCCGGCTTCCCATGCGGCCAGCACTTCCGTGGGCGTGAGCGCGCCGGGCATGATGGGCTTCGAGTAGCGGCGGGCCATCTCGATCGTCTTCGGGTTGAGCGCGGGCGTGACGAAGAACTGCGCGCCGGCGAGCATGCAGATGCGGCAGGTCTCCGGATCGAGCACGGTTCCCGCGCCGAGAACCATCCTGTCCCCGAACTGATCGGCGAGCTTTTCGAGCACTTTCACCGCGCCCGGGACAGTCATGGTGACTTCGGCGGCGCGAATGCCGCCGTTGTAGATGGCTTCAATGGCCCTGTAGGCGCCTTCGGCCGAAGGAGCGCGGACGACGGGCACGATGCCGATCTCGATGATCGAGGAGAGAATCGTCTCTTTTTTCATGCTTCGATCCTATCATTGAGCCGCGCCGGCCGCGCTATGCTGTGTCCATGATGAAGTTGGGCCTGATTGTTGCATCCGCTTTGCTCCCCATGGCGGTCTGCGGGCAGGAGGCGCAGCCGCAGGAGGCCAAACCGGCGCGGGAAAACGGGTTGTACGCCACGATCCAGATCGCGCACGGCAAGGAGCCAATGGGCAGCATCGTGCTGAAGCTCTATGAACTGGAGTCGCCCGTCACGGTGCGGAATTTCGTCGACCTGGCGCTCGGCCGGAAGGCGTGGACCGACCCGAAGACGGGCGCGCGCGTGCGCCGGCCGCTCTATAACGGGCTGACGTTCCACCGCGTGATTCCGGGCTTCATGATCCAGGGCGGCGACCCGCTGGGCAACGGCACCGGCGGCACCGACGTGATCAAGGACGAGTTCCATCCGACGCTGAAGTTCGACATTCCGGGGCGGCTGGCGATGGCGAATGCGGGACCGAACACGGGCTCCTGCCAGTTTTTCATCACGGAAGTGCCGACGCCGCACCTGAACGGCAAGCACACGATTTTCGGCCAGGTCGTCGAAGGGCAGGAACTGGTGGGCAAGATCGCCCGCGTGCCGCGCGACGCCCGGGACAAGCCGAACACGCCTGTGGTGATGACGCGGGTGAGCATCGAGCGTGTCGGACCGGTGCCGGAGGGCGGCATCGTGCTGACGCCGCCGGCCAAGCCTGCAGCGGCGAAGAAGCCTGCGGCGGCAGCGGCGAAGCCCGCCGCGCCGGCAGCAGCGCCGAAGAAGTAGGCGCGGCTTCCGCGAAGGAGCGCGAAAAACGCTCTGATCGTAGCGGTCCGCCAGGCCGTGAATCGAGCCGTCCGCCGGCAGCGGGAGCGCATGTGCGGCGCCGGAAGGCGCTGTCCGGTGGCAGTCCTGCCGGAGCGGCACATTGAACGCTCTTCCGCAAAGGCGCGAAGTTCCCCGCACGGTGCCCGGAACGCGCGATTGCCGCGCCTGGGGAATGGACGCTGCATTCCTGTCCGTCTTTCGAAAATTGCGGATGGATTTCGTTGATTGCGGATGCATGCCATTCTCAGGATGGAGGCGCAGGCATGAGTCACCCACCCGTCCAGGCACCGGAATCCGATGAAGGGCGGATTCGGGAACTGAATCGGATGTTGCAGAGGGGCGCTCCCGCACTGGCCGGTTCGGGCGGGGCGCGGCTGGTCTTGCCCGATGCTGTCCACCGCCTGCTGCAGGGGATTGTGCGAAACATGCAGCTGGGGCGCGCGATTGTGCTGGTTCCTGAAAACCAGCAGCTGACGACCCAGCGTGCTGCCGATCTGCCCGGCGTTTCACGGCCATTTCTGATCCGGCTGCCTGAGTCCGGCGAACTGCCTTGTCACAAGGCCGGCAGCCACCGGCGCATTTACCTCAAGGATCTGATCGTTTGCCAGAAGCGGCGCGACGCGGAGCGGAAAGCCGCGCTCCACCGTATCGCCAGAGAAGCGTTCGAATCGGGGTTGGATGACCGCACGGCGATGCCGGAGGGCGGCGAAGACAAACAAGAGCGGACTACCGCGTCGCGCTCGACGCGTGCGTTCTGATTCCGATGCCGCTGGCGGACACGCTGCTGCGGATGGCGGAGGAGCCGAGGCTTTGCTTGCCGAGGTGGTCGCAGAAGATCGGCGGCATTTTCCGGAAGCCTGGGTGGAGGGCCATGAGCTCCTGATTCCCGTCACGGACAATGATCCGAGGGATCGTCACGTTCTGGCCGCTGCGGTGCACTCCCGGTCCGATCTCATCGTGACCTCCAACCGAAAGGACTTTCCGGTTGAGTCGCTGGCGCCGTGAGGCATTGAGGTGCAGGGTCCATCGGCATTTTTGCGCGGATTGTACGACCTGGATGCCGGGCTGTTCGTGAACAAGCTCCACGAGCAGGCCGCCTGTGTTCAGGTGAATTTGCCGCAGCTGCTGCGCTCGCTGAAGAAAAACGTGCCGGCACTTGTTGCGTCCTTCTGCCAAAAGGAGGGTATTGCATTGGGCGGGGGCAGAGTGCGCGATGATCGAGGCGTCAATTCCAGATCTCCCCTGCCCGCCGGGCCGTGCGCTTCGCTGAACGTCCATCTGCCAGCGGAGGCGGCACAGGATGCCTCATGGGCGGCGGCTCCGGAAGGCTCACCCGCACCCAGTCCGCCGGGCATGAATCGGAGTGCGAGGGTGACCGGGTTCCGGCGAGAACGGGGCGGCTGCCCGGAATGAATCGGGATGACGCGCAGTGAAAGGCGAGGCGCGGGCCTGGCGGCTGCTCCAGGACACTCGCGCCGCGATCGAGCTGCTGCCCCGAAGCGCGGGAAGACACCGACGGGAGGCGGTGCAGGCGAAAAACAGCAGTCTCCCTAAACGGTCAACGGCCGGTCAGACCGTTTTCGGGTCGGGGTGAACCCAGGGGGCGCGGTAGGGGCGCGCGAGGAGGCGGTTGGCCTCTTCGTCGCCGCGGATGCTTCCGGCGGCTGCGTCCCAGTGCAGGGTGCGGTTGAGCTGCGCGGAAATGTTGGCGAGGATGCAGGCCGCGGTGGAGATGTGGCCCTGCTCGATGTCGGCGACGGGTCGGCGGTTGTGGTCGATGGCTGAGAGCAGGTCCATCATGTGGTAGCGGATGGCGGGGGCGACGTGGCGCTCGAGGCGCTCTTCGGTCTTGTCTTCCGGGAACTGCTCGAGCTCGTAGGTGACGTCGCGGTGGACGGGGTCGCCCTGTCCTTTGAGCGGGATGAAGTCGTAGGAGTAGACGCTGGCCTTGAGCACGCCTTTCTCGCCGTAGAAGAACGCCGCCCAGGTGTAGTTGGGATCGGGGGGCGGACCCCAGGTGCGGTGGGTCCAGACGACGTCGAGGTCGTCGTGGCGGAAGATGGCGGTCTGTGTGTCGGAGATGTTGCCCTTGCCGCCCTTGGTGACGTAGATGCCGGCGGAGGAAGAGACGGACTTCGGCCAGCCGAGGCCGAGCATCCAGCGGACCATGTCGTACATGTGGATGCACATGTCGCCGACGATGCCGTTGGAGTACTCCATGAACTGGCGCCAGCGGCCGGGGTGAAGCATGGGGTTGTAAGGGCGCATCGGAGCGGGGCCGACCCACATTTCGTAATCGAGCCAGGCAGGCGGCTGCGTGTCGGGCGGGTTTTCGCGCGAGCGCATGGCGTAATAGCAGCAGATCTCGACGTGGCCGATGCGGCCGAGTCTGCCGGCGCGGATGATTTCGTCCCTGGCCTCGATCAGGTGCGGAGTGGAACGGCGCTGCGTGCCGACCTGGACGACGCGGTTGTACTTGCGGGCGGCGGCGAGGATGGCCTGGCCTTCGACGACGTCCACGCTGATGGGCTTCTGGAGGTAGAGATGGCAGCCCGCGCGGAGGGCCTCGATGGCGGGCAGGGCGTGCCAGTGATCGGGGGTGGCGATGAGGACGATGTCGAGACCGCCGTCCCTGAGCATCTGGCGGTAGTCGCGGTAGATGCGCGGCTTCTTCTTCGAGCGCTGCCGCTGTGCGGTGAGTTCAGCGGCCTGTTCGAGCATGCGCTGATCGACGTCGCAGAGGGAGACGACTTCGACGTTGGCGACCTGGATGAGGCGGAACAGGTCGCACTTGCCGTACCAGCCGGGGCCGATGACGCCGACGCGGCGGAGCTTCTCGCGGTCGTAAGGCGGGCTGGGCACAGGCGTCTGTGCAGGGGCGCGGTTGAGGGCCAGCAACGCCGGAGCGGCCTGAACGAAGGAGCGGCGGTTCATTGGCATGGAACGAGTATATCGACGGCGGGACGCAATGGAGTAGGATGAGGCGGCGGAGCGAGCGATGACAGGCGCGAGGCTGGAAGGAAGGGTGGCTGTGGTGACGGGCGGGGCGCAGGGGATCGGGCTGGCCTGCTGCAGGGAGCTGGCCCGCGAGGGGGCGAGGGTGGCGATGCTCGACCGGAACCGGGAGGCGGGGGAGGCGGCGAGGCTCCGACTCAAAGAACAAAATCTGGACGTTCTGTTTCTGTCGGCGGACGTGACGCGGGAGGAGGAAGTGGCGGTGGCGTTTCAGGAGGCGGAGGAGCGGCTGGGGGCGGCGGCGATTCTCGTGAACAACGCCGGGGGCAACGTGTACCACGATCCGGTGCGCATGAGTTCCGCGGAGTGGGACGCGGCGATGGCGCTCAACCTGAAATCGGCGTGGCTGTGCGCCCGGGCGGCGCTGCCGGGGATGGTCCGGCAGGGAGGAGGTGCGATCGTGAATGTCAGCTCGCTGCATGCGCGGATGACGGCGCGGGGGATGTTTCCGTACGCCGCGGCGAAGGCGGGGCTGGCGGGGCTGACGCGGAGCCTGGCGCTCGAGTATGGACCGGCGGGGGTGCGCGTAAACGCAGTGCTTCCGGGATGGACGAGGACGCCGCCGGTGGAGGCGTGGCTTCAGAGGGAAGGGGATCCGCTTGAGGAGGAGCGGCGGCTGGCGGCGGTGCATCCGCTGGGGCGGATCGCGGAGGCGCACGAGGTGGCGCGGGTGGTCGTGTTCCTCGCCTCAGACGATGCCTCCGCGATGACGGGGGCGGAGGTGGTGGTGGATTGCGGGCTGAGCGCGCGGTACGCGGGTCCGGAGGCGTAGGGGAGCCGGCTGAGGGGGACAGGCGTCCGGGAGGAATTTACAAGCCTGTGTAATAATCGGCTAGACCCGCCGTATGGCAGGGTGAGGCGCAACATGAGAATGTCAGCGAGCCCTGTCCGGCGGGAGGCGCCGCCGCCCATGACGCCGCCAGAAGATTTCACGGCGTTGTACGAACGCTTCTCCCCGCTGGTGTACCGGACGGCCCTGCGGATCACGGGCCGGCCGGAGGACGCCGAGGATGCGCTGCAGACGGTGTTTGCGCGCGTGCTGCGGCAGGGGGCGAAGATCGACGAGGCGCAGTCGCCGGAGGGCTACTTCCGGCGCGCGGCAGCCAACGCCGCGCTGGACATTCTCCGCGGGCGGGCGCACCGCGCCGAGGCGCAGCTCGACGAGAGCCTGCCGCATGCGGCCGCGGAGTCTTCGCCCTATCTGAAAGAACGCCTCCGCCGCGCGCTGGCCACGCTTGAGCCGCAGGACGCGGAACTGTTCACGCTCCGCTACATCGAGGGCGTCTCGAACACGGAGATCGCCGGAATGTACGGTCTGGAGCGCTCGACCATCGGGGTGCGGCTGCACCGCATCCGCCGCTGGCTTCAGGAGGAACTGGAGAGATGAAGCGGGAGGCAGAGATGAACCACGAGGAAAGGCTGGAAAAGGCGCTGGAAGCGATCCGCGCCGAGGCCGTCCCGGAGACGGAAGAGCAGGCGGCGCGGGAGCGTGTGCTGGAGAAGCTGATGGCCTCGCCGGAGGCCGTGTGCGCGGGATTCCGGGCGATGCTGGCGCCGTACGCGGAAGGGCGGCTCGGGAAGGAGCGGCAGTGGCTGCTTGAAGACCATCTGGGCCGCTGCGCAGCGTGCCGGCGCGCCTTTGCGGAGCTGCAGGGCAAACCGAAGGTGGTGGCGATGCCCGAGCGGCGGGCGGCGCTGTGGCAGCGCGTCCGGCCGTGGGCCGTTGCGGCCGGACTGGCCGCGGTGGCGCTGTTCGCGGGCCGGGACCGGATCGACCGCTGGATGGGGCCGTCGGGGCCTGTGGCCGTGATCGAGGCACTGCAGGGGCCGGTGTTTGACGAACAGGGCCGCGCGCTGGCGGCGGGCGCCGCGGTGGCGGACGACGTGCGCGTGCGCACGGGCGGCGGGGGCCGGCTGAAGCTGCGCCTGGCCGATGGTTCGCGCGTGGAGGTGAACGAGCGCAGCGAGCTGGCGCTGGTGGGCGCGTGGAGCGGAACCACGGTGCGGCTGGTGCGCGGCGACGTGCTGGTGGAGGCGGCGCGGCAGCGGCGCGGCGCGCTGCGCGTGCAGGCGCCGGACGCCGAGGCGCGCGTGCATGGCACGGTGTTCGCCGTGCGGACGGGGCTGATCGGCAGCCTCGTGTCCGTGGTGGAAGGAACGGTGGAGGTGCGCAATGCGGCGGGGCGGCGGATGCTGAAGCCCGGCGAGCTGGCGGCGACGAATCCGGCGCTGGAAGCCACGAGCGTGCGCGAGACGGTTGCGTGGAGCTCGGAGGCGGAGAAGTATTTTGCGCTGCTGGCCGAGTTCGCGTCTCTCGAAAAGCAGATCACGGCGCTGACGTCCGCGCCCGTGAGGACGGCGCCGACGGTGCTGGCCGCGCTGCCGCGCGGAGTGATGGTGTACATCGCCGCGCCGAATCTCGGCCGCTCGATGGAAAACGCGCTGAACCTGATGAGTGAACGGGCGGCGCAGAGCCCCGTGTTCGCCGAGTGGTGGAACGCTGCATCGACGAAGGGGCTGCGCGAGGCGCTGGGCGATCTGGCTCGCATCTCGCCGATGCTCGGCGAAGAGGCCGTGTTTGTGGTGGCGGGCGGTCCGCAGCAGCCGGCGCCTGCCGTTCTCGCGCCGGTGAAGGCGGGCATGGAGAAAGAGCTGGACGCGGCGCTCGAGGAGATCCGCTCTCAACGCAGTGCGCCGTTCGTGTGGAAGATCGCGGGCGGGCGTTTGACGGTGGCGCCGACTCAGGCGCAGCTCGATTTCGTGCTGAGGACCGCAGGCCAGGACGCAGCGTCGCCTCTGGCGCAGGAGATCGCGCGTCACTATCAGCGGGGAACGGGCTGGATGGCCGCGTTCGCGCCGGGCGCGGGCATGAACGCGGATCAGCCGCGCGTGCTGCTGCCGCGCATGATTCTGTTCGAACAGCGCCGCACGCCGGCGGGGGACGAGAACGAGATGACGCTGGCTTACTCGGGCGGCGCAAGTCCGGCAGGGTGGCTGGCTGCTTCCGGCAGTTCGGCTGCGGTGGAGTATTTCTCCGGGCAGGCGCATGTCGTGTTCGCCGCTTCGTCGCGGGAACCGCGGCAGATCTATGACGAGTTTCTCGCGCAGGTGGTGAAGCTGCGTCCGGAGGCGGCATCGAAGATTGCCGAGATGGAAAGCAAGCTGGGACTGCGGCTGCGCGAAGATGTGGCCTCGGCGCTCGGGACGGACTTCGCGTTCGGCATCGAGCAGCCGACTCTGCCGGTGCCGGGCTGGCTGGCCGTAGTGGAGACTGTCCGGCCGGCGGCGCTCGATGCGGCCATCGTGAAGGCGGTGGACGCGGTGAACGCGGAGATGCCCGCGGACCAGGCTTCGAAGAAACTGACGCTCGTGCAGGAGACGGCGGGCGGACGGGCGTGGAAGACGCTCCGCAGCGGGGCTTCAGCGAACGCCGTGACGTGGACCTATCACGCCGGTTTCCTGGTGGCGGGGCCGGACCGCCCGACCGTGGAGCGCGCGATTGCGACGCGCGAATCCGGGCTGACGCTGGCGCAGAACGCCGCGTTCCGCACGATGCTGCCGGCATCGACCGGCGTGCATCCGGCGGGTTTCCTGTGGATTCAGGTCGGCGAGTCGCTGCGGCAGCTGGCCGCCTCGATCAACAACCCCGCGGTGAAGACGCTGCTCGGGAACCGAGGTCCTGCGCTGGTGGCTTTTACGGGCGACGGGGAACGAATCCGGGCGGCGAGCCGTACTTCCTTTGCGAGCCTGCTGCTCGACGCGATGCTGGCGTCCGGGGCACAATCGGTAACGGAGCCGAAAGCGAAGCAGGCCCGGAAAGAAGCGCATGCCGCCGCAGCCCGCCGTTGAACTGGAAGACCTGCACGTGACCCTCGGGCGGCAGGAGATCCTGCACGGGATCTCCTGCCGCCTTGGCGTTTCAGGCAGCGGCCGGGCCATCGGACTGCTGGGGCCGAACGGCGCGGGCAAGTCGACGCTGATCCGCACGCTGCTGGGATTCCACGCGCCCTCAAAAGGACGGGCGCGCGTGCTGGGTTTCGACTGCCAGAAGGAACGGCGGCGGGTGCTGGAACGGATCGGCTACATGCCGGAGACGGACTCGTTCATCGCGTCGATGACGGGCGTGGAGTTTCTGCGCGTCATGGGCGCGCTGAGCGGGCTTCCGGAAGAGATCGCGCTCGAGAAGGCGCACGAAACGCTGTTCCATGTGGGGCTGGGAGAGGCGCGCTACCGGACGCTGGGGACGTACTCGCTGGGGATGCGGCAACTGGCGCGGCTGGCGCAGGCGATCGTGCACGGGCCGGAGCTGGTGATTCTGGACGAGCCGACCAACGGGCTGGACCCGGCGGCGCGGCGGCGCATGCTCGATCTGATCCGGCAGATGAAAGACGAGCACGGGATGAGCGTGATCGTGTGCTCGCATCTGCTGGCCGACGTCGAGCAGGTGTGCGACGAAGTGATGATCCTGAAAGACGGCCGCATGATTCACCACGCGGATCTGGAGGCCGAGCGGCGGGAGAACCGGCGGTTCGTGGAGCTGGAAGTGGAAGGGGAGAGCGCCGCGTTCGCCGCCGCACTGGAGGAGTTGGGTGCAGCGGGCGTGCAGGAATCGCCGGGGCGGTTCCGGATTGTTCTGCCGCTCGATTTCGAGATGGTGCGGTTGTGGAAGCTGGCAGCGGACCACGGGCTGAGCATCCGGCGGCTGACGCAGCGGCGGGACACGCTGGAAGAGATTTTCATGAAGGCAATGGGGCTGCTGCGGCAGACGCCGGGGGAGGCCGCTTCGAGCCAGGAGGCGGCCGTTCCCGAGGGGAGATGAGGCCGGCGCGTCAGAACGAGTATTTCAGCGCGAGCTGAATGATGCGCGCGGGGCGGGAGGACTGGATGACGCCGAATGTGGCGGGCTGGCCAATGTTGGTGCCGGGGTCGCGGAAGTTCGTGCGGTTGAGGGCGTTGAAGAACTCTCCGCGGAATTCGGCGAACTGTGTTTCGGTGAAGCGGAAGCGCTTGAGCAGCGACAGATCGGTCTGCACGAGGCCGGGGCCGATGACCGTGTTGCGCCCCGCCGTGCCGGAACGCTGGCCGCCGGGCGCGGCGCTCAGGCGCTGAAACGCGGCGCGGGTGAACCATTCCTGCGGCGTCTTCGGGCCTTTGTTCGGGTTGGCGATCTGGTCGGGACGATCGGCATTGAGGCCGCGCAGGCTGAGATCCACGGGCTCGTTGACGGTGAGCGGCCCGCCGGACTGCGCCGAAACCAGGCCCGCCAGTTGCCAGCCTCCAAGGAGCGCGCCGGCGAGATTGCGGGCGTTGCGCAGGAAAGGCAGATCGTAGCCGAAGCTTGAAACGAATCGGTGGCGCACGTCGAAGGCCGCCAGACCCCGGACATCCCTGAGGCTGAAGGCGTCCTGCGGGCGGTTTTCGCCGCTGAAATTGAGCGACGACTGGAAATCGATCGCCTTGGACCAGGTGTAGGCGGCGGTGAAAAGCAGGCCCTGCGAGTAGCGCTTTTCGGCGCGAAGCTGGAGAGCGTGGTAGTGCGAATTGAAGCGGCTGAAAGTGGGCCGGACAAGGTTGTAATCCCGGTAGAGGCGGCGCTGCTGCGTGTTCTGGAGCGTGGCGCCAGGGCCGGGGACGGCGGGATTCACCTCGAGATATCCGGCCAGCTTGCGGCCGAATGTTCCGACATATCCGGCTTCAAGCAGAAGATTGGCGGCCGCCTGCCTCTGGATCGTGAAAGACGTATTCTGGGCATACGGCGTGCGGAAATCGGGAGAAAATCCGATGACGAGGCAGGGGCAAGGGAATTCCCGCGCCGGATCGGTTTGAGGATTGACGGCGAAATTCTGGTAAGGATTTGCGAAAGAGGGTGGAATATCGATCTGGATGAACCGGTTGAACGGCGGAACATTGATGTTCTGGAACGCGCCAACGCCAGGGACGGCGTCGAAAGCGATGCCGTAGCCGGCCCGGACGCTGGTGCGGCCGTCGCCGTTGACGTCCCACGCGAGGCCGATCCGCGGCGCGAAGTTGTTGCGGTCCGTCTGGATGGTGGCGCGGGGGACGCCGTCATCACCCGGGAACAGGAGGCCCGCCGGGGCGTTGGGCCGGACGCGGGACTGCCGGCCGGGCTGGAAGGACGCCATGCGGTCCTGCTTGTCGTAATAGGGCAGCGGCAGCTCGTAGCGGAGGCCGAGGTTCAGGGTGAGGCGGCGGCTGACTTTCCAGTCGTCCTGGAAGAAAAAGCCGCCCTGCTGTCCGATGAAATGCTTGGCAGGCTGGCCGCCTCCCTGCCGGAATTGGGCCGGCAGTCCGAGCAGAAAGTCCGATACAGCGTTGCCGGAACGGGCCCCGGTGATGGAAAAATCGCCGTTGGGACGGTTTGGAAAAATCAGATAAATCTGCTGGTAGCGCCAGTCGCCGCCCATTTTGAATGCGTGACGGCCGCGGAGCCAGGTGAAGTTGTCCTGGGCCTGCCAGGTGTTGCGCACCAGGCGGGTCCAGCTCTGGGCCACGTCGCCGATGGAGAACAGGCCGGTGATGGAGACGATGGGAAGGCCGAGGGCGCTGGGTTCGGTGGGCGTGTAACGCCAGCCGTAATCGTTGGGGTTGACGCCACTCCAGGTGGCTGGCCGGCTGAAGAAGCGCAGAAAGCTCAGCGAGAACTCGTTCAACCGCTCTGGCGAGAGCGTGGCGGTGTGCGAGAGGACGGCATTGTGCGCGGTGTCGGCGGAGTTCGAACCCGCAGGCGAGAATGTGCCGGCGCCAAGGGGATTGCGCGTTTCACTCCGCTGCTGCGAGTAGCGGGCGAAAAGAAGCTGGCGGTCCGTGATCCGCTGATCAAGACGTCCGCCGCCCTGATCGCCGTCGGTGGCGACGCTCGGCGAGCGCACGAATCGGTTCCCAGGGGAATTCGGCAGGGGCACGAATTCGTTCAGCAGCCGGATGGAGATCGGCGACAGCCGGCCGGCCGGAATCACGCCGCCGGGGAAAGGCTGGTTGCCCGCTTCGGGGTCGCGGGGCGCGGGCGAGAGTCCGGCAAGGTTGCCGGCGCGCTGTTCTGCGGCAGGGACGACGACATTCTGAGTCGTACCCGTGCGGGCGCGCAGGCCCTCGTAATAGGCGAAGAAGAAGGTGCGGTCGCGCACGATCCGGCCTCCGAATGTGGCGCCGAACTGGTTCTGGCGCAGCGGCGGGCGCTGGAGGGCGAAGAAGTCGCGGGCGTCGAGCGCGTCGTTGCGGAGGAAATTCCAGAGCCGTCCGTGATACTCATTGGTGCCGCTGCGGGTGACGGCGTTGACGGTGCTGCCGGCGCTGGTTCCATACTCGGCAGAAAACGTGCCCGTGATGATCTTGAACTGCGCCAGCGCATCGGGAGGCGGGGTCATGACGTAGCCGTTGAAGTTCGGATCGACGTTGTTCACGCCATCAAGGAGAAAACTGTTGGACTGCGTGCGAAGCCCGTTGACGCTGAAGCCATTTCGCGCCGCCTGAATGCCCTGGACCTCGAAACGCGAGGGCGTCTGCACGGCGCCGGGCACAAGCGTGCCGAGCTGGATGAAATTGCGGCCGTTCAGCGGCAGGTCTTCGATCTGGCG
This sequence comes from Bryobacteraceae bacterium, assembly GCA_026002875.1. NCBI lineage: Bacteria > Pseudomonadati > Acidobacteriota > Terriglobia > Bryobacterales > Bryobacteraceae > Bryobacteraceae bacterium. Next base: position 847,962 of record BPGE01000001.1, read on the forward strand.
GCTGCCGACGGTGGCGCCCCCGGTAGCATTGAGGGTGTTGACCTGAATAGCGTCGGCCGTGACGGTGACCATTTCCGCCGTGGTTGCAATGGACAACTGGAAGTCGACGCGCGAAGGCTGGTTGACGGAAACTGTCACCCCTTCCTGCGCGCGCGGGCTGAAGCCGTCTTTCATGACTTCGACTCGGTAGCGCCCAGGCGGCACGAGAGGAAGCAGGAAAGCGCCTTCCTGACCGGTGATGGCGAAGCGATCCAGCCCGGTGTCGAGGTTGCGAGCCTTGATGGAGGCGCCCGCCACAGGCAGTCCTGAGGGATCCAGCACAAGGCCGGTAATCTGGCCGGTGCGTTCCTGCGCGGACACGGCCGCAGCGGCGGCAAGCAGGAGCATTCCGTACGGTATAAAAGAAATCCGCATACTCATTTCCAGTGTTCCAGACTTGCATGACAAATCCCTTACGGAAGCCCGACAATCCAGTGATGACCGGAAGCGGCGACCAGGCGGGCATGGCCGGGGGCGGTTCTGGAGCGCAAGGCGCTGCGGGAATCCGGGCCTTTCGCGGGCACGGAACTTCACAGGCCGGGGCGCGTACATATGGGGGAAGATGGCAGATGGAACGCATCAGCCCGTCCGGCCAGCGCTGCGCGCAGAGGCTGGAGCGGAGAAGATCGCAGCGGAAGCGGATGCAGGAGACTGTGGCAACAGAAGCGGCTTGCGGACGAAGAGGCGGAACATGCAGGAGCGGAGGCCGGGCGGGTGACCGGAATTCAGGCAGCAGGCATGGAGGCCGCGGCTGATGGCGGTCTATAAGCGCGGATACCAGCGGTACACGGGGCCAAGAGCGCTGCACCTGGACAGGCTGATGGTGCTGCCGCGGGAGGCGTGGCGGCGGCTGTCCTCGCAGCGCATCGTCACCGCGCTTCTGGCGCTGAGCTGCGTCTGGCCGCTGCTGTGCGCACTGTTCATCTACATTTCGAACCACACGGAATTGTGGGCCGGCCTGGGCGGCGACTTCAGCCGGATGCTGGCGGTGGACAGCGCGTTTTTTCTGACGTTCATGAAAGTGCAGTCGGTGTTTTCCGTGCTGCTGGCGGCGCTGGCTGGGCCGGGCATGATTTCGCCAGATCTCGGCAATCAGGGGCTGGCGCTGTATTTCAGCCGGCCGATTTCACGGCTTGAGTATGCGCTGGCGAAGATGGCGGCGCTCGTGTGGCTGCTGAGCCTGGCGACGTGGATCCCTGGGCTTGTGCTGTTCGTGATGCAGGCTTCGATGGCGGAAGCCGGCTGGCTGGCGGCGAACTGGAGGCTGTGCGCCGGGCTGGTGCTGGGGTTCTGGGTGTGGGTGGCGCTGGCGGCGCTGGTGGCGCTGGCGAGTTCGGCGTGGGTGAAGTGGCGGCTGATCGCAGGCGCGGTGGTGCTGGGGTTCTTCTTCGTCCTGTCCGGGATAGGCGTGCTGGTGAACGCGGTGTTCCGGGTGGAGTGGGGCGATCTGATCAACCCTCTGCGGGCGGCGTACGGGGTGTGGTGCGCGCTGATGGGAGCGGAGATGCCGGCGGGGCTGAGTCTCGGGACATCGCTGCTCTCGCTGGCGCTGATGGCGGCGGCGCTTGCGCTGGCGCTGGAGCGCAGGCTTCGGCCAGTGGAGGTGGTGGCGTGAGCGCGCAGGAGATCGTCTTCGACAACGTGTCGAAGTTCTACGGCGACGTGCTGGGCGTCAACCGGATCGAGCTGCGGATTCCGCCGGGGCTGACGTCGATCGTCGGGCCGAACGGCGCGGGCAAGTCGACGCTGATGAACCTGATGTGCGGGCTGGTTCATCCCGACCGCGGCGAGATCCGTGTGCTGGGCATTTCGCCGCGCGACCCCGAGCGGCTGATGCGGATCACGGGCTACGCAACGCAGTTCGATGCAGCGCCGCGGTGGGCGACGGGTTTCGACTTTGTCGTGTCGTCGCTGCTGCTGTTCGGATACTCCGCCTCGATGGCGGAACGGCTGGCGTGGGCGGCGCTCGAACAGGTGGGGCTGACGGACGCCGCGCGCAGGAAAGTGAACTCGTATTCGAAGGGGATGCGGCAGAGGGTGCGGCTGGCGCAGGCGCTGGCGCACGATCCGCAGGTGCTGGTGCTGGACGAGCCGCTGAACGGGCTGGATCCGGTGGTGCGCGCCGAGACGATCGCGCTGTTCCGGCAGCTCGCCGCGTCGGGGAGGCACGTGGTGATTTCGAGCCACGTGCTGCAGGAAGTGGACGTCATCAGCGACCGCGTCGTGCTGATGGCGAACGGCATGATCGTGGCGGAGGGCGACATCCGCGGCGTGCGGGAAGAGATTCACGAGCATCCGAGCCAGTTTCTGATCCGGTGCCCGCAGCCGGCGCGGCTGGCGTCGCTGCTGTTCGAGCGCGCGCCGGTGGTGGAGGCGCGGGTGATGGAGGAAGACGGCGCGCTGCTGGTGCTGACGCGAGACCGCAGCGTGTTCACGCGCACGCTGACGCGGCTGGCGTCGGAGGGGCTCGGGATCGAGAGCGTCGTGCCCGCCGACGAGAACGTGCACGCGCTGTACGAGTATCTGGTGGGAGGTTCGGCATGACGGTGCGGTTCCGGCTGCGGCAGGCGCTGGTGATTGCGCGGCTGGAGCTGAAGCGCGTGTTTCTGGCGCGGCGGAGCCTGTGGATTTACGGTCTGGCGATGCTGCCCGCGCTGCTGTTTTTCGTTCACGCGCTGCAGTTGCGGTACGAGCTGCGCCAGGCGCGGCAGGGAGGAGCGGTGGCGCCCGCCGTGCTCGAGTCGATCGAGACCGGGATGAGCGAGCAGCAGGTGCTGGACCTCGCGGGCAAGCCCGGGCAGGACCGGCAACGCACGATTTACCGCTCCAGCCGCCGGGAGGAACAGGGCAAGGAGATTGTCGAATCGCGCGAAGTGCGGACCCGGCGGATGGTGTATTTCGACGGCAGCCGCCGGGCGTACCTGTGGTTCGAGGACGGGAGGCTGCGCTCGAAAGAGGTCCATCCCGTGCTGAATTTTGCCGAAGACCGTGAAGTGTATGCCGGAGTTTTCCAGTATTTCTATCTGCGGCTGGCGATCTTTTTCGGCTGTCTGGGCATTTTCCTGAACCTGTTCCGGGGCGAAATGATGGACAAAACGCTGCACTTCTGGCTGCTGGCCCCGGCGAGGCGGGAGGTGCTGCTGGCGGGAAAGTTCCTGGCCGGGTGGGCGGCGGCCTCGGTGGTGTTCACGGGCGGGGCGATGCTGGCCTTTGCGGCGATGCTCTGGCCGCACTTCGGAGCGGGAGCGGAAGCCTACTGGCAGGGACCGGGAGCGATGCATGCAGCGCGTTACGCGCTGGCGGCGCTGATGGGCTGCGCGGGGTACGGCAGCCTGTTTCTGGCGGCGAGCCTGTGGATCCGCAATCCGATCGTTCCTGCAGCGGTGCTGCTGCTGTGGGAGGCGTCGAGCGGCTTCCTGCCGGAGCTGCTGCAGAAGCTGAGCGTGCTGTACTACCTGCAATCGCTATGCCCGGTCCCGGCGCCGATGGAGGAGGACGTGCCGACGCTGCTGAAACTGCTGCTGGCGCCCGCAGCGCCGCTGCCGCCCTGGCTGGCGGTGGCCGGGCTGAGCGCCTTTTCCGTCCTCGTGCTGTGGGCGGCGGCCGCGGGGGCGCGGCGGATCGAGATCAACTACAGCACGGACTGAGGGCGGGCGCGTCAGCTCTGGAGCTCTTTCATCACTTCCAGAGCAGCCTTGCGGGCTGCCTCGACTTCGCCGGGCGGGAAGCTGATGGCGCCAACGCGCGGGTGGCCGCCTCCGCCATAGCGCTCGCAGAGCGTGGCGAGATTATGGCGCACGGGCTCTCTGGCCCAGGGGTTCGAGCCCACGCTGACCTTGGTGCGGAAACTGGCCGTGCTGACGGAGACGGTGTACGTGCCTTCCGGGAACAGGTAATAGGGAATGAACTTGTTGTAGCCTTCGAGATCGTAGGCCGTGACGTCGAAAAAGATGACGCCTTTCTCGCAGCGGCCCTCTTTGCGGATGATGTCGATGGAGCGGAGGTGGCGCTCGTACAGCGGCTGGAATTTCTCCTGGACCAGCGGATCCTTGAGAATTTCCTCCAGCGGTTTTTCCTGCATCAGGCGGATGATGTGCTGCACGACGTCGGAGCCCTTGACGGCTTCAATGACCAGAGTGAGCTTCATCGCGGGCTCGCGCATGGCGACCGCAGCCTCGGCGCTCTCGTAATTGGCGCCGTCGACGATGCCAGCCCAGTGAACGAGTTCAGCCAGCTGCGGCGCTTCGTAGCCGTACACGGTCCGGGCGACGTGGGCGATCCATTCCGTGCAGGAGCGGAACGCGGGATCGAAATAGAAGCGGCGGGAGTCTTTCTTGCGTTCGTAGTCGAGCTGGTCTTCGTGCGACAGGAAGGCGCTCTGATGGTGGTCGAACCACCACGTGAGCCGGTCGCTGGGGGAGTACTTGAAGTCGACGATGGCGTTTTCGTCGCCGTCGAAGTCCGCTTCATCAAAAAGCTGATCGGCTTTGTGCGCCATTCCCGTGTAGGCGAACTCGCCGCCGTTGTAAAACCGATCGCGCGTGAAGCGGCTGAAGAAGGCAGCCGAGGCCGCTCCATCGAAGCAGTGGTCGTGATAGAGGACGCGGACTTTCATGATGAGCGCCAGACCCGCCTGAGCAGGAGCCACGGGGCCCGCGGCGAGAGAAACCTTTTAGATTGCCTGATCCGGGCAGGCGGATGCAAGCGCAGGCGGAGCTGGGCCGGCCGGGCCGCTAGGGCTGGAGGCGGGCGAAGACATAGGGGCCTTCGGGAATCACGGCGACGGGCGCTTCTGGCGGCACGGCGGCCGCGAGAGCTTCCAGCGCCTGCGCTGCCGTGGAGAAAGAATTCCCCCACAATTTCGGGTGATATTCCGGCGGAAGTCCTGGGGTGTAAAACCAGAGGCGGTGGGATTGCGCGGCCAGGGCGAGCTTCTCAAGCTGCCATTGATCAATTGTGACGGGCCTGTCTGCAATTTCCCTGAGAAATGTTTCGGCCGAATCTGACTCCATTAGCAGGCGGGAGAACTCGCCGGCGCCGGCGCCTTCGCCGCAGGCTGCCAGGACGAGGATGATCCCGCCGGGACGGACGATATGCGTAGCTGCCGTCACGCCCTTCACCGCCTGATAGAAGGTGAGGTCAAGGGGATAACCGGCCGCGGTAGTCACCGCGGCCTCGACAGGCGCCGGAAGCCAGGCCGTCGTTTTCTCGCGCACGAAGGCGACGCCCGCCGCGTGGGCCTCCCGCGGCGCACCCGCGAAGACGGCCGTGATTTTCTTCTGTTCGCCGAGCACGACATCGACGATGAAGTCATGGCCCGCCATCTGAGAGATTTCGAGCAGCTCCTGATGGAGTGGATTTTCTTCGATCGAGCCTTCGACGGCGCGGGGATCGCGCATGAAACGCGGACTATGCAGATAGCGGATCGTCTCCTGGTCCGCCAGGCCGGGCGCGATGAGCTTGCGGGCGCCGCTGAAGCCGGCCATCAGGTGCTGTTCGATGAAGCCTAGAGTGATGTGCAGGCCGGCTTCGACATAGCGGCGGTCGATCCAGACGGGGGTGCCGTGGCGCGCCTGCCCGAGAAAAACGTGGTCTTCCCTCTGCCTTGCATTGTGGTTGACCAGTGGATAGGAAGCGGCGATTTCCGGACCGAGGATTTCGTCGAGTTCGGCTGCCGTGGCCGGACGGTGGAGGCCCGTGGCGATCAGAATCGTGGTCTGCTCGCGCGGGATGCCAGCGCGCTCAAGCCTCTTCAGAATCGGCGGCAGCGTCAGGCGGTTGGGCGCCGGCCGGGTGATGTCGCAGACGGCGATGGCGGCCGAGCGGCGGCCGCGGGCGAGCTCTTCCAGGGGCGGCCCTGCGACGGGAGAGTCGAGGGCCTGTTCGACGGCGGCAACCTCGTTTTCGAGCGGCGCCGCGTAGCGCGGCTTCAGAACCTGCCAGGCCGGCCCGGGCGGCAGTTCGGCCTCCAGCCCGGTCTTGTCGAACGCGAAGTGAACACGCATATCCGCACCGTACCACAGCCCCGCGTTTCATCCGCTGCGCGCTCTCCCGGACGGCGGCGGCCGGCGGTGCCGGGCGGCTATACTCATCGCTGATGCAGCTGGTTGCGCGTGCGCGCCCGCTTCCCGTGGCGCTGGTTTCGATGCTGGGCATCCTGCTGTGGTGGCTGCTGGCGGTGACGTTCACGTACGAGGGCCGGTGGAACGCCCTGTACTGCAATGGAAGCGCCGCCCGGTTTCCAGCCTGGCTCGAGGAGCGCGAACCTCTTTACCGCGCCCCCAGTCCGGCCGGATATGACGGCCAGTGGTATCACCTGCTCGCCCACCGGCCTCTGAAGTTCCGCCAAAGCGCCCAATACATGGACTGGCCGCGGCTGCGGTGCCAGAGGCTGCTGTTTCCGCTGGTGGTCTGGCTGCTGGCCTTCGGGCAGTTCGAGCTGGTCGATCCGGCGTACTTCACACTGATGCTGCTGAGCCTCGGGGCTGGCGTCTACTGGACCGCGCGGCTGGCGGAATTACGCGGGGCGTCCGCCCTGTGGGGGCTGATGTTTCTTCTGATGCCCGGACCGATCAGCTCCATCGACAGGATGCTGCTGGACGGGCCGCTGCTGGCGGCGGCCGCGGGTCTCTTCTATTTCCTGGAGACGGGCAGGACGCGCGCCGCGTGGACGCTGGCGATGCTGGCTCCGTTCTTCCGCGAGACCGGCCTGCTGCTGACCGCCGCGGGCTGCGCCATGTGGCTGCTGCGGCGTGATGCCCGGCGGTTTGCGGCGTGGGTGCTGGCTGCCTTCCCTTTTCTGCTGTGGATGTACGCAGTGAGAGACCTCCACGGCGGAGCCTCTTACGCCTGGCTTGGGTGGTTCGCCAATGTCGCGCGGTCGCTGGGGCGGGACGCTGCCTATCCCTACCCGCCGCCGTGGCTGCAGCTACTGCAATGGTTTGACCGCGCGGCCATGGCCGCGTTCCTTGGCGCTCTGGCGGCCGCGGTTTTCCTCTTTCTCCGGCGGTGGCGGGCTGACGCGACGGGCCGGACGGCGGTGGCGTGGACGGCGGGCCTTTTCGCCGCGGCGGCTCTGGCGACGGCTCACCTTGAATCGGCGCACGTCTGGGACGAGGCCTACGGATACGGCCGCGTGTGCGGGCCGATGTATTTTGCGCTGTTTCTGGACGGGCTGGAGCGGCGGAGGCTGGCCGCGCCGCTGGCCGCGCTCGGGCCGGTGGCGGCGAGGATGGGGCTTCACCTGGCTTCGCCCGCCTGGCGCGCGGCGCGCGGGCTGGCAGGGCTGTGAGGCCGGCTGGACGCTTCTACATGTACTGCGGCACAGGAATGCCGAGCACGCGCTCGAGCGTCCACTCGAGCTGCCGCTGGAAATAGACGGCCAGCCAGAGCAGGAAATTGCGCTTTTCGGGGTTCTGCTCGGCCAGGATCGGGTAGTCGTGATAGAAGGAGTTGAACGCCTGGGCCAGCTGGAAGGCGTAGCGGGCCACGTGCGAAGGTTCGCCCGCTGCGAGGGCCGCTTCGAGCGCCGCACCGGACTTTGAAGCAGCGAGGAGGAGCTGCCAGAAATCCTCGGACTCGAGCTGGCGCGCCAGGGCTTCGCTGGCGAGCGCGGCCTGGAAATCCGGCAGCGATTCGCCGCGCTCTGCCAGTTTGCGCAGGATGTTGCGTGCGCGGACGGCAGCGTATTGCACGTACGGACCCGTTTCGCCCTCGAAGCTGAGGGCCTCCTGCAGGTCGAAGGCGATGACCGTGTTGCGCGTGAATTTCAGCAGGAAATACCGCAAAGCGCCGACGGCGATCTGCGTGGCCACCTGAAGCCGTTCTTCCTCCGGGCGGTCCGGATGGCGAGAGTCGACTTCCTCCTTCGCCTTTTCGATCAGTTTGTCGATCAGATCGTCGGCCTTCACGCCCAGGCCTTTGCGGCCGCTTACTTCCACATAGGGGCGCTTGCGGTCCTCTTCGGAGAGAGGAATGCCGAGAATGGCGCAGGTGCGCGGAGACAGTGCGACCATCTCGTAGGAGAAATGCACGGACTTCTCCGCCTGCTCGTAATAACCGAGGGCGCGAAGCCCGGCCACGACGACATCCTGCAGATAGGACTGGCGCGAGTCGATCACGTTGTAGACTTCCGAGCCGCGGCCGAACTGCGGGGCGGGCTCGTCGCAGGGCTCGTCCGTTGCCACCCAGACGCGGTGGCCATCGGGGTAGGTCCGCAGCGGCTTGTAGTGGAAATCGAGGCCCAGCAGGCCGAACTTCCAGAGCTGGTACGCGATGTCCTTGCCGACGTAGGTGACCGTGCCGTTGGAGCGCACGATCACTTTGGCGTCATCGGCCGAGTCTTCTTCGTCCCCGGATTTTTCGCGGAAATGGGAGGCGGCCATCACCCAGCAGCCTTTGTTTTTCCCCTCCCCGGCGTAGAAAATCGCTCCGCGTTCCCTGAGCTGCTCGAACGCTTTCGCCCAGAATTTCAGATGGAGGATTTCGCTCTCGCGGGGCAGGACGTCGTAGGCGATGCCGAGGCGCCACATGGTGTCCAGGTGGCAGTCGACGATGGCATCCGCGACCAGATGGCCGATTTCCGCCAGCACCCCTTCTCCGTGCTCGATGGCATGCAGGGTATCGCGGCGCCATTCGAGAGCCTGCGGGTTCTCGGAGTAGTACTGGGAGACGCGGGCGTAAAGGTCCCAGCAGTAGTAATCGAATTTCGGCTGCCGGATGAGGGCTTTCACGTCCTCGGGCGACTTCTTTTCGAGATAGTGGAAGCCGACGACGACATCGGCTACCTGGACGCCCGTGTTATCGATGTAGTTCTGCACCTCGACCTGGCGGCCCGCGGCGCGCTGCATGCGCACGAATGTGTCGCCGAGCACCGCGTTGCGCAGATGGCCGATATGCGCCGCCTTGTTCGGATTGATGTTGGTGTGCTCGACGATGACCTTGCCGGCGGCGCCGCGCCGGGGCTGATCGGAGCGCCCTTCCAGAAGCGCGCGGGCATACCAGCCGCGGTCGAGGCGGATGTTGATGTAGCCGCTGCCGGCGACCTCGAGTTTCGCCACGCCCTCGACCGCGGGCGCCTGCGCCACGATCTCCTCGGCAATGGACCGGGGAGCCTTCTTCAGGTGACGGGCGAGGGAGAACGCGACGGGCAGAGCGTATTCGCCGAAGGAGGACTGTTTGGGCTGCTCGACGACGACGGGCGCCTCCACGCCGTAACGCTGGCGGATGAAGTCCGCGAAGATTTCCCGGAGCTGCTGTTCGACGATATGGAACACTGCGATGAAACCTCTTGAAAAGGAAGGGTCTGCTCCTCAGTGTAGCGTGCCGGGGCGGCGGCGCGCGCTGAAACAGGACTCTTTTAGTCCAGGTTGTGGTACAATCGAGGCGTGGCCAAAGTAACGTTTCTGCCCGAGAACCGGACGGTCGAGTTCGAGCTCGACAAACTGCCGTATCACGAGCACGGCAAGCCGCTGTCGTTTCTCGACATCGCGATGAACTTCGGAATCCACCTCGAGCACGCCTGCGGGGGCAACTGCGCCTGCACGACCTGCCATGTGGTGGTGAAGCAGGGAGCCGAGTTCCTGAGCGAGATGGAAGACGACGAAGCGGACAAGCTGGACATGGCGGCTGACCTGCAGCTGGGCAGCCGGCTGGGCTGCCAGGCTCATTTCGTGCGGGACGGAGAGGTGGTGATCGAGATACCGTCGTGGAACCGCAACTACGTGAGCGAGGGCGGCGGCTCGATCAACCTGGGCGACGCGATTCCTGCGGCGAAGCGCTGAGCGGGGGCGCGCGGCGGGCGCCGGCAGCCGTGCGGGCGCTCTGTCAGAACACTCTGCCGAGGCGGAAGAACATGCGGCGGTCGCCCCGGTCGCCGATGCCTCCGCCGAAATAGACGACCCCGAACGTGGTTTCTCCCATCAGCCCGAGCGAGCCGCTGTAGCGCGGCAGGGGATTCATGCGCGCGCGCCAGGCGTTGCCGCTCTCCGCGGCGGCGAAGAGATAGAAGCGGCCGAAGATGCCGAGGCTCTCGTTGTTCAGCGAGCGCAGCAGCCGCGTGCCGCCGTAGTAGTAGCGGTTTCCGGTTTCGCGTCCGCGGCCGAGGGCGTCAAGCCGGGCGACGCCGCCGATGGAGAAGCGGTTGTTGAGCGCCTCGTCCCAGCCGGTGACGCCCGCCGCCGCGTCCGCCAGCAAAGACCAGCGCGGGCTGAAAGGCCGCGCATAGCTGAACGTCGCGTCTGCCAGCGGGGGACGCCCGCTGACGCCGGGGTGATTCAGCAGCCAGGAGGCGAGCAGCGTGGCGCGGATGCCCTTCCTCGGCACGAGGGCGCTGTCCTGACCCTCGTAAGCCCAGTGCAGGTGGAGATCGCTGAAGCGGCCCTTCAGCGGGTCGACGACTTCCGGGCCTTTGGTGACGCCGATGCGCGTCTGGCCTGCAGACACGCCGAGGCGGAGCTCCTGAAAACGGCCGTAGGCGTAGCCGAGATCGAGCGTCATGCCGGCGCGTTTGGAGATGAAGTCGGCGATCTGATCCGTGCCGCGATACAGGGGCCGGCTGTCTTCGAGATAAAAGGCGCGCGGGGCGAGGAACCATTTTCCGCCGGCGATCCGGTAGTAGTATTCGCTGGAAAGCCGGTTGATCTGGCCGATGGAGAGATCCGTGCGCCACTCGGATGCGGGCCCTCCGAAATCCAGAAAAGTCAGGCGGCCGCCGATGCCGAAGCGGAAGCCCTCCTGACGGGAAGCGTCGAGAAGGAAGGACAGATTCAGAAACGGAGGGCCGTGGATTTTCTGGTGGGGGCGGATGAGAATGCCCTCCGTCTTTTCGTGCCGCAGGAAGGAATACGAGACGGCGTCATAGCGGCCCATGCCGGCGATTTTGTTCAGCTCTGTTTCCAGGCGGGCGCGGTCGACGGGGCGTGAGGGATCGGAGGCGAGCGCCTCGACGAGAGCCTTGCGGCGGCGCTCGGCCAATCCGCCTTCGATGACGATGACCTGAGGCTTTACCGAATCGGGCTGCACGCGGCTGCGTCTGGACTCGAGGTATTTCTGGTACTCGACTTCGGGAACGGCGAGCTGCTCGAGCCAATGGGCCTTGCGCTCGGCCGCCTGGCGGCCGCGGACGACGAACTCTTCCAGCCGGGCGTAGTCATTCGTGTCGAGCCCGTTGAGATCCGGCATGACGACCAGGTCGGCGAGGCCCATGCTGCGCCGCTCGTTGGCCGCCACCATGATGGAGATGCTGCGGCCCGCGACTCCGAGCAGCGAAACATACCGCTGGTCATCGGGCGGCTTTTCCAGAGCCACTGCGATGACGATATCGGCGCCCATCGCCCGGACCACATCGACGGGCAGGTTGTTCAACAGTCCGCCGTCGACGAGCATCATTCCGTCCATCTCGACAGGGGCGAAGAGGGCGGGCAGGCTCATGGATGCGCGCAGAGCCATGGTGAGCGGCCCGCGGGAGAAGACCACCTCCTTGCCCTGCTTGAGATCGGTAGCGACGCAGCGGAAGGGCGTGGGGAGCTCGTCGAAGGAGGGGAGCTGATCATAAGACGCGGCGAAACGGCTGATGAAGAGAGCGGCGCCGTGGCCGGCGGAGACGCCTGCGGGCAATTTGAGTCCCTTGCCGATTCCGAATTCGATGGTGGAGGGGAACTCCCGGCGGTCTTCCTTGCGGCGGAAGGCAAGGTGGCGGAAGGGCACGGACGGGGCGAAGGCGGCGTTCCAGTCGAGGCTGGCGGCGAAGCGGTGGATGGCCTCGCCGCCGTTTCCCGTCGCATAGAGGCCGCCGATGATGGCGCCCATGCTGGTTCCGGCGATGTAGTCGACAGGAATCCGGTGCTGCTCGAGCCACTGAATGACGCCGATGTGGGCCAGTCCAAGGGCGCTGCCTCCGGACAGCGCGAGGCCGATTTTTCTGCGGGGCGGGGCGGGGTTGGGCGGCTCCTGCCGGGCGTCGACAGGAGCGAGAAACGCCAGCAGGGCGAGGCAGGCGGGAAGCCGCATGAGACTACAATGCTACGCTAAAAACAAATGGGAGTTGACTGGTCGCCGGATTCGTGGAAGCGATTCCCCGCGATGCAGCAGCCGGAATATCCCGATCCCGAGGCGCTTGAGAGGGTTCTGGACGAGCTGGCCGCCCTGCCGCCGCTGGTGACGAGCTGGGAGATCGTAGCGCTGAAGGAACACTTCGCGCAGGCTTCCGCGGGACGGTGTTTCGTGCTGCAGGGCGGGGATTGCGCGGAGAGGTTCGCCGACTGCAATTCGAAGCGGATTGCCAACCAGCTCAAAGTGCTGATCCAGATGAGCCTGGTGCTGGTGCAGGGCACGCAGAAGCCGGTCGTGCGCGTCGGGCGGTTCGCCGGCCAATACGCGAAGCCGCGGTCGGCGGATTTCGAAGAAATCAACGGACGCAGGCTGCCGGCGTTCCGCGGCGATCTGGTGAACCGTCCGGAAGCGACTCCCGAGGCGCGCACGCCCGATCCGCGGCTTCTGCTGCGGGGCTATGAGCGCGCCGCCCTGACGCTGAACTTCATCCGCGCGCTGGTGAAGGGCGGCTTTGCGGACCTGCATCACCCCGAATACTGGGACCTCGACTGGACGCGGCACTCGCCGCAGGCGGAAGAGTATCACCGGATGCTGCGCTCGATCACGGAAAGCCTGAAGTTCATGGAGAACATTCTGGGCACGAGCGCGGCAGGAAGCGACCGCATCGATTTCTACACGTCGCACGAGGCGCTGCTGCTGCCGTACGAGCAGGCGCAGACGCGGCGGGTGCCGCACCGCCCGGGATGGTTCAACCTCTCGACGCACTTCCCCTGGGCGGGCATCCGCACGGCGTCGCCGGACGGGGCGCACATCGAGTATCTGCGGGGCATCGCCAATCCGGTGGGCGTGAAGATCGGACCGGGACTGAGCGTGGACGAGATTCTCCGCATCGCCGAGAAACTGAATCCGGAGAACGAGCCGGGGCGGCTGGTGTTCATCCACCGGTATGGAGCGGCGCGGATCGCCGCCGAGCTGCCGCCGGTGATCGAAGCGATGAGGCGCGAAGGACGGCGCGTGCTGTGGATCTGCGATCCGATGCACGGCAACACGCGCCGCACGGGGAACGGCTTCAAGACGCGCAGTTTCGACGACATCGAAAGCGAGCTGAACCAGGCCATCGACATCCACCCGCAGTGCGGCTCCATCCTGGGCGGCATGCACATCGAGCTGACGGGCGAGAACGTGACCGAGTGCACGGGCGGCGCGCGCGGATTGTGCGAGGCGGACCTGGGGCGCGCTTACGAAAGCGAAGTGGATCCGCGGCTGAACTACGAGCAGGCGCTCGAGCTGGCGCTGCTGGTGGCGCGGCGCTGGCGCACGAACGGCCATTGACGCGGCAGCGCGCTTCTCGGATAGGATGAGTGCGTGCTGATCGTGGCGGCATTGCTGGCGGCCCTGAATTCCTTCGCCTCTCCCTGCGCGCTGGCGCAGTGGGCCATGGGGCGGGGCGAGAAACCCGCCGTGCTGGACGTGGCGGTGATGCAGGTGGAGGAGAGGGGCGCGGGGCCGGCGCGGCTCGCCTGGCAGGATCCGGACGTCGAGATCTGGGTGCGTCCGCTCGATGACGGGGAGACGGCGCTGATGCTGGCGAACCGGGCGAAGCGGCCCGTGAGCGTGGACGTCATCTGGCGGGAGCTGGGGCTGGGAGAGAAGCGTGCGATTCTGCGCGTGTTCGACGTGCTGAAGCGGAAGAACCTCGGCAAGGTCCACGGCGGGTTCGCGCACCGCCTGGAAGCCGGTTCATGCGCGCTGTTCCGGCTGGAGCCATGAAACAGAACTTGCTGTTCCTGTTTTTGCTGCCCCTCATGGGGGCCCGCGGCGGCGATGGCGTGCTGCCCGTGTCTGTCTGGTACGGAGGAGGCAAGGCGCGGGCGCCGATGCTCGAGCCGGATCCGCGGGCGAAGAAGGAGCAGTGGCGCGGGGACATCCGGAAGATCAAGAGTCTGGGGTTCCGCACGTTCCGCTGCTGGGTGGACTGGGCGTCGGCCGAGCCCGAGCCGGGGCGGTACGACTTCTCGACGCTCGACGTGCTGCTGGAGCTGGCCGAGGAAGAGGGCATGCGCGTCTTCGTGCAGGTCTACATGGACTCGGCGCCGGAATGGGTAGGGAGGCGGTATCCGGATGCGCTCTTCGTGTCGTCCAACGGCCTGGCAGTGCAGCCGGAGTCGTCCCCCGGCTACTGCCGGGACCATCCGGGCGTGCGGCAGGCCGACAACGCCTTCTACCGGGCTCTGGCGCAACGCGCGTCGCGCAGCAGGGCGATGCTCGGGTGGGACCTGTGGAGCGAGCCGCACGTCATCAACTGGGCGAACCCGACCTATATTCCGAACCCGGAATTCTGTTTCTGCCCGAATACGAAACGGCGTTTCCGCGCATGGCTTCAGAAACAGTATGGTTCCCTCAACGCGCTGAATGCGGCATGGTACCGGAGGTATTCTTCGTGGGAAGAAGTGGAGCCGAACCGGCTTTCCACGATTCTGAGCTACACCGATTACATCGACTGGAAGCGGTTTATCGTCGACAAGCTGGGCGAAGATCTGCGGGAGCGCTACGAAGCGGTCAAGGCGGGCGCTCCGGATCTGGCGGCGACCAGCCATGCGGCGGGAGTGGGTCTTTTCGCTTCTCCCCACTGGTGGGAAGGGCAGTCCGACGACTGGGTGATGGCGCGGCAGGTGGATTATTACGGGACGAGCTTTTATCCCAAGCACTCGGCGTTCGTGGACCGGGACCCGATGTGGCGCGGAGCGCTGCTGGATTTCACGCGCAGTTTCGGGTTTGGCGAAGGGCGGAAAGGTTTCGTGATCGGAGAATTGCAGGCGGGATTCGGCACGATTGCGGTGAATGTCAGCCCGGAAGTGACGCCGGATGATCTGTGGATCTGGGCGTGGTCGGCTCTGGCGCGCGGAGCGAAAGGGATCCACTTTTATGCGTTCTATCCGATGAGCACCGGATACGAGGCGGGCGGGTTCGGGCTGATCCACCTGGACGGGACGCTGACGGAGCGGGCCTGGGAAGCGGGGCGGTTCGCGCAGGCCGTGGCGAAGCACGAGAAGCTGTTTTTCGAAGCGCGTCCGCCGCGGGCAGAGGTGGCGGTGGTCTACAATCCACTGGCGCATTTCGTGGGCGGGCGGCAGCGGCAGACGGCGTACGGAGGACCGCAGGGCGAGGTGGCGGGGATCGAGCGGGACTCGCTGCTGGGCGTCTATAAAGCATTGTGGCCGGAAAATGTTCCGGTCGATTTCGTGCACGCCGGATCGCTCGAGGCGGAAACGCTGGCGCAGTACCGGCTGGTGTACCTGCCCTATCCGCCGATGCTGCCGTCGTCTCTGGGCGCGGTGCTGCGCGAATACGTGCAGCGCGGCGGGCATCTCGTGGCCGAAGCCCGGGCAGGCTGGAACAGCGAGAAAGGGCGGGCCTCGGACATCATCCCGGGCATGGGCTTGCATGAAGTGTTCGGGGCGCGCGAAGCCGCCGTGGAGACGGCGCCGGGCGGACGGACGGTTCTGGTGTTCGACGGCGGGCTGAAAGTTCCCGCACGGTGGTTCCGGGAGGTGCTCGAGCCGATGGGGGGCAGGGTGGCGGCGCGGTTCGAAGACGGGGCGGCGGCTGCGGTGGAGTCCTCTTTCGGCAAAGGAAAAGCTCTGCTGGTGGGCTCCTATCCGGCCGCCGCGTATCATTCGATGCCGGCCGAGGATGCGCGGAAGTGGTTCCTGTCGCTGCTGGACTGGGCCGGCGTGCGCAGGCCGCTCGTGGCCGAGGGCGGCGTGGAGGCGCGGTGGCTGGAATCTGGCGCGAAGCGGATCGTGTTCGTCTTCAACCACGGCCGCGGCGCGAAACAGGTGCGGCTTCACTGGCAGGAGGGCGGGCGGTGGAGGATCGAGGATCTGATCGAAGGCGGGGCAGGGAAGGCGGAGTTCGCGCTGCCGGGCAAGGGCGTGCGGGTGCTGGCGTTCGAGAAGGAATAAGCGCACGACCGCAACCGCGCGGATGTCTGCTCAGGGAGCCAGACGGCGCTCGGGCAGTCTGCGGTCGAGCTCCTGAAAGACCCCGGCTTCGCGCCAGAGAGACCGGTTGCCGATGACGTAGATCGCCTCTTTGGCGCGGGTCACAGCGACGTTGAGAAGGTTGGGGCGCCTGCCTGCCCAGTCTCGCGCACCTTTCTGCCTCGGATCAGGCGCGCCGAGGACAAAAAACACCGCTTCCGCTTCGCGCCCCTGCGCGGTGTGCACGGTTCCGACCCGCTGATACAGCCAGCTCCTTTGTCGCTCTTCCTGCATCCATGCTGTCCAGACGCCGCTCTCCTCGATCAGCTTCCGGAGGCGGTCCGCGACGATGACGAACGGCGTCAGCACATAAAAATCGGGCTCCACGCGAGCACTGGCAAGGCTTCGGAGAAGTTCGATCAGCGCGTCTCCCTCCTCCGGGCACCATTTTTCGTCGGCGGACCCTTCCACATGAAACCAGCAGCTCGGCCCGACAATGTCGGCGATTGCGGAACGACGCGGCTCTTTCAGGGAGACCATCTGTCCGGCGTAGGCGATGGCATTGGAGATGCTGAACATCGGATCCGAGCATCGCCGGTGCACGAGCAGAGGAACGCCCACCGTGCGGCTGCCTTGCTCCAGATGAAATTCGCTCTGACACGGACACGCCGCATCCGCGAGGGTTTGAACCGAGGCTGACGGCGCAGCCCAGTCAGCGGCGGAAACCCCGAATTCGCCGCAGATCGCCTCCACGAGTTGATCGGGCAGCTCGACCACGGGTTCGAGCTGCGCCGGATCGCCGACAACAACGACTCTTTTTGACCGCAGGATCGCGCCCACTGCCGCCTGCGGCAGGGCCTGGCCCGCTTCGTCCACAAACAGCCAGCCGAGGCTTCCAGACGGCAGATACCGGAACATCCTTTCGACTGAAGCAAAGGTCGTCGACACCAGCGGCACGACGAGAAACAGCGAGGACCACAGATCGGGCAGGAGCGAGAGCTTCTCCGGGCCAAGCCGCTGAGGCCTCGTGAACGCATCCATCAGCGCGCCGAGATTGTGCCGGAGAGGCTTCGCGGCCGCATCGATAAATGCCCGGTGCACCTCCATCGCCGCCCAGAACAGCTGATGCCGGAGACGGTTCAGCTCCTCCGACAGCCACAGACAGGCGGTCTGCCTGTCCTTATGGGGCAACGCAAAGAACTCGCCGTCCGGCAGGCGCACGCCCGCCGCTTTGGCCGTCTCGATGCGCTTTCGAGCCTCCTGCAGACGCTGCTGCAATCTGCCCGCCGTGGCGATGAGGTTTGCGCAGCTCTCCTGCGCCTTGATGTGAGCATCCTGAGCCCTGGCAAAGGATTCTGAAGCTTCGCGCTCCTGCATCTCCGCCTGCGCCAGCGATTCCTGCAATTCCCGGTGAACACGGGCCCACACGCGGGCGCGGGAAGTGCGGAGGAGCCTCCAGATCCAGGAAGGCCGGACGCGAAGATGGGATTGCAACGCCTGCCGGCGCTCGCCCGCAACAGCCTGCGCCTGCTCGAGACGACTCCGGCAGGAGGCGAGTTCGCGTTCGGCGCATTGCACGGCAGCCTGACGTGCGGGAATGGCCTCCTCTGTTTCCTGGATCTTCTCTTCCACGCCTGGCAGAGAAATCAGTTGTTCGCGAAGTTCCTCGAGTTCCCGGAACCGGCGTTCCCCTTCTGCAAGGACTTCCCGAAAGTGATTCCGGACGCGCTCCCAACGGGCGAGCGCCTCCATGTGATCTGCGGGCGGCTGCTCGCTGCTGACGATCCGCGGCGGACGTTCCGCTCCCTGTTCGCCGTCCTGACCGGACTCCTGCACCATCACGTTCTGGCCGAGAGCAGCCCTCAGATAGGCCTGGAAACTGACCTCATTGTCCCACCAGAAGAACTGCCTGAACCTCGCTCTCTTCTGCATATTGCCGAGAACCGCGGCAATCAGGCCCCAGGTTTGGCCCTCGCAAAGGGCGTCGGAGAGGGGTTTGAAATAGCCGCATCTGCCTGAACCGGCATCGACGGCTCCGATGCCGGGAATCTCGGCGCTGACGTTTTCCACGGCCTTGTTGTTGGTCGATGCGATGACCATTTCGTAACCGCGGATGGAGGGATCCAGCTGATACAGGTGGATCCAGGCTTTTCCTGCTGGGATTCGCTGGCCGGAATGCAGAAACGCGTTTTCGGGATCATCGAACTTGCACATCGCCTCCGCCCTTCGGGCGACGACCGCAGCCACAAGATCCCTCAGCAGCGTCGTCTTGCCCGTGCCAGGCGGACCGTTGACGGCGAAGATTTGTCCATTTGCTGTCTCATGGAAGGCCAGATTCACCGCGGCCTGCTGCAGCAGAACAGGCGGGGGACAGCCCGGAGCAGGCCACGCGGCGCGGGGAATCAGGTCTGGCCGGACCGCATCCTCAAGCGCTCTTCTGTCGTCCTTGACGTCACGCCTGGACCGAGGCTGTTTCATGCGGAGATAGTGCTGCAGGTTTTCAGGCAGCTGTCCGGATCTCAAACGCCCGAGCGCAAGGGAGAGGTCATCCAGAAAAAAGCTGTTGAGAAGAATGGCTTCCGGCGGATTCCGATCCCATTCGTGCACCTCGGAACGAATGGCGAAAGCCGGCGGTTCCACCCACTCCCGGGGCAATTGCAGTTCCTGCACCAGCGTGTGAAAGATCTCGTGCAGGACGGGGAGTGTCAGCGGTGGCCGTTTTCTCTCTTCCCCGTGTGCTGTCTGAATCGGAATTTCGGTTGGAAGACATTTTTCCAGCAGCTTTGTCAAAACCGGCTCAACGTCGGACCATTGTGCCAGCTCGTGCAAGCCGCCCTTCAGCGCCTTCATGACACCCCAGGCGAAGCTGGAAATCCGCAGGGCGGGCGATTCCACCGGCTCCCCGCGTGCGCTGAGAGTGATCGTCCCCAGCAGGGCGCTCCTGCGATTGACCGGACGATCCGGGCGGCTGTCTCCCCACCGCTCCAGAAGGGCGTTCAGAGCGGGCTGAATGCGGATGGAGCCCAGAGGCACCTGGAAGTAGAGCCTGCGTTGCGGGATTTTCCGTTCTGGCGGAGCCCACGGGGGCTTTGATTCTCCCAGCATCTCCACGCGCGAGCGATCCCCGCCGACCAGGTCTTCAGGCTTCTGGAATGTTTGCGGTGAAAGAACCTCGATCGCGCTCCAGGCGAGCAGGATGTTCTCGGGACTGTTTCCAGCCATCTTCGCCTCCCGGGCGTCCCCTGTTTCCGGGCCGATGATCCGTGAAACTGGCTTCCGTCGAGCTGCTCGTTGAAGAACAATCTAACACTCTCCGTCGGAAATGGAGGGGGAAAAGCGTGTTCAGCGCGGTGGATTTCCGGCAGGAAAGCCGGAAACCGGGAGGCAAACTCCGGATGCGCGTCCGGGGCTATTGGCGCGGCAGGAGCCACTGGAGGCGCGTGGTCATTCCTGACGCTGAAGCTGGCGGGGGCGCGGCTGCCCTGCCCCTCCGCCTGCAGGCGGGCCGCAGGGCTGAGGACCGAGAGGAAGGCCGAGTTGGTGCTGCGGGACAAGGGGGTGCGGATGCTGGCATCCGAACAGGGGTGAAGCCTGGCGAGCGCGGCGATTCAAGACGTTGGTATCCTGATATCGCATGGTCTTTGTCAGAATCTTCATTTCTTCCCTCGTCCTCGCTCTCGTGGCGGTGCGCCCGCTGCCCGCGCAGCATGGCGGGCACAGCAGCCGCGAGACGGAAGAGATCCACCGCCATCATTTCGCCGTGCTCGCGGGCGGCAGCCATAACACAAAAAAGGACGGCAGTACGATCGGCGCCGATTACGAGTACCGATTCAACCATCCCCTGGGCGTGCTGGCGAGCTTCGAGTACGTGGGCGGGGATTTCCGCGAGGACGTGTTTGCGTTCACGGCGGCCTGGCATCCGTGGAAGGGGCTGCGCCTGATTGCCGGGCCGGGCTTCGACCGCGAACTGAAGCATCCTGAAGAGACTCATCACACGGACAACGCTCACGCCGCCGCTCCGGAGCACCACGGCAGATACCGCGCCCTGTTCAGGACGGGCGCGGCGTGGGAGTTCCACTGGAAGGAACACGTCACGTTCGGTCCGGAGATCGCCGTGGACGTTCTGAAGGGTGAAAAGGTCTTCGTCTACGGCATCAACATTGGTTGGGGCTTTGGCCGCCGGTAGCGGCGCCGATCCGGCTACAATCGAGCCATGATGATTCCCCTGCTGTTGGGATTCGTGTTTGCAGCGCCGCCGTCCGGATTGTGGGACGCGGCGCTGGACGTCGAGGGGCGGCGCGTGGACTTCCGGATGGAGCTGAAGATTTCAGGAGGGGAAGCGCGCGGGGCGATTCTCGACGGCGAGCGGCGGATCTGGTCAACGGCGGGAAGCTTCACCGGGCAGAAGCTCGAGCTCGTGTGGGACTATTTCGATTCGCGGCTGGAGGCGGACTGGGACGGGCGCGCGCTGCGCGGCGCGTATCAGCGGCGCACGCGGGCGGGGGTGACGAAGCGCGCGTTTTCCGCGCAGCCGTTTCAGCCGAAACCGGAAGACGGCGGACAGGCGCCGGCGCAGGTGTCCGGGGCGTGGCGGATCCAGACCGATGCCGAGCGCGGCGTGCGGGTGATGAACGGATATTTCGCG
This sequence comes from Bryobacteraceae bacterium, assembly GCA_026002875.1. NCBI lineage: Bacteria > Pseudomonadati > Acidobacteriota > Terriglobia > Bryobacterales > Bryobacteraceae > Bryobacteraceae bacterium. Next base: position 868,680 of record BPGE01000001.1, read on the forward strand.
CAGTCCGGTTCCGCGGTGAGCGGCACGATCCAGAGGCTCGACGGGGATTTCGGCACGCTCACCGGGCGGATGGAAGGCAGGAAGCTGCGGCTGTCGCATTTTGACGGAATCCGCGCGACGCTCATCGAGGCGGAGCTCATGGAGGACGGAACGCTGAAGGGCGTGATGGACGGCAGGACCCGGTTTACAGCGGCGCGGATCGAGAAAGCGGCCGAACTCGGACTCCCCGAACCGCCGGATCCATCGCGCTATGTGTCCGTGAAAGATCCGCTCGAGCCCGTGCGGTTCCGCGCAGCAGATCTGGACGGCCGGCCCGTGTCGTCCGAAGACCCGCAGTTTCGCGGCAGGCCGATCCTGCTGACGATCATGGGCTCGTGGTGTCCCAACTGCCACGACGAAGCCGAGCTGCTGGTGGAACTGCACCGGAAATACTCTGCAAAAGGACTGGCGGTCGTAGCGCTGGGGTTTGAATACACGGGAGAATCCGAGCGCGACCGGAATCAGCTGCGGGCCTTTGCCAGGCGGCACGGAGTCGAATATCCGATTCTGTACGCGGGCACGACGGACGAAGGAGAAGTGCAGCGGGTGCTTCCGCAGCTGGCGAATTTCGGCGGCTTCCCCACCACGATTTTCCTGGACCGCCAGCACCGGGTGCGGTCCGTCCATGCGGGCTTCGCCGGGCCGGCCAACGCGCAGGAGCACGCGAAGCTCAGAGAAGAGTACGACAAGCTGGTGCGGGAGCTTCTGGAAAACCGCTGACCCGGCCGGCTGCCGCTGATAGAATCGCGGCTGTGTTGAACCTCCGCGCAAGCCTCCTCGTGCTGCTGGGCGCAGCCGCGCTGGCGCAGACTGCGCCCCGCATCGGCCCCTGGACTGCCAACCCGTTCTACTGGGAGTACGGGGGGAGGCCGGTGCTGCTCGCCGGCGCCAGCGATGATGACAATCTCTTCCAGTGGCCGGACAAGGAACTGGCCGAACACCTGGACCGGCTCGCCGCCGCCGGGGGCAACTACGTACGCAACACCATGTCCGACCGGCGGGACATGGGCTGGGAACAGTACCCGTATCTGCGGCTTGAGACGGGCAAATACGACCTGAACCGGTGGAATCCGGAATACTGGCGGCGGTTCGAACGATTCCTCGAGTGGACGGAAAAGCGCGGCATCATCGTTCAGATCGAAGTGTGGGACCGCTTCGATTACAGCACGCAATTCTGGCAGCCGCATCCCTACAATCCAGCGAACAACGTGAATTACACGTTCGAAGAGTCCGGATTCGCGCCCGAATATCCGGAACACCCGGGCCGGAACCGCCAGCCGTTTTTCTTCACGACGCCGCGGCAGCGCAACAACACCGCGGTCTTGCCCTATCAGCAGCGATTCGTCGAAAAGATGCTGTCCTACACGCTGCGCCACGGGAACGTGCTCTATTGCATGGACAACGAGACCAGCGGCGAGGAGGAGTGGAGCCGCTACTGGGCGCAATTCATCCGCGAACGGGCGGCAAGGGCGGGCGCCGAAGTCTACCTGGCGGAGATGTGGGATGACTGGAACCTGCGCGCGCCGCGGCACCGGCGGACGCTCGATCATCCGGAGATCTACGATTTCGTGGACATGAGCCAGAACAACCACAACAGGGGCGATGATCACTGGTACAACGCGCTGTGGGTGCGCGGGCAGCTGCTGCAACGGCCCCGGCCGATCAACACGGTGAAGACCTACGGAGCGGATGGCAACCGCTTCGGGCATACAGACCAGGACGGCGTGGAGCGGGTGATCCGCCACGTGCTGGCCGGATTCGCAGCCGTCCGGTTCCACCGTCCGCCGTCGGGCCTGGGATTGAGCCCGAAGCCGGAAGCCGTGCTGCGGGCGCTGCGGCTGCTGGAGCCGCTGGCGAAGCCCTGGGAGATGGAGCCCGCGCCGCCCGCGCTGCTCTCCAGCCGGGAAGCAGGAGAGGCGTGGGCGGCGCACATTCCGGGGCGGGTGTGGGTGGTGTATTTCCCCGCCGGCGGGCAGGTAGAGTTGCAGACGCCTCCAGGGCGGTTTTCGATCCGCTGGATCGATGCCGACGCCGGGCGGTTCGGGCCCGAGACCGCCGCCGAAGGCCATGGATGGCTGGAGGTGTCAGCGCCGTCCCGGGGCAACTGGATCGCTGTGGTGCAGCGGCGCTGACAGGCTCGACTCAGTGGTAGAACTCTTCGCGGGCCTTGCCGCTTTCGAATTCGATCTCTTTGCCTGATTTGAGCGAGAGCATTTTCATCGCGCTGCGGTTGATTTCCTTGCCGAATTCGACGACGAGGCCCTGCGGCTTCCCCTGTTCGTCGGTGTAGCCGATGGTGGCGAAGTGGCGGCGCTTCTTGGAAAGCAGCATGGGCAGAGCGGCGATGCCGAGCGTGGTGGCGCCCCAGCCGATGGTGGCGCCGACGCGGCGGCCGACTTTCTGGCCGTATTCCAGGCTGGTGATGCTTGCATAGGGCAGCCTGTACTGGCGGCCCTCGAAAACAAACACGGCGGCATCGTCATCCAGCCGGATCTTGCCCTCCGTGCCTTCCGGCACGTCCGTCCAGACGCCGCCGAGATAGCGGACCTCTTTCTTGCCGACGCCGGCGCGGGCGGCGGCGGGCGCCAGCAGCAGGATCGGGAGAACAGCTCTGCGGGTTGTCATCGGGTGGATTCGAACCTCCTTCACCCGCAGTGTGCGGGAGGCGATGGCTCACCCGATGAGCCTGGGCGGAATTATTGTTCCGCCGTCTCCCCGCCGGAGGCGCCGCGCATGGAGCGCCAGTCGAGTTCGCGCAGGAAGCGCTCGTTTTCGCGCCAGTTTTCGCTCACCTTGACGAACAATTCGAGGTAGACTTTGCGGCCGAAGATGGCTTCGAGTTCCAGCCTCGACGCCGTGCCGATTTCCTTCAGCCTCGCCCCCTGCGCCCCGATCACGATCGCCTTCTGCCCCGGGCGCTCGACGTGGATCGTGGCGAGAATCCGCAGCAGGCGCGGCTCCTCTTTCCACTCGTCGATCAGCACCGCCACCGAGTGCGGCACCTCCTGGCGCGTCAGATGGAGCACTTTTTCGCGGATGATTTCGGCGGCGAGGAACCGCTCCGGCTGATCCGTGAGGTGATCGGGCGGGAACCAGGCAGGGCCTTCGGGCAGGCGCGAGAGAATGGCCTTGCGGACGTCGTCGAGCCCGTCGCCGGTGAGCGCCGAGATGGGCAGATACTCTTCGAACTGATGCCATCGGCTGTACTGGTCGATCAGGGGCAGCAGCAGCGACTTGGGCTTCACCGCATCGACCTTGTTGAACACCGCGAGGGCGGGCGTCTGCGCTTTGCGGATCAGTTCGACGGTCTGCTCGTCGGCGGGCGAGAGCTTGCGCGTGCTGTCGATGACCAATAGGAGGAGGTCGCGCTCCTTCAGCGCTTCCAGCACGGAGTCCATCATCCAGCGGTTGAAGCGCGTTTCGGCGTCGTGGATGCCGGGCGTGTCGAGGAAGACGACCTGCGCGGAATCCGTCGTCCAGACGCCCTGGACCAGCGTGCGCGTCGTCTGCGGCTTGTCGCTGACGATGGCCAGCTTGGAGCCGACAAGGGCGTTCATCAGGGTGGACTTGCCTGCGTTGGGGCGGCCGAGGATGGAAACAAAGCCCGAGACGAACTTTTTCCGCCGCCCGCGCGGGGCGGCGTCACTTTTCGTTTTCACGGTCCGCATTCTCCTGGCTGGAAGGGGCGGCGGCGCTGACGCGCACGCGGTCCACGCGGTAATCGTCGGCGGACAGCACTTCGATGCGCAGCCCGTCGCGCTCGACGACCTCGCCGGGGCGCGGCACGGAGCCGTGCCACTCGGAAACAAGGCCGCCGACGGTGGTGGCTTCGATCTCCTCGCCGGGACGGAAGCCGAAGTATTCGTCGAGGTGGTCGAGATCGAAGGCGCCGGAAACGGTGATGGAGCCGTCGGCGTTGCGCTCGACGTCGTGCTGCGGCTCGTGCTCGTCGCGGATTTCGCCGAAGACTTCTTCGACGAGATCCTCCATGGTGACGAGGCCGGCCACACGCCCGTACTCATCGACAACGTAGGCGATGTGGATGCCGCGCTGCTGCATCTCGCGCAGCAGGACCGGGACGGGCTTGGTTTCCGGCACCGCCTCGATGGGCCGCATCAGATCGCGGATGGTCTTGCTGTGGCGGTGTTCGTCGTCGAGCTCGAACAGGTCGCGGACGTGCACGAAGCCGATGATGCGGTCGATTTCGCCGTCGTAGATGGGGATGCGCGAAAACTGCTGCTCCTTGGCCAGCCGCCGCAGGTCTTCGAGCGAGCTGCGGACGTCCATGGCCACGATCGAGCGGCGCGGCGTCATCACCTCGCGGACGCGCTTGTCGCCGAAGGCGACGACGTTCTGGATGAGGCGCGAGTCTTCGCGCTCAAGGATGCCCTCTTCTTCGCCGGCTGAGATCAGCGCCTCGATCTCGTCGGCGCTGGAGGCGGGCGCCTCCTGCTGGCCGGGCTCGCCGAGCTCGAACAGCTTCTCGAGAAACCCCAGCGTCAGCGTGACCGGGCGGAACAGCAGCTCGACGAGCCGCAGAACGGGAACCAGCGGCGTGATCCAGCGTCCCGAGGAGCGGCGGTAGAGCACCTGCGGCAGGATGTAGGACGCGATCACCATGACGAGCCACGCCGCAGCGGCGGGCTCGAGCCGCGACAGCCACGACTGCCCGGGCGAGGCCAGCACGAGCGAGGCGCCGCACAGCACGAGCAGCGTGTGCTTGACGAAGGAAAAAACGAAAGCGCCCTGTTCTGTTTCATACCCCAGCTCGTCCTGGAGCCGCTCCTTGAACCAGACCAGCGCGGCCGTTTCCCGCGTGCGCAGGCGCAGCGATTCCAGGTACAGCAGCTGGACGAACCCCACCACGGTGAGCAGAGCCAGGAACAGGGCCGCCAGAAGGAAGATCATGCGCGGCTCCGGGAGCGGCCGGTGAGCGAGTGCGGCAGCCCGAGGCGCGCGCGCCAGCGCTCTTCGGCGCGCCGCATACGGCCGCGGTCGGTCTCGTGATCGTAGCCGAGCAGATGGAGCACGCCGTGAAGCAGCAGCACGCGCAGCTCGACATCCGCGCCATGGCCCAGCGTTTCGGCCTGGCGGCGGGCGTACGGAAAGGCGATGGCGATGTCGCCGAGCGGGCCGATGCCCGAGCCGGAGGGGAAGCTGAGCACGTCCGTGGGCCGGTCGATGCCGAGAAAGCGCCGGTTCAGTTCGCGCACTTCGCGGTCCGACGTGATGCGGCAGCAGAAGGGGCGGCCGCCGGCCACTTCATCGCGCAGGCGCCGGGCGAAGCTGCGGAGCGCGGCGCGGTCCACGCCCGGGGTGGCGGCGGCGAAAACAAGCAGCGGATCTTCGTTCATCCCTGTGGGGCGGTTTCGTCCTGCGGGGAATCCACGGCCGGCTGGTCCAGCCTGAGCGTCATCTGGCGGCCCGGCCCCATCAGTTCATTGTATTGCTCGTAGGCCCGTACGATGCGCTGGACGAGCGAATTGCGCACGACGTCGCGCTGGTCGAAGTAGACGATCTGGATGCCCTCGACGCCTTTCAGCACTTCGACGGCCTCGCTGAGGCCGCAGCGCTTGCCGGGCGGCAGATCGATCTGCGTCAGGTCGCCGGTGACCACGGTCTTCGAGTTGAAGCCCTGGCGCGTGAGAAACATCTTCATCTGCTCGGCGGTGGAGTTCTGCGCCTCGTCGAGGATGATGAAGCTGTCGTTCAGCGTGCGGCCGCGCATGAAGGCAAGCGGGGCCACTTCGATGACGTTCCGCTCGAGATACTTCTCGACGCGGTCGGTTTCGAGCATGTCGAACAGGGCGTCGTACAGCGGCCGCAGGTAAGGATCCACCTTCTCCTGCAGCGTGCCGGGGAGGAAGCCGAGCCGTTCGCCCGCTTCAACGGCAGGGCGCGTCAGGATGATCCGCGTCACCTGTTTGTTCAGCAGGGCGGACACGGCCATGGCGACGGCAAGATACGTCTTGCCCGTGCCCGCCGGTCCGATGCCGAACACGAGGTCGTAGCGCTCGATGGCGTCGAGATAGGCCCGCTGGTTGGGGGTTTTCGGCACCAGCGACTTCTTGCCGAAGTTGCGCGCGCGGCCGCTTTCGAACAGCGAGCGGAGCGTGACCGTGTCGTCCGCCGTGAGGACGCGCAGGTAGCTGTTCACATCGCCGGCGGATATCTTGTGTCCGGATTCGGTGAGCGAGATGAAGTCGCGGACGATGCTTTCCGAGCGGGAAACCGCTTCAGGATCGCCTTCGATCTCGAAGGCGTCCGTCGTGAGGCGGGTGGCCACGCCAAAGCCCGATTCGAGAAGACGCAGGTTCTCGTCCCGGGTTCCGAAGAAGCTCTCGAGGCCGCGGATGAGAGGCAGGCGTACCTTCATGCGGCGAGAGCGGCGACGCCAGCGGATGCCTGGGCCGTCATCTCTTCCTACTATAGCAGGGAAGGCGCTCAGGCGCGCCGGGGAAGGGTCAGCTTGTCAACGTCGCCAGCCCCATCACGCCCAGATGCTTCTGCATGCGGGAACGGAGCTCGAGCCGGGCGCGCAACAGGCGGCTCTTGGCCGCCGCAATGCTGATGCCCAGCTTTTCGGAGATCTCTTCCATCGGCCGCTCCTCCACGTCGCGGAGGATGATCACCTCGCGCAGCAGCGGAGGAATGCGGCGGATTTCGGTCTGAAGCACGGAGCCCAGCTCCGACTGTCCGAGAGCCTGCTCGGGGGACGGCTTCAGGTCCGGCAGGTCCAGACGCAGATTGTCTTCGACGGAAACGGGCTCGTCGATGGAGACCGTCCGGGCTCGCTTCTCCTTGCGCAGGCGCATCAGGCACTGGTTCACCACGATCCGGGACAGCCAGGTGGAGAATTTGGCGTCCTGCTGGAACTGCCCGATGTGCTCGAACGCCTTCCAGAGCGCGTTCTGCACTTCATCTTCCGCGTCTTCCGCGTTCTTCAGGATCGACAGCGCCAGACGCCGGCAGGTCGTCTGATGGCGCTCGATCAGTTCCGCGAACGCTTCATTGTCACCGCCCTGGGCCAGGACGACGAGTTCCGTATCTTCCAGCCGGCCGTATGGGGTGGTGGCCTTGCGCATGGTTCTCTCCTTTTCCCGTCCCTCCCATCGTACGGTCTGGCTAAAACTATTTCAAGTCAGATTGAAAACTGACTTCAGATGTGGTAAAAATACAAAAGGAGATTTCAATGACAGTGAAACAGGATGAGCCGGCACCTTCTGAATCCGGCCCGGAGACGATCCAGCGCGTGCTGGGATCGTATCAGTTGGGCGAGAAGCTGAGGCGCCTGCGGCTGCGGAAAAAGATCGGGCTGGTCGATCTGGGCAAGCACACCGGGCTGTCGCCGTCCATGCTCTCGCAGCTGGAAAATGGGAAGCTGGTGCCGACGCTGCCGACGCTGGCGCGCATCGCCATGGTGTTCGACGTCGGGCTCGAGTATTTTTTCACCGACCGGAAGAAGCGCGGGCTGTTCTCGGTTGTGCGCAAAGGCGAGCGGATGCGGTTTCCGGATCGTCCGGACTCGCCGGCGCCGGCATACTGGTTCGAGGTGCTGGCCTTCTCCGCCCAGGAGAAGTCGATGCAGGCGTATCTGGCGGAGTTCGAACCGAGAACGCCCGGGCAGGCGCAGGATCACGTCCATGACGGGGCGGAGTTTCTGCTGGTGCTGGAAGGCGATCTTGGTCTTCGTTACGAGGACGAGGAGACGGTTCTGCACGAGGGCGACAGCGTGTATTTCGACGCATCGCACCCGCACGCCTACCGCGCCATCGGCGGCAAGGCGCGGGCTGTGGTCGTGACGACGCCTCCGAGGCTTTAGCCGGCGATCTTCGGGGAACGGAACCTGCCGGGGCCGCGTCCGTGTGGACAGTGCTATTCTGGCCAATGGCCGCTTTCGCGGCCGAGATCTTTACCAAGGAGCGACTAGGCAGACTATGAAAGGCCTGCGATTGATGATTCCCCTCGCCGCCGCTGCGGCCCTGCTGTTGACCGGCAGCGCTTTCGCCACGGTGGAGATGAGCAAGAAGGAGAAGAAGCCCTGCACGGTTTGCCACGAGAAGGGCAAGCCCACCAAAGAGAATCCGCTTCTGAACGCCATCGGCAAGTATTACAAGGAGAAGGGCACGCTGGAGGGCGCGCCCAAGCAGTAAGCCTCCCGTTTGCCCCGGGGCGGGAGCGGGGGGATTCCGCCCCGCCAGATTCCCTGCTGTGCAGGAATAACGCGTCCGCAGCTTCCAGCCTGCCTGTCCGCGGCGCCGCCAGCCGGTTGCCGCAGTGTCTCGCCTGCCCCTGAACCGTCCGCACTGGTTCGGACGCGCTGCCGCGCGAGGGATGATTTCCGTCATTGCGCGCGAGCCGGGCGCTGCGCCGGTACACTTCGAATGCGGCACGCGGCTCCACAGCATGGATCGCTGCCTCTGAAATCGCACTCCAGCAGGAGGATGCGACCGGCGATGCAGGAGGCGTCTTCCTCCGCTTGCGGCCAAAGTCGCCGCCGGCGGCAATGAACCCTCAGCAGGGCGGGGCGGCTTCCCTCCGCAATCATGCACCTCCGGTCGAAGCCCGCTTCCGGCAGCCGGTGGAAGCCGGCGCAGCACGCCTCCATGTCCTGTCGGAATCCGCGCCCGCTTCGTCCGAGTCTGGCGAATCAGGCAGCGGCGGGACCCTGAAGCTTGCGTTTCGCGGCATTCAGGCTGAGAGCTTTTGCGCCCGGGCCGCACTTGTGTCAATGTGGAGGTTTTTCCCGGCGCACTGACATGGATGGACCTGCACTGGGCGGCTCTGGCGCCGCCCGTGCTGGCAGGACTGGCCGTCTACATTCTTTTCAGCGGGCTCGATGATGCCGTTCTGGACGTGCTGTGGCTGCGGGCGAGGAAGAGGCTCTCCCGGCGCTGGCACGATTCGGCTGCGCCGGAAAAGCGCATCGTCATTCTCGTGCCGCTGTGGAAAGAGGCGGCCGTCATCGAAACGATGCTCGAGCACAACACCCGGTCCATCCGCTACGGCAATTACGAAATCCTGGCCGGCGTGTACGCCAACGACGGGGAGACCCGCAGGGCGGTAGAGAGGGCTGCGGCGCGGTTCCCGCAGGTGCATGTCGCCGAGGTTCCGCACGACGGGCCGACCTCCAAGGCGGACTGCCTGAACTGGATCTATCAGCGGCTGCTGGAACGGGAGATGGACGGGCGCCCTCCTGCCGAAGTGATCATGGTTCACGATGCCGAGGACCTGATCCACCCCGACTCGCTGAGGCTGGTCAGCCGGCTGACGGACGAGGCGGACATGGTGCAGGTGCCTGTGCTTGCCTTGGCCACCCCGATGCATGAGCTGACGCACGGGGTCTATTGCGACGATTTTGCCGAGAGCCAGACAAAGGATCTGGCGGTGCGGGCGGAGCTGGGCGCGTTTCTGCCCGGATGCGGCGTCGGCACGGCGTTCCGCCGGGATGCTCTGGAGAGGCTCGCCGAGAGAGAGTCGAACCGCCTGTTCGACCCGTTCGCGCTCACAGAAGACTACGACAACGGTCTCAGGCTTCACGAGCTGGGCTGCAGGCAGCTGTTCGTGCCCCTGCAATGGAGAGGACACGAGCCTGTGGCGACGCGGGAGTATTTTCCGCGCAGCCTGCGGGCGGCGGTGCGGCAACGGACCCGGTGGGTGACGGGAAACTGCCTGCAGGCCTGGCAGCGGCACGGCTGGGGACGGGGACTGCGGCGCCCGTGGCTGCAGGCATGGTTCTTCTGGCGGGACCGGAAGGTGCTGTGGGGAAGCTGGATCGGCCTGGCGACCAACCTCCTGTTTCTGTGGGCCGCGGCTGGCTGGGCGGCTGCAGCCGCTACGGGCGCGCCGTGGCGGATGCCCGAGGTTGTCGCCAGCCTTCCATGGCTCGGCCCTCTTCTCGCCGTGAATCTCCTGCTGTGCTGTGAGCGGCTCGCCGTGCGGATGTACTGCAGCGGGCGGATCTACGGATGGTGGTTCGCCGCAGGCGCGCCCGTGCGGATGCTGTGGGGCAATCTGATCAACGCGGCGGCTTCCGCCCGGGCGGTCTGGCAGTTCGCACGCTCGCTGTGGACAGGCCAACCGCTGCGGTGGCTGAAAACGGAACACTGCTACCCGTCGCTGGCGAGCCTCCGGACGGCGGCGAACCCGGCGGGCTACGCCGCCGTTGCGGCGGCTGCGGCAGCCGGCACGTCAGCCGCGCTCTTCCAGACCCGCACGGAGCCGACCCATGACTTTGACCGGGCTGCCCGGGAAACGGTGGAAGATTGGGCGGCAGCTGAGGAGTCCGCTGGCTGGCCGGAGTCTCCCGCCGCGCTTCCCCAGGCGTCCCCTGCGGTCCACGACCAGAGCCTGCTCCGCGCCCTTCCACCAGAGCTGTGCGAGAAATTTGGCGTCGTTCCCCTGCGGCTGAACGGCGGGTGCGTGGAAGTTGCGGCGTCCGCCGAGTTCGGATCGATGAAACAGCGCGCCTTCCTGAAGCGCGCTGGCGTGCCGGTCCGCTTTGTCACGGTGCCTGCGGCCGCGCTGGAAGGGCTCGCCCGCAAACGTGAAGCTCCGTCCCGGCGCACGAGGAGGTGGGCGCCGCTCCCGGGGTCTCCCGGCCAGTGGCTGCAACCATTGGCGGACGAAGCTCAGGACTGAGCCGCGCCGATCCTCCGGGAAATCTTCCTCGATGGGGGCCGTGGCGGGTGTTGTCTCGCGGACGCCGGTAGCATCAGCCGCCGGAAATGGAGGATGCCCTGCGCGGCCTCCCGCCCGGCGGGAGAATTTCAGGGGAATCGCCCGCGCAGCGAAAGCTGCTTTGCCGCTCAACACTGATGAGGCGAATGCCCGCCGCTCTACGGGCGGGGCCTGCCCTGACATCCTCCCTGAGCGCAGGCCCCGTCCGCTCCTCCGCTTCCGGCTCGAATTCCTCCGCCGGTCAGGCCGCCATCAGCACCGGGACGGAGGCCACCTGGAGCAGCCTCCGCACGAGCGTCGCCTGGGTCCGGGCGCCCACTTTGTGATACAGCCGCTTGAGATAGGTTCGGACTGTATGAATCGTAACGCCAAGAGCTTCAGCGGCTTCCGAGGGACGCCTGCCCTGCAGCAGCTGCTCCGCCAGGCGAACCTCGGCCGGAGTCAGCCGGAAGACATTCTGCAGGAGGGCGCGCGAGACAGCCGTCTGGCTGTCCGGATCGAAGACAAAGCAGAGAGCCACGCCGTTTCTCCCCGATTCGAACTCGTACAGAGGCGTCATCCAGACCACCCACGGGGCGCATTCGCCGCCACGACGGATCGAAAACACCGAAGGGATGGAGGATCTGGAGCCGAGCCGTTGCTCGACCTCCGGCTGCAGCAGGCTCCACTCTGCCGAGCGGATGAATCGGGCGCCCAGCGAATTAAAAGCGAAAGGGACGGCATCCTGCCTGAGGACGATGGCGGCGGCAATTTCCATGCCGCTATGGTAGATTCCATCCCCGAACGGGGGGAATATTTAACCCGTTACGGTTCGCATGGATTCGCTTTTTTTCGCATTCTGCCGCACGAACCGGTCGATCCTCCGGGCTGCCTCCAGGAGGTTGCCCATTGAATTTGCATAACTGAAACGCAGGTAACCCTCGCCATACTGCCCAAATGCAGTTCCACTGAGGCAGGCGACGCCCGCTTCGCTCAGCAGGGCATCGGCGAGAGGACGGGACTGCCACCCGGTTTCCGCGATGTTGGCGAAGGCATAAAACGCACCTTCGGGTAACGGGCAACGAAACCCCGGAATTCTGTTGAGTTCTTCAACAAATGCATCCCTTCGGCGCTGAAATTCGCGCACCATCTCCTCGACCGGGGACTGGTCGCCTGTCAGAGCGGCGATGGCGGCACGCTGGGTGAACGACGCCGTGCAGGAATTCGAGTTGACCATCAGCTTGTTGACGGCGTCGACCAGAAAGGAGGGCAGCACCCCGTATCCGATGCGCCAGCCGGTCATGGCGTATGTTTTGGAGAACCCGTCGAGGATGATGGTCTTGTCGAGCATTCCCGGTTCGGCAGCGATGGAAGCGGGCGCCTGCCCGTAGTAGATGCGGCTGTAGATTTCATCGGAAAGCACAACCAAATCCCGGTCGCGCACCCAGTCGGCGATGGTTTTCACGTCCTCCCGGCTCAACACGCCGCCGGTGGGATTGGCGGGGGAGTTCAGGACGATCATCCGGGTTCGCGGAGACAGCCGGGCGCGGAAATCCTCGAGATCGAACGCGAAGCCGCGTGCTTCCAGCAGCGGCACGGGCACGGGGGTGGCGCCGCAGTAGCGGATCATCGACTCGTAAATCGGGAAGGAGGGGTTCGGGTAAATCACCTCGTCGCCCGGCTCGAGCAGGGCGAGCATCGAGAAGAAAATGATCGGCTTGCCGCCGGGAACGACGCATACCCGCCCCGCGTCCACCTCGATGCCTCGCGTGCGGGAGACGTATGCAGCAATGGCTTCCCGCAGCTCGGGCAGCCCCTGGGTGGGGCCGTAGTGGGTCCAGCCCTGGTCGAGCGCAGCCTTGGCCGCCTCGCGGATGTGGACGGGGGTGTCGAAGTCGGGTTCTCCGATTTCGAGGTGGATGACGTCCCTGCCCTGGGCTTCGAGTTGGCGCGCCCGGACAAGGACCTCGAAGGCCGTTTCGGTGCCGATCCGGCCCATGGCCTGGGTCAACTGCATGGTTGTGTTCCTTTCACCGTGGAAAGTGGAGCCGCGACTGGGCGGCCTCGCGGCGGCCCGGCGGTTTTCAGCGCCGCGCCGCTCTCTTACAATTTGAGCATAGAGCCGATGGATGAGTATGCACGCCTGCGGGCCGGGCAGCGTCATGAATAACAGGTATGCAGCTGCCGCTGTCAAACGGGCCGCTCAAGCGGGCCGCGCAGGCCGTGCGGAGACGGGCTTCCATGGCTGATGGGGGCAGGCCGCGGGCGAACGAGGCCGGCGAGCTTTGGCAAGCCGGGCAGGAGGAGTTTGTCCAGGCCCATCTGAAGCGGATTTACGTCCTGATTCACCGGCTGGTGGGAAACGCCGCCGATGCCCAGGATCTGACGCAGGAGGTCTTCATCAAGGCCCTTCAGCGGCAGGAGCAGCTCCGTGATCTGGACAAAGCGGCGCACTGGCTGTCCCGCATCGCCACCAACACGGCGATGGATCACCTGCGCCGCCGCAGCCGCCGGGCCGAGTCGGATCTGGAGAACCTGCCCGGTCCGCTGCCGGCGCCGGACGGGGAGAGCCCCGAAGACCGCCTCCTGCGCGCCGAAAGAGCGGCGCTGCTCGAAGAAGGGCTCAGCCGGCTCACCCCGCGCGAGCGCGCTGCGCTGGTCCTGCGCGATCTCGAGGATCTGCCTGCGGAAGAGGTCGCCCGCCTGCTGAATTGCGGCAAGGCCACCGTGCGTTCGCATATCGCCAACGCGCGGATCAAATTCCGGCGGTATTGGGAGAAGCGCCAGCCATGAAGAAGCATCCCTCGCCCCCGGATCTGGCCCTTTACGCTGGCGGCGACCTTCCGTTGTGGCAGCGCCTGCCGCTGGCCTGGCACGTCAACCGCTGCGAGCAGTGCCGGCGCGAGGTGGAGATGTTCCGGCAGGCGCTGCAGGCGCTTCACGAGGCGGACGTGGAGTTGCCGGATCCGGATTGGACGCTGCTCGAAGCCGAGATGCGGGCCAATATCCGCCTAGGCCTCGCTGCTGGGGAGGCGGTCCGGCGCGGCGCCCGGGTGGAAGGTCCGCCTCGGAACGACTGGCGGGCGCTGGCGGTGGTTGCGGCTTCGCTGGCCGTCGTTGCCGTGGTGGGCTGGACGCTGCACCGTCCCGGCGCGGACGGACCCGGCGGCGCGGCATGGGGAGAGTTCACTCTGCAGACGACGGCGGAAGGGCTGTCGGTCAGGCTGGGACCTCAGGATGCGGCGGTGCTGGGCGGAGGACGCGCCCCGGTCGCTGCGGCGGTGAGCTGGGATGGCAGCGTGCGCGCGCCGTTCCTGGATGAAGAGACCGGACAGGTGACGATCTACAATGTGGCGGCGCAGTAGAAACATGGTGATGGCGGTGTGCCTGGCGGCCTTCTCCGGCTGGGCGCAGCCGGGGCCGTTCCGCGCCGTGCTGCCGGAAGGCGGGCCGGTGGAGCTGGTTCAGGCCGACTGGGGCAACTCCGCCGCATCCCCGCGGGGCGGCGCCATGCTCGTCGATCTGCATGCCAATCTGACGCTGCGCAACGTTTCGCCCCGCCGGATCCGCGCCGTGTCGCTTCAGGTGGTGGCCCAGGAGCTGGCCCCCGGGGGACGGGGCGCGGTTACCCGGCCCGCGCTCGACGTTGCGCCGCGCGAAGAGTTTTCCATCCGGATCGACATGCGCCTGATGCGGCCGCTCGCCCCTTCCGGCGGCGCCCTGGCTGAAGTCGCCTTGGACGGCGTGCTGTTCGACGATCTGACGTTCTTCGGCCCCAACCGCATGAACGCCCGCCGCACCATGCTGGCATGGGAGATGGAGGCGCAGCGGGACCGCCAGATGCTGGCGCGGATCCTGGAAAGCCAGGGTCCGGAAGCCGTCCGCGCACGGCTGCTCGATGCACTGGCCCGCGGCTCGGCGGGCGCGATGATGCCCGTGCAGGTGGTCCGCGGCTCGGCCCCGGCCACGGCCGAGCCCGCCCGCGCCGTGGAGCTGGCCGCCCTCAAGCTTCCCGATGCTCCGGTCGAGGTGCTGGCCGGAGAAGCGCAGGTGGCGGGCGCCGAGGTTCGCGCGCCCAGGGTGGAGATTGCGAACCGCGGCCGCCGGGCGGTCCGTTTTGTCGAACTCGGCTGGCTGGCCCCCGACGCCTCGGGACGCCTGCAGCCAGCTGGCACGCTGCCCTCCGAGATTCACCTGCCGCCGGGCCAGCGCACGAATCTGCGGGCGGAAACGCGGGTCCGCTTCTCCCGTCCTGTGGAGGCGCTGAGCGTGTATCCGGCGCTGGTCGAGTTCGAAGATGGCGGCGTGTGGGTGCCCGGCGCGCCGGCATGGACTCTGCCGGGTTTGCGCGATGCGCTGCCCGCCTCGGGCGAGATGATGCGCCTGGCCGAGCTCTACCGCAAACGCGGCCTCGACGCGGTTCTCCAACAGATCCGCGCGATGCGCTAAGATCTTGAGCGATGGACACGGCCAAAGTGATCGGGCGCTCGCCGGAACGTCTCACTCTCGCGGAGCGCAGCCGGCTGGCGGGCTGGTGGGTGGCGTACGAAGTGTACACGCCGCAGACCCTGCCGCTGAAACGGATTGAAGCGGTCGGCCGCGATGTTCCGGCCTGCATCCAGCAGCTGGAAAGCCGCGGCCTGGATCCGCGCCAGTTCGAGTTCGAGCTGTTCCAGCCTTAACCGCGCGCTGGCAGACTTTCACTGTCCGCTCTGCCGCGCCGCTTCCATCTTCCGCAGCATCGCGTTCACCCAGTCCTTCTCTGCGGCGTCAAAGCCGATCTGCGCGGCGACCCATCTGCCCTTCGCGTCGACGATCCAGTTCTGCGGAATGACGACCGTGTCGAGCATCTGGTGCACCAGATCATAGGCCGGCAGGACTGGAAATGTGTAGCCATTCTCTTTGACGTACGGCGCCACGAGTCCCGCCTCCCTATCGATGTTGAACGTGATTACCTGGAGATCCGTGCGGTCTTTGGTCTGCTCGTAGAGCTTCTGCAACAGAGGCAATTCCGCGCGGCACGGGCCGCACCAGGTGGCCCAGATGTTGATCAGCACCGCCCTGCCTGCCAGATCTTTCAACCTCCACGCCCTGCCCTGCATGTCGGAGAGCTCGAAGGCGGGCAACTCCTTCTCTGGAGTCTCCCACTGTCCGCCGGCGCGCTCCTCTGCTTTGGATTGCCTCGGCGTCGACCAGAGCGCGAACGCCTCCTCGCTGCCGCCGCTCGACAGGAAATAGGCCTTTGCGTCGTCGAACAGCGGATCGATTCTTCTTCCGCGGTACATCCCCGGCGGCTTGCCGCGGGCAAGCAGGGCTTGCTGGAAAAACGCAAGCGCATCGGCCCGCCGGCCCTCGATCGCCGCCAGCCGCGCACGCAAGGTATAGTGGCGGGGCAGCAAGTCCGGATTGGAAGGCGCCGGCCGCTCCACCCATTCCCGCAGATAACGCGGCACTCCGCGCTCGCCCGCCGCCTGGGCTGCCCTGAGCCACACGCAGGCCACCTGACCGCGGTAGCCGCCTGACTCCAAACGCCTGCGCCGCTCCTGATCCGTGAGCGTATCGTCTTGTTCGAACTCGTCCAGCCGGGCCGCCTCGCGCCAAGCCCTCTCCATCCAGGGAATTGTCCGGGCCGCATTCCAGCCGTTATCCAGCACCAGGGTCGCGGCCTCGACGTACGTCCAGAACACATTGGCGTGCTGACGGCGTTCCTTGTCCGCAATCCGCCGGGCCAGCAGCGACACAACCTGCTTCTCCGAAAGCAGCTTCAGTTCAGCGCCCAATGAGAGCCAGTCGTTTTCGAGGAAGCTCTGCTCCGGATATTGATCTTTCCACTCCGAAAGCGCAGCGAACAACGCCCGCTTCCATTGATTCCACGCTTCGGTGTCTTCGTGGCTTTCCGGCTCTTTATGCTGCTGGCGCCAGTCCTCCCAGGCCAATTTATAGGCGGCGTAGGACCGCGGCGCCACGCGGCGGATCCTCTCGTCGATTCTCGCGATTTCTTCTTTCGGCAGCCCAGCCAGTTTGGCGCCGCTTTGCAGCACCTGCAGAATTTGGTCGTCCGGAGAGGGAAACCGCTTTTCGATTCGCGCCACGTCGGCCGCCACCTGCTGGCGGAGCGCGTCGTGCTCCGCAGGCGGGCGGGTGCGGAATTCGAGGTTCCAAAGGGTCTTATACGACGGCATGTCTTCCGGCTCCGCGGAGCGTTCCAGCCTCTGCCGAAGAGCCCGGGCCATGCGGGCCTGTGTCTCTTGCGAAGCCGCGCGGCTCATGATCCAGTCCGCCGGCCATTCCAGGAATCCAGGACAGCCCTCCGCGTAAATCTCGAAAAAAGACCTCGTCTTTTCCTTGTCCGCGAACCGCCCGGACTGGTAAATCTGCGCCAGCAGGAGAGCCGAAATCGGGTCGCCCGGCTCGGCGGCCTGCGCCTGTTCGAGAAACTGGATGGCCCGCGGCGTGTCCTCGCGGTGGAGCGCCATGGCCGCCACGGTCAGCGCCAGCGGATCCCGCGGCCGCGCCTCGGCCTCGCGCAGAATCTCCGCCCGCCGCGCGAGCCAGAGATTCCTGTCGCTAAACCGGAGTTGACGCAAATAGGCGTCCCGCAGTTCGAACACGCGCGGGTGCCGCGCCACCTGCCGTTCCAGTTCCTGCCGGGCCTGAGCGGGCGTCAGAGCTTCATTCGACCGCGGCTCCCGCAGGAACCTGCGCACTTCGACCGGCGTCCCGCACTCGAACCCCGTACCGCCAAACGAGGCCACGGCCGCGAACAGAACAAACACACAGAGAACCGCGCGAGCTGCCGTTCCGCGCATTCGACAAGCCTATCATCCGGGCGCGGGCTGTTCCAGCGCCGGCGCGGCTTCCGCACGCTTCACCTTCACAGGCAGAAATCTCGGGCGGCGTGCCGGCCGGGCGCATGGCGTGCAACTGGATGCGCCAGCCTGTCTTACGTCTTGCGCTTCCTCCGTGGACGCGCCATCCCGCCGTTCAGTTCATCGAGAAATTCCTGTACATCGAGCGCTTCGACTTGCGGGGCCACTGTCCTCATTGGCCCAGGGCTTGCGGCCTTGGGATGGATGATGGCCGCACGGACTGGCTCGCGCTTTCCCATCGCGCGGCGAAGGGACTGCAGGGGGCCAGCCATTGCGGGCTGAACCGTTTTCGACGCCTTGCACTCCACCATCCACAGGCTGCCCGTTTCGCCCGTAAACAGGAAGTCAACTTCCAGCCCTTGCTGGTCGCGGAAGTAGTAAAGCTCCTTGCGACGGCCGCGGTTCACCTGGTGTTTCAGGATCTCGGCCGCAACGAACCCTTCAAAGAGAGGCCCGAGGAACGGTGACCGGTTCAGCTCGGCCTGCGTCCTGATTCCCAGCAGATGACACGCCAGTCCCGAGTCCAGAATGTAGACCTTGGGCGACTTCAGGAGCCGTTTGCCGAAGTTCTCGTAATAAGGAGGCACCAGGATGATCTGCCCGGTGATCTCCAGCACGTGAAGCCATTCGTTGATCGTGGGCACCGAGACGCCTAGCGGAGCAGCGAGGTCTGTCCGGTTCAGGATCTGGCCGTGCCGGCTGGCGAGAAGGGCCAGGAAACGCCGGAACGTCGCGAGATCACGGACATTGACAACGGCCCGGACGTCGCGCTCCAGGTAGGTCTGGATGTAGGAGCTGAACCACAAGTCTCTTGCCTTCGGGCGGGCCAGCGCCTCTGGATAGCCGCCGGCCAGAAGAGTCGCCCGGTCCGTTTCCGCCAGGCTGAGCGGCAAGAGGTGGAGGATTGCGGCGCGGCCTGCCATCGATTCGACGACCCCCTGCATTAGAGGAGACTCTTGAGATCCGGTCAGCAGCCACCGCCCTCTCATGGAGGGACTCTCGTCGATCCGGGTTCGAATGTAGGCGAACAGCTCGGGCACGTTCTGAATCTCGTCGAACAAAGCTGGCAGCCGGAGCCCGTCCAGCAGGCCTCGCGGATCGGCACGTGCACGGGCCTGGATGTCGGGATCCTCCAGCAGGACGTAGCTGGCGCGGGGGAACAGCCGGCGCAGCAGCGTGGTCTTCCCGGCGCGCCGCGGCCCCGTTACCACCACGGCAGGGAAGTTCCGTGCCGCCTCGAGGACCGTTGGCCGGATGGCGCGTGCAATGAAGCGCATATGAGTATTTTAAACTGACAGTTTAGATTTCTCAAAACTTGAGATGGACGGTCCCGGCGATTCCCACCGCCGCGTTCTGGACTCGAACGGTCATCACGCATCACAGACCCGTAGGGATCACCGGTATTCGTTCTGCGGGAGTGGCCTACCGGACCCGGCGGCGCCGCCCGGGCGCTCGCGCAGCCCTGGATGCTGCGCCTGTACGCCCCAGACCCGCATCTCCGGCGCGGGAGATGCGTCCCGACGCGAAGAGTGGACCGAGAACTCAGTGGTCAGGGCAGGGAATACAGCCCTCCGAAGCCGCCCGCCCGCAGTGGGGATGCAGAATTTGGCGTAGAGCTTGGAAGAGATGGTCGGGGCGGCAGGATTTGAACCTGCGACCCCCTGCGCCCAAGGCAGGTGCGCTACCAGGCTGCGCCACGCCCCGACAATGCGTGCTTCCTCGATTTTAGCAGGCCGCCCCCGTCGGTCCCCGGCCCGGGCGCAGCGTGGAACCGCCATTCGCGGATCCGTTCGCGACGTGCTATAGTGTAAGTGTCCAACCCAAGCGGGGACGTAGTTCAGTTGGTTAGAACGCCGGCCTGTCACGTCGGAGGTCGCGGGTTCGAGCCCCGTCGTCCCCGCCATTTTCTTATCCGCCCGCTTCCTCTCCTCAGTTTTCTGCAAAACGAAGCGAAAGCCGAAGCCGGACGCCCGGCTCGGCCATGGCATCGGAGCCTGCCAAGCCTCAGCGTCAGACAGACCTGCTCAACGGAGAACCCCGAAGCGCGCCTGGCAGCTCCACCGCGAGTCTCAGCTCTCTTCTTTCCGCAGAATCTTCTCCATCGGCCGCCCCTTGGCCAGTTCGTCAATCAGCTTGTCGAGATAGCGGATCTCCCGCATCAACGGATCCGTGATGTCCTCCACCCGGACGCCGCACACGGCGCCCCGGATCAGCCGGCGGTTCGGATGCAGGGCCGGGGCTTGGGCAAAGAAGGTCTCAAAATCGATTGCAAGCTTGATCTGCTGCTGGAGTCCAGCCTGGTCGTAGCCAGTGAGCCAGCAAATGATCTGATCGACCTCCTGCTGCGTCCTGCCCTTCCGCCGAGCCTTCTGCACGTAAGCCGGATAGACTTTCGCGAACGGCATTGAGAAAATCCGGTGCGTCGTCAATGAGACCTCTCCCCGGCCTGCGCCGAATACTCCATGCTAGCAGCCAGCTGGCGCCGTGCGGCCCGGTTTCGTCCCCCACACGGCGCCGGATGGCTTCTGCACCGGAAATGCTGTTCCCGCATTCGTGAGCGCTCGCGCATGCGCCGCCGGCGGGCGCGCCCGGCCGCGCTCCGGGAATTCGGAACAAGCTCCGCCAGAGACGCGCTTGCCTCCTTCGCCTGCCTTGAACGGGAAGCGGAGACGGACAGACCGTCCAAGGCCGAATTTCAGGCGAGTCCGCGTCCCCTGATGAAAGCCTCCAGCGGAGAGAACTCGAAGCCGAAGGCCGCACGCTCCCTTCATCCCGTCCTGAGGCTGCGGGGGCTCCCATGCATGAGCGGTCATCGGGAATACGCTTCCCCCGCCGCCCATTCCCACCCGCGCCTTGGCGTCCGGGCCAGCCATCGCGACGCCTCCGGCTGTCCTGCGAAGTCCTCGCGCTGCGCGTTCCACTTCAGCTTCAGCCCGGTGAGGAAAGCGATGTTGCCCAGATGCGCCACCGTGGTGGACCGGTGGCCAGTCTCGGCGTCTGCCGGCGGCGGGCGTAATCCGCGCACGGCTTCCAGAAATGCCCGCGCGTGTTCCGGCGTCGCGTCCCGCACGTTTTTCCATCGCCGCTCCCCCCGGAACTTCGGCGGCGTTCCCGGCGGAGGCGGCGCGCCGGGCGCCAGTTCCGGCAGGATCTCGTACCCGATACGGTCGGCCATCAGCGTCCCCTCCGTGCCGTAGAACGCGATCCCGTTCGGCCGGTCCAGCGGTCCGCGCGCGTTGTAATACTGCATCCCCGGGTCGCGCAGCCCCAGTCCCAGCCCGTTCAGATTGATCCCCTCGTACTGAAGCACGAACCCCGCATATTCGTAAGTCACAATCAGCACGTCCGGCATCTCGCCGGCGTCTTTCAGTGCAAACCGCCCGCCCGCGGCGCTCACCGTCTCCGGCGCCGTCACCCCCATCACTTGCTGCACAGTATCCAGCCGGTGTGTGCCGAAATCCGTGATGTAGCCGCCCGAATAATCCCGGAACCACCGGTACGTGCCGAGGAAACGTTTCCTGTCGAACGGAACCAGCGGCGCCGGTCCGCAGTACATGTCCCAGTCAAGACCCGCCGGCGGTTCGCCCGGCTCCGGCCCGTCGATGCCCCGCGGCGTCATATTCAGCCAGTTCCACGCCCGCACGAAATGAACCTTCCCGATCACGCCCTCGCGGACCATCGCCTCGCACTCGCGGAAGTGTTCCGCCGAACGGTGCTGCATCCCCGGCTGGACGATCCGCGAATATCGTTTGCCCGCCTCCACCACCGCCCGTCCCTCGCGGATCGAGTACGTGAATGGCTTTTCGAGATACACATGCTTGCCGGCTGCGCAGGCTGCTGCCGCTGCGCCCGCATGCCAGTGGTCAGGCGTGGCAACCAGCACGGCATCGATGTCCGCGCGGTCCAGCATCTTGCGGAAGTCCTGGCAGGTGATGCAATCGCTGCCGGACTCCTCCCTCAGCCGCTCTGCATTCGGCAGATACACGTCCGCTGCGCCCACGATGTGCGCTCCCGCTTCACGCATCCATCGCGCTACATACCGGCCGCGCGCCCCGCAGCCGATCACGCCGATCCGGACACGGTCGTTCGCCCCAGCCACGCGCGCCGCCGACGCCGCCGCCAGCTCCAGCACTGTCCGCCGCCTCATGATCCTCAGATCCTATAACGAAACTTCCCCGACGGATGCGGCCGTTCACCGCACTTTGATTCTGGAAGACAACGGAGCCCTCTCTGAAACCCATCCAGTCCAGCAGGCAGAGGTTCACGCAAGGTCTTCCTCCCCGCGCCGCCGGTGGCAATGCAGCGGCCCACGTTGCGGCATTCAGCCTTCATCCGCTACATTGGTGTACGGTGAGGTGCGAGAGTGGTTGAATCGGGCGGTCTCGAAAACCGTTGTACCCTTACGGGTACCGTGGGTTCGAATCCCACCCTCACCGCCACGCGTTCTAAAACTCTTTCCATTGCAATCACTTGAGCTTCATGCTAGGGTCTGGGTGTCGGTGAAAACGCGATTTTCGACACCAGGCTCTGGCCATGAAACTCCGTCCCCGCATCCGCATTTTCAAGAAAGTCCGCCTCGCTCCGGGCCGGTGGCAGTTCGTCTCGCTGCCGCGGAAAGGCAACACGTGGATCTGGGATCCGCGCCCCGGAACGTATTACATCGAGTGGTGGGAAGGGCCGCAGCGGCGGCGTGAGTCCGCCGGATCGACGCCCGCCGAGGCGCTGAACGCGGTGAGGCGCAAGCAATGGGAACTCGCCGGGCAGGCGGTGATTGGCGATCAGACAGACGCTCAAGTCACGCCTGAGGTCGACTCCGGTGCTGCCCCTATCGGCCATGTCGATTCGGCGCAGGGCGCAGGGGTCCGCGCAGGACTGCGCGGCGCCGGTGCTGCTCCGGTTTTCAGTGCCTTCAGCCGTGCGGACGCCGGCCGCGTCCTGATCGGCACGCCGCTGCGCGACGCCGTGGCTGAGTATCTCGAGCACATCCGGGTTCACTCGCCGGACAAGCCACGAACCCTGGAGAGGTATCGCATCGTCATGGAGCATTTCCTGCGGCTACTCGGGCATAGAAGGTATGTGGAGGCGGTGACGCGTGCTGATATCGAGGAATACAAAATGGCCCGCGTGCGCGAGCCTGCGGCGCAGAAGCGCAAAGGGCGCACGATCAAGCCCTCGACGGTGAACTTCGAGCTGGGCGCCATCCGGAGTCTCTACAACTTCCTGCGGCGCGAGCTGGGGCTTGAGATCGAGAATCCCTGCGGCTCGTTCCGCCCGCTGCGGGACATGGTGACGATGGGCCGCGCGCGCCGGCCGGTGTATTCGAACGAAGAGCTCGAGAAGCTGTTCGCTGCCTGCGATGGCGAAGACCGGCTGGCCTTCCAGACGCTGCTGATGACGGGGCTGCGCGAGAGCGAGTTGTGCTGGCTCACCTGGGACGACGTCTGCCTCGAACCCGGCCGAGAGCATCTCGTCGTGCGCGCCAAGCCGGGTTTCACGCCCAAAGACTACGAACAGCGCGAGGTGCCGCTGCCGCCGGCACTGGCGGCGCAGCTGCGCGCTCTTTCGAAACGGGACGAATACGTTTTCCCCGCGCGCCGCGGCGGCCGGGAGGGTCACCTGCTGCGGCGGCTGAAGCAGGCGGCGAAGCGGGCAGGGGTCGACGGGGCGACACTGCACAAGTTCCGGCACACCTACGCGACCCGGCTGCTCGAACAGGGCGCCGACGTCGTCACCGTGCAGCGGTTGCTCGGCCACAGCGATCTCGAAACCACGCAGCGCTACCTGAACCCGGACATCGACCGCAAGCGCGCCGCCGTGCTGCGGCTGGAACAGGCCGTGCCGGTGCTGGACATCCCCCTGGGCAGGAGCTCCGTTGGTGGTCGAGCCGCTTCCCCCCGCCCCATCCAACGCAGATGAGCGGCGAGTGGATGCTATCTGGGTCGGTGCCGGGCTCCACTTGGTGATCAGAACACACATAACCGCCGATGCGAGTCGTTCCTCGGCTTCCGCTACTCAGCACACAACTCGCATGTCCGCGTCCACCGCTTAGGACATGCCGAGGAATTTCGCGCATCCTTCAATGGACAAGTGCCCATCTTCGCCATGATCGACCACTGCTCGGCCTGCTGACTGGGGATCCACGTGGCCTGTCGCGGCACGCGCTTCGAGGCGCTCGAGCCGGTGCGCCAGGCCGTGCGCGAACAGTTCGGCGGCTTCAGTGAAGGCATCGCCCTGAGCGTCAAGCTGCGTCATGACCACGGCTCGCAGTTCATGAGCGACGACTTTCAGCGCGAGATCCGCTTTCTCGGCCTGGAGTCTTCACCGGCCTTCGTGCGCGAACCCGAAGGCAACGGCTGCATCGAACGCTTCTTACGCACTCTCAAGGAGCAGCTTCTCTGGATGCGCCATTTCGAGACCGTGGAGGAGTTAGCCGAAGCGCTCGAAGAATTCCGCTAGCGCTACAACGACCGGTGGCTGGTCGAACGGCTCCGCTTCCAATCCCCGTGGGAGGCTCACCAAGCCCTGCTTGGCCTCGAGCCTGCCGCATGACGATAATTCAAAAAACTGTCCAGGAAATCGGGGGCGGTACACTCACCCAGCCTGTCAACAAACGCGGAGCTGTCAACGGAGAAAACGGAGAGTTGGAAGGGCTGAGAGAGCCCGGCGAACCGAACCGCGGCGGTTGAGCGCGCGGCCCGGTTGCGAGTGTTTCCAACTGGAGAACCGCGCCGAAACGCAAGTTCACGCGAATGGTTGGGATATCGCGCTGGCGCCATCGGCGATGGCGTCAAGCAGAACGGGGTGGCGGGGAATTACAGATCTGGGCTGTGGTTCCCCTCTCTCAACCCTGCTCGAACTTTCTCCACAGCCGTGCTGTCTCTGGCTAACCCCCGGCCGACCGGGTGATCGGAGCCACTCCGCGAGTTGGCCGCTCCAGCGAGATGCGGCGATACCGACGCTCGAAGGCCTCACGACCGCCCTCCATGATGTTACAGATCGTGTCTCGCACTCCTTTCTCCTGCAAACTGCCCTGGGCCTCGATCTGGGTCTGTCCGCCCCGAGCCGCCAACGCCACAACGAGCTCGGCATCGCCGTTCACTACGATATTGGCGTTGTGTGTGATCACGATGACCTGCCGGCGCTGCTTGATGGTGCGCAGTTGCTGAACGATAAGGTCATAGATCAGATGGTTGTCCAGGTCGTCCTCGGGCTGGTCCAGAATGATCGGCTCCTCTCCGTAGGACAGGAGGAACGCCAAGAGCGCGGCGGTCTTCTGTCCCGGTGAACCTTCCTGGATCGATCGGAAGGAAGAACCATTCGCCCCGGTGCTGTACTCGACCTGCAGGCTGTCTTCGGGAAACCAAACGTCCAAGCGATCCAGGGCCTCAGGCGGGAGTTTGCCCATGTGCGTCGCAAACCGCTGATCCTTTAGGTCGAATGCATTGTGCGTTCCGCCGGCAATAGCCCGAAGGTTGGCCTTCAACGATTGAAGCCGTGTCTCAAATTCGGCCGCGTCCGGGTTCCCTTGATACAGCTTGCCCAGCATGCTGTCGCCGCCCTCGGGCGATCCAATGTCCTTCTCGAAGCCTCCAGTTTCTCTCTGCAATGTCTTCCGCAGTTCCTGCTCAACCGCCTTGCGGGCGCCGTACGGGACGACGCGGATGCGGACGTATGGATTCTGCGCCAATGGATTCTGCGCCAAAACGGTCTCGATGAAAGCTTTCCTTCGGCTGGTCAGGTCCTGGCGAAGTTTCAGCAGCCGGTCCAGGGAGGCGCTGGCCTGCTTACGGATGCGGTCCAGCTCCTCGCGGCGCTTGCGAATCTCATCCAGCCGACTCTCAACCTCCTGGCGACGCTTGACAAGGTCGCCGTACAACGACGGATCGCCGGCACCCTGGGCCTTGAGCTTCTCCTGAAGCTTACGATACGCGTCCGCCGTGGATTTCACAGCTTCGTTCCACGGTGACGAGTCTCGGTCCTCCGACCACTGCTGAGAAAGTCTCTCGACTTCATTGGCGAGCTCATTCAAGCGCTCTTGGACCTCCCCCGCCCCACGATTTCCTTGGACACTGATTTGCGATAAGGAGAATCAGGATGTCCAACACGAAACACTCGGATTCCGGGCCCGCGCAAGGAGCCCGGAGGGCGACTGAAGCGGGACCGGAATCCGGCCGCGGCGGCAAGGGCCGCTGGTCTGCCAAGCGCAAGATGAGCGTCGTTCTGGAGCTGCTCCGCGGCGCCGACCTGGAGACTACGAGCCGCAAGTACGGTGTGACGGCGGCGACCCTGTCGGAGTGGCGGGAAGCTTTTCTGGCCTCTGGCGAAGAAGGCCTCAAGATCCGGCAGGAGGATCTGGTCGACGAGCAGGGCCGCCGGATGAAGTCGGTCATCGCCGAGCTCGCGATGGAGAACGAGCTGCTGAGGGAGCGCATCCGGCGGATGGAGGACAAGGAGCCTTTTCTGCGGTGGAGGTCGAAGCGATGAGCCGTGCCCGGTCGATCTCCACGGGACGCTGCTACGGGCGGGCTCGGGTGCTCAAGGCCTGGGGCCTGCCGCGGTCGACCTTCTACCAGCGGCGCCGCCTGCATGCCTCGCCTCGCCCGCCCGCCAGGCGCGGCCCGAAGACGCACTACACCGATGAGCAGCTCGCCGGGGAGATCCGGCGCACGATTCACGAGTCGCCTTTCCACGGCGAAGGCCACCGCAAGGTGTGGGCGCGGCTGCGGCTGGCCGGCGTGCGGACGTCGTTGCGGCGCGTGCTGCGGCTGATGCGCCAACACCAGCTGCTGGCGCCGCAGCGGCAGCCGCAGCCGGTGGAGCCGAAGCGCCACGAGGGAACGATCCTCGCCGGGCGGCCCAACCAGATGTGGGGCATCGACGCCACGGCGGGCTTCACTCTCCGGGACGGACAGGTGCCGATCTTCGCCATGATCGATCACTGCTCGGCCTGCTGCCTGGGCATTCACGTCGCCAGGCGCGGCACGCGGTTCGAGGCGCTCGAGCCGGTGCGCCAGGCCGTGCGCGAACAGTTTGGCGGCTTTGCCGAAGGCATTGCCTTCGGCGTGAAGCTGCGTCATGACCACGGCTCCCAGTTCATGAGCGACGACTTTCAGCGCGAGATCCGCTTTCTCGGCCTGGAGTCTTCACCGGCCTTCGTCCGCGAGCCGGAAGGCAACGGCTGCATCGAACGCTTCTTCCGCACCCTCAAGGAGCAGCTACTCTGGGTGCGGCACTTCGAAACCCTGGAAGAACTGGCCGAAGCGCTCGAAGAATTCCGCCAGCGCTACAACGAACAGTGGCTGGTCGAACGCCTCCACTTCCAATCCCCGCGGCAGGCTCACCAGGCCCTGCTTGCCCTCGAGGCTGCCGCATGACGATAATTCAAAAAACTGTCCAAGAAATCGGGGGCGGTACAAGCGCTCTTGGACCCGCGCAAAGCCGCTTACCAGGTTGGAAGACTTGGCGAGGAGGTCCTCGGCCGCAGTGTCACTCGCATCGGACAGTTCGCGGTCAAGCGGTGACGGCACGATCGATTGCGCCGTCTCCCGGATGCGACCTGCGGCGCCTTGCCACTTCGATTCCCACTTCTTAACCGCGCCGGCTTCGCGTTGGCGGCGCTGATATTCTTTGAGGACCGCGGCGTGGTCCGTGCCTTCAAACGCTTCAAGCTTCCTCTTGACATCCTCCAGCTCGCCGAGCAGCCGCCCTTCGTCTCCCAGCTCAGCTTCCCGCCTGCGAGCCTCAGCCCGCAAGGACAGATAGCGGTTTTCCTCTACTCGCCAATCTTCTTCCCACTTCGAACGGTCCACTGCGGATGCTTCGTCGACAATCCGCAAGAGCGCCAGTGGATCCTTCGCCAGTTCGAAGATCTGCTTCTGGCTGTAGATTCGGACTGGGAATCGCTGGGCGACGTCACCTTGCTCTTCCCGCCATCCACCCACACCGTCATCGACATGGATGCTGCTCGACCTCGAGGCACTGGTCCAACGGACTTTGTAGCGCGTTCCATCTTTGCGGTAGATCACATCGAATTGAGAGTGCTGCGTCAGGAGGCCTTCATCGCCACGACTCTCATACAGCTTTCGGTACTTCTCGTAATCGGGCTTCAGAGCTTCCGGCAGTTCGCGTTCGCGATCCAGCGCTGTCCGGACGAATTCAACGACCGTCGATTTCCCTGTCCCGCGTCCACCGATCACGGCGTTCAGCCAAGGATTCAGGGCGATGCTGAAGCTGCGACTCCTGTCCCCACTGGATGACCGGCCCATATAGCGCGCTTCTGCGATCTCGACGTTTTCGATGACCAACGCCCCGTGATCATTGGGGTCATCCGACGTTTGATCGGAGCGTTTCACAGAGAGGCTGCCGTCGAGCAGCGCTAATCGAAGGCCTTCGATGCTCGGGTGACCCATCTTCACCCAAGTGAACCGGCTACCCGGATATTTCTGGCCGGCGTTGCCTGCCGGGTGGTGCGAGTCTGATCCCAGAACCTCGGTCCATGCAGCCTTGGTGTCGGTATAGAGGGCAGGCTTGGCCCACGCAGGATCGACCACTTCCATAGCGACGATGTCAGCGCACTCGATCGCCTGCTTCAGAGTGGTGCCAGTGAACGTCGCCAGGAGGCCGCTGTTCTCGTCCACGTGGGCGGGAATCGCAACTCCACCGACGCGGGTGATTTCACTGACTACCTCAGTGAACGACCTGGTCGTTACGTCGTCGCTCCGGCCGGTTGTTCCGGTGAAGCCAACAGCACCCAAGAGCGCCGTGATTTTCTCGCCAGCCACGCTTGGATCGAACAACGCCAGCACATGCACACCGCCGTTGACCGAGATCTCAACGCCAGGAAACAAGAACAACTCTCTGAAGCCCTCTGGCCGTTCGTGGCCAAGCTCTTCCAGGGCATCCTTCAGGCCATCGATCCATGCCCCTGAATTGTGGTCCGTGACCGCCACGCAATCGACGCCCGCCCGCATAAAGTCGAGCAGCCATTCGCGGGGCGTCCGAGAGCGGAGCTGAGCCTGATCGGGGCCCTTGCCATAGTCTTCCGAGGCGGGCGTGTGCGCGTGGAAATCGAACTTCCACCAACGTGCGCCATTCCAGTTCCAGGTGGCCATACTTCCCCCTACTCCACCAGCGCTTTGAACACCGCATCTGCGGCGTCTTTGTAGAACTCAATGCTGATGCGGGTCCAGAGGTCGTCGGGCAGGTCGTTCAACTGCCGGCGGGCGGCGACGGGCATTAGCAGCGTCTGCGCCTGCTTGTCGATGGCGAGTTCGGCGATCTGGACCGCATTGGGGATCAGGTCGATCGAGCCGCCCAAGTTCAGCGCGCCGACGACGATCGTGCCGCCGCGGGTGTTCTTGCCGAGCAGGGCTCCGCACAAGGCCACCAGCACTGGCAGCCCCAGGCCGGCGCCGGAGCGGTCCGAATCGATGGCGCGCATCTGGATGGAGAATTCGTGCTCGCGCGGGTCGCGGTCGCCCACCAGTTCCTTCGCCCGCGCGTAGAGGTTCTGCTCGCCAATGCGAACACTCTCGCGGAACGCTGGCGGCACGGGCTGATTCAGAATCTTCACACCACTGCCCGGTCCCGAAGTGACCTCCAGGCGATACAGGCCCGCGCCCGTCTCGGGCGACCCCATGCCGACCGCCCACACCTGCCCGGGCGGCAGCGGATCGCTTTCAATCGCCTCATCGCTGTGCAGTTCCGGCGTCGAGACAAACTGCTCCACGCCATCCACGCCCAGCGTGTAGCTGAAGTGCGTGTTGCGGAACTCGCTCTTGAACACCCGCTTCTGCTGTTCCTTCACGCGCCGGCGCGACTCGAGCGCCAGCCGCGCCATCCACTCCAGGTCCTCGTCAGGAACCGGCATCGAAGGGTCGGGATACAACAGCTTCAGCAGACCGCTGACGGTCTTGTTTACCGCTTCAATGTCGCGGCCGCTCAGTGCGCCTCCCCAGTAGAGCCGTCCCTGAAGGACGTTCACTCGCGTTCCCGCGCGCAGCTTGTTCCAGCACTCGCTCAGGAAATCGCTCACCAGCCCGAAATGGTCGGTCAGGTGCTCGTCCACTTTGAGTTTCGGGAAGTCCCAGCCCGGCGCATACGCGTGCAGGCGGTCCATGAACGCCGTGTCGTTGCGCATCTCCGGCGGCAACGGGCTCAGCAGGTGGCCGAGGCGCTGTTGCTGCTGGACGTCCACATCCAGGTTCCCCAGCATGACGATGCTGCCATCGGCCCGGATGTTCTCCTTGCCCCGGCTGAACTGGCCCGAAGCCATGTAGCCCTTCATGATGTTGACGCCGTCTTTCTGGTCGAACGAGATCCCGGAGACTTCGTCGAAGCAGACCACGTCGTACTGGCAGACCAGGCCGCGCTGCCCCGTAGCCATGTTCACAAACATCTTCGCCACGGTCGCCTTGCCGCCTGAAATCAGGTGCGAGTAGGGCGAAATCTGCTGGTAGAGGTGGCTCTTGCCCGTTCCGCGCGGTCCCAGCTCCACAAAGTTGTAGTTGCGCTCGACAAACGGGACCATCCGCAGCAGCGCCACCCGCTTGGCGCGCTCATCGAGACTGGCCGGCTCCAGCCCCACGCTCCGGAGCAACAGGTCGATCCACTCCGCGCACGTGAACTTCGCCCGACCGCGCGCCAGCACCTCCAGCACGTCCGACTTTGACATCTGGATGGGTCGCAGGGCGTCGATGGCAAACGGCCGCCCGCCGTACTCCTGGGCCACCACGGCGTCATAGGAGAGCGTCGCCTCGGCGTAGAAGCCATCGGTGAGCATGCGCTCGTTCTCGCGGACCAGCTCATCGGCGATCCGCACGTCGTTCAAGGCCAGGCTCGGCAGTTCGGCAATGTAGCAGTCGCGCCGCGCGTCGAGCCTGGCGCGCACGATGTCGATCAGCTTCACCGAGCCCTGCTCTTTGGCGCGCGCCTTGAACAGCTCCTCTTCGCCGGTGCGCACCGTGCGGTCGCGGAGCTGTTTCTCCACAATCGCCAGGCCCTCCTGGATCTCCTGCTCATCGACGCTCGCACAATACCGCCCCAGCAGGAACTCGACCACGTAGGTCGGCACCGGATACTGCCGCGCGTACTTGCGCACCAGGTCTTTGCGCACCAGGTAGCCGTCAAAGGCCTCGGCGGCCTTCCGGTCCAGGCTATCCATTGTGATCGTCATGACTTCTCTCCCACGCAGGTGGTTTGCGTTGTAATCACCTTGCCGTCGCGATCGAGCACCACGACCGAAGCCGCGGCCCCTTCATACTGGTCGTCGGGCACGGCCAGGCTCACTTCGCCGCCGGCGCCCACTTCTTTCACCGCCGCCGCGATGCTCGAACCTGCCTGCTTCCAATTCGTCCGCAGGTCGACCTTCACCAGAGGATCGTTGGTCTCAACGCGCACACGGCACCTCATCCCGCGCCATTCGACCGACTGGATCGACGCATACGTCGCGCCGAACCCGCGCTCCACTTCGAGCACCGGCACCACGCACTCCTGCGGGCTGATGCCCCCATGTGCGTACGTTTCTCCGGCGCGGAAGCAGGCGATGCCAGGCGGCGAGGCGATCCGCACGGTTTCGTTCCAGTGCCAGGCGGCCACCGGCACGGCCAGATCCGGCTGGCCCTTCACCAGGGCGCACCGCGCCCACCTGGTTTCGGTGAGATAGGCCGGCAGTTCCACCTTGGGCAAACCGCCTGGCAGCAGCAGCCAGCCGTGATCCGTCACCACGCGAACCCGCCGCCAGCCGGCATCGAGCAGCGCCGCCACGCGCCCGGCCACCCGCTCCAGTTCTGCCGCCAGCTGATGGGCGAGATCGGCCTGAAGCGTGTGGCCCAGGCTGTCGATGGAACCGCACTCGGCCCAGCCGCCTCCGGCTGCACCCGTCGGGATCCGCGCCTCATCGGAATCCAGCACCTCGACGCCCGCCGCCTCCAGCCGCTCGCGCAGCAGCGGCGCGGTCAGGGGTTTCCACCCGGTCCTAGTCTCGACCAGGGGCGTGAAGTCCACGCCATAGCCGCCGCGAATCCCGTTGCCTACGGGGGCCGCCGCGGGCTTGGCTGTCGGCGTCACCGTGGGCAGCGCCGCCATGCGCCAGGTGAGGTTCACCTTCATGGATCGCTCTTCGAGCAGCGCCGCCAACTTCCCAGCCAAGTCGAACCGCAGCCCATCGACGAAAAGCAGGCAGGTATCGGCCTCCGCCGGCGTTGTTCCCACAGCCTCGCGCGCGGCCTTGGCATCGCTGGCCGCGAGCGCCTGGAAGTGCCGCGCCGAGGCTTCGAGCCACGGCTCATACAGCGCCCGCACCACCTGCGCCATCAGCGCCGCTTCCGGGCCCGAGCGGAACAGCGCCAGCGCTTCCATCGCCGCGGCATCGCACCGCCAGCCGGATTCCGCATACGCCGCCGCAGCAGCCGCCAGCGTCCCGCCGCCCACTGGCGTTTGCGCCACGCGCGCCAGCCGAGCCAGCGGTTCCAGCGCTTTCGCCCAGGGGCTCCAACCGAGCCGCGCCCACACCCAGCCGCGGCGCTCGCCGTGCCGGGCTTCGAGTTCCAGCACCTTTACGCACGCGGCCGCATGAGCCAGGCGCGGGACGGCTTCGAGCGCCTGCCGGAGCTCGCCCTCCTCGCGCTCATTGATGCGCGGGTCGCGCGCCGGCTCAAGCGTCAACAGGCCCTGGCCCACGCCGGCGGGCTCGCGCAGCAGCTTCGCCACGCCCTGATACAGCTGCGGAGCCTCTACAAACCGTGTCCAGACGCGATCCAGGCCCAGCTCGGCGCGCAACAGGAGGCCGGCGACCTCCGAGGGCGATGTCTTCTCCGGGTCCAGCCCGAACTCGCTCTTGACCACGGAGCGGAAACTCTCCCAGCGCGCTCCTTTGGCTCCCGCTTCGAAGGTCTCCGGGTGATTCAGCCACAACAGGAGATCGCGGACCGGGTCCTGCACCGAGAGCTTGTCGAAGTCGTCCGCATCGAGACGCCGCCCTCTGAGCGGCGTCAGGTCGATTTCCGCGAGCAGCGGCAGCGCCCTCAGCATGGCTTCCTCGGTGCGGCGGTCGGCGGCGATGTCGAGGCCCAGGCCGTCGTCCGAAACCAGGAACGCCCGCACCGTCCAGTCGTGGCCGTTCGACTGATGCCAGACGCGCCCGCGGTATTGCAGCTCGACCAGCGGCTGCAACTGCGGCGGGCAGTCACCCGCGGCGCGCAACTCCTGCCGGCGGACATGCGGCAGGTACAGGACCGGCGTTTCGCCCGACGGCGGCGCTTCCGGCAGCGTGCGGTCCACAATGCACTTCAGCCAGATCGCTGGCCCGGTCTTTGTGTCGGGGTTGTACTTGCCGAACGTATAGACCCAGGGGAAGACGGCGCGCAGCGCGGGCAACAGGGGGAGCCACTGCCCGTCGGCGTCGGTCCAGAGGATGGCCACCGGCGTGACGTGCCCTTCGGGCGCAAGCATCGCCGCGCGGAAGGAAGCCATCAGGCGGTCGATCAGTTTCATCGTTTCCCCTCTGCCTGCTTGCGCTCCCGCGCCTGCTTCCTGGTTTTGAGCGAGTAGTGCAGGTCGTTCCAGCGGGCGCCGTCGAAGGTGTCGTTGCCGAGAAAATCTTCGGTGCGCTCGTCCCAGTTACAGAACCAGGGGTAGTCTTCCTTGGCGCGGTGCGGTTCCTTGCCGCGGTCTTTGCCGTAATTGATCTTGGGCGTCACGCGCAGCACGCAGGCGCCCTTCCTGGGTTTGGTGATGGGCGCGAGCGTCGTCTGGAGCCACGGGCGGATGTTCAGCCGCACGCCGTCATTGATGTCCGGTTCCCAGCCGATGGGTTGCTGGTGGAGCGGTTTCCAGCGAATGAAGAGATCGTAGGGTTTTTCGCCCTCGAGGATCTTTTCGAGTTCGGCTTTGAGATGCAGCGCGACGGTGAGGCGGGCGTCCGCGCCTTCTTTGCCGGCTTTCACTTCATCCTGCTGGCGCTCGATCCAGCGGCCCAGGTACGTGTAGATCAGCTTTTCGAGCGTCTTGCGCCCTTCGCCGTTGGGCCCGGCCAGCTTGTGATAGTTGACCAGGGCATGGAAGCCGTCCTTGCGCCCGTCCCAGATGTGCCAGACGAAGGGGCGCTGATGGAAGATCTTGCAGTGCTCTTCGAAGAACCCGTCGCGGAGCCAGTCTTCGAGCGAATCCCAGTCGCCGAGGAGTTCCTTGAGCTTCGCGGCGGACCATTCTTCGCCGTAGGCATCGGCGAGCAGGGCGCGGAGGCGGTCGGCAGCCGAGGCTTCGCCGCCGATCGAGGCGAGCGGCACGATGCCGTCCGCATCGGCGTGTTTTTCCAGGCCATCGGGGCCGAGCGCGGGGCAGTCTGGGAAACTCGAGCCGGTCTGCCGCGGCCAGCGGTAGCCGACCAGCCGGGCGACGGCGACCTGAAGCGGGTGATCGGAGCCTTTCGGGTGGCCGTTGAACAGCCACTGCGTGGGGTCGTCGGAGTGCGGCTTGGGCAGACCGTTGGGGTATTTCTCGGCGGCGACGCGTTGCCAGTGGGCGAGGTCAAACCGAACTTTCGCAAACGACGACTCGGTAACGCTAAGCGCCTGGTCAACCTCGCGAACAAGATCGGGAAATTCATTGGAATGAATGCACGCTGCGATCGGAAGCAGGTTCCCATCGTTGTTTGGAATGACTGCTGCCAACGTGCCATCGAATCGATTCCCGTAAAAGAAGCTTCGGTAAAGTTGCCGGGTGACAGCCACTGCAACTCCACGCCTCCCGACCACCTGCAAGCCTTTTTGCGCTGTTCCGATCTGGGCCAATTCACCATTGCCCTTCTGCCAGAAAAGCAGGCCGCAGAAGTCACTAATCCCGTTACGACTTGGAGCCATTTGGAAGTACTCCCAGTCGTCGCTCATCACTGGCTGTTCCCAGAAAAATTCAACGAACCGTGGCATGTCTGTTGTACTCACGCCCTGGTACACGGTTGCGTACTGCCCCAGTCTTGTTTGGCCTTTTCCCGAGCTTCCAAAGGCTATCGAGCTATCTGGATTCTCTCTTTGGTCCGACTGGCAGCACACAACGGTGGGGAAGTCGTATAGCCCCTCCGCCTTCTCCTCGGGCGTGCTTGCCTCTCCCACATCCCACCCCGCGAAGGTGTGGTCGGGCGCGGGGGCGCGGCGGGTCAGGCCCAGCAGCGCCACATTGACCACCTCGCCGCTGATGGTCTCGAAGGCGCGCGGACCCAGGCGCGCCACGAAGTCCCACTGCTCGCCCTTCAGCAACCGCTCGCGCAGCCTCCTGTAGCTCGTCAGGAACAGCCAGTTCTGCGGCGTCACCAGCGCCACCGAGCCACCGTCGCGTGCGAAGCGTAGGCAGCGGTCGACAAAGCAGGTGGCCAGGTCCGCCTTGGCGTCGGGGTGAAACTCGGCGCAGTAATCGGCCAAGACCTTGTCCTGTTTTCCTCGCCCCAGGTAAGGCACATTGGTCGCCACCAGCGTGAAGCGGCTGGCCAGAATCCGGAACGCCGCCAGCACCCCTTGAGCGGCGATGGCGAGTTCGCGGGTCTCCTCGGATTGTTCTCGCGCCAGCGCCTCCTCAATCAGCGGCAGCACGTGCTCGGCGCCCGCGGAGTACACCGACTTTTCGAGCCGCAGCGGGTCAATCAGGCTGCCCAAGGTGGGCGCGTCCTTAAACAGGAAATAGAGCCGCCGCATCTCCTCACGCGCCAGGCCATCTTCACCGGCCAGCTTCACCCAATCCGCCTCGGAGGCATGGATGCCCAGCCCCGAGGAGGCGAAGTTCAGCTCGGGCAGAGGGAAATGCCCGCCGGCCATGCGCCACGCGGCCAGCGCCAGGTTGAATGCGGCGATCTGCGCGCAGCGGGCATCGATCTCGAGGCCATAGAGATTCTCTTTGAGCACGGCGGCGAGCGCGTCTTTGAGCGAAAGGCCCTCTTCCTCCATCCGCATGCGCGCGAGAATCGGCAGCGCAAAGACCAGGAAGTGCCCGCTGCCCATGCAGGGGTCAAGCACGCGCAGGTCGCGCGCCGCACGGGGCCAGCCGTCAAAGGAGCCGGCCGCCGGCGAGCCGTCTTCGTTCAAGCGCAGGTAGGTCCAGGTATAGCCCGCGAGCGTCGGGTCTTTGCCCTCGGCGCGGCGCCTGGCCGTCCACCAGGCGCCGAGCGTGTTTTCGAGCAGGAAGAGGACCATGTAGTCCTCGGTGAAAAGCTGCGTCACCGCCGGCAGTTCGTCGGCGCCGATTTTGACTTCGGCCTTGTTGACGCGGTCCTTTTCATCCCGCTGCCAGAACTGGTAGACCCAGCCGAGGCTGTCGTCGGCCAGGAAGATCTCGCGGGGCAACGAGGCGAGCTTCTCTTCGAGCTGCTGCCGTGTCTCTGGCGGAAGCTGGACCTTCAGCACCGGGTCATCTGGGCGGAAGACGGCGAGCAGCATCCGCTGGGCGAGCGAGGCGGCCAGATCCATCCAGTCGCGCCCCTGCTCGCGGGCGAGCTCTCGGACTTCCTCGAGCGACATCGCCACGCCGTGCTCGGCGTCGAGCAGCAGGTCGTTCTCGGCGAGGAACCGGGCAAACAGCATCCGGTGCCAGTGCTCGTAGGCGGCAGCCTGGACGAGGTGGTCGATTTCTTGCGTTTCGCGCCGGGAGTCGCGCGAGTCGCCCACCTGCCGGCCATGGGCGCGAAGCTGGTTGCGCAGTTCGCGCTCTTCGGCGCTCATGTGCGGCCAGGGCTCGTGGTGATGGACGGCATACTGGTCCGCGAGGACTTTGCGCGCGCCCTCTTCAGCGATACGGCGGGCTTCGGCGACGGTCTTCTCTAACAGGCGGCGGTGTTCGCGGCTGAGCGTGCTCATCGTCGGCAGATCTCCTTACTGCACCTGCACGGGGCCGTCTTTCAGGGCCTCGACGAGTTTCCTGCGCTGGCCGGCGAGCCAGGAGTCGACGTCGGCTTCGGTCTTCAGCAGGGCGCGGTCGACGGCGACGAATTGAACTTTGGGTTCGAGCAGTTGCGCCGCCTGCTGAAGGGCTTTTTCGACGCGCGCCGGGATGGCTTCGGCTTCGGTGCGCCGGGCGGCGAGACTCTTGGCTTCGAGCGCAGCGACGAGTGCGGCATCCGTCCCAAGTTCGGGTTTCACGGGGGCCTCGAGACCCACTTCTTTGAGAAGGCGGCTTTGGTCGGCTGGCGTGATCCTGTTCCAGACCTCGTCCGCGGCGAGCTTTGCCATGGCTGCCTGGTAGGCCGTCTCATGTGCGCTGTGAGCTGCGTTGAGCGCATGGCGCAGCAGATCGGCGAGTCCTTTGAGGACGGGCGCGACGGGGTCGGGCTCGGCCAGAAGCAGGCGGCCCGCGCGGATCGCATCACACTCGTCAAGCCGGGACTTCGCTTCCGGGAGCGCGACGGCGTGAGCGGCCAGGCGCTCCAGGGTCTGCCAGACAGGCAGGCGTTTCGTGATGAGCTCGCGCGTCTTCTTCCAGGCGGCGATGCGGGATTTGAGGTCATCGACCCTGGCGCGGAGCGCCGCGAGACGGTCGTTGCCGAGGCGGGCCTCGATGTCTTCGATGTCCGTGAGGCCGGGGCGCGCCGGCGCGGGCGGATCGCCGCCGGCTTCCTCGGCCAGCTTCTTGAGGGCCGTGAAGAATTCCGGGGCTTTCCCGTCCACTTCGCCGGGCTTGGCCGTGATGTCGAGTTCCTTATACAGGCCGGCCAGGGCAAGCCGGTCCTGCACCGAAAGGGTGATGGTTTCGACGCGGAACTCCGACTTCGAGATCTTGTTCTGGTCAAGCTGCCCGGGCGCGACGGCGACGCCATTCAGGGTAGCCGTGACGTGCTGGCTGCGGTGGAGCGCGATGAGAGCGGCGTCGACGGCGTCGCGCGGCCAGCCGTAGGGGGAGCGCTCGAGCTCCTTGCGGACCTCCGCGCCGGTCTTGCCGGAACCGATGGCGGCAAGCACCTGCTTCGAGACGGCGTGCTGCTCGATAGGCCCCTGGTAGCCGAGCGGCGAGAAGGGCTGATCGGCGCCGTCGCGGGCGCGCTTGAGGGCGGCTTCCCAGGCGGAACTGGAGAAATCAGCCTCCTTGAAGCGCGGGAAGAGGCGGGCGAGCGATGCTTCGGCTCCGGTGCGGAGCTTCTCTTCGAGGGTCAACTGGAGCAGTTCGTTGCCGCCGCCCTGGAAGACTTTGGCCGCGGAGACGATCTCGGCCACCAGCAGTTCCCGTTGGCGCTTGGCGAGCTGGTAGCGGCTCTCCATGCTC
This sequence comes from Bryobacteraceae bacterium, assembly GCA_026002875.1. NCBI lineage: Bacteria > Pseudomonadati > Acidobacteriota > Terriglobia > Bryobacterales > Bryobacteraceae > Bryobacteraceae bacterium. Next base: position 906,485 of record BPGE01000001.1, read on the forward strand.
TGGCGGGCGAGCTGGCCTTCGGGTGTGGAGGGAACTCCTTTCGCGTTGAGCGTTTGCTCGGCCGCCTGCTCGGTGGCGATGGCGTTCAAGAGCTCATCGCGGGACTTGCGCGGGATGAAGACAAACAGGACGGGGCTGGAGACGCCGGCGGCGCGGGCAGCGTTGAGGACTTCCTTTTCCGAGATGGTGAAGCCGTCTCGGAGCCAGAGGGGGATGGACTCGCCATCCGAGACGGGGGGCTCCGCGGTGCGATGCGTGACCAGAGAGCGGGGCACCTTGGCTGCGCCGTGCAGGAGCTTCACTTTGGCGACGGTCTTGGCGACGTCGTCGGCGAGGTAACGGTCGCGGTGCTCGTCAAAGAAGGCGGTATCGTTCTTGAGCCTGGCCTCGCGCTTGCGGAACTCGTCGTCCCAGTTGCGGCCCTCTTCGGTCTGGATGCGGAACTCGTCGCCGACGCGCATCAGGACGCCCTCTTCGGCGAGCTGGTCGAGCACGCGGGCGACCTCGGCGCGGAGCTTGCCGTTGTCGGCGGCGAGGTCGTCTACCATTAAGTCGGCGATGTGTTCTTTGGTGGCGCGGACGCCCGTGTCGGCGCCAGCCTCTCGCGGCAACTGGCCGATGAGGAAGACCAGGCCGCAGATGCGCTGGCGCAGGCGGTCTTCGGGCTTGCCCGTGCGGCCGAGGGCGACAATGCGCTCGTTGATTTCGCGAGGGAGCGCGCCGGTGGTGACCATTTCGGGCGCAAGGGCCTCGTAGAGATCGTCGCCGGGAATCAGGCGGCCAAGAGGTTCGCCCGAAAGTCGGGCCAGGCAATCATGGATGATGCGCAACTGCGAGCGGAGCTGGCTCTGCGTGCCCGCAGTATCCACCTGCCGGAAGCAGTGCTCCCAGAAACGGCGCCGGACGGGCAGGAGCGGGTAGTCTTCGACGATGACGGCCTTGTCCTCCTGGCGTTCGCCGATGCCCGTGCCCTGGAGCTGGCGCGAGATCTCGCCGGCGTGGGTGTCGAGCAGCTCGGCGATGGTGTTGACGGCGGTGGCGCGTTTGCGCAGCAGGACCTTGCGGGTGACCGCTTCGACGTCGGTGTCGGAAAGCTGAATGCGGATGGTGAAGCGATCGAGCAGCTTGTGGAGGAGCTTGACGCCGGTGAGCGCGGACTGGCCGGCGGCGACCAGCATGACCTGGCTATCGAGCTGCTTGCAGACCGCCTCGGCGATTTCGGTGATCAGAACCGAGCGGGTTTCCGAGTCGCCGATGTACTGCTGGGTCTCGTCGAGGATCAAGAGAGTGCAGGGGAGCTGCCCGTCTTTGCCCGCGCGGCTCAGCACGCGCTTGAACATGGCGAGGAACTCTTCGGTGGTGAGGTCGGTGGTGCGCAGAGGGAATTGCGACTTGAGCAGCTCCTTGGCTGCGGCGTCGCTGGTGGCGAAGTCGGGATCGGCGGCGCGGAGGGCTTTGGCGATGAGCGGGCTGACATAGAGGTTGTTGAGCTCCTGCGCCCAGGTCTTGCCAGCCGCTTCGACGGCGCCCTTCACTTCGGCGAGCAGCCCGCGCTCCTCAAGCCACAGGTGGAACTGCGCCTGGGGATACTGCGTCGGCAGTCCGCAGGCGCGCAGCAGGATGCTCAGCACGCTGAGCCGGACGTTTTCCGTGGTGCCGGCGGGCAGCGTGCCAGCGGCCGCGAGCAGCCCTCCGGAGCGCTTGCCGGCGACGTCGAGCTCGCGCAGCAGGTCGCGGACCTCTTCCGGGAGTTCGGGCACAAGGCTGCGCGCCGTGGCGCCGTCCGGGAACTGGGTGTCCACCCAGAGGTGCGCGAGCATCTTGAGCAGGTGCGACTTGCCGCTGCCGAAGAAGCCGCTGACCCAGGCGGCCTTCTGGTTGGTCTGGCTGCGGTTGGCGAGATACGAGGAAAGGATCTTGATGATGCCTTCGGCATACTGGCCTTCGCAAACGAACGTGGAAAGTTCGCCGCGCAGCTCGGCCAGCACGCGGTCGTCGGCCAGTTCGTTCGTGATGCGGGCCTGGCCGTTGTTGACCAGCCCTTCCCTGGCCGGGTCGCGCAGCAGGGTGTCTCGAATCAGAGTCGGCATCAGTATCCTCCAGAAGAGTGCACGGTGATGGGCACCGCCAGGTAGTTCCAGCCATCGCGGGCGTCGAGCAGGCGGTAGTTGTTTTGGTCGTAGACGCCCGGAAAGAACACGACCAGGCGGCCGCGAATGTAGGGTTCAAGCAGCTTGAGAACGCGCGAGACGCGGGTGAAGCCAAACAGCGCGCCGACGCCGAAGACAGCGGTCACCGATGTGGCAGTAGCCTCCGGCTTCTCGAGGACGGCGCGGATGCGGGCGGCGACGGATTCCGCGAACTCAGACTCGAGCTTGAGTTGCAGGTCGTCGGGCGATTCAAAGTAGGCGTCGCGGTATTCGTCGGCGGCCATCCAGCGCGCGAAAGAGTCGGCGACATCGATCTCCAGCCATTCATGCCCGGTTTCGCGCGTCGCCAGTTCGAAGAGCTGCTTGCGGGCGAGCAGGGCGCGCTCGAGTTCTTTGTCGTAAACCACCAGGATGACGCGCTGCGCGCCGGCCACGGTCTGTTGCCAGGGGAGGCCGATGTGCTGGCGATACTTTTCGGCGAGGTGTTCGATGCGTCCCATGGATTACCTCGCTTGCGGGGCGGCCGCGTAGGCCGGGTCGAGACGGTCGAGGTTGAGGTCGATCACGTCGCCGGCCATGCGGAGGTCGATCAGGCCAAGCCGCTTGGCCGCGGTGGCCAGCTCGAGGGCTGCCGAGGCGGAACAGTCCAGCACTTTGACCCAGCCGGAGGAAAGACTCTCTTCGACGGCCAGCCCGGCGGCGTGGGCCAGATACAAAGCGAACGCCACGGCGGCGGGGGTGGGCCGGACCTGGCGGCGGAACTTGAACGTGCGGCCTTCGAGGTGGCCAGATTGCGACCAGGAACTGGCGGCGTTGCGGACGACTTTGTTCAAGGTGGATTCGTTCAGGCGGTCTTCGACAGCTTTGGCGAGCGCCTCGCGCATGGCCGTGCGCTGGAACTCGGCGCCTTCGGGAAGGCTCAGGACGACATCGGCTGTGGCGAGCAGAAGAGGATCGCGGGCGAGGCTGGTTAACAGTGCCAGCAGAGGGCGGCCTTGCTCGTCCAGGTCCCAGAGACGGCGCAGAATCCGGAAGACCGGCACGGCAGGGTCCAGGGCGTAGAGCTCGCGGAGCCGCTGCAAGGTGAGCCGGCGCGTGGAGACAGTCTGCTTGCCGAGGCAGTTTTCTTCGACGATGGCGGCGACGTACTCGTCCGGCTTGCCGTTCAGGGGAACGGCAGCCAGAACGGCTGTCAGTTCCTCGAGCATGATGGTTCGGCTGGTATGAGTACCAATGTGGCCGAAGCGGAAGCCGGCCGCGCTGGCGTCGGCTCGATCAGTAGTGGGAGGGAAGAAGGTCAGCATGGGATCTTGAGACGAACAGAAGATGGATCGAAGGTCTCCCAGGTATCAGAGGGCCTTGAATCGACTCGGGGTTGAGGGCTGGGCGCAAGGCTGTGGAGGGTGGCCAACGGGTTGCCGGAGCTCGGCAGGCTTAAGTTGCTTGAGCGCATGGACGATATATCCGAATGATTTGCCGGCAGAATCGCCGGCGGACATTTAAAGACATGATAATTCAAAGCCGACAGCCTGTCAAGACCAGATGGGAATACTGCCGGCAAACTTGCCGGCGAAATGGAAGCCTAGGTCAGCGCAGCCCGGGAATCGGCGTCCCGTCCACCTTCGGCTGGGGCTGACGTCCGTCCGTTCTGTCAGGAGATTGGCCCCCAAGCTGCCGGCGAGGTCTTCTGTCAGACTTCGGCATGCAGCGTTGATAGAAAATCACGGCATAGATCAAACACCTTCAGAGCGCTTGGTCCACCAGCAGAAGGTGGGTGCAACTGTTTGTTCCGAGCTTGAGCAATCACCTTCCATTTGTCCGACTGCAGCGCGGAGAGATTCCTGCCTAGCCGGTTCTTGAGGTAGTGGTGAAATGCTGCGGTGAGGGGCTCTTGCGCCCCGTCGCGGGCCATCTGGAGTACTGCCAGCATCGAGCCCATGGTCAGCCTGTAATCGCCGCTCAGGAACAGGGCGAATTCAGAGAGTCGCTTATCCTGGCACTTCACCGCCGCCTCAGCCAAGCGGGCTCCCTGGTTCTCCTTGAAGGGCACAAACAGGAACGTGAAGAGCTGGCACTCGACCGCCACCGCCAGGTCCACGACCGCGTACCAGAAGCGATCATCCTGCGACCAGTCCTGCGCTCTGTGATCGCCGAAAAGCCAGAAGCAACCGTTTACCCACCTCCGTTTCGCTTCCTGGTGCAGAGTTCGAAACACAGGCCAGTACGCGACGATGGTTCGCTGAATCGCGTCCTTGGCAGATCCCGAAGCGTTCTCATACTCTCCCTTTTGTCTGTCCCGGTCTAAGCCCAACATTTCGAATTCGCGGTGTACGGTGGCCGCGATATTCCTGATGGGATCCTTCCACGCTTCGTCTTCGGGGTCGAGCTCCCGCTCCAGGGCCAGATGCCGCGTGGCCTCGATGAATTTCTGCTCCCGTGCATACAGCTCTGCCGCACGGCGATGCCATCCTTTCATTTCAGGGCATAGGGCGATCGCCTCTTCCATCCGCCCTATGGCCTCAGTGGCCCTTCCCGCGGCGGCGAGGCACTCGCCGATATACTTGGCTACCAGGCCTTTTTCATCATTCCGCGTTGTATCGGCATCCTGGGATGCATCTGATCCCGGTTCAGAACTCAACTGACTCAGGATTCTGTAAAACTCATTATTGACAAAGGCAAAGGTTTGCAGCCCGAACTGCTCAGCAACCCGCGCAGCTTCCTCAAACCGGCCGCAAGCCGTGAGCAGATCGCACTGGATTGCCCTGGAGGCGACAGGGATGTCAGCCTTGCGTTCAAAAGCGTTCTCCAGATACACCAGGGCTTGCCGCACCACAGGGAGACTCGATTCCGTCGCGCAAGCATGAGGTTCGCTGAACAGTCGGGGCGAAAACAGGTCCCACCAATCGAATGCGATTCGTCGCCGGTTGACGGAAGGAAAAGTGTTGTGGATTTCGCGAAGCCACACCAGGCGGACGAAGAAGAGCTTCGGATCGCAGAGGTCCTGGGGTGGAAAGCATTCGAGACGCTCGCACACTCGCTGGGCCCTGGGCCAGTGCCTTGCCAGGCACGCCTGAATCATCTCCCAGAGCAGTTGCTCGGGATCCTCGATGGCATCGATGGTCGGCGGTACGTCGAGGAAATACCGTAGATCTTCCGCGCACATCTTGCGGGCAGCCTCCCACCGTTCCCGGTCCATCATGGCCTCGTCGGGCGGTATGTCCGCAAGACCGTCGTAGTAGAAGCATAAGACGACGAATCGGGCAATGCGGTAGTCCGACGCTGACAGCAAGTACTGTTCGAATTGGTTCCTCAGAGTAACCCGGTCTTCCTCATCTGTAGGAAAGTCAAAAAAGTAATGTACATGTACTCGATCGGGGCAGTCGATGTCCGGAAGAGCTGAAGCCTGGCGGGCGTAGGACTCGTATGTCTGGATCCACTTCTGCACATCAGCAATGAAACGTATTTCCATGGCGCCACTTGCCTCCTTTCATCATCCGCGGCCTGTTGAGCCGGGCGAACACTGAGCCGCTGGTTCGGTCGTTTAGCAGGTCGCTGAAAAACTCCGGAACAAGACACCTCGGAAATGTTTGATGCGTCTTTCCTAGTGTAGGGACGCCATGAGAGGAGAAGACCGTCAGCAGCAAGAGATGTTCCTGTACGCGAGCCTGGAGGATCTGGTGCCGGCCGATCACCCGCTGCGGCCGATCCGGGCGATGGTGGACGAGGCGCTGCAGAGGCTGGACGACACCTTCGATGAGATTTACGGAGAAGTGGGGCGGCCGTCGATCGCGCCGGAGCGGCTGCTGCGGGCGCAGTTGCTGATGCTGCTGTACACAATCCGGAGCGAGAGGATGCTGGTCGAGCAGCTGCGCTACAACCTGCTGTTCCGGTGGTTCGTGGGTCTGGGGATGAGCGAGGAGGTCTGGCACGCGACGGTGTTCACGAAGAACCGGGACCGGCTGCTGGAAGGGGACGTAGCGCGGCAGTTCTTTGGCGAGATCGTGCGGCAGGCGAAGCAGCAGGGGCTGATGTCGAGCGAGCATTTTTCGGTGGACGGGACGATGGTGGAGGCGTGGGCGAGCCAGAAGAGCTTCCGGCCGAAACAGGAGAAGTCGGATGAGGACGAACCGAAACAGGGTGGGCGGAATCGGGAAGTGGACTTCCGGGGGCAGCAGCGGTCGAATGAGACGCACGAGTCGGTGACGGATCCGGAGGCGCGGCTGTGGCGGAAGAGTCAGACGGCGGAGGCGAAGCTGAGCTATCTGGGACACGTGCTGGGAGAGAACCGGCACGGGCTGATCGTGAACGTGCGGGTGACGAAAGCCTACGGGCGGGCGGAGCGGGAAGCGGCGGTGGAGATGGCGCGGGAGATTCCGGGAGGGACGAAGCGGGTGACGCTGGCCGGAGACAAGGGGTACGACACGCGGGAGTTTGTGGAGCAGATGAAGGATCTGAACGTGACGCCGCATGTGGCGCAGAACGTGAGCGGACGGCGCAGCGCGGTGGATGGGAGGACGACGCGGCATGAAGGCTACTGGATGAGCCAGAGGAGGCGGAAGCTGGTGGAGGAGTTCTTCGGATGGGCGAAGGTGGTGGCGGGGCTGAGGAAGGTGAAGCTGAGGGGGCGGGAGAAGGTGGGATGGCTGTTCACGCTGGCGGCAGCCGCATACAATCTGGTGAGGATGAGGAACCTGATGGCGGCGGCGACTGCCTGAGGAGCGCGGAAACAGCCTTCCGGCGGCCTTCCAATGGCCGCTGGAAGGCGAGTGGGCAGGGGGGCGATCCGTTCCCAGGGCTTCCTCTTGGGCGGAAATCGAAAAACAGAACAATTTTCGGCTCCGCGCGGGCGTTTTTTCAGCGACCTGTTAGTGTCAGTGGCAGGCTCCGGGCGGAGTTCGCTGGCTGTTTGGCCCCGTGCACGAAGCTGCTCCTGGCCGGACCTGCCTTAACAGTTTCCCGACGCCATCTCAGACCCATCCCCGCAGCTCTCCCTCCTGGGCTCCTGAAGGGCTGTCCGGCTGGACTCGCTCATCGCCAGCATGGCCGGCTCCTAAATCCTCTGCATCCGCTACTGGTTGATTGAGCTACTCCGCGAATCCTTCCAGGCACCTGATCAATTCATTGGCAGTTCGACGAGTCTTGCACACCTTCTGGTGGCGGACCACGCCATTCGTGGTCTGAGTGACGATCCAGCGCCCACGCCCCTCACGCCTGGCGAAGACCTCGATCACAGCGCCGTCGGAGGTATTTATTCGGAACTGCCGAGGCGCTCGTTCAATCCTCTGTCTCACTGTTCCTATCGGTCACACCCTCCTTTCTTTGGAACCTGAATCTCACACCCGCCCCATACCAGCCCAATAAGACCCTGTCCAACCCGAATATCGGCTATTGCTTCCGGCCGAGGCTCCAACCTGGCGTTGTATTTCTTGCGGCAATGACACCTGAGGAGGCAGAGAATAAACTGAAAACTTCCGGTCACACTCTGCTGAGCCGCCACATTTCCAACGTGCCACCCGAGAAGGGTTCTGCCAGGCGTTTCATCCCGGGCAACTGCGGCACCCCCCTTGCTGGGCCTCTCCGCCACCGCGGATACCGAATCGACCCAGTGGGGGCATGAGGCAGCAATTGGAATGCGCTGCGGCTTCCGGCGGCGTGGCCCAATCGTACTCCTGTTGTACTGTAAAGGCAAGACCTTGACAGCGCACTAAGGAGGCCGATGGGGGCAACAATGGCACTCTTCGAACGTGATCTATCAGACCTTCCCGGAGTATTATTATCATCCTCAATCTATCATCTATATAGACTGTCGTTTGAACTTTCTTGCCGAAATACTTGAGCGCGGTTGATATTGCGCTGTATGCATTGTGTGTTTTCTATCATTTTGTCTCTGTTCATACTTCTCCTCCATTTTTCCGGATGGAGTTGTTTACAGATGAACTCCACTTCTCAAGTCGACCGATGTCCGCCACTGCGTGTCTTGCTTGACGCACCGCCTCGCCTAATCGGTTGACGTCACGTGGTTTACCCTGGAGCATTACCCTCGGCGCTCGTCGTGTCCCGACTGTACAGCGGGGCCGGCGATAGCACCGTGGTCGGCGACTTGGCCCGATGCCGTGTCACATGAGAGGCATTCCAGAATTGCCACATAGTCTGCTCCCGCAGGCCTTCTGGCTCGTCGGCGAACAGCGCTTGAGTATCCTCAAGCTCCGCCCCATCGGTGGAGGCACAGGTAGTGGTTCGCCCTGTTGCATGTTTCCAGATGAAGAATTGTCCGTTCGCTCAACGGTCTTTCTCCCGGTGTGAGATCTTCACCGCCTCTTGATCTTTACCCCTCCCCACTTACCTGTGATGGAGTTCGCTGACTAGGGCCATTCCATGCCGAGAACCGGAGAGCAAACGGGGATGCTCTGGGTGGCGGGATCGACGACGATCGCAGGTGCTCCCAGGAAGTACCCGCACTCATGTCTGCCGCTCCTCCGGTCAGCTCCAAGCCACTCGGCGCGTGGATCGCGCAGCCTGTCCGGCACAGCACTGTGCGATCTGGACTCCAAGAACTTAGGCCTGCCTGACTTGCGCCTGACCGCTCCCCATTCGATGAGCGCTACAGAGCCCTACTGCGCCCGGTGAAATTGGTGAAACGTGTCCCGCAGGTGCTTACCCCTGAATTCGCTTGCGGAGGCCCCACTTTGGCGTGCAACTCCAGGGGAATCAGTGAGTTACTGCGGCTCGCAACTTGTGGTGCCACGTCGGGGCTGTTTCGAGTCGTGGAATAGCATTAACATTACAATGAAGATGTTGCATTTGGGCCGCTCTGAGGAGCGTGTTGTTGGCTAACCCCGCACGCCGTATTATGGCCGGATCGCGCTTCTGGGTGGGCCACGAGTCGACCTTCGCCATGCTGGGTCATGCCTCTCCGGCGCCGACGGGCGGCTCCACGATGGCGATGGTGGCTGCCGGAGAAGGAAGGGGACTATCGAATGGTCGCCCCTCGCGCAGGAATGGCCCGTAGAAGGGCGCGACCATCGGGGGTAGGGCGAGGAAGCTCAGAGGTGGAAGACTTAGGTAAGAACACATCCTCTGCGCTTTCCCGCCAGACCTGGCGGACAGAGGACGGCTGTAGAGCCCCTAAACCATGCTAAAGAAGGCCAGCGACCAGGTCGAGGCACTCATGCCAGCGTTGCCGCCATGCCTGCGTGATTGTACCCACTGGCGGGCCGCCCCGCACGCACGGGGTGGCGTTCGACTCGCAGATTGCCTTGGCCAGACTCAGGCTGGGTGTCTTGGAACCCCCGTCTTCGAGCGGTCAACCTTGGCTGTCGTACGATCGCCGGTTCCCGTTCGCGCCATGACACGGAATCGCCCCGGCGCGATCTGCAATCGATTGCATTTCGGGGTGGCGTGGAGCGATTCAGTCCCAGAAACTCGACTTGCCCGCAGCTCCTGCGCCATCGTCAGAGAACGATTTCGAACGGGAGCCGGGGAGTGAGTCCGCCCCTGCAGGTTCAGCACCGAATCAAACTCACCGACGACAGTAAGCTCCCATACCCATACGGGACATCAGCATGCGTGAGAATAGCCGCTACCAGAGCAGGTTCGGTGCCGCGCACGGAGGCTGGTATACGCCAGAATTCCGGCCGCAGTAACCGGTCATCCGCGCAGCCCGCCACGGCACCCGCCTGAGTGCGATCTTCGAGGGGGCCGTCATGACCCCGCGGACCATCAGCATGGATGAAAATCGCCACGCCTTGCGGCGGTTTCTGTGCCGCGCGTTGGGCGCCAAAGGAGCTTTGAGAGACGCGACTGAAGGGCGCGAAGCGCCCGGAATGAGCGGCCCCCCACGCGGCAGAGCGCCCGCGGCCGATTTTCGAGCGAGCTCCCATTGGCCTCCGGGAAATCAGCGTGGATGAAAATCCCCGCGGGTTCGGAGCCGCGCGGGAGCAGCCCGAAGGGCTGCGACCAAGCGGTCAACAATAATCCCCAACTCTCCGACACCTCCCCGTCGCGCCGAAGGCGCGGCCGGGCGCCACGCGCCCGGCCCCTCGCGGAATAGCGATTTTCGAGGGAGCGGAATCAGCGCCTGAGCGGATGCACAGTCTGCTGTTGGATCCAGCGCTCCAGATCTTCGCGCCGGAATCGCACGCTGCGCCCCAGCCGGACGTGCGGAACTCTGCCCAACGCCGCCATCCGGTAGAGCTTCTTGGCAGAGATCGTGAGCAGCTTCACTGCATCCCTGACGGTCAGCAGTTCTTCAGCGTGCCTGCCCTCGCCCGGCGCAGTCGGGGAATCCGGCATGTCGGCAACCGGCTGCTGGAGCAGTTGAAGCGCCTCTGTCAGCGCCTGGCGGGCCCGCAACACGATGAGCTGCATTTGTTCCGGCCCGCGTTGCCACCACAGCCGCAGGTCCTGCGCTCTCTCCGCTACCGGAAGCAGCCGCGGCTCCAGCCGTGCGCCACTGAGCACAAGCTGCCGGGCTCTATCGATCCAATCGGCCACGGAGGCCCTTGCTCTTTCGGCCTGCGGACGCATCTTCTCGATCCGTTCCTGCAGCTCCGAAGCCCTTCTCTCCGTGCCCTCCGGCTGAGGGGAGAGGTTCGCGAGGGCATCCATCTCGCGCCCGAGCTGCTCCATCTTCCGCTGCAGCTCTTCCCGCTCGCCGATCCGGTCCATCATCCGGTCGGCCTCTGCCGCCAGCCGCGCCAATCGCCGCTCGAGAATCCGCAATTGACCGACTGAAGCCATCACCATCTGGCCCCAGAATACCGGGACCGGCGAAAAAAACAAGCCGGTGTGGTCCTGTTCCGGCGCAGGTGCGTGGGGATGGCGCCAGCCCGCAGGCATCCTCAACCATCCGCGCGACGGACAATGGCCCGCGTTTCAAGTCCTTCTCTCCTTCTGACACTGTCCCGGCTACAGCCTGACGCAGTTGTTCAGTCCATCCACAAAGAGCGAGTGACTCCTGATTGCTAGATTGCCAATGCGCTTGCCAGCAGCCCTCATGCAGGTTGCTGAATATCGATGCTGCTCATGATTTACAGGGCTTGTCAGTCGATTCTCACCGCTGTGACAGATTTCGAGTTCCACCTTCCAGTCCGACGGGATTGGTGCCAGGCCGATCACAGCCCCCATGCCCACGCGAAGAAAACGAGATCGAGCGCTCCCTGTCGTGAATAGCCTCGCCTACCTGAGCACGGCCGAGGAGACGCCATGAGCCGGCAATAGACGTGCGCAAGTTCACGGCGCCCGCCGCAAGGTAACCGGTCGCTGAGATCACCTGAAGGCACAACCCGCGTTGATACCTGCACGCGGCTCATGGCACGGCCGGGTACGAAACACCCTTTTTTCGACCCCGCCTTCCCGTCATCATGCCCAACTGGTGACATACGGTCGGCCTGCGCCTGAATCGTGGCGTGCCCATCCCGGTGAGGATGCCCGGCGGAGCGTAGAAAGTAACGACTCTCACCCCGGAAGGCGTGATGGCCTTCTGGGAAATTCTTTTGCGAGAAGAAAGGAGAGAGTCGCCTGGAAAGACCATACCAAATCGAAGACCGCCGCGCGATGTAGCGGTTCGAAGCTGCCCTGGGCAGCCGCCAGGGGGCAGTCCCGTTGGTGCTGCCGGCCGTCGAGATCGTGGCAGCGATGCGTGCGGGCGTCGGCGAATTGATCCGGCGGGCGGGCCTGGAATGGATGTGCCTGCTGATGGAGCAGGACGTGGAAGAGCTGGTCGGCAAGCGGAGTGCGCCGTCGAAGCAGCGTACGGCGTACCGCTGGGGCAGGGACGATGGCTGGTGCCGGATCGACGGGCAGAAGGTTCCGCTGAAGCGGCCGCGGGCGCGGCGGGTGAACGGCAAAGAGGTGCCGCTGGGCAGCGATTTGTGCTTCCAGCAGGATCCGCAGTTGGGTCCGAAACTCTGGCGGGAAGTGTTGCGCGGGCTGTCGACGCGGAATTACGGGCGGACGGTGCGGCGGTTCGCCGAGGCCTACGGGATCGGGAAATCGGCCGTGAGCGAGCAATTCATCGAGGCCAGCCGGAGGAAGTTGCGGGAGTTGCTGGAGCGGGATCTGAGCCGGTTGGAGTTGTGCGCGGTGATGCTGGAGGGGATCCGTTTCGACGGTGAGACGTTCGTGGTGGCGCTGGGCATCGGGCAGGACGGGTGCAAGACGGTGCTGGGGCTGCGGCAGGGCGCCAGCGAGAACGCAGCGGTGGCCGACGAGCTGTGCGCGGATCTGGAGCGGCGCGGGCTGGATTTCCAGCAGGGGCGGCTGTGGGTGCTGGACGGGGCCAGGGCGCTGGTGGCGGTGGTGAGGAAACGGACCGGGCAGGGCGCCTTGATCCAGCGCTGCCAGTTGCACAAGCGGCGGAACGTGCTGGGGCATCTGCCGGACCAGCACCAGCCGTTCAATGAGCAAAAGCTGATTGCGGCCTGGGCGATGTCGAGCTACGAGGAGGCCAGGAAGGTGCTCGACAGCGTCCGGCTGGAGCTGGAGCGGATCAACCCGAGCGCGGCCCGCAGCGTGGCCGAGGGCCTGTAAGAGACGCTGACAATCCACCGGCTGGGAGTGCCGGAGGCGGCCGCGCAAGACGCTGTTCTCGACCAACCCGATTGAGTCGGCCTTGTCGGTGGTGGAGGACAAGTGCCGGCGTGTGAAGAAGTGGCAGGGCGGCGACATGAAGCTGCGCTGGGTGGCCAGCGGCCTGCTGTTTGCGGAGGAACAATTCCGGCGGGTGAAATGAACTTAGCGGGGGTTGAGCGGACACTCGGGTAACGCGGGTGCGGTGCCCGAGGCGGCGTTCCGGTGGTAGATTTTGGGTCTCTCCAGACTCAGATCACCACGAAAGGAACTGACCGCCCCATGAGCACCAGAGAAAAGCTTATCAAGGCCCGGCTCGAGCTTCTGGCCCTGGCCCAGGAACTCGACAACGTCCGGCTGGCCTGCAAGCGTGCCGGCATCAGCAGGAGCCACTTCTACGAGATCAAGGAGGCCTATGAGAAGTACGGGGCCGAGGGTCTGGCGCCGCAGCCGCGGCGTCGCCCTCGGATGCCCAACCAGACGCCCCCGGAACTGGAACAGCGGATCCTGGAGATGACCGAGCAATTCCCCACTTATAGCTATGTCCGCATCAGCGGCCAGCTCCGCCTCATCGGCGTTGGTGTTTCGCCGTCGGCCGTGCGCACCGTCTGGCAGCGCCACGGACTCACCCTGCGCATCCACCGCCTGCTCTGGCTGGAGCAGAAGACCGCCGAACGCGGCGGCGTGCTCACCGAACGCCAGATCCGGCTCCTCCAGCTCCACCGCCGGCGCACGGTCGATCCCGAGCAGCACGTCGAAGCGCCTTATCCAGGCTATTTGCTGTGCCAGGACACCTGCTTCGTCGGCACGATCAAGGGCGTCGGCAAGATCTCCATGCAGAGCGTCGTCGATGCCCACTGCTCGCTGGCCTTCGCCAGACTGGCTCTGTCGAAGGCGCCCATGACGGCCGTGGACACCCTCTACAGCCGCGTGCTGCCCTTCTATGAGGAGAACGGCGCCGAGGTCGAGCGTGTCCTCACCGACAACGGGCGCGAGTATTGCGGCCGCCCGCTCCAGCACTTCTACGAACTCTTTCTGGCCCTGAACCAGATCGAGCACCGCCGCACCGAGGTCCGCTCGCCAGCGACCAGCGGATTCTGCGAACGATTCCACCGCACCGTCAAGGAAGAGTTCTTCGCCGTGGCCTTCCGCAAGACCTTCTACGGAAGCCTCGATCCGCTCCGGGCCGATCTGGACCGCTACCTCGACTTCAACAACCGCGAGCGCGCCCACCAGGGCTACCGCACGAAGGGGAGAACGCCCTGGCAGGCCTTCTCAGATGGTTTGGCTTTGCGGCCTCAGCGGGAGGCTGCCTGATGTAATATCATTCCACCGGAACACCGCCTTGTGTCCGGCAATCTCCCGCTAAGTACACTCCATCTGCTTGACGGCCTCGATCATCTGCTCTTGAAGTGTATCGGCTTCGCTTCATGGATTGCTCCTCTTCGCTGTTCGTTCGAGGGCTCCCCAAATTATCGCTGGCCGAGTTTTCGGGGAGCAGGTTAACGTATCATGTTCATCACAGACTACCTCGTCTGCGCCACACTAGATTTAGTTACTTCTAGGAACTACGGGCAGTGTCGTAAACGGCCCAGCAAGATTAAAGCGGAGCCCCAACGCGACTATCCGCTTGCCCGGTTCAGCTCGGATCTCCAGTAGCCCCGATCTGGCAGCAAGCCCGGAAGGGGCACCATCTGTTCCTAGCAGGTCGCTGAAAAACTCCGGAACAAGACACCTCGGAAATGTTTGATGCGTCTTTCCTAGTGTAGGGACGCCATGAGAGGAGAAGACCGTCAGCAGCAAGAGATGTTCCTGTACGCGAGCCTGGAGGATCTGGTGCCGGCCGATCACCCGCTGCGGCCGATCCGGGCGATGGTGGACGAGGCGCTGCAGAGGCTGGACGACACCTTCGATGAGATTTACGGAGAAGTGGGGCGGCCGTCGATCGCGCCGGAGCGGCTGCTGCGGGCGCAGTTGCTGATGCTGCTGTACACAATCCGGAGCGAGAGGATGCTGGTCGAGCAGCTGCGCTACAACCTGCTGTTCCGGTGGTTCGTGGGTCTGGGGATGAGCGAGGAGGTCTGGCACGCGACGGTGTTCACGAAGAACCGGGACCGGCTGCTGGAAGGGGACGTAGCGCGGCAGTTCTTTGGCGAGATCGTGCGGCAGGCGAAGCAGCAGGGGCTGATGTCGAGCGAGCATTTTTCGGTGGACGGGACGATGGTGGAGGCGTGGGCGAGCCAGAAGAGCTTCCGGCCGAAACAGGAGAAGTCGGATGAGGACGAACCGAAACAGGGTGGGCGGAATCGGGAAGTGGACTTCCGGGGGCAGCAGCGGTCGAATGAGACGCACGAGTCGGTGACGGATCCGGAGGCGCGGCTGTGGCGGAAGAGTCAGACGGCGGAGGCGAAGCTGAGCTATCTGGGACACGTGCTGGGAGAGAACCGGCACGGGCTGATCGTGAACGTGCGGGTGACGAAAGCCTACGGGCGGGCGGAGCGGGAAGCGGCGGTGGAGATGGCGCGGGAGATTCCGGGAGGGACGAAGCGGGTGACGCTGGCCGGAGACAAGGGGTACGACACGCGGGAGTTTGTGGAGCAGATGAAGGATCTGAACGTGACGCCGCATGTGGCGCAGAACGTGAGCGGACGGCGCAGCGCGGTGGATGGGAGGACGACGCGGCATGAAGGCTACTGGATGAGCCAGAGGAGGCGGAAGCTGGTGGAGGAGTTCTTCGGATGGGCGAAGGTGGTGGCGGGGCTGAGGAAGGTGAAGCTGAGGGGGCGGGAGAAGGTGGGATGGCTGTTCACGCTGGCGGCAGCCGCATACAATCTGGTGAGGATGAGGAACCTGATGGCGGCGGCGACTGCCTGAGGAGCGCGGAAACAGCCTTCCGGCGGCCTTCCAATGGCCGCTGGAAGGCGAGTGGGCAGGGGGGCGATCCGTTCCCAGGGCTTCCTCTTGGGCGGAAATCGAAAAACAGAACAATTTTCGGCTCCGCGCGGGCGTTTTTTCAGCGACCTGCTAGAGCAAAGGCCGTGTGTCCTCTGGCCTGCAAAGAAAGCTGTGCACGTCCCACTTCTTCTCCCATGGCGTCTCTATGAACCAGAAGTACGTTTTGCGGACTATCTTCTGGATTGGCGATTGCGAGGCCCGTGGTTAACTCGTTGGTAACAGACACTGGAAGCAGCACGTTTTGTTGCAGCCCTTCGAGCAAGACACTCGCCTCAAATTGCGGACGGCCAGGAACCTCCAGCCGAAATACTGCCAACGCCTGAATATTAACAGAACCGGTCACCTGGCACCATCCTTGATCAATATTGTCATTTCCGGTCAATTCTATTGAAGCAGAGGAACCCTCACGCAAGGCACCTTCTAAGGGCGCCGAAGCGCTCGCTAAGGACGGCGCGTACTCAGCGCCATTGTCTTTGAAGAAGCGCACCTTATATGCACCGGACGCATTTCCCGCATTGAATAAAAGAATTGATGTACTCCAACCCCCTCCGTGAGCAATCTGGGCAAGATATCCGCGAGTGTCATTAATGCTTACTTTAACACGAAATGACCCGGTTGGAGCGTCCCCAAGCAAAGCCAAACCCACGTAGAGTTTTCTCGCACCGTCAGGTACGATGAACTTCTGAGGCACGCCCATTGCGGTTTTACCATCGCCAATGAAAAAGATTTGCTGCAAGAGAGGACGGACAGTTTCCAGTTCGAGAGCGGCACCGTCAAAAGTCAACATTGGCGGCTTCGTCGACAAGATGGAATCGCCGAGAAAGACTCCAGCTAACCCATATTGTGGGCCTTTATAATCGCTCGGAATACCGTACATAAACATGCGCAAGCTACTTGGATTTGTATCCCCGTCAGGCGTGAAAGAACCAAAATATGGCACTTTTACAGAACCAGAGGCATCGAAGAACAGCTCCTCTCCATCGCGAAACGGAAGCTTCACCTCCACTGGGTCGTTGAGAGGCGACACCCAAATACCAAGTTTCTGTCCAGGCGATGCACCCGCTAAACCAATAAAACTTACACCTGAGACATCAACGCCCACTGTCTGTCCCTGAGCGCGATGAGACAGGCATATCAGTGTGATCAACAGGAGTGAGCGATGCAAGTTCCTGTTCATGATCCCGAACCTCCTTGTGTTTCGAATTTCAGGTACTCTGCCAAGTGCACCCGCCAAAGGATTTCGATGGACACTGACTTGCGATAAGGAGTGTCGGTATGTCCAACTTGAAACGAGTGGATTCCGGGCTTGGGCAAGGAGCCCTGACGGCGACTGATGGGGGCCAGAATCCGAGTGTTTCGTGTTGGACATCCTGATTCTCCTTATCGTAAATCAGTGTCCGAGGAAATCGTGGGGCAGGGAACCTGCCTCGTACATCCATCTCTAAGTTCGGATAACGTGTGTCTCTTCAGTTCCTTAGTCACAGAATCGGACATGAGTCAAAAGCGCATTCCTTAATGGTGATGAACCGGTATTGAGGTGAAAGCTTCTCCTCCGAATCTGAACCCGAGCACCGCGATCTCTCCACTTTGGACTGTCAGTCGGATCCGGCCGCGCCTTCCGATGACGCCGCTATGTTCCACCAAGTCTCGAATGACGTAAGCCCGCTTGGCCTGCGGTGGCAAGGGAACTTGGCTGGTACCGATCACTTTCCCGTCATCCGCTATGGAAGTTATTGTGAGCAGAGCTGAAACGTACGTTGGATTCAGTACCGCCATGGTAGTTGTCAACCCAATGTCATCGAATGAGAATTCGGCAAACCTGCCGTTTGCCTTCGTCAGCGGAACAACGGCTTCCTGGTCGGCTCTCCCCACAACCGACTGACGAAAGACTGCGTGACCGATCACGCCGGCGGGCAAGTTGGCCTCTGCCCATCCTTGGAACAGGACCGGTCCACCCATCGTTACCAGACGCACTGTCGCGCCGGGTGCCAGACTCAGGACTTGCATCTGAGACTGGCTCATCCCACGGAACGGAACCATGAGAGGGCCTCCCAAGTCACTGAAGAAACTGACAGGAAATTGCACCGGCTGGCTGGTCGTATTAACAAAGTAAACCTCGGTGGTCCACCCACCGCCATAAACGAGCTGCGGAAGGACAAACCGTGTCGTCACTGCCTCGTAAGAGTGAAAAACAGGAATCGAAGTAAAGGCTTCTCCGCTGAAACGCAGCCCGAGCACGGAAACCGCACTGCTCGAGGTCTCGACCTGCACGCGCCCGTAGCGCCCATTAACACCGCCCAATCCAGAGAGAGCTCGGAGCACGGCTACCGTCTTCGACCTTGGACCCAGATTGACGTCTGCGCTCCCAAGAAGCGAGTTGTCAGAGCCGTAGGCCACGATCCTGACACTCGCTGCCTGTGTCGACGGATTCACAACAGCGATGGCCGTGGTGGCCCTCTCGTCATCGAACGCGAAATGGGCGTAGCGGCTGCTTTCCGGCACCAGCGGCACGACAGCCTCCTGATCAGCCCTGCCTGGCATGGACTGCCGGAACACGGCGTGGCCGCCGACTCCAGGCGGCAAAGCAGTCTCCGCCCATCCTTGGACCAACTCTCCCGTGTTCGGAGCCAGTAGCCTGATGGAAGCTCGAGGCCCCAACGTCACGATGCGAGAACTGACGGGCGAACCGCCGTCAAGAGGGACAGATAGAGGTCTTCCGTCTTGACTGATGAAGTTCACCGGAAAACTGACGGAGCTATCCGTCGTGTTGTAGAAGTACAGCGACGTCTGCCAACCGCCTCCGAAGGCCAGTTGTGGCAACGCGGCCGTGCCCGAAGGACTCATATCTGGCGGCCCGGCAGGAACGTTCCCCCCAAATGCCGGCTGGATGGCAATGGTTTCCCTCACAATCACAGCAGCCGAGCCACCACCGCTCACATTCGCAAGAACCACCTGAGGCGAGGTTGCATTCGCCGCTATGTCCACCGTCACGCGAATTGGTTCAAGTACGCTACCGACAGCAGAGTTGGCCGTTGTTACGCAGTGCATTCCGGTGCAATACCAGCCGGATCCCTGCATGGATACGAGACTCATGCCAGATGGCAGCATCAGGTTGACTTCTACATTTCCGGCAATGCCTGGAGAACTGGATGAACCGGAGACCAGAATCTGGAACTGCGCTTCGCGCTGGCCCTGGCGGAATTCGCCGGATCTTGTGACGCTCGCTGTCAGAACCGGCGTCGCAGCGGACTCTTCTGCGAGGAGCACTTTGAAATCCTTCAGTTCGAAGGCGAAATTCCGCTCGCCCCCGCCCAGCAGACCGACCGTCAACACGCGGCTACCAGTCATGTCCCCAATCGGGATCGGGCCCGACTCGAACTCCTCACCAGAAGGAACCAAGGAACTCTCAAAGGTCCAAATGGGGGTGTTGTCAATACTGACCACCGCGGTATCTGCGTCCCCCTGCGATTCGACGCGCACCAGGAAGGAAATCGCCCGTGCGTTGCGAGGAATATCCACGGTCACCGCCGAGTAAGCTGACGACTGTTCTTTGCAGGAGATGGCTCCAACGACGTTCTCCGAAACGCCACCCGTGCCACTCCGAACAGAACACTCCGAATAATTCGGAGCAATTGGGAGTGTTGAGTTCACCATCACAAGAGAATCTGCGCGATACGCATTTGTTGAGAAGTTCATCTTCAGGGGAGTCTCAGTTTTTCCAAGGAGAATCGACTCGTGAAACCCTCCGCTGCACGGATTCAGACTGCCGTCTAACACATATCCTGGCGGCATTCTCCAAGCGCCAGAGGAATCACACACTTTAGTCTTTTCATCTGGCATGGATTCGACCGGAACATACGGCCAGATTGTCCACCTATACCATTGATGAACTCCGGTGTGATCATTCCCTGTTTCTGAAAACACTGGCTTAGGGACAAAAAACATTTCGTGTTCGAGCATTGTTGTGATGTATGCTGCAGAGTTGGAGCCGAGCAGTGAAGGATGGGATAGCTCTTTCTCGATCACTCCGCAGCCCCCTCCGCCCGCACACCAGCTCTCCCCCGTGCCAAATCCGGTTTTAGCGTAGTAATTGTCGATCCGAAGTTTTCCCTCTTGAAGTGGACCTATCAGTATATTATGGAACCACGTATTTTCGAGGAACGGGAGGAACGAATTCTTGCGAACTGGTCGGTCGAGTGCAGTGTACTGCGCTAGCGTTACCCGTGGTGCTCTTTTCAAGAATTCATTCACAGCGATCGCATTGACAACCGTGCCGAGAGAATGGCCTATGAAATGGACTTTGCCAGTGTATTTGCAACCCGAGTCTCTCCATTCGGGACAGAGACTATCGAGCAGCCGTATTGCGAGAGATGTTCCTGCTGGGAGCGCGGCTGTCCAAGCGCTGGGGTAGTTGAATATCCCAACAAAGGCTTGCCTCCAGATGAATTGGAGGATATTAACTGACCGGCCAGTTGCTTCCAGACGTCGTTGGATAAGAAATCCGGCGTGTTGAGAGCCCAAGCCTGTCCATATTGTGCTCACGTCTTGGTCAGGTTCTTGAAGCCCATGGGTCAGGACCACAGTGTCCCTGTCAGGGTATACAGAACCGATGAGAAATGTCTTGTCGTGTTCTTCCTTGTCTGCTCGTGGTGGCGGAGTGTATGCGGTAACTTCGAGTCTGATTGCAATTGGCACCGGCTCTGTCTCAGGAGATAAAACTTGAAGTTTCGCTTCATACATTCCTCTTTTCATTCCAGCTGTGGCACCGATGACAACGCTGCCAGGAGTGCTCGAACTGTTTTTTTCTATGGTTAACCAGTTGACACTCGAAGACTCGATTCTAATGTCGTACGGCACCGGTTTGCCGGAGCTTCGAATAGAGAGCGTGGCTGGTGCGGAGGCGGCCTGGCCCTCCATATAAGAGAAAGTCAGGGTCATCGGGGACACGATCAATTTCAGAGGCGCGGAAACAGTCACACTGGCCCGAAGCATTTGTGCCTGTCCAATAGGGATTGTTCCCCGAGGCCCATAAAACTGCCAGGACTGAGAATTTTCCCCGCTTACCTGCGGCGCTCTGCAGGCAAGCGAGAAGGTGAAAGTCTGCCCAGGCGCGACGAGTCGATCCAGTGCCACAGGCGTCCGCGGACATCCCATGTCTCCGGACAGATACTCCAGGCGATAGGAGGCGTCCCACGTTGTAGTCCCGGAGTTCCGCAACGTCCAGGACTGCACGAAAGCAGCCCCGGCAGCGAGTGTTCCGGCGGGACCGTCGGAGACGATCAGCTCGGCGCTGTCCGCTGGAGCCGTTTCACTCTGACAGGATGCATCGCGTACGACCCTCTGGGCCAGAGCGGTGGAGGCGATGTGACGAGGAACGTCCAGAGCTTCAACGCCCCATACGCCTATGGGATCCTGGCAGCTGGGTCGGAAGTCCCACACGAACGTACCTGAGCTGTCGGCCGGGAACGGCCCGATTTCCTGCACCGGACGCCCAGGCGCCGCAACGAACAACCGAACCAATCCATTCGGCGAGAATTGGGAACCCGTGATGAAAGCGACGCCGCGCTGCGACACCTGGGCAGCACTGGTGGTGAGCTGCGGGTTCAGCCTGCATTTCTCTGCTTCCAGCAGGGTCACCGCGAAGCTTGCCTGACGATTTTTGGACAGATCGCGGGCCTCCATCTGCCATACGCCAGCCGGGTCCGTGCAAGAGGTTACCCACGCCCAGGTGAGGCGTCCATCTGCATCTGCGCTAACGGTGTACCGCCCCCGATTTCTTGGACAGTTTTTTGAATTGTCGTCATGCGGCAGCCTCGAGGGCAAGCAAGGCTTGGTGAGCCTGCCGCGGGGATTGGAAGTGGAGCCGTTCGACGAGCCACTGTTCGTTGTAGCGCTGGCGGAATTCTTCGAGCGCTTCGGCGAGTTCTTCCAGGGTTTCGAAGTGCCGCACCCAGAGAAGCTGCTCTTTGAGGGTGCGGAAGAAGCGTTCGATGCAACCGTTGCCTTCCGGCTCGCGGACGAAGGCCGGTGACGACTCCAGGCCGAGAAAGCGGATCTCGCGCTGGAAGTCGTCGCTCATGAATTGGGAGCCGTGGTCATGACGCAGCTTGACGCCCAAGGCGATGCCTTCGGAGAAGCCGCCGAACTGTTCACGCACGGCCTGGCGCACCGGTTCGAGCGCCTCGAACCGCGTGCCGCGTCTGGCGACGTGGATGCCCAGACAGCAGGCCGAGCAGTGGTCGATCATGGCGAAGATCGGAACTTGTCCGTCCTGGAGAGTGAAGCCGGCCGTGGCGTCGATGCCCCACATCTGGTTGGGCCGCTCAGCAAGGATCGTTCCCTCGTGCCGCTTCGGCTCGACCGGCTGCGGCTGCCGCTGCGGCGCCAGCAGCTCATGCTGGCGCATCAGGCGCAGCACGCGCCGCAGGGAGGTGCGCACGCCGGCCAGCCGCAGCCGCGCCCACACCTTGCGGTGGCCCTCGCCGTGGAAGGGCGATGTCTGGATCGTACGGCGGATCTCCCCAGCGAGCTGCTCATCGGTGTAGTGCGTCTTCGGACCGCGCCTGGCAGGCAGGCGAGGCGAAGCCCCATGGCGGCGCCGCTGGTAGAAGGTCGACCGCGGCAGGCCCCACGCCTTGAGTACCCGAGCCCGCCCGTAGCAGCGTCCCGTGGAGATCGACCGGGTACGGCTCATCTCTTCGACCTCCACCGGAGAAAAGGCTTCTCGTCCTCCATGCGCCGGATGCGCTCCCGCAGCAGCTCGTTCTCCATCGCCAGCTCGGCAATGACGGACTTCATCCGGCGGCCCTGCTCGTCGACCAGATCCTCCTGCCGGATCTTGAGGCCCTCCTCGCCGGCCGCCAGAAAAGCCTCGCGCCACTCCGACAGGGTCGCCGCCGTCACACCGTACTTGCGGCTCGTGGACTCCAGATCGGCGCCGCGGAGCAGCTCCAGCACCACGCTCATCTTGCGCCTGGCCGACCAGCGGCCCTTGCCAGCGCGGCCGGAATCCAGGCCCGCTTCAGTCGCCCTCCGGGCTCCTTGCGCGGGCCCGGAATCCGAGTGTTTCGCGTTGGACATCCTGATTCTCCTTATCGCAAATCAGTGTCCAAGGAAATCGTAGGGCGGGGGAGTAATAGTGGCTGCGGTTGATGCCGGCCAGCTTGCAGGCTTGCTTGACGTTCTGCAGTTGCTCGGCCAGGGCCAGCAGCGCTAGCCGGGCCTTGATCAGCTTCTCTCTGGCGTCCGCAGTGGGGGGCCTTTCAGTCTTGTTTTTGAGTCAGCAAACCCAGAAATTTACCACCGGAGGCACCCCTGTGGGCGCCGCTCAGGAGGGCCTGCTACGGTCGGGCTACGCCCTCCCTTCGCCGGCCCTCCTGCTACAGCTCTCAGCACCCCTCGGTGTCCGCTGATCTCCCGCTAAGCTCACCTACATCAACATCAGCGGGACGTTCTACTACCTATGCAGCGTTCTGGATGGCTACAGCCGGTTCATCGTGCATTGGGAACTGAGGGAATCGATGCGGGAAGCCGACGTCGAGATCATCCTGGAGCGGGCCAAGGAAAAGTACCCGCAGGCCAGACCGCGGATCATCTCCGACAACGGCCCGCAGTTCATCGCGCGCAACTGCAAGGAGTTCATTCGGATCTCGGGCATGACGCACGTGCGAACCTCGCCGTCGTATCCCCAGTCGAACGGAAAGATCGAGCGCTGGCACAAGTCGCTGAAAGGCGAGTGCATCCGGCCCGGCACGCCGCTGTCGCCCGAGGACGCACGGCGCCTGATTCAACGGTACGTGGACCACTACAACACCGTGCGGCTGCACAGCGCCATTGGGTACGTCACGCCCCAGGACATGCTGGCGGGACGGCAAGCGGAGATCCACGCCGCACGGGACCGCAAGTTGGAGGAGGCTCGCCGACAGCGGCAACTACGCCGTCAGAAGGCAGCCTGACAAATGGAGTTAGAATGATCGTGCCAGGTGAAACGGAAGCGGGCTCTGCTGGGAAGCAACCACGCCGAGGGATAGCCTGGTGGGCTCATCGAGACGATGAGGCGGGGGCGTGCGGGAACAACCCTGCGCCCCTTCCAAACTTCATCGGATCGAAAGACCCCGATGCCTCGAAAATCCCCGCCCGAAGGGCGGAATACTCGCTTACGGAGAACGCCGGTTCTCCATTTCCGGCTGAGCCAGCACAGAACGTCCGTGCCGGGCCCACCAGGACCTCTCCGGAGAAGGAGAAGAACTATGTGAGTCGATGAGCCTTGCTCGCATTCCGGTTCGGCTGATAGCCTCCAGCAGGCGTGCTACTTGGGCTTCATCGGCGAGGCCAGCGACGCTCATGACACCGTTGAGAACATCGAAGGTGAGGAGTTCTTCCCCTCCCACGATAGGTCCAACTTCCCGTTTCAGGATTGCCACCTCCTCGGCGCAATCCACGCCCTCGATCTTGAATCTGCGTGGCTGCTCACTCGACGGCCCCATCTGGTTCCTCCTTTCTTCGCGATGCCCAACTGAGCACTAGCGTCGGCAGCACCAGCAGTGTCAGCAGAGTCGAAGTGGCCAATCCACCAATCACAACTGTGGCAAGAGGGCGCTGCACCTCCGCTCCGGCGCTCGTCGACAGGGCCATGGGCAGGAAGCCCAGGCTCGCGACCGCGGCCGTCATCAACACGGGCCGAAGCCTGGACGCCGCACCGTTTCGCACAGCCTCGGCCCAGGCCATGCCGGACTGCCGGTTCTGATTGATGAAGGCCAACATCACAACCCCGTTCAAGACCGCAACACCCGACACAGCGATGAAGCCGATGCCTGCGCTCATTGACAATGTCATCCCGCGCGCCAGCAGCGACAGCACACCGCCCGTGACGGCAAAGGGGATTCCCGTGAAAACCAGAGCGGCTTGGCCGGCGGAGTGAAAGGTGATGAACAGGAGGACGAAGATGAGCAGAAAAGTGAGCGGTACAACCACCATCAGACGCGCTCTGCCGGACTCAAGGTGTTCCCACAGCCCACCCCACACCATCAGGTATCCAGGCTTGAGTCTGACGGACTGCTCGACTCGCGCCTGCGCTTCTTCGACGAAGCTCCCGATGTCCCGCCCCCGCACGTTCACTTCAACCGAGATACGGCGCTGGCCGTTCTCCCGGCTCACCTCCAACGGGCCTTCCTCGCTCCGCAAGCTGGCGAGTTGAGCCAGAGGAATGTTCCGCCCGCTGGGCGCGCTGACAAGCAGGTTCGCGAAATCGCTGGCGCTCGAGCGTACCGCGGGATCGAGCCGGACCACCAGGCCGAAGCGCTTGAATCCTTCGAGTATGCGCCCGGCTTCCGAGCCGGCGATCGCGGTTTGAATCAGGTGTTGCACGTCGGCGACGTTGATGCCGTGACGTGCGATCGCCTCGCGGTCGGCCTTGATGCTGAGCACTGGCTGCCCGCTCAACTGCTGTACTTTCAGATCGGCCACCCCGCGTACGCCCGACATCACCTCCGCGACCCGATCCGCCTGGGCCCGCAGTTCGTCGAGATCATCTCCGAAGATCTTGACGACAACGTCGGAACGCGAGCCGACCCCCTCGATCAGCTCCATCATTCGAAACTCAATCGGCTGGGAGAACGTGTAACGCATCGTGGGAAGCTCCTGCCTTAGTTTCGCTTCCATCTTCTCCACGAGCTCCTCGCGCGACCCGGCGGAGGTCCACTCTTCATGTGGCTTCAGAAGCACGTAGGTATCGCTGAGATTCACGCCCATCGGATCGGTGGCAATCTCTGGTCGTCCGATGCGCGTGAACGTCCTGGTGACCTCGGGGAATTCCTTCAGCGCCGCCTCCAGAGAACTCGTCATTCTCACCGCTTCTGGTAGCGACACGCCTGGCAGCCGCATTGCGTTGACGACGAGCGCCCCTTCCTCCAGCTTGGGAAGAAACTCCGATCCGAGTCGCATGCCCAAGGCGCCACAAACAATTACGAATGCCAGCGCGACACCAATCGTGACTCTCCTGTGCCGGAGCGTCAGGTCGAGAACCGGCACATAGAGCCTCTGCATGAGGCGAACGACGGGGTTCTCTTCCTCGTGTTCGTCTGTTTGTTCCTCCCGCCGCCTTGCGGGCTTTCCCTCTTTCAGAAAGATGGCGCAAAGCGCGGGAATCAGCGTCAGGCTGAGAACGAGCGCTCCGGATAGAGCGAGGATGACGGTCAGCCCCATGGGACGAAACATCTTGCCCTCAATCCCAACCAGCGAAACGATCGGCAGGTACGCGGCGATGATCAGGATCTCGCCAAACTGGCTTGCCTTCCGAACCTCAACGCTGGCCGCGAGGATGGTGGCGCGGCGCTCTTCGCCGCTCAAGGCCCGGCCGAGTCTTCTTCTCTCCTGCGATAACCGCCGGACACAGTTTTCGACGATGATGACGGCCGCGTCGACAATCAGACCAAAGTCGATGGCGCCCAGGCTCATCAGGTTGGCCGAGATGTTGAACTGCCGCATTCCGAGGATGGCCACGAGCATCGAAAGGGGGATCGCGGACGAAACGATCAGACCCGCCCTGATCTGAAGCAGGAAGAGAAACAGCACGGCGATGACGATCAAGCCTCCCTCCGCAAGGTTCTTAACGGCCGTGCGGACCGTCCGGTCCACCAGATCCCGCCGGTCGTAAACGATGTCGATCTCAACGCCCGGCGGCATCGCCCGATTCAACTGCTTCAGCCGGTTCACCGCGCGTGTGGCCACCTGACGGCTGTTCTCACCCTTGAGCATCATGACGACTCCGAGGACCGTTTCTCCTGCGCCGTCTCGCGTCGCCGCGCCCTGCCTGATTTGCGCGCCGTACCGAACCGAGGCAATCGACCTCACATACACCGGCGTACCCCCGGCCTCGGCGACCACCACGTTCTCGATGTCGCGTAGCGACTCGATCATCCCCAAGCCGCGAATCAACTGCTGCTCGCCCGCGCGCTCCAGGTATGCGCCCCCAACGTTCAGGTTGTTCTTCTTGAGTGCTTCGATCACCTGCGGCAGTGTGAGCTTGAAACTGACCAGCTTGGCCGGGTCCACGAGCACTTCGTACTGCTGCTCTTCCCCGCCGTAGCTGTTCACTTCGATCACGCCCTGAACGGTCCTCAACTGGGGCTTGATGAACCAGTCGAGCAGTGTGCGAAGCTCCATCAAACTGTAAGGCCGTGGCGCGTTGGGCTTCACGTTCAGAGTGAACTGGACAATCTCTCCCAACCCGGTGCTCACCGGAGCCAATTCCGGGATCACTCCGTCGGGAAGCTGTTGCTGGGCCTCCAACAGCCGCTCCAGGACGAGTTGCCGGGCGCGGTAGATGTCGACGCCGTCCTCGAAAACCACCGTCACCTGTGAGAGGCCGAACTGCGAGATCGATCGAACTTCTTCCTTCTGCGGGAGATTGCTCATCGCAACCTCGATCGGGAACGTGACGTACTGCTCCATCTCGAGCGGCGTGAAGGACGGCGCCTTCGTGTTGATCTGAACTTGATTGGTGGTGACGTCGGGGACGGCGTCGATCGGGAGATCCAGGGCCGCGTAGATGCCGGTGATGACGAGCAGCGCCGCGAAGGCCAGCACGGCGTACCGATAGCGAATGCTCCAGGCGAGTGCGCGGTCAATCATGCTCATGCTCCGATTGCAGTTCTTTGGCCAGGAACGCCGACTTCAACTGGAACGCGCCTCTCACGACAACGAGCTCGCCTTCCTTCAAGCCCGCAGTGATCTCGATCCGCGGTCCGTCGCCGAGCACTTGCACTTCGCGGGCTTCGAAGTGAAGATCGGCTTTCTTTACGAAGACAACCTGCCGCCGGCTAATCGTCTGGACCGCATCCGACGGAAGAGTGAGCGCCAGGTGCGTGTCCGCGGTCGGAATCGCCACATTGGCGAACATCTCGAGTTTCAGCTTCCCCGCCGGATTCGCGAGTTCGCATCGGACCGCGGCCGTGCGCGTCTGTGGATTGAGGATGTCCTTGATCGCGACGACACGGCCCCTGAAGACCTCTCCGGGGTAAGTCTCGACCGTAATGAGCGCGGGTTGGTTGATCCGGATCTTCCCAATGTCCTTCTCGTACACCTGCGCCTCGACGTAAACGCGGCTCAGATCGGCGATCGAGAATAGAATGCTGCTCGAGTCGACGACGTCTCCGGGAGCGGCTTCCGTCCTGATCACGACGCCGGCAAACGGAGCCCGGATCGCCGTCAGCGAAGCGTCGCTGTCGGTCGGCGCCCCAAATCGCCTGAGCCGGGTTTCGATGCCGGCAAGGGTGCTTTGCTGCGCCCGCACCGCCTCTTCCAGCGCTCTCGCATCGGCCTCCGCCGCCTCATACTCCTTCACTGCAACGGCACCGATATCGATTAGATTCCGCGCGCGCTCGGCCTGGCGGCGCGCGGTGGCGAGTTGAATCCTCAATCGTTGTAGTTCCGCGCGAGCGGCATCCACCTGGCTGGACAGTTCGCCAGCCTCGATATTGTCGAATCGAGCCAACATCTGGTCTCGCTCTACTCGGTCGCCGATCTTCGCGAGCACCTGCACCACGCGCCCCCGTGCCAGCGGCCGCAAATGGACGATCCGGCTGTCGATCGGCTGCACGGTGCCCGTCGCCTTGATCTGCACTTCGACAGTCCCGAGGCGCACTTGCTGGACTTCGATTCCCGCCTGCTTTTGCGCCTCCATGCTCAGCTCGACGACGTTCGCCTCTTCAATGTGTTTCTCGTCATGGGCCTCGTCCCCGGTTCTCCCGGCCTTCCCAGCCTCGAACTGCTCTTTCTTCGCGCAGGAAGCCAGTGCGAAGCAAACCACCAACATCGTCAGGATTCTCATTGCAGTTCTCCTCCGCTGGCTCGTTCCAGTTCCGCCAACCCTCGAAGGACCTCCAGCTTCGAGTCGACCGTCGCCAGTTGGGTGTCGAGCAGTCGCCGCTGTTCATTCAGGACATCCAGCAGGCGAAGCTGCCCGAGCTGGTAGGCGCGCTGAATCACCTCGAGGTTCTTCTCGGCTTGCCGCAGGACCGTCTCATCCAGCGTCTGGAAGGCTTGGCGCGCGCTCGTGAATCGGCGCCAGGCAGCCTCCACCTCCAGCGGGATCGATCGCTCCAGAAACTCTCTGCGGTACTGCGCTGCTCTGATTCTCGCGGCGGCCGCCTCGATGTTGCCGAGGTTGCGCTTGTGTCCGAACAGCGGAATCGAGACGCCGATGGTGAGCACGTCATCGCGGTCCCGCAAAGTGGCCGGAACGCCCGCCGGCGTCAGGCCGAGCTGATCGTCAAACCGCGAGAACACGCGAGTGTACCCGGCTGAGAGAGTCACGTCTGCCCTTCCTTGAGCTTGAGCCAACACAGACTCCGCCTCGCTCTGCTGCCTGATGATCTCCGCGGCTCTGATGTCGGGCCGCTCAGCCAGTGCCTTGTCCTTGATCTGGCCCAGGTCGAAGTGGATGAAAGGCAGCGGCTCAATTAGCGGAGGCGCGATGGCATGCGGATCGCTCAAGCCGGCCAGTCGGGCGAGCTCGGCACGGGCCGCTTCCATCCTGCCGAGGATCGCCGCGCGTTGCGCCTCGGTCCGGCTGACTTCGACCAGGAGCAGGTCGCGCTCCAACGCTGCCGCGTCCCCCTGCGCAACCCGCGCCTTCGTCAGATCCAGCGAGCGTTGATAGGCGTCCCGCAACCGCTCGACAATCCGCAACCGCTCGGCTTCCGTCGCATATTCGGCATAGCGGGAACGCACCTCAAACCGAAGCTGGCGGACTCGCTCGTCGTACTCGGCCCCCGCGAGGGCGAGCTGCGCCTCGGCGACCCGGATTCGCTTCGAGCGCTTGCCGGCGGTTTCGAAAGTCTGCGCGATGCCGAAGCCGAACTGTTCCTCGCCCACGGTGGCGAGCGGCCGACCTGTCGCTGCGGACGTCTCCAGAGTCGGCGCGGGCCGCACGCCCGCCTGCCGCAAGAGCCCTCGGGCTTCTTCCACGCGTTGTCTTACCGCGAGCAACTCGCGGTTGTGTTCAATTGCCTTTGCCAGCAGAACGCTAGACGACAACGCCTGATCGGTTTGAGCCCGGCCAGGAATCGCCATCCATGCAACTGCCAATCCAACAGTGAGTCGGATAGGAAACACACGGACCTCCAAGGAATCGAAATCAGATTCGGTGAGAGGTCAGACTCTGGGAGGATGGTAGATGAGGGGAGATGGACCGTCGACCGCTGTTGGATCGGCAGAATCGGCAGTGGTGGTCGCAGGCGCGCTGACATCCAAAAGCAGGGGCCCCAAGACAACCACATGGGTACAACAGCAAATGCAGTTGTCATCGCCCGGTTGCGAACTGTTCTCCTTGGGGAAGCCAAAGCTCTCGCATCGCTCAGGGGCAATCGCTTCGCAGGCGAACAGCTCCGCTCCGATAAGGAGCAGAAACGCGGCTGCGACCACACGATATATGAGCGAGCGGCTCACAAATCCAATTGTATCTCACATCTGACGCTCCAATAGCAATGCGTACCAGCAATCTCGTAGGTCGTCGGGCGCGCCGGCAAGAAATGCAAAATGCACTTGCCAACTGCGCCTGGCTTCACGGAGTCGAATACAGCAGGATGTAGCCGAGGGTGGTCCCGGCCGGAGTTTTCACCTTGAGCACGCCGGACCAGCCGGAGGGATTGTTGGCAGCGGCGAGCTCGGCGAAGCGGTAGCCGTTGCCGGAACCGCCGGCGAGGATCAGTTCGCCGTTCGGTGTGAGTTCGAGGAGGGTGTTGTCGGCGAGGTCCGAGCCGGGGCCGTGGATCTTGAGGGGTGAGGTCGTATTGTCCTGGGCGGCGATGACGGTTGGACCTGCGGCGAGGCCGGAGGCGATGTGCGGCGCCTGCGACGCCCAGGTGCGGGCGTAGGCTTTCTGGGGATCGTCGCCCCTCTGAAGGCAGGCGCCCCAGAGGTGGATGTCGCCGGTGGTCCAGTCGTCGCCGTTTGCGGTGTATTGGCGCACGACGACCCACAGGCCTGTCTGGCCTGAGGCGAGCGTGCCGGTGATCTTGAATCGCTGCCAGGAGGTCGTGACGGTGATCTGCGTCGGGCCAGCGAGGTATGCGGCGTAGGGGTTGTCGACGATGGCGATCGACACCTTGCGGGTGCCGGAGGGGACGCGCGCCCAGACGTAGAAGGTATAGGTGCCGCCGTCGGCGAGGCCGGCGATCTGCTGCTGAATGACGGGCGTGTCCGTGACTGCCGTGACGACGTCCGCGGTCTGGTTGCCGTCCGGGGCGATGACAGCGTTCGAGGTGACCGAGCAGGAGGCGCCGTTGTTGTCCCAGGCCGTCGCGGCGAAATCTTCGGAGTACTTCGCCATGTTCTCGAGCGGGCCTCCGACGGTCTGATGGGGACCGCAGTCGATAGGCCCGGTGAAGTGCTCGCCCGCGCGGTTGGCCGGGATGTAGGCGAGGGCGTTCGTGATTTCGCCGGCCTCTGGCGGGCCCGCGCTGATGGTCACGCTCACGCGGTCGTTGGCGGGATCATCGGCGGCTGCGGTTCCTCGCCCGGCCGCCACAGGCACAGGCATGATTACACGCCTACGACAAAGGCTAACCTTAACCCCGCCAGCCTTCCGCGAAACTTCGTGTCGCTTTTATAAGCCGCATCGGCCAACACCACGCCCACCGGCACGCCCTCTTCCAGCGCCCTCCCAATCATTCCCACGGCGATCTCCGGCTTGGTCTGAAACACGACCTCCTCGGGCGCTCCTGTCCGCTGCCGTCGCTCCCGGTCCCGCGCCCACTCTTCGGGCAGGTACAGCCGCCAGGCCACCGGCAGGCTTGCCTCCCACGTGGCCACGCTGAGACTCACCGCCACCCGGCAATTCTCCTGCTTACCCAGTTGCCCGCAGGACTGCCGTGCCACACCGACCGAGTGCCGCCCCTTCTTGGGAATCCCCGTGTCATCGACAATCCAGGCCACCACCGGCCCACGCCACTCAATGGCAGGCAGCACCTGCCGGCGAACCGCAGCCAGCACCATTTGATCGCTCCATGGCGACCACGCCACGAAGGGATGCAGCGACTGCCACGTCGCCTGCACGCGATCCTGACGGAGACGGGTGGCCGTCGGTTCAACGCTCTCCCGCTCACCCGGCAGCAGCAGTCCACGGCAGGAATCCTGCAACGGCTGGTGACGTCAGGCATCCCCTGGGGCCCTTGCTGAGGGCTCCACCTTGACGGCCAAGCGCGTACGACCAAGGCCAGGCCCCAGATCTACGCTGCGAAGGAACGAGTGGAGGACAAGGTCTTTCATTCCTCACCTGTGGGTGTTCTTGAACTCGCAAAAGGGTCCACTGCCTGTGGTTCTTCTCAAATCGCAGGCTCACGTGGTGAGCCCCGCTGTGCCGCAACCTATAAAGGGAAGGCTGCTGGCAGCCGAGAGAATCATAGGATGTACTTCCAATTCAAACACTTGCGTCTCCGCGTGAACCGGAGCGCTACGGCCCCCGGGAGGAACGCTCCATGCGCGCCCCACGCAGGGGCTGAACCTCTGGAGGCCGCGCAAGTCCAAGCCGTCCCGGAACGTGCACGGCGTCCCGCTCCGGCCGAGCGGTCGGGACCGATCACGCTGCCCTCGGAGGTATTCCTTTGCTATTCCGCGCTTTCCATAAAGGTACAGCACCAGCGTTCGGCAATCCAGCCGCCTGTACCGCCCCCGATTTCTTGGACAGTTTTTTGAATTATCGTCATGCGGCAGCCTCGAGGGCAAGCAAGGCTTGGTGAGCCTGCCGCGGGGATTGGAAGTGGAGCCGTTCGACGAGCCACTGTTCGTTGTAGCGCTGGCGGAATTCTTCGAGCGCTTCGGCGAGTTCTTCCAGGGTTTCGAAGTGCCGCACCCAGAGAAGCTGCTCTTTGAGGGTGCGGAAGAAGCGTTCGATGCAACCGTTGCCTTCCGGCTCGCGGACGAAGGCCGGTGACGACTCCAGGCCGAGAAAGCGGATCTCGCGCTGGAAGTCGTCGCTCATGAATTGGGAGCCGTGGTCATGACGCAGCTTGACGCCCAAGGCGATGCCTTCGGAGAAGCCGCCGAACTGTTCACGCACGGCCTGGCGCACCGGTTCGAGCGCCTCGAACCGCGTGCCGCGTCTGGCGACGTGGATGCCCAGACAGCAGGCCGAGCAGTGGTCGATCATGGCGAAGATCGGAACTTGTCCGTCCTGGAGAGTGAAGCCGGCCGTGGCGTCGATGCCCCACATCTGGTTGGGCCGCTCAGCAAGGATCGTTCCCTCGTGCCGCTTCGGCTCGACCGGCTGCGGCTGCCGCTGCGGCGCCAGCAGCTCATGCTGGCGCATCAGGCGCAGCACGCGCCGCAGGGAGGTGCGCACGCCGGCCAGCCGCAGCCGCGCCCACACCTTGCGGTGGCCCTCGCCGTGGAAGGGCGATGTCTGGATCGTACGGCGGATCTCCCCAGCGAGCTGCTCATCGGTGTAGTGCGTCTTCGGACCGCGCCTGGCAGGCAGGCGAGGCGAAGCCCCATGGCGGCGCCGCTGGTAGAAGGTCGACCGCGGCAGGCCCCACGCCTTGAGTACCCGAGCCCGCCCGTAGCAGCGTCCCGTGGAGATCGACCGGGTACGGCTCATCTCTTCGACCTCCACCGGAGAAAAGGCTTCTCTTCCTCCGTGCGCCGGATGCGCTCCCGCAGCAGTTCGTTCTCCATCGCCAGCTCGGCAATGACGGACTTCATCCGGCGGCCCTGCTCGTCAACCAGATCTTCCTGCCGGATCTTGAGGCCCTCCTCGCCGGCCGCCAGGAAGGCCTCGCGCCACTCCGACAGGGTCGCTGCCGTGACTCCGTACTTGCGGCTTGTAGCTTCCAGATCGGCGCCGCGGAGCAGCTCCAGCACCACGCTCATCTTGCGCTTGGCCGACCAACGGCCCTTGCCAGCGCGGCCGGAATCCAGGCCCGCTTCAGTCGCCCTCCGGGCTCCTTGCGCGGGCCCGGAATCCGAGTGTTTCGCGTTGGACATCCTGATTCTCCTTATCGCAAATCAGTGTCCAAGGAAATCGTAGGGCGGGGGAATCTGCGCTAACGGAGCCAAGATCCACCAGTGTTCCGGACGGCTGTCTAAGGTACCGCTGGACGGCGCCCCGCGGTGTATAACCATAGCCTTGCAGGAAGAAAGTAGTTCCCTGCGGCCCGGACTGCAATGAGCTCTCCAGTGTTGGGTTCTCTGCCGCAACGATCGTGACCGTCACGCTGCCCGAGCACTGCGTGCTGCCTTGCGAGGCGCACACCCGGATCCAGATCGTCCTCGCCACCGTGTTGTTGACCGCTACCGTCAGCGACGTCGGGCCGTTGTAAGTCGGCGCCGCTGTCGCCCAGTCCCACCTCGCTCCCCCGTCGATGGAAAACTGATGGTAGCTCGACGCCGTAAAGCCCGATCCCTGCAGCGTCACGTTCTGATACGAAATGCCCTGCGGAATCTGGTTCGGCACCGCCTGGGTCACCACCGGTGCCGGCGTCGACGCCGTCACCGTCACCGTCACGCTGCCCGAGCACTGCGTGCTGCCTTGCGAGGCGCACACCCGGATCCAGATCGTCCTCGCCACCGTGTTGTTGACCGCCACTGTCAGCGACGTCGGGCCGTTGTAAGTCGGCGCCGCCGTCGCCCAGCTCCAGCCCGCTCCCCCGTCGATGGAAAACTGATGGTAGCTCGACGCCGTAAAGCCCGATCCCTGCAGCGTCACGTTCTGATACGAAATGCCCTGCGGAATCTGGTTCGGCACCGCCTGGGTCACCACCGGTGCCGGCGTCGACGCCGTCACCGTCACCGGCACCGCCAGCCGGTCGTTGGCCGTGTTCTGCCCCGCCACCGCGTTGTCGGCATCCACAATCACCCACACGTAGTAAGTCCCCGGCGCCAGCGACGCCGGCACCGTCCCGCTCCCGTTCAGCGGCACCGACGCCCCAGCCGCCAGCGGAGGAGTCGGCAACGACGCCAGCAGAGGATCGCTCGTGCTCGGCGCGCTCGCGCTCGCGCTCAGCCGCACCCGCGTCGTCGTCGTCACGTTCACCGCCGCAGTGCCCTGGTTGCGCACCGTGAAGCTGAAACCCAGCGTCTGGCCCGCCTGCACCGGGTTCGGACTCACCACCAGCGTCCCGGAAACCGGCACCAGATCCGGCGTCCCGGCCCCACCCACCGTCACCGGCACCGCCAGCCGGTCGTTGGCCGTGTTCTGCCCCGCCACCGCGTTGTCGGCATCCACAATCACCCACACGTAGTAAGTCCCCGGCGCCAGCGACGCCGGCACCGTCCCGCTCCCGTTCAGCGGCACCGACGCCCCAGCCGCCAGCGGAGGAGTCGGCAACGACGCCAGCAGAGGATCGCTCGTGCTCGGCGCGCTCGCGCTCGCGCTCAGCCGCACCCGCGTCGTCGTCGTCACGTTCACCGCCGCAGTGCCCTGGTTGCGCACCGTGAAGCTGAAACCCAGCGTCTGGCCCGCCTGCACCGGGTTCGGACTCACCACCAGCGTCCCGGAAACCGGCACCAGATCCGGCGTCCCGGCCCCACCCACCGTCACCGGCACCGCCAGCCGGTCGTTGGCCGTGTTCTGCCCCGCCACCGCGTTGTCGGCATCCACAGTCACCCACACGTAGTAAGTCCCCGGCGCCAGCGACGCCGGCACCGTCCCGCTCCCGTTCAGCGGCACCGACGCCCCAGCCGCCAGCGGAGGAGTCGGCAACGACGCCAGCAGAGGATCGCTCGTGCTCGGCGCGCTCGCGCTCGCGCTCAGCCGCACCCGCGTCGTCGTCGTCACGTTCACCGCCGCAGTGCCCTGGTTGCGCACCGTGAAGCTGAAACCCAGCGTCTGGCCCGCCTGCACCGGGTTCGGACTCACCACCAGCGTCCCGGAAACCGGCACCAGATCCGGCGTCCCGGCCCCACCCACCGTCACCGGCACCGCCAGCCGGTCGTTGGCCGTGTTCTGCCCCGCCACCGCGTTGTCGGCATCCACAATCACCCACACGTAGTAAGTCCCCGGCGCCAGCGACGCCGGCACCGTCCCGCTCCCGTTCAGCGGCACCGACGCCCCAGCCGCCAGCGGAGGAGTCGGCAACGACGCCAGCAGAGGATCGCTCGTGCTCGGCGCGCTCGCGCTCGCGCTCAGCCGCACCCGCGTCGTCGTCGTCACGTTCACCGCCGCAGTGCCCTGGTTGCGCACCGTGAAGCTGAAACCCAGCGTCTGGCCCGCCTGCACCGGGTTCGGATTCACCACCAGCGTCCCGGAAACCGGCACCAGATCCGGGCTTTGAGCAAGCCCAAAAGCAAAGGAGAAAATAGACGCTATAATTGCTCGGGCAACAGTATGCTTGAATATCGGAGTTTCTGTCTCAGCCGTCATAGTCGGTTTTTGTATGGTTCAACAAATTACATCCAATACCAATCGTCATTCCAATAATCGGAAAGTGTATATTTTCCCCAGCTGGGCTCCGGCATGTTGAGAGCCGACTGCGCCAGGCGGCAGGAATCCGTATTCACCTGGGCCGATGTTGGGAAGGATTACTGTCCACATGCGTGGAGCAATCTTCTTGCCCTCGAACGGCACGAGGTCGCGGGTCGCTCCACCGGATGCGTGCAGAATCCCTCCCGTAACGGTACGGAATTCGCGCCGGTCAGATTTTTGGCGGAGGCGCAACAATTGATATTCCGTAATTGCGACACCTTCAGGTGCGTAGACGAGAAACTCCAAAGGAGTCTTGACTGTATTGCGGCTGTTTGGACCTTGAATAATACCATTCACATCACCCTTGACAAGGCCTGCGCTGGCGACCGATTTCAGAACTCCCCCAGTTCGCCAGTTTACGACTTCAGGTAAAAGTTCCACCCACTGATCGCCTTTCTTGAAGTAAACCCCTACCTCTGTGACCTTCGGATCACCAGGCGCCACGCTGCGTACTTGTAACGCCGCTGCGTCTGAGCCAGACTTGGGCGAGGGCGCCTGTCGGGAGGCTTTGGCGATCATGGCATCGATCACTGCACTCGGCACCCCTCCCTCCTTGAGCGCCAGAATGTCGGCAAGACTTGTGGAGTAATTGCCAGGCTGCTGCTGGATGAGTTGAATGACGCTGCTCTCCGACAGGCCAGCTTTGACCATCTTCAGTATTGCTTCATTATTCAGAACCTCTTGCGCTTTTAGAGAGCCTGCCAGAAAAGCAGGGAACGCCACAAGAATCAATCCGAGCCGCGCGGCCTTTATCACTGCGGCAGTTCTATAGAGTACTGGAGCCAAATGCTTAAATGCTGAGGTCATGGCTCTGAGCTAACACGTTCTCTTCGGGAAGTCAATGTCCCTAAATGTGTGAATCCCCCTCCCCTGGTGGCACACTTATTTCCACGGCGCGTGCGCACTTCCTGCTAATTCGTGCCGCGGCTACTGCACGAACACGGATTGCTGGCACCGCAGTCTGTCGTGCCGAACCGGCACGATAACGCCATCCCGGCCGGGCGGCCTACCCATCAGATGTGCGACGTCGGCACCACGGCCGACTTGACTCTCCGTAACGTCCGAGGGGCATCTTCGTTTTGTCAACTACTTCATGGCCCGATACCCGGGTATCCAGGGTCCGCACGCGGCGCACGGTTCGAAGCGCTCGAGCCTGTGCGCCAGGTTGTGCGTGAACAATTCGGCGGCTTCTGCGAAGGCATCGCCGTGGGCGTGAAGCCGCGCCGTGACCACGACTCCCACCTCATGAGCGACGACTTTCAGTGCGAGATCCGCTTTCTCAGCCTGGAATCTTCTCCGGCCTTTGTCCGCGGG
The DNA here is from genome assembly GCA_026002875.1 of Bryobacteraceae bacterium. Lineage (NCBI taxonomy): Bacteria > Pseudomonadati > Acidobacteriota > Terriglobia > Bryobacterales > Bryobacteraceae > Bryobacteraceae bacterium. The sequence continues at coordinate 943,934 of BPGE01000001.1, forward strand.
CCGGAAGGCAACGGTTCGGTCGAACGCTTCCGCACCCTCAAGAAGCAGCTTCCATGCGTGTTTCACTTCGACACCTTGGCGCGACTCACCGAAGCGCTCAAAGAATAACGCTGGAACGAACTGTGGCTGGTTCCAACGCCCCACGATTTCGTTGGACACTGATTTGCGATAAGGAGTGCCAGGATGTCCAACACGAAGCAAGCGGATTCCAGGCCCGCGCAAGGAGCCCGGAGGGCGAGCTCGACACGGCGTAATCCGGCCGTGGCGGCAAGGGCCGCTGGTCAGCCAGGCGCAAAATGAGAGTGGTGCTGGAGCTGCTCCGCGGCACTGGCCGGGAGACAACGAGCAGGAAGTAAGGTGCGACGGCGGCGACTCTGTCGGAGTGGCGCGAGGCCATCGCCGCGGCAGGCGAGGAAGGGCTCAAGATCCGGCAGGAGGATCTGGTCGACAAGCAGGGCCGCCGCGAGAGGCGAGCCATCGCCAATCTGGCGATGGAGAACGAACTGCTGCGGGAGCGCATCCGGTGCACGGAGTGAAGTGCGGCACGACAAGTGGGCCCTCGGCGTTTCTCGTGAAAAGCAGGCGAGATGGCGGCGCTACGTGGGCGCCGCTCGGGTACATGGGCATCGCGCAGGCGCTGCCCGACGCCTACAAGACCACCTATGACTTTCTGGTGAACAACGGAGGTTACGGCCTGCCCTCCACCCGCCTCCTCCCTTACGCCGACTACGGCCTCGTGCTGATCTCAGCGGTAACGGCTGGGCCCGATCTGCAGACGTTGCAGACCGCCTCCTGCGGCGCGAATCGGCTTGGCCTCGTTCCCGGCGGCTTCGTCTTTCTCGATCCCGGCGGCGCGAACGAGGAGTACGTCCGCGTGATGAGCGTCGATCCCGAGAACCAGTCGTTCGAGGCGATCGTGACCAAGGATCATGCCGCAGGCGAGCGCATCAGTCCAACCATCTGGCCGACGCCAGTGCTCAATGAGGGTGACGACCTGGCGTTCGATATCCTGGCCGTCGCCTCGCCGGATCCGGGGAGCGACCTGAGCGTCGTCATCCAGACGTGAAACCGGCGCCCGCAGGCTCAATGCACAAAACCAAGCGTGTTGATCCCTTGCAGCATCAGTCCGATGTTATCGATCTTCACGATTCGTCCGGAAACCACCTTAAAGACTTCCGACACATACATCTTCTGCTGGTTCGGGTGCTTCGGGTAGTGGAGTAAGGTGATGCCCAGGACGATACCGCGCTCCGGGTCGATGACCGGGAATCGCTGTTCCGTGGCAGGTCCCCACGGCCGGTCGCCCTCAAGCGAACTGGCGCAGGTGCGCGGGGAGCCACCTTCGACCGTATTCCGCGTGGTATTGGTGATCCGCTCACCGCTGTGATAGCGGTCGCAGCGCTCATCGAAGTCGGTCGTTACTGCGACATGCGTCGAAAGACTATGAAAGTAGCGCCGTGCAAGCGCCTCCAGGTTCTCCCGCGACATCCGCTGCTCAACCGGCAGCACGGCGCTGAACAGGGGATCGAGGTTCCAAACATACGAGGCCACCACGCGGGCGGACGTGTCGGCGCTGATTTCGATGTCCGTGATCCGCCCTCCAGGCCCAACCCTGAGCCGTGTCGAAATATAGCCGGGTTTGCCATCGACGAGTTCAACCCCCGCGCGGGACGCGACGTTACCGCTGACAGGATCGCTGAAAGTCATGACCGACTTGATGGTCTTCACTCGTTTCCACGCGGTCTCAGTGAGCGCAACAGGTTTCGCGTTCTCCCGAATCTCCGCCTGATCGGCGAGTGGAACCAAACCTGGCGTGTTCGTGGTCACGGCCTGAATGAAGTTGGCCATCAACTCCGAAAGACACGCACTATCGCAGAAAGTCGTCGTCGTGGTTGCCTGCCCTGCGGCGCCCTGCACCGTGGCAGCGCCGAGCAGCAGGACCAAAGCCAGAATTGAAGAACGCAGGGATCGAATCATTGCCGCCTCCACGGGATTGCAGGGCTCGTTAAGAATGACTTTCAGACGCTTCCTCTCAGGGCCTGAGCTACCGAGACGGGAAGGGGTGTTGTCGGCCGGCCGATCAGACGGGAGAGTTGATGGCCGTCGTCGAACAGAGCGCCTTGTGCGGCGGCGACGTCAAAACTGGCGTATGCCCTTGCCATCGGTTCAGGAAAACCGAAGCCGACCAACACTGCGGCGTATTCAGCCTCAGTCAGATTCTTGTAGGGAATGGCCTTGCCAGTTTGTCGGGAGATCTCGGCGGCGAGATCGGTCAGAGTCCAGGCATAGTCACCGGCCAGTTCGTATGTCTTACCATCGTGGTCTCCGCTCGTCAGAACCGTAACCGCCGCTTCGGCATAGTCGGCGCGCGACGCGGACGAAATCCTCGCTTCGCCTGCGCAACCTGGGAACGCTCCGTACGTAATGGCGCTGGGGATGAAGGCTGTGTAGTTCTCCGTGTACCAGCCGTTTCGCAGAATCGTGTACGGAATACCAGAGGCCTTCAAAGCGAGTTCGGTTTCATGATGCTCACCTGCCAAGCTCAGCGCCGACGAATCCGCGCGTAGGAGGCTGGTGTAGACGATTCGTTTCACGCCTGCCATCCTTGCAGCGCTGATCACGTTTCTATGCTGAACCGCACGTCGCCCGATTTCGTTGGAGGAGATCAGCAACAGCGTGTCTACAGTATGCAGGGCTCTTTCAAGCGTTTCGGGTTTGTTGTAGTCGGCCTCAGACACTGTCAGGCCGAGATCGGCAGCCCTGCTCGCCGAACGCGCCAGCGCCACTATCGCTGCCGAATCGACTCTTTCCTTCAGTTTCGCAAGCACCAGCCGGCCGAGCTGTCCTGTCGCGCCGGTGATTCCAATAGTCATCGTCTTCTCCTACCAGTCGTTGGTTTCAATAGTCATTTCATTCGCAACTATAGCAGTTACAGATTCTGTCAAAAAAGCTCAGTCCCCCTTCCGGATCTGAACGGACCGAAGAAGTCCTTGCACCGTCGTGAGCGCCAATTCGGATTCCATCGCCAGTTCCGCTCGGCTGTAGACACTTGCGAGTGCCGCCTGAATGTTCCGGCCGACTGGACATGCCGGGTTTGGAGGTTGGCTGTGCATCGCAAAGGGTGAGCCCTCATTCACAGCGCGGCGCACGTCCAGAAGAGTGATTGCGTCAGGGTCACGTGTGAGTTGCCATCCTCCTCCGCTGCCGGGCTGCGACGAAACGAATCCTCTCTTCCGGAGCAACCCAAGCAGCCGGCGAACGACAACAGGGTTCGTGTTCACGCTTCCAGCAATGAACTCGGAGGTGAGCGCCCGCCCGCGACTAGAGGCCAGCAACGTCAGGATGTGCAGTGCAATGGTGAACCTTGTGCTGACATTCATGCCTTGCTTGTATGTAACCAGCATAGTTACAATTCACTGCGATGTCAATACCTGCGCTCGCGACCCAATTGCCTTCGTTGTCACGATTCACGCCTGTAGAACCGCTTCATCTCTCCGACCCGCGCCGCACGGTCCAAATCCAAGGCTTCTACGGCCGCGCGGCGACGACCACCATGCACGACGCCACCGAGACCGGCTTCCAGATCTCGGGCATCTTCCAGGCGGCCGGGGACTTCGCCAACATTCAGCTCTTCTCGGCCTACGACTACTTCAACCACCTGCGCCTGAAGCCGCTCCCGGTGACGGATCTCTCAGGGCAGACCCTTCAGTACGACCTGCAGATCCTTCCCAATGGCGGGGAGGGCAATGTGCGGCCCGACTGCGTGCGCTACGCCTCGGTCAGGCGGGACAAACTCACCATCACGATCGGCGCACGCGATTTCTGCGAAGTCCCGCTCATGCACCACGCCGCAGTCGTTTCAGGCGACTACACTCCCGGCAGCTTCGGCTTCTCGCTTCACGACCGCGATGCCGCCACGCTCGACGAATTGCTCGTCGGCAAGCCTGCCCCTGCGCTCACCGACAAGGCCTGCGTCTATTTCATGGGTACGCGATGGTCCTGCTCCTCGGCAGAGGCGATTGCCTTCTGCGAACTCGAAAGCGATCTCGCTCATGGCGCCGGCAGCCCGGATGCCCCTTCGACCGAGCAGGCCATCTGGTGGCAAGACGACTGGTGGTTCTGGCACAACTTCTTCATCGACAACACGACCGTCGCGGTCGGTCCCCAGAGCGGATTTTCGGACGCGGCAGAGATCGACCAGTACTTCGCCAACTGGATCAACAACGATCCGAACGTCAACGGACTCGTCGCCTGCTCGGCGTCGGGCAACGTCGTCACCGTGACGCTGAAGCCCGGCGTGACTGGCCCCATCGTCGTCTGATCGAACAGCGGGTCGGCGCCGGCGACGCTCACCCGCTTCGTGCCGGGCGTCTATACCGCGCGCGTGGCGTCATCGGGCGAGATCCGCGAGGGCGACTATGTGGGGCTGGATATTGCAGGCGCCAACGACGAGGTCGTCAAGGTCCTCTCGGTATCGTGCGGGAGCTTCACGGCGCACTTCAGCCATCGACACATGGCCGGCGCTGCATGCCGGGTGCTGCCTCGTGCCCGGCACTTCGGACGGGTGCTGAAGAGCGCAGGGTGGACGCGCCGCGGCCGGATTACGGCATGCAGCCAAGCAGCCTCGCTGTCAAGCAGTTCGCGATTACTCACTCGTCTTCAAAGCCTACACTGCAACTGTCCAGCCCCTCGGGTTCACCTCACACTTGAAGCCACACGGACACAAGCGGTGCCATGGCCGGTGCTTGACTCGTGCGATTCATGAACGGGCCGTCATTCCCCTCCTGTAGTTCGTCCATCTGCCCGCCGGAATCCGCGCTCTCGCGCGTCCGGAAGCCGCGAGGTGCACGGACCGGAAGACACTGGCCTTGCCCCATTGCGAGGACAACTCGAATGGCACCGCAAGTACATCGGCTGCCTCTCCGCTGCGCTCGGTGAGACGATTGCCGGTGCGGCGGGGCAGGTCGCTGAGCCGGGTACCCGATTGGATGTCGCGTGACCCGACGAGGTTTGGGTGCAGGACGCTACAGAAGCGAAAATGTTGCGATCCGGAACGCGGGCACAGTGGCAGTTTCTCGATGCCCATCAGCCAGACGCTAATGAAAACCGGTTGGTGTCGGTGGGTTGTGGGCGGCCGTGACAGGAGGGGCTTGAGAGCGCGAACAGCATCGATGAAAAGCAGGCAAATACAGCCCTCAGACGAGCACCCTCAAGATGGAGGAGAGCGGATTTTACGAACCCCCGTCCGTGGGTGTCTGCTGGGTGTCGGGATTGCGACACCAGGCGGGGCACAACCGCGAAGTCTCGGGAAAAACCAGGAAAAACGGCAACCTGCAGGACAGTCGGAAGGATGCCGGTAATTCGCTGCATCTAAAAGAATTACATCGATCAGTACCAGCCGTCTCCCACCCTCACCGCCACTCTTCCCTGAATTTCTCCAGCTGGATTATGTTGGGCATCCTGGTGCGGTCTGGCCGCCAGTAATAGCCTGATCGACGGCATCCGGTTCTGGCCATCCAGACCAGTCCTCGCGGCTTTCTGCTCGATCACCTCCGTCTTGACAAGGGCCTGCTGCCGCGTTGCGGAACGCCCGGGGCAGGGACGGGCGCCCTGGCACGGATTGAGCCCGGGGCAGTGCAAGGACCGTGGCAGAAGAGCAGGTTTGCCAGCACGCCCCAAAAGAAGCACCGCATGGCGCGACAGGACATTCTCTGCGGCTGTCCGGACATCGCCTGGCTGCGGAAGCCATGATGCGGGCCGAAATCGGCGGTGCGAAGCGGCCCGCCTGCGCCAACCAGCGGCACGGAAGCGGAAGGGCCGCACGGTCCGGCCTTCGACGGTGAACTTCGATCCTTCCCTTCTCAGGCGCCCGTCTGCATATAGCGGAAGTGGCGACAGGGCTCAAGGCAGCATCGTGTCAGGTGAGGTCGAGCCATTCGATGCCCGCTTTCGAGAGGGCGTAGCCGACTTCCTTGCGCCAGTCGCCGTAACAGGTCATCCAGTGGAAGCCACGCATGGCCGAGGCGAGCCTGTATGAATCGCAGCGGAAGCCGACGTCGATCTGTGCGCGGCAGATCGGCAGGAAGGGATTGGCGACGATTTCGCCCTCGAATCCGACCCAGCGTTTGAAGCTGAAATCGGGAATGATATTGGTGACTTTCTGGCCGATGCGCATGTCGACTTTCGGCGCAGCGCCATAGTCGCTTTCGAAATGCGTGACCATGCGGACGGGCTCCGGATTCCTGCCGTCCATCTTCCGCGGGGCCGTGCAATGAGCGAGCGTGACAAGGCCGTGGTGCGGCGTGGTGGGATCGTTCAGGAAGACGGGCAGCCCGGAAATCGCCTGAAGCAAAATTCCGGAGGGAATGACAACAAAATCGGACTCGCAAAATGCAAGATATCCTTCGTCATTGAGCAGGCTGAGCGGCAGGCAGGCGGTGGTCTCGCCGATGGGCATGATGGTGGACATGCAATGGTTGATCGTGATGGCGGTTGCGCCGGCTTCGCGCATCATGCCGCGGAGGACGTGGGTGAGGAGAAACGCGTTGTCGACGTACTCGCGGCGCGTTTCGAGCTTGACGCCTTTTCTGCCGAGATAGTCTCCGGCCTCGAGCGCCGCCTGTTTGACGAGCCTGTCGTCTTTTCGCGCGGCCTGCAGACGGCGGCCGAGTTCGTCATAGGAGACATCGACGAGATCGAGGCCGAAGCGCTCGCGCGCGAGTTGCGGCGCCCTGCGGCCTCCGGCGCCCCAGCCGGAGGCGCCGCCAAGGCACAGAACCCGGCGGCCCTGCGTATGCTTCAGGCCGCCCAGCGCGCGGAGGCGCCAGGCGACGTCAGCCGTTTCATCGACCACCACGTCCATCGCATCCGCCCCGGGCTGACCCCAGTCGTCGTCGGTCTTGCGGAGGAATCGCGGGTGGACGATCTCGTACCACTCGTAGACAGGCCCCGAGCGGTGACGGACAAAGATGACCGTGGGCGTCTCGGGCTTCGCGACGCTCTCCAGCAGCCGCACGCTGCCAGAAGCCGGATACATCAGCAGCGTGTCGTATTCGCCGGCGGCCACGGTCTTGCCTTCCTCCACGGAGCGGATTTCGCGCAGCGGAAGGAACTCGATTGGGTACGCGGCCGCGCGGGCGATGGACTCGAGCCCGCGGGCGATGCGTGCCCGCTCCTCGGCGACTTCTCTTTCTGTAAACAGGCCGCCCCAGGGCCGCCAGCTTGTCTGCGGGCGGGGCTGGAAAATCTGGTAGATGAGCACAGGCTGGACGCGCAGCGTGCGGCGCGCGCCCGGCTCGAGAGGGTGGCCGCCGGAAGGCGCTGCCACAAGGGGAAGGGCGGCGCCGGTTTTCAGCAGCGTGCGCCGGCTCATGGCGGACATGCAGCAGGGCATGAGGGCCTCCTGTCGGGAAAAGTTCGCCCTACTCTTATTTCAGATTCCCGAGTCTGATTCAAGCCCCGGCGCCGTTCAGCCGCCGATCGTGCGTTCGAGTTCCGCCACCGCGAGACGCAGGCCCGCGCGGGCCTCTTCCGCCAGGGCCTCGGCTTCCGCGGCGGCCGCCTGAGCTTCAGCGAGTTTCACAGGCGGGGCGACGCCGGTTTCGACGGCATCCGAAGTAATGCGGAGAGCTTCGCGGCGGGCTTCGAGGGCGCGCTCGGCGACGCGGACCAGATCCTGGAAGCGCTCGACCTTGCGGCGGGCCTTCTCGACGTCGATCTGTACGCGATGGCGGACGCGCAGGAGATTCTGTTCAGCCTGCTCCAGCTGCGCGCGGCGCTCGCCGACGAGAGCGCGCTTCTTGCCGCCGTCGAACAGATCCCACGACAGGCGCGCGCCGACGGCGGCATTGGAAGAGGGCAGGAAGGGCACGCCGCGCTGCTGCGCGTGCGTGGCGAACAGCGCGATGTCCGGGATGAACTCGGCCTGCGCGGCGCGGACGGCGCGGCGGGCCTTTTCGACTGCGGCTTCGGCGGCTTTCACTTCGGGGCTGCGCTCGAGGGCGCGTTGCCCCAGCGCCTCGGCCGGCTCGACCGGCGGCGCAGCCCAGAGAGAGGGGACGAGCTCGAGTTCTGCGTCCGGATCCAGGCCGATCAGGTCGGCGAGTTCCGCCAGCACGTCGGCGCGCTGGTTTTCGAGCTGAAGCAGAGTGTTTTTCGCTTCCAGCAGGCGGGCGTCGGCCTCGAGAAGTTTGACGTCGAGTGCGGCGCCGGACTCGACGGCGTTGGCGGCGTCGGCGCGGGCGGCTTCAGCGGCCTCGACTTTCCGGCGCGCGGCAGCGATGCGCTTTTCGAGCAGGAGGGCACCGAGATAGGCTTCCTGAACTTTCAGGGCGATTTCGTTTTCGGCGCGGCGGGTTTCCGCTTCCGCGATGCGGATGTCCTGCTCGGCGGCGCGCGTGCCGGCGCGGATGCGGATGAGAGGCGTGAGAGGTTGGGCGGCCGTCGTCATGGAAAGGCCGAACGTGTTGGCGCCCTGCAGCAGGCGCAGGTCGTCCGATGGGACTGGGCTGAGCTGCGGCAGCACGCCGAGAAAGCCCCGCGGGATGGCGACGTTCTGCAACTGGCTGTTGTAGAGGAGGCTCGATTCATTGGAAAGGCGCGGGAAGGCGTTGGCGCGGATGGCGTCGCGTTTGCGGGCCGATTCGCGCTCCTTCAGACGCTGGATTTTCAGGATCGGGTTCTGCTGGCGGGCCATGGCGAGGGCCTCGTCGAGCGTGATGCGGCGCGGTTCGGCGCGGAGACCCGGCTGGAACAAAAGTAGCAGCAGGACGGGCGCCAGGGTGGCCGGGCGCCAGCGGGCGGCGCGGCGCTTGGCCACGACGTAAAGCACAGGCACGACGACGAGCGTGAAGAACATGGAGCAGATGAGCCCGACGGCGATGGCGCTGGCCAGCGGGGACCACAGGCTGGACCCGCTGAGGATCATGGGCAGCACGCCCACGGCCGCCGCAGCAGTGGTCAGGAAAATCGGCCGCAGGCGGCGTTCGCCGGCCTCAAGAGCGGCCGTTTCCAGCGGAGCGCCCGCGCGCTGTCGTTCATGGATGTAATCGACGAGGATGATCGCGTTGCGCACAACCACGCCGGAAAGGCTGATGACGCCCATAAACGCCGTAAAGCTGAACGGATTTCCCGTCAGAATCAGCCCGAAGACCGCCCCTGGCAGGGCCAGTGGAATGGACATCATCACGACCAGCGTGTCGACGGGCGAGCGGAACTGGAAGAGCAGGATCAGGAAAATCAGCAGAATGCTCAGGGCCAGCACGACGTGCATTTCTCCGAATGTTTCTTTCTGCCCCTCGATTTCTCCGCCATATTCGATGCGGTATCCGGGCGGAAGCGGGATGGCGGCGAGCTGTTGCTGCGCCGATTTCAGGATTTGCGAGGGCAGGTGCGCCTCGTCGGGGATGGCCATGACGGTGAGCGTGCGCAGGCCGTTGCGGCGGACGATGCGGCTGGGGCGCCACTCGGGCTCGACGCTGGCGACGCTGCGAAGGGGAACGCGCGCGCCCGTCAGCGCGCTGACGACGTAAGCGTCTCCGACATCGTCGAAGGTGTTTCGGTACTGCTCCTCGAGGCGCAGTACGACGGGGATGTCGCGGTCGCCCTCCCAGAACGTGGTGACAGGCAGACCGCTGAAACCGCCCGCCATCTGGAGAGCGAGCATGGAATTGCTGAAACCCAGGCGGTTGGCGACCTCTTCGTTCACGCGCAGGGAGAGCTCCGGCGCATCTTCGTGGAAGTCGTCGAAGACATATTCGGCGCCCGCCGTGCGGCGCAGGATCGCCTCAGCCTGATCGCCGATTTCGCGCAGGCGGCGGAGGTCGTCTTCGCCATCCAGCGTGGAGACAATGCGCACTTCGACCGGCGCCTTCATGACCGTGCCCTGTTCGAGCTCGCGCACGATGGCAAGCGCCTCCGGCGCGACGGCCTGCAGCTCGCGGCGCAGGCGGAACACAAGCGGAGGCGTATCTTCCGCGCTCCGGGTGTTGACCACGATCTGGGCATAATTTCGGGCGGGGAATTCTGGGTCGACGTTGTAATAGAAGCGCGGAGCGGAGTCGCCGACAAAAGACGCGAAACTCGTGACGAGCGGCTCCTTGCGGAGATGCTGTTCGATGCGGCGAACGGCGGCGTCGGTCTTTTCGAGGCGCGTCCCTTCAGGAAGCCAGAGATGGATGACGAACTGGTTGCGCTCGGCGGTGGGGAAGAAGCGCTCGGGCACGACAGTGCGCAGGAGCACGATTCCCAGAAGGAAGACGGCGGCGCCGCCGGCGAGGGTGAGGGCCTTGTTGCGCATGGCGGCGTGGATGACGCGGTTGTAGCTGGACTGCATGAAGTCGATGGCGTTGAAGCGCTTCCTGCGCGGTTCGGCCTCGGGCGGATGGAGTCCGCGGCGGATGAAGAACCGGCAGAGCCACGGCGTGACCAGCATGGCCACGGCGTAGGAGCAGGAGAGAGCGACGGCGACGGCGACCGGCAGCGCCTGGATGAATTCGCCCACCGCTCCGCTGATGATGAGCATCGGCAGGAACGCGGCGATGATGGTGAGCGTGGCGGTGAGCACGGGCAGCCAGAGTTCAGTGGCGCAGCGCCATGCGGCTTCCATCCGGGGGGTGCCGCGGTCGAGGTGCTCGACGTAGTTGTCGGCGATGACGATGGCGTCGTCGACCACCATGCCGAGCACGACGATCAGAGCGGAAATGGAAACCTGGTGCAGTTCGACGCCGATCGCGTGCAGCAGGGCGAACGTGGCGGCGACGGTGACGGGAATGGCAAGGCTGGCGATGAGCGCCACGCGCAGGGGCAGCAGGATGATGGTGACGAGGATGACGGCGCTGATGGCGATGCCGAACTCGCGGATGAAGTGCGTGATGCGGCGCTCGACGACGGCGGGCTGATCGGCGAGGATGTCGATGCGGAGGTCGGGAGGCAGCGTGGCGCGCACCTCGGCGAGCTTTTCACGCAGGGCGCGGCCGAACTCGACGATGTTGTAGCCCTCCTGCATTTCGACGCTGACCAGGACGGCGGGCTCGCCGTTGAAACGGCACAGCGAGCGGGGCTCGCCTTCGACGCGCTCGACGCGGGCCAGATCGCCGAGATAGACGGGCTGGCCGGTTGGCGAGACGTCGATCATGACGCGCCGGATCTCGTCCACGTCCTGGAAAAGGCCGGACGCGCGCATGGGCTGCGCCGCCGCGCCGGTCTTCAGCTCGCCGCCGTACTGGACCACGTTGCGGCCGCGGAGGGCCTGGATCACCTTCATCGGCGAGAGCGCATACTGGGACACGCGCTCCATGGACGAGGTGATGCGGATCTCTTCCTTCTGCTCGCCGATGCGCTTCAGCTTGGCCACGGCGCGCAGGGTGCGGAATTCGTCTTCGAGCCGTTCGGCGTACTCTTTCAGATCCGTGTAGCTGTAACGGCTGCCGTGCACGGCCACCAGCAGCGCGACCGTGTCGCCGAAATCGTCGCGCACAACAGGGCCCTGCACGCCCTCCGGCAGTTCCGTGAGCTTGAGCTCGATCAACGCATGGCGGAGCTTCGACCAGAAGACGTCGGGCTGTTTGACATGGTCTTCGAGTTCGACATGGATGACGCAGAGGTCGCTGCGGCTGGTGGACCAGGTCTTCGCCTTGCGGACTTCCTCGAAACGGAAGAGCCGGTCTTCGATCTTGCGCGTGACCTGCTTTTCGACCTGCTCGGCGGTGGCGCCCGGGTACATGGCGATGACGAGGCCTGTGCGGATGGTGATCTTCGGGTCTTCGCGCCGCGGCATGGTGAGCAGCGACGTGATGCCGGTGGCGAGGACGGCGGCCGTGAGAAGCAGCGTGACCTGCGGGTACCGGAGGGCGGACTTGACGGGGTTCATCGCAGCACCTCCGCCTGGACGCGCATGCCGTCTTTGACCTTGTGCTGGCCGCCCACAACGACCAGGTCGCCATCGCCAAGCCCCTCCGCGATCTCGACCTCGCGGCCAGCCCCGCGGCCGGTGCGGACGCGCCGCGCATGAACGCGTCCGCTCTGGGGCGAGTAGACGTAGACGTGCGTGGCGCCCTGCGGATCGCGCCAGACGGCTTCCGCGGGAACGGTGCGCACCGGGACGCGCGAGTCGGTCTCAATCTCGGCTTCGGCGATCATGCCGGCGCGCAGTTCCAGCGCGGGGTTCGGCGCCAGCAGCCGCACCGGGAAGGTCCGCGACTGCGGCTCCGCAGCGAAGCCGACAAGTTCGACTTTTGCGGGGAATTCGCGCCCGCCGAGAGAAGGAATGCGGACGCGCGCGGTCTGCCCGATCCTGACCTTCCCGATTTCCGCTTCAGGCACGCCGGCGCGGACGCGCGCCGGGTGGAGCTGCATCAGCGCCACAACGGGCATCCCGGCAGCGATCATCTCGCCCGTGTCGGCCAGGCGGCGGGCCACGACGCCAGAAATGGGCGCGCGGAGCTGCGTGTCCTCGACGCGCTTGCGATTGAGCCGGGCGTTGGCTTCGGCCTGTCGGGCCTTGGCCTCGGCGGCCTCGCGGTCTTCGCGGCGCGCGCCTTCCAGGGCTTCCTCGTACCGCTGCTTCGCCACCTGCCAGTGCGTTTCGATTTTCCTGAAATCGTTCGGCGCAAGGCTTTTCCGCTCGAACAGGATCTTCATGCGCCGGTACTCGTCTTCGGCCTGCTCGTAGGCGGCGCGGGCCTGCTCAAGCTCCTGTCTGCGCGCCCCGGCGCGGGCTTTCTCGGCCATCGCCCGCGCAGCCGCGGCTTCGCCTTCCGCAATCTCTGCGCCGAGCGAATAGTCGGTGGGGTCGAGTTCCGCCAGCAACTGCCCCTGGCGGACGACCTGCCCCTCCTCGACCAGCACCCGGCGGATGCGCCCAGCCACCTGGAAGCCGACTTCGGAGGATTCGTACGCCTCCACGTTACCGCCAACCCGGATCACTTCGGCTCGCTCGAGTTTCGCCGCCTCCCGAACCTGCACGGCGGCCACCGGCTCCGGCGCCTGTGCGGTCCGCTTTCCGCATGCGGCAAATGAGAGGATCAGAACCGCCACTGCCCAACGACCGGAATTCAGCATCTGAAACACCCTCCACTGTCTATCGTGGCATATGCTTCGCCTTTTGTCACTATACAGTGACAAATACTGTAATCAATCATTTACAGACGAACTCAGACCTTCCCCGGCCCCGACAGCAGGCGCTAGGGGAGCAGTTCGGCCGCCTGAGCGGCATCGTCAGGCGAAAGATAAAAGTGCGGACTGAGCCGCAGCCAGCCCTGGCGCGGGGCGGCGATGATGCCGGAATCGCGGAGGCGCGTCCACAGCCAGCGCGCGTCGACGCCCTCCTTGCGGATAGAGATGATGCCGGAGCCGTGGTCCGGCGTGGGTTCGAACATCACTTCGTAGCGCTTTTCTTTCGCCCATCCGGCGAGCAGGCCGGCAAGGTGCAGGACATGCGGGGCGATGTTGTCGACGCCCGCCTCGAGCAGCAGTTCGATCGAGGCTCGAAGACCGAAGCAGCCGATGACGTTCAGCGTGCCGGGCTCGTAACGGCCGGCGTCGCTGCGCAGGGTCATGTCGCGGGAGGAGTAGTCCTGCCAGCCGGCGACGTTGGTCCAGCCGAATTCGACGGGCTCGATCAGGTCCTGCATGTCGCGCTGAATGTAGAGGATGCCGCAGCCCTCGGGACCGAGGAGCCATTTGTGGCCGTCGGCCGAGAGCGCGTGGATGCGGGCCTTGCGGACGTCGAGGGGAAAAGCGCCAAGGCCCTGAATGGCGTCCACGAAGAAGAAGACGCCGTGCCGCGCGCAGATCTCGCCGATGGCTTCGAGATTGGCGCGGTAGCCGCTGAGATACTGGACGAAGCTGATGGAAAGGAGCCGCGCGCCGCGGGCGGCGCGGTCAATCTCTTCCAGCGGCGCCATGCAGCTGAGCCATTCCACGCGGACGCCCTTCCACTGCTCCAGCTTCTTCCAGATGTAGAAGTTGGCTGGGAACTCCTCCCGGAAGGCGACGATGCGGTCGCCGGGGCGCCAGTCGAGGCCAAGAGCGACGGTGGCGATGCCCTCGCTGGTGTTCTTGACGGTGGCGATTTCCGCGGGCTCGGCGTTGATCAGGCGGGCTGCGGCGCGCTTGACGCCATCGACGGCGTCCATCCAGTCCGGGTAGTGCAGCGCCCCGTAGTCAAGGGCGTCCTGGGCCATGCGCTGCATGGCCTCAGCCGAACGCCGGGGCAGGGGAGCGACGGCGGCATGGTTCATGTACACGAGGTTCTTCGTGACCGGGAACTCGTGCCGCCACGCGCGCCAGATCTCTTGCGTCGCCGGATTATCGTAACCCATCCATTTCAATGTACGTTAGTCTTAAGTGAGGGGACGGGCCCATGAAGCGCACAATCCTGGCCGTGATACTCGCCCTGGCGGTGGCGTCGTTTGCGCCGCCGGTGCGGGCTCAGGAGTCGACTGAACAGTCCAAAGACCAGAAGCAGCAGAAGCAGAAGGTCATCAAGGACAAGAAGAAAGACCCCGACGCCATCGGCGAGCGCGACGTCGGCAAAGGGCTGAACTGGTATTCGATCGAAAAAGAAATCGCGATGGGCAAGGCGTTCGCGATGGAGATCGAGCGGGTGGCCAAGATCGTCGACGACCCGATCATCGCCGAGTACGTCAACCGCGTGGGTCAGAACCTCGTGCGGAACTCCGACGCCAAGGTGCCGGTGACGATCAAGGTGATCGACACCGAAGAGCCCAACGCGATGGCGCTGCCGGGCGGGTTCTTCTACGTGAACACCGGATTGATCACCCTGGCCGAGAACGAGTCCGAGCTGGCGGGCGTGATGGGCCATGAGATCGCGCACATTGCGGCGCGGCACGGCACGCGGCAGGCCACGCGCGGCAATCTGGCCAACCTGGCGACGATTCCACTGATCTTCATGGGCGGCTGGACCGGGTTCGGCATCCGCCAGGCGGCTTCCGTGGCGATCCCGTTGAGCTTCCTGTCGTTCTCGCGCGCCTTCGAGCGCGAAGCGGATCTGCTCGGCCTGCAGTACATGTACAAGGCCGGCTACGACCCGAACGGCTTCGTGGACTTCTTCGAGCGTCTGGAATCGCTCGAAAAGCGCAAGCCGGGGACGATTTCCAAGGCTTTCCGCAGCCACCCGCCGACGGCGGACCGGATCGAGGAGGCGCAGAAGAACATCTCCGAGCTGCTGAAGGAGCGCCCCGAGTACGTGATCACGACCTCCGAGTTCGAGGAGGTGAAGGAGCGGATCATCGCGATGAGCAACCGGCGGAAGCTGGGACCGAACGATGATCCGAACCGCCCGCGGCTGAAGAAGGCGCCGGGCGCGGGCACGGAGCCCGTGGAAGGCGACGGCAAGAAGACCGAGGATCCGGACGAACGTCCCACCCTGAAGCGGCGGAACTAGTCTATCAGCGCATTGAAGAAGGAGGGCCGCTGGCGCGAGCTGAGCGCCAGCGGCTTTCTTTTACCTTTCGCTTCGGGTGCAGGGCCACTTCTTCCTGTGGCCGCCCGGTTTCGAGCGGGCGGAATTGCCCTATGCCTGCCGCCGCGGTGTGATGCGGATCAGCTTGTGGTGGCTGGTGGCGCCGGCGACGATTTCAACCGATTCGCGGGAAACGCCGAATTCGGCGGCGAGGAAACGGATCAGCTCCTCGTTCGCTTTGCCGCGTTCGGGAGGTGCGGCGACCTTGATTTTCCAGTCGCCGCTTTCGAGGAAACCGGCCCATTCGGTTCTCGGGCTGCGGGGGACGATGCGCACCTGAAGAGACAGCTTGCCTTCGGCTTTCAGACGGTCGTGGAGACGGGCGATATCCATGGCGTTAGTCATGGCTGAACGAGACCATTTCTCCCACGTTGAGCTGCCAGCCATTTTCCGGGATGGCGGGGGCTGGGGCGGCGACAGGTCGGCAGCGCGAGTCGAAAGTCAGGAACTTTCCCAGCCTGGCGATGCGGCAGCGGCCGTTTTTGGGGACGGGCTGCCGTTCCAGGTCCCGGCGGGAAAGGCACTGGAAAGCGAATTCCGAGATTTCGGAAAAAGCGCGTCCGTCCGCCAATTCCACTGCGGTGCGGGCCCAGCCGCCCCGCTCGATGAAATTCCTGGCGATGCCCAGAGAAGAACCGCGCCAGAGATTCTCGCCGCGGAAACGGTACAGGAGCTGAACGGCGGCGTTCTGTGTTTCCGCGCGGAATTCAGCAACAAAATAGAGGGCCGGATCGGCGATTTTTTCTCCGTCGATCCATGCGCCTGGCGCGCGGATTTTGCCCTCGCGCCGGATCTCCTTGCAGGCGATCTCGTAGGTGAACGGCTCGCTGTCCATGACAAGCTCGCGGGAGCCGCCGGCGAGATCGGCGAGCACGGGCGCGAGCTGGAACCGCAGCGGAGGCGCATCGCCCGCGACGGGCTCGACCATGTTGTTGTCGGTGACGGGCACGAGCATCGGGTGAAGGCCGAAGTAGGGGCCGTCATACGGGACGTCCTGATGCTCGCGCGTCTGGATGAGAGTGCGGGCCGGACGGCCTTCCGGGTCGAGCCACACGCGGTAGACGTATTCGATATCCGTGGTGCGGCCCCAGCGGGCCATCAGGTCGCGCGCCGAGGTGCCGCCGTCTTCGTTGGAGAACACGGCCGTGTATTCGAGCCACGGGCCGCGGGCGTCGCGTCCGCGCCTGCAATAGACGAGCAGGGGCGCATCGCTGAAGCGGCCGATCGTGTCCGCGCGGGCGAAGAGCACGGGCGCATGCCGGACGGGCTCGAAGAGAGGGTCGCCGGGCGGGAGCGGCCGGATCCGGGCGCCGCCGATGACCAGATCCGAACCGGCGGCAGAGTGGCGCGGGTCGCGCCCGACGGAAAGCGTGTGAGGGCCGGGCCCGAGAGGTCCGAGGAAGACGCGGTAGAGGCGCGAGTCCTTTTCAGCAAAAACAAAAACGTGATGTTTTGTTTCTCCATCGAGGCCGATGGCGGCGACGGCGGCCTCGCGGCCGGCGGCGCCCCAATCCGAGGACGGGGAAGAGAGTTCGAGCTCGGCGACGACTTCGGCGGGACTGTCCAGAGTAAACGGGAAGCTGCGCTGCTGCGCGAAGGCCGGCGCTGCGAGCCAGAAGGCCAGCAGCAGCGAAGCCAGGCGCGAGAGCGCGCTGAGGAGCCGCTCCGTGCGGACCGGTTTGCGCAACACCTCGCGGACCATGGCCCGCTCCGGCGAGGACTCGAAGCCGGCTGCGCCCGTGAGCACGATGACCGGCAGGCCGGGGTGCAGCTCGTGCAGCGCGCGGATGAGGCGGCGGCCGTCCTCCGTGCGCGGCAGGCGGAGGTCCATCAGCACGCAGTCCGGCAGCGTGTCCGACGCGGAGAGCTGGTGCAGGGCTTCCTCCGCGCAGCTGGCGGGGTGCACCTGATGCCCGCGCGACTCGAGCAGGAGCGTGCGCAACCGGCGCTGGTCGGGATCATCTTCGATGAGCAGGACGCGCGGCATGGCTTCAGTTTTCGAAGTCGATCCGCGCGATGACGAGCTGCGGCAGCACCTGGTTCCAGCCGGAGGGGATGTTGTCGAACGGCAGGCGGAAGGGGCGGGTTTCGCCGGGCTGGAAGGGCTTGCCTTTGACCCGGCGGACAATCGGGACGCGTTCGCGGAGGACCGGCTGGCCGTAGGGGTCGTAGAAGATGCAGTTCAGCTCCACAACGGCGATGGGGCGCGGACCCTTGTTGGTGATGTTGCCCGTGATCTCGACGAGCGTAGTCATCATGTAATTCTCGGCGGCTTTCATCTCGACGCCGGAGAGAGCCAGATAGCCGTTGCGGACGTACTCGCGCGCCTCTTCTGTCAGTGGCGGCGGCTCGGGAGGCTCTGGAGGAGTGCGAAGAACGAACCACCAGAGAGCAGTTCCTGCGAGTGCGAAAAAAACGAGGATTGCGAGCGCGTAAACAGGGAAGGAGGAGTTGCCTGTGGGAGACGCAGGGGAGGACTGGGGTTTCAATGCCACGGGCCAATGACCTCCTGGATCAGGGGTGGCGGACGTCCACCCTCAGGAATAGTTTGACACGCCGCGGCAGGCGAGCCAACTCAGGGGTCGAACAGGCTGCCCTGCATGCGCGAGGCGGCGCGCGAGATGTCGCGGACGAGAGCGCGGTAAGGGATGTCTTCGATGGAAGAGAAGGGCCGCCACTCGGCGTCGCGCGAGGCGCTGTAAAACCACTGGGCGAGCAGGGCGATGTGCTCGGAGCGCTGCGCGAGCGTCAGGCGGGGCGGCGCGAGCGATGTGAAGAGGGAGCGCAGGCGCGAGTCGAGGCTGATCGACTGTCCCGTCGCCGTGACCGGAAACGCGCACAGCGGCAGCCAGGCGCCGGAGAGCATGACGGCGATCTGCAGCACGCCGGGCTCAGGCGACGGCAGCACTGCCGCCCCAGAGAGGCGGTCGAGCGGCGCGGCCAGATCTCCGCACAGGGAAGCGGCCTCGCGGATCCGGAGCCAGCGCTCGTGCCAGCGGCTGGCCTGCTCGAAGTCGAGCTCTTCGCTGGCGCGGTCGCGCGCGGCTGCGGCGGACTCCAGCAGGCTGCGCCCGCGCGTTTCCAGAAACCGGACCAGCCGCGCGGCTTCCGCCGAATATTCTTCGCGGGAAACGGCCTCCTGGCAGGGCCGCAGGCATTTGCCCATTTCGCCGTAGATGCAGCCGGGGTGGTCCGGCGCGGGGGCCAGGTCTTCCAGGCAGCGCCGGATCTGAAACAGATCGAGCACTTCCTGTTCAAAACGTGATGCGGCCGTCCTGTTCTGAAACGGGCCGAAGCAGAAAGACGAGCCGCGGCTGAGGCGCGTGGAGACCGATGTGCGGGGCCACGGATTGGACAGCAGCACCTTGACGAACACGGCCGGACGCAGGCGCAGGCGGCGGGCGGCGCCTTCGGGCGAGTGGAGGTTCAGCAGTTCGTAGTGGCGGAGCAGGGCGGCGAGGTTCGACGGGGCGAGTTCGTATTCGACGGCGGTGGCGAGTTCTCCAAGACGAAGAGCGCGGCCGGCGATGCCCGACGGCGAGAGCAGGCGGCGCAGGCGGCGGCGCAGGCGGCGCGTGCGGCTGACGTAAGGCTCGCCCTCGCGCAGATGGACGACGAACACGGCCGGCGCATCGGGCGCCAGCGAGAGATCGAAGGGCGGCTCGATGCGGGCGGCGGGCGTCATGCTTCCGTTTCAAAGAGCGACAGCCAGCGCTCGAGCGGCGCGGGAGGCACGGTGCTGAGGGCGAGGTTCTCTTCGACGTGCCGGAGCGAGCTCATGCCGGCGAGAACAGTGGTGATGCCGGGCGCGGACCGCGCGAACTGCAGCGCCCGCTGGGCGTCGGTCCAGCATTCGGGGAAGGCGTCGCGCACGCGCCCCGGCAGGGACGATGCAAGCCGGGCCTGCAACAGCGGGGCGCTGGCGACGACGGTCACGCCGAGCCGCGCGGCGAGTTCGAGCAGCGTGGCGTGGTTCGGCGGTTCGCCCTGATGCGCCCGCGTGAAGGCCTCGGGCATGGCGAGATTGAAGGGAAGCTGAACGAAGCGGAAATGGCAGTCTTCGCCTGCGGCTTCGCGCGCGATTTCAGCCACGCGCGGCAGGCTGAGGCGGAGATCGGAGTCCTGCCGCAGCCGGAGGCCGTCCCAGGTGGCGATGCCGTAGGCGGCGATGCGGCCCTCGCGGCACAGGCGCTCGAGCGTGGCGAAAGCGGCGCGGAGACGGTCTTCGAAGACGGCGCGCGGAACGAAGCGAAGCTGCGTTTCCGGATTGTGCAGGTAGAAAACGTCGATCGTCTCCAGACCGAGGTTCGAGAGGCTGCGCGCAATCTGATCTTCCAGAAAGGCGGGCGCCATGCAGTGCATGCGTCCTGCAACTTCGGGCGAATCAGGAATGCCCTCGGGGAGGGCGCCGGGCGTGAGGAAGCCCGCTTTCGTGCAGACGAGGAGTTCGTCGCGCGCGGCGGCGCCCTGCCCGAACAGCGTTTTCAGAGCCGCGCCGATGGACCGCTCGGAACGCTGATGGCGGTAGTTGATCGCGGTGTCGATGACGTTGACGCCTTTCCGGACGGCGGCTTCGACAGCCGCCGTATAACGGGCGTCGTCTTCTTCGGTGGGTTCGCCGAGATAGGTGCCGATTCCGATGGAAGACAGCAGGCAGCTCTGGGCAAGACGGTAGAAACCGTTGTCCAGAGCCTCGGCGAAGCGCCCGGCGAAGCGGCGGGAGCCTTCCGGCGTCATGTGCAGTGCGGCCACCTCTCGATTGTATCGGGGCTGTCCCGCGTGTCGTACACTTGCGGTAACGCGGTGCGAAATCCGCGCCATCGAGGAGCGATGCTGCAACTGCTGGTCCGTCTGCTGCTGCGTTTGCTGTACCGGCTCGAGGTGCATGGGCAGCCGCCGCGCAGCGGCCGCGGTCTGGTGATCGCCAACCACCAGTCGTTTCTGGATGCGCCTATCCTGTGGTCGATGCTGCCTCGCGACGCGCTGTGGCTGGTTCATACGCAGGTAATGGAGCAGTGGGTGTTCCGCTTCCTGCTGAAGGCGGCGGATCACATCGTGATCGACGTCACGAAACCGCTGGGCGTGAAAGAGGCGATGGCGGCGCTGGAGCGCGGGCGGCAGGTGGTCATCTTTCCCGAAGGCCGTGTCACGGTGACCGGCGCGCTGATGAAGATCTACGACGGACCCGCGTTTATCGCGGCGAAGACGGAAGCCCCGGTGACGGTGGCCGTGATCGACGGGGCGGCGCGCGCCCGCGGCTTCACGCGGATGCGCGGCGACTATCCGCTGGCGTGGCTGCCGAAGATCCGGGTGACGTGGTTCGAGCCGCAGGTCATCCGCATGCCGGAAGGGCGCACGGGGCGCGAGCGGCGGCGCGCGGCCAGCGAAGCGATGCGGCGGCTGCTGCAAAGGTCCATGTGCCTGGCGAAGCCGAAGCGGAGCCTGTTTGAAGCCTTTCTGGAAGCTGTGGACGTCTTTGGCCGCGGCCGCGACATGGTGGAGGACGCGGGCGGTACGCGAATGACCTACGGTCGGCTCCTGCGCGGCGCGCTCGCCCTGGGGCGGCTGACAGCGAAATTCACCGCCGAGGGCGAGGCTGTGGGCGTTCTGATGCCGAACGCCGCGGCGACGCTCGCTCTCGTGCTGGGACTGATGAGCCGCCGCCGCGTGCCGGCGATGCTGAACTTCACGGCGGGGCTCGAGGGAATGCAGAGCGCGATGCGCGCGGCGCAGGTGAAAACCGTGATCACGTCGCGGACGTTCCTCGAGCGGGCGAAGCTCGAAGAAACGGTCGCGCGGCTGGAAGGCGCGCACGTCGTGCTGCTCGAAGACCTGCGCGCCCGGCTGACGCCTGCCGACAAGCTGTGGCTGCTGCTGTTCGCGCTGCGTTTCCCGCGCCGGGCTGCGCGGCACGCGGCGCCGGAGGAGCCGGCGGCGGTGCTGTTCACTTCAGGCAGCGAGGGCAAGCCGAAGGGCGTCGTGTTGAGCCACTGGTCCATTCTGAGCGACATTGAACAGGCGCTGACCGTGCTGGACGTCTCGCCGGCGGACAAGATTTTCTCGGCCATGCCTGTGTTCCACAGTTTCGGATTGATGGCCGGATTCCTGCTGCCCGTGGTGAGCGGAATTCGCGTTTATCTCTATCCGACGCCGCTGCATTACGCGGTGATTCCGGAGCTGTACTACGACCGCGATGCCACGGTGATGTTTGCGACGCCGACGTTTCTCAAGCATTACGCGAAGCGCGCGCATCCATACGACTTCCGGCGGACGCGGCTGCTGGTGGCCGGCGCGGAGAAGCTGACGGAAGAAGTGGAACAGACCTATTTCGAGAAATTCGGGCAGAAGATTTACGAGGGCTACGGAGCGACGGAGTGTTCGCCGGTGATCAGCGTCTGCACGCCGATGCGGGCGCGGCGGGGCACGGTGGGCGAGCCGCTGCCTTTGATGGAAGTCCGTCTCGAGCCTGTGGAGGGGCTCGAGGAAGGCGGGATGCTGCACGTGCGCGGGCCGAATGTGATGCTCGGCTATGTGCGCGAGAGCCGTCCGGGCGTGTTTGAGCCGCCCGAGTCGCGGTTCGGCCCCGGATGGTACGCGACCGGCGACCTGGCGGTCATCGAAGACGGTTTCATCCGGCTGCTGGGACGGCAGAAGCGCTTCGCGAAAGTGGCCGGCGAAATGATTTCCCTCGAACTGCCGGAGCGGATCGCCGGGCGGGCTTCGCCGAAGCATCTGCATGCGGCGGTGGCGCGCCCGGATCCGGCGCGCGGCGAAATGATCGTGCTGGCTACGGAGGACGCCGCTCTGGCGCGCGAAGCCCTGCAGGCGGCGGCGCGCGAAATGGGCGCGCCGGAGCTGGCTTTGCCGCGCCGCATCGTCGCCGTGGAGAAACTGCCCCTGCTCGGAACCGGCAAGCTGGATTACCCGAAGATCGCCGCAATGGTGGAGGAGCGTCTTGGCGGAAGCAGGAGCTGAGCCGCAATACAGCCCGCGCGAACAGCGCGCCTGGTACTTCTACGATTTCGCCAACTCGGCGTTTTCCTCGACGGTCGTCACGCTGTTCCTGGGACCGTATCTGACGGCTCTGGCCAAGGCGGCGGCGGATGCCGGCGGCATGGTGCGACCCCTGGGCATCCCCGTGGACGCGCGCAGTTACTGGAGCTACCTGATCTCGATCTCCGTGCTGAGCCAGGTCGCCGTGCTGCCCGTCGTCGGCGCCGTAGCCGACGCAAGTCCGAACAAGAAGCGCGTGCTCGGCGTGCTGGCTTACACGGGCGCGGCGGCGACGATTGCGATGTTCGCGTTGAGCGACGGAATGTACCTGTTGGGGGGAGCGCTGTTCCTGCTGGCGAACCTGGCGTTCGGGGCGTCGATCGTGGTGTACAACAGCTTTCTGAACGACATCGCGCCGCCGGAGCAAAGGGACGCGGTGTCGAGCAGGGGCTGGGGAATCGGATATCTGGGGGGCGGGATTCTGCTGGGGCTGAATCTGCTGCTCTATCAGCAGGCGCCGCGGCTCGGGCTCGACGAAGCGATGGCTGTGCGGATCAGCCTGGGTTCGGCGGGGGCGTGGTGGGCGTTTTTCACGGTGATTCCGATGATGGGCCTGCGGGCGCGCGGCGCGGCCCATCCGCAGCAGCAGGCCGTCTGGAAAGAGGGCTTCACGCAGCTCGGCCGCACTGTCCGGAGCCTGATGCGGTACCGTCAGGCGCTCCTGTTCCTGGCCGCGTATCTTTTGTACAACGATGCGATTCAGGCGGTCATCACGTTATCGGGCCAGTTCGGCGCCGATCATCTGAAGATGCCGATGAGCGAGCTGACGATGGCCATCCTGATGGTGCAGTTCGTGGCGTTTCTCGGAGCGATGGGAATTCAGAAAATTGCGGAGCTCCTCGGCGCCTACCGGACGGTTATGGGGAGCCTGTTCGTCTGGACGGCGCTCATATGCGGCGTCTTTTTCATCCGGAGCTCGCGCGACTTCTTCATCGCGGCTGCTCTGGTCGCCCTGATCATGGGCGGCACGCAGGCGCTGAGCCGGTCGCTGTTCTCCATCATGATTCCGAAAGGCAAAGAAGCCGAATATTTCGCGCTGTACGAGATCAGCGACAAGGGCACGAGCTGGCTGGCGCCCCTGATATTCGGCCTTGCGCTGCAGTTTACGGGCAGCTATGAGTGGGCGGTGGCCAGCCTGATCGTCTTCTTCGTGGCGGGCATCCTCGTGCTCGGCCGGGTGGACGTGCAGCGCGGCATGCAGGAGGCGGAAGCACGGCAATGAAGGTTCAGGCGTACCACGGCGGGGCGTCGTTCGAGGCGATCGGAGTGGACCTGACGCACCTCGAACGCGCCGGCGAGGTCATCACGGCAGACGTGCTGGACGCCTGGTTCGATCCGGCGCCGGAGGTGCTGGCGGCGCTGCGGGAGCACCTGGCGTTTCTGCTGAAGAGCTCGCCGCCGAGCCACGCGGAAGGCTTCGTCGAAGAAGTGGCGCGGCGGCGCGGCGTGCCGCCGGAGAGCGTGCTGCCCGGCGCCGGCTCTTCCAGCCTGCTGTTCGCATGCCTGCCGAGAATGCTGGAAGCAGGGCGTCCTGTGGCCGTGCTGGACCCGATGTACAGCGAGTACGAGCATATCGCCGGCGCGCTGCTCGGCTGCCCGCTGCTGCGCGCCGGGCTGCGCGAGGAAGACGGGTTCGCCGTCCGGACGGAGACGCTCATTGATCTGATCCGGCGGGAACGGCCTCAGGCTGTGCTGCTCGTCAACCCGAACAATCCTACGGGGCGGTGCTGGCCGAGGGAGGAAGTTCTGGAATTCGTGACAGCCGTGGGTTCCGGCACGCTGGTCGTGGTGGATGAAACGTATCTCGAGTTCGCCGGCGAAGGACTGTCTCTTGAGCCGGAGGCGGCGCGGCGGCGGAACCTGGCCGTCGTCAAGTCCATGTCCAAGGTCTATGCGCTGAGCGGCGCGCGCGTCGGCTACATGGTTCTTCATCCGGAAACGGCTGAAGAGATGTCGAAGTGGCTGCCGCCCTGGCCCGTCGGGCTGCTGTCGCAGGCAGCGGCGATGGAGGCGCTGCGGCATCCGGAATACTACCGGCGGCGCTACGAAGAAACGCGCTCGTTGCGCGAGGAGTTCCGGCAGGCGCTGGCGGGCCTGAACCCGCTGCCTTCCTGCACGAACTACTTCCTGATCCGGCCGCCGCAGCCTGCGGAACTGGCCGCGCGGCTCCGCGCCCGCAGCATCTTTGTCCGGGAGTTTTTCTCCGGAGTCCTGGCCGGAAAATATCTCCGTGTGACGGTCAGATCGAGAGAAGAAAACCTGCGGATGATCGGCGCCATGGGGTGAAATTCGCCTACCGGGCCGCGGAATCACCGGAGGATTTCGACAGAATCCGGCAGCTGAACCACGCAGCTTTCGCCGAAGAGCTGGGCCAGCACGAGCGGCGCGCGGACGGGCGCCTGACCGACCGGTTCGAGGCGAAGAGCCGCTTTCTGCTGGCGCTCGACGGCGACCGGCTGGCCGCGATGGTCTGCTGGTCGATGGAGCGGCCGTTTTCCGTCGAGTCGCGGCTCGGCGATCCGCACGTGCTGGACGCTCTGCCTCAGCCGCTGTGCGAGGTCCGGCTGCTGGCCATTGCGCGGGACTACCGGCATACAACGGTGTTCGCCGGATTGCTGGCGAAGCTGCTGGAAGAGGTGAGACAGGCAGGCGCGGCCACACTGTTGATCAGCGGGTTCGAAGAGCGCGCCGGGATGTACGGGAAAATGGGCTTCCGCGCGCTGGGTCCGGCCGTGCCGCAGGGTGCGGCGCGGTTTGTGCCGATGGCCTTGCGGCTGGACGAGCTTCCGGAGCGGATCGCGCACGAGGCGGCGCGCGTTCAGCGGCGGATTTCCTGATCCCTGTACTGCAGCTGGTAGAGCTTCCAGTAAATGCCGCGGCGGGCGAGCAACTCCTGGTGCGTGCCTGTCTCGCGCAGCTGCCCCTTGTGCATGACGAAGATGCGGTGCGCGCGCTGGATGGTGGACAGTCGGTGGGCGATGATGATGGACGTCCGGCCCTCCACCATCGCCTCGAGCGCCTCGCGGACCTTGAGTTCCGTCTCCGTGTCCACGCTCGATGTCGCCTCGTCGAGGATCAGATACAGAGGATCGTGGGCCAGCGCGCGGGCGAAGCTGATGAGCTGTTTCTGGCCCGTGGACAGTCCGGCGCCGCGCTCGCGGACCGGATGGTCGAAGCGGCTGGGCAGCTCTTCGATGAAGTCGAGGAGGTTGACCTGTTCGGCGGCCATCTCGATGGCGTCTTCGGTGACGTGGGCCGAACCGAGGCGGATGTTGTCCGCGATGGTGCCCGTGAACAGCGTCGGGTCCTGCAGCACGACGCCGAACCGGCGGCGGAGTTCGCGCGGGTCGAACTCGCGGATGTCCACGCCGCCGATGCGGATCGAGCCGCGCTGAACGTCGTAGAACCGCAGCAGCAGGTTGGTCAGCGTCGTCTTGCCGGCGCCGGTATGGCCGACCACGGCGATCACTTCGCCGGGCTGGATGGTGAACGAAACGCCGCGCAGAACCCAGTCCTCGTCCTTGTAGGCGAACCAGACGTCATCGAACTCGATCGGCGCGATGGATTCCGGAAACGGGCGGGGGCGCGGAGGCGGCAGAATGCGGGGCTGCGTGTCGAGCAGCTCGAAGATGCGCTCGGCGGCGGCGAGGGCTGTCTGAAGGATGTTGTAACGCTCGCTGAGATCCTGAATGGGCCGGAAGAGCCGCATCGCGTACTGGAAAAACGCAATCAGGATGCCGAGCGAGAGCGCATTCTGGCGGACCTGCCAACCGCCGGCGACAAGCAGCGAGGCGACGGTCAGCACGCTGACGAATTCGATGGACGGATAGAACCAGCCGTAGGCGCGGATCGAGTCGAAGTAGGCGTCGCGGTGGGCGGCGTTGACGGCGGCGAAATCGCGCGCCGCGCGGGTCTCGCGGTTGTACAGCTGCAGGACGGCGATGCCGGAGACGTGTTCCTGAAGGAAGCTGTTGATCCGGGCGACGGCGGCGCGGATGCGGCGGTTGCTGGCGGCGACGGCGCGGCGGAAGAGGATGGTGACAAGGAACACGAGCGGCAGGGCCGCGAGCATCAGCAGCGTCAGCGCGGGGCTGAGCCGGAACATGGCCCCGAGGATGAACAGCACGACCAGAGCGTCGCCCAGCAGCGAGACCAGCCCGGAGGCGAACAGCTCGTTGAGAGCGTCCACGTCGCTGGTGACGCGCGTCACGAGCCGCCCGACGGGGTTCGTGTCGAAGAAGCGCAGATCCAGCCGGTGCAGGTGATCCAGGATGCGCCGGCGCAGCGAGAACATCGCCTGCTGCCCGGTCCACTGCATGACCAGCTGCTGGGAAAAATCGAGCAGCAGTCCGGCGGCGAGGATGCCGAAGTACAGCAGGCTGACGCTGGCGATGCCCGCGATCGGCTCGGACGGAAGGCGCTGTTCAAGCCACGGGAGCGTCGTCGTTGGCGCCGGCGCCAGGTAGCGGTCGATGGCGATTTTCGTCAGCAGCGGAGACAGAATCTGCAGGACGCTGTTGACCAGCAGGCAGGCGAGCGCCAGCAGAACAAACGGCCAGTAAGGAAGCACGAGAGCCAGCAGGCGGCGCGTCAGGCGGGGATCGAAGGAACGGGAGAGCGAGACCTCTTCCTGCACTCAGCATTCAGTGTAGCGGTTCAGGAGGCGGATTCGCGGGCCGGACGGTACAATGGAAGATTGCGCCGGCCGCGCGGAGCGCGCCTGCGCCCTCTCCTGCATGAACGAAGTACTGAACGGAGCCGTCGTCGTCGACAAGCCGGCCGGGTGGACGTCGCACGACGTGGTCAATAAAGTCCGCCGCATTTTCGGAACCAAGAAAGTCGGCCACCTGGGCACGCTGGATCCTCCGGCGACAGGCGTGCTGCCGCTGCTGATCAACCGCGCCACCCGCCTGGCGCAGTTCTTCAGCGCGGGGCAGAAGGAATATGTCGGCGTCATCCGCTTCGGCCACGCCACGACGACCTACGATGCCGATGGCGAGCCGCTTGGCGAAGACCTGCCGCCGGAGCTGACCTGGGAGGACGTCGAACGCGCGCTGAAGCCTTTCCGCGGCACGTTCCTGCAGACGCCTCCGCCGGTTTCGGCGAAGAAGATCGGCGGCCGGCCGGCGTATCAGCTCGCCCGGAAAAACGTGGAGTTCGAGCTGAAGCCCGTGGAAGTGACCGTCTATGCGGTGGAGATCCTGGGCGTGGAAGGCTGCCGGCTGAAGCTGAAGGTGCGGTGCAGCCCCGGAACCTACCTGCGGGCGATCGCGCACGAGGCTGGGCGCATTCTGGGCTGCGGCGCGTTTCTCGAGTCGTTGCGGAGAACCGTTTCCGGGCCGTTCGCCGAGCGGCAGGCGCGCACGCTTGAGGAGCTGGAACGGCTCGCCGAAGAGGGGCGGCTGAAAGAAGCGCTCGTGCCGGCGTCGGAACTGCTGCCCGAGTTTCCGGCGCAGGTGGTGGACACGATCACCGAGACGCAGATCCGGCAGGGGCGCGACTTCCGCGTGTCGCCCTTCCGCGGGGCGGGCGGCGCGAAATACGTGAAAGCCGTCAATGGCCGCGGCGAGCTGGTGGCGATCGGCGAGGCGGCGATGCCGAACATCTACCACCCCGTCGTCGTGCTGTAGTCTTCCCGCGGATCCGTCCGTTCATCGCAGGCCGATGATCTGGCCGTCCGCATCGACATCCATGCGCACGGCCTGCGGCTCGCGGCCGAGTCCGGGCATGCGCATCATGTTGCCGGCGATGACGACCACGAAGCCGGCCCCGGCGGCAAGGTCGGCGTCGGTGATGGTGAGAGTCCAGCCCGTGGGCGCGCCGTAAATCTTCGGATTATCGGTGAAAGACGACTGGGTTTTCGCCATGCAGACGGGCAGATGCCCGAACCCGGCCGCCGTAAACCGTTCGAGTTTTTTCTTCGCCTTGCTCTCGATATAGACGGCCGCCGCGCCGTAAATCTCGCGGGCCACGGTCTCGATTTTCGTGCGCAGGCTGACTTCCGGCTTGTAGAGCGGTTCGGGCGCGGCCGTGCGGTTTTCCAGCAGGTCCAGCACCGCCTCGGCGAGCTCGATGGCGCCGTCGCCTCCGCGCGAGAAGGCCTCGACGGGCGCGGCGGGGATGTCGCGTTCGCTGGCGAACAGGCGGATCTCGCGGATCAGGTCGTCGGTGTCGTCGGGGAACCGGTTGATGGCGATGACGACGGGGACGTGGAATTTCTGGAGATTGTCGAGGTGGCGTTCGAGGTTCGACAGGCCGCGGCGCAGGGCGTCGGCCGTGGAAGGGCCTTTCTCTCCGCCGTTGCCCTGGGCGCAGAGGGCGCGGGCGCTGGCGATCAGAACGGCGGCATCGGGCCGCAGCCCGCTGGACGGCATGACGATGTTGAAGTACTTCTCCGCGCCGAGGTCGGCGCCGAAGCCGGTCTCGTTGACGACGTAATCCGCCAGCGCCAGCGCCATGCGCTGGGCGATGACGCTGGAGGTGCCGTGGGCGATGTTGGCGAACGGCCCGGCGTGAACCAGGGCGGGCGCGCCTTCGGTGGTCTGCACCAGGTTCGGCATGATGGCCTCGTTGAGGAGGACCATCATGGCGCCCGTGGCCCCCAGATCGGCGGCGCGGACAGGCTCGCCTTTCAGGTTGAGGCCGATGACGATGCGGCCGAGGCGCGCGCGGAGGTCTTCGCGGTCCCGGGCCAGAGCGAGAATGGCCATGACCTCGCTGGCGGCCGTGATGACGAACCCGGTCTCGCGCGGAACTCCGTTTGCCTTGCCTCCCAGGCCGACGATGACGTGGCGCAGGGCGCGGTCGTTCATGTCGAGGGCGCGCGGCCACGTGATTTCGTCGACATCGATGCCCAGCGGATTGCCGTGATGGAGGTGCGCGTCGATCATCGCCGCCAGCAGGTTGTGCGCGCTGGTGACGGCGTGGAAATCGCCGTTGAAGTGGAGATTGATCATCTCGCTGGGGATGACCTGGGAACGGCCTCCGCCCGTGGCGCCGCCTTTCAGGCCGAAGACAGGGCCGAGCGAAGGCTCGCGCAGAGTGACGGCGGCGCGGCGGCCGAGTTTTTCGAGCGCCTGCGTCAGCCCGATGGACACGACCGTTTTGCCTTCGCCGTGGCTGGTGGGCGTGATGGCGGTGACGAGAATCAGCCTGCCGCGGCGCTGGGGATTTTCGAGCAGTTCCAGGCGGAGCTTGGCGGTGTATTTGCCGTAATATTCGAGGGCGTCTTCGGGGATGCCGAGTTTGTCTGCAACAGAGCGGATAAGCAACATGGCCGGGCCTCCGCCAGTCATGCTATCCGAACCGCATGTCGAAAGGAAAACCCCCGCAGCGCGTCAGCGCCGCCCGGCGGGACGCCCGCTGCCGGTTCCGGTCACCGGCGCCAGAAGGCCACTGCACCGCCCCCGCGGGAAGAGCACGATGACGAAACCCGGCTGACTTCCGGGCGGGAATTCCGTGACAACATCCGGAATTCGATCCCTCCGGCCGCGGTTCCGTGAGAAAATCGAGTGTCAGCGCCTCCCGCGATCAGACTGGAGAAAAATGCGCCTGCCATCCGAGTGCGAAACAATGCCGGGGAGGAAGAATGGACCCGGAATCAAAGCCAGAATGGGAGGCTGAAGGTCCGGATTTCTGCAGAATCGGCCTGCAGCGGCCGATCAGAGAAACGATGGACGCGAGCGCGTTTCGGAGAGCCCGGAACTCCGGGCGGCGGCATGAGCCCGGAGCGGCGTCCCGCCCGGCCGGGGCTTGACCGGAGACATGGATGGCACTCTCCCATCTGGTCTGGATTGGATTGGCCATTCGCGCCTGCCGGTTCCTGTCCCTGGCTGCTGCCAGGACAGTGGAATCGGCGCTCGCTGGTAAGGACTCGGGAAAGCCCGCCCCGGCGCCTCGCGGCCAGAACCCGTGGTTCCGCCCGCCGCAGTCCGCTCCGGCGCGGCAGGCTGGACGACCGCCCCGGCGATGGTTCTGGTTCATCCGTCCCGAACCTCCCGCCCCGCCTCAGCCCGGCTTCTGGGAGCGGATCCGGAGAGGGTGGCAGCCGCCGCAGCCGCCACCGCCCCCGCCCGGGCTCGGGGAAAGGATCCGAACGTGGTGGCGCGCCCGCACGACAGCGCCCACGCGGCAGCGGAAAGCGGAACCGAAGGCGTCAGCCGCCAGGAACGGCCGGATGGGCACGCTGGGCGCTTTCGCCGTGCTGCTCGTCTGGATGCCTGCAGTCGCCGTGGCCGTGAGCGACCCGGAGCTGTTCGACCGTCTGCTGCCATTGGCCGCCGCGAGCGGCGGGCTGCTGTGGCTGATGCGGAGCGGCGGCAGACAGGAGGACGACGCGTGAAGCCGGCGCCCTGTCCCCGGAGGCGGCCATGAGCGGGTTCCTGCCCTGGCCATGGCGACGAAGGCGCGAGGAAGGCTCAAAGGCGGGGCCGCGCCTGGCCCTGCTGCGCCTGCTGGCGCGGCTGTTCGACTACGCGCTGTTCGGACTGCTGCTGATGCTGGCTTCCATGCAGTCCGGCCGCTGGGCTTTCACCGGCTTCTGGCTGCCCGTGAAGCTCGCGCTGCTGGCCGCGCCGTGGATGGCCCTGTGGACGGCGCTCCTCGGGGCGACGCCCGGGAAGATGCTGTTACGGCTGCGGGTGCGGAGTCTCGAGCCGGGGCGCGTCGGGCTGGCGGCGGCGATGCGGCGCGAGGGGCGCTGCCTGCTGTCCGGCGTGGCGCTGGGCACGCCGCTGGCGGTGTTCACCATGATCAACGCAGGGCTGGCCTGTACTTTCCATTTCGGCCCGGTCTGGGACCGCCGCGCCCGCACGCGCGTCGTGCTGCTGCCGGCGGCTGCGGGCTGGCCGCCCGTTCTGCACTGGCTCGGCGCGGCCATCCGCCTTGCGGTTCTCGCGGCCGTCTTCCGGCTGTTCACGCTGGGTCTCGATCCGCGGCCGGACGCGCTGCGCGCGGCGCTGGAAACCGCCGCCGCCCGGGCCGCTGCGCTGCAGGCGGGCTGGGCCGCCCTGCTGCCATGATGGTCCTGTTTCTGCCGGAAGGGCCGCGGGAATTCGGCTGCGCCCAGGCTGCCCTGAGCCGCGGCTAACGGATCCGATAAGCTGGAAATTCGCCGCGGGTTTTTTTATGGATTTCCATTTTGTGGAAATTCCGTTTCCTTCCTGCCGGGAGGGCGCCTCTCCGCCCGGCCTTTTCCCTTTTGCGCCCCTCGAGCTCGAATTCGCCGCTCCCGGCGAGCTGCGCTGGCCGGAAGACAAAGGCGGACTCTTCCGCAGCGGCCTGGGCCTGTTCCTGCGCGAGCAGGCCTGCATCACGGGCGCGCCCGCCTGCGGCGGCTGCCCCCACCTGGCCCGCTGCGCCTGCGCCCCTTGTTTTCGAAAATCCCATCCAGCCTGATGAGGCGGCCGTGCTGCGCCGCTACACGCATGCTCCGCACCCGTTCCTGCTGCGGCCGCCCCTCGAGCCGGGCACGCGGCTGGCCGCCGGGACGGTCTCCCGCGCCGGCCTCGCCGTCTTCGGACCGGCGCACGGGCTGCTGCCCGCGCTGCTCGAGGCGCTGGACCGCATGGGCTGCTCGGGCTGCTACGGCGGCCCGTTCCGGCTTGTCTGCGTGCGGTCGGCCCTCACCGGCGTCGAGCTGGCCCGGAGCGGCGGCGAGGGATGGCTGCGCGAGCCGCCTCTCTGGCGTCCTGGCCCGGCCCGAGGGACCGTGCATGGCACGGCTCGAGTTCCTCACGCCGCTGCGCATCCGCACCCGCGGCCGCTACAACCCGCGGCCCGGCTTCCTCGCCATCACCCACGCGCTGCGGCGGCGGCTGCATCTGCCGGCCGCCGTCCATGCCGGCGGGCCGGCCGGTTCCGGCTGGATGCGCCCGCTGCTCGAGGCCGCCGACCGCATCACCACGCGCCGCGCCGAATGGACGCTGTACCGCTGGTCGCGGCTGAGCGGCCGCCAGCAGGCCGACATCCCGATGGACGGCCTGCCCGGCTCGCTCGAAGCCGAAGGCGAGCTTGACCCGCTGCTGCCCTACCTCGAAGCTGGCCAATGGCTCCAGGTCGGCTCCGGCACGAGCGCCGGGCTCGGCGCCTACCGGCTCGCCATGGCCGAATGAGGGCGGCGGCCAGGCTGCGGTCTGCCGTCCCCGCCGGCGCCGGTTCCTGCAGGTGCGCCCCTGCTCCGGCGCCGGGCCGCTTCACCAGCTCACTGAAGACGTCACCGGCACCGTGGTCACCGACCCAGTCGGATTGAACAGCAGCCCCAGCGCGGCAAAGCCGCCGTATTCGCTCACCCGCTTCAGCACGATCAGACCCTCGCGGCCCGCTGCAGCTGGCCACCGCTCGGCCGTCTGAAACGCCATGTGGTTCAGCTCCGGCAGCCGTTCCCGGTAGGTCTCCAGCAGGCGGCCTTCCCTGTCCCGGATCTCCACCTCCAGCTCGAGCGGATAGCTCGGAAAGGGATTGACGACCGCGATCGCCGTGCCGAACCCGTTGCGGTTGTCAAACGGCACCAGACCGTCTCCGGGGCTGAAATCAAGCGGGACGAGGGCTTCGTAGTCGGGCTTGTCAGGAATTTTCGCCCGGAACGTGGCAAACACAACCCCGTCGCCCTCCAGGCCTGTCTTCGGATAGAAGCTCGCCCAGCCCACCTGCACATCTGGACTGCTGGAAACCGTCTCCAGCCGCAGCGAGCCCGACGGCGGCAGCCGCAGCTCGAATGTATGACCCGTCTGACGCTTCGCTCCGTCGTCCAGCGTCAATGTCATCCGCTCGCCCCGGCTCGTGCGGAACCAGAAATCATAGACCGCCTCGGCCGTCTCCGACGTGTTGATCACCGTAAAAATCGTCCTCCAGGGGCCGCCCATTGCCACATGCGCGATGTGGCCGCCGCGGCGATCGATCAGCATCGCCCGGCCTTCCTTGCCCGTGGCGCGCGCCTCCTCCCAGTCCCGGCTGAACCAGACCTGCCCCGGGCAGGCCAGCCCCAGCCCGACAAACAGACACCAGGCCTTCGCAATGGTTCTGTTCATGATTCCTGCTCTCTGCATGGCTCGCTCTCCCTGGCAACTCTCCTCAGAACCACTCACCGGATGCTGACCACCGGCACCGTCGTCACCGATCTGCTCGGGTTGAACAGCAACCCCAACGCCGTGAAGTCCCAGTTGCCGACCCGGCGGATCCGGATCAGGCCAGCCCGCTCGGCCGTCGCCGGCCACCGCTCGGCCGTCTGGAATGCCGCGTGGCCTCCCGGGTCGAGCCGCTCGCGGTACTTCTGCACCAGCTTGCCGTCCTCGCCATAGATCTCCACGTCCAGCTCGAGCGGCTCGCTGGCGTAAGGATTCACCACGGCCACCGCCGTGCCGAACCCATTGCGGTTGTCAAACGGCACCACCGCGCGCGGCCTGGCCGGCTCGCTGGGCACCAGCGCCTCATAGTCGGGCTGGCCCGGCACAACGGCGCGGAACGTCGCGTAGGCGGCCACGAAGCAGTCCCGGCCCTCGCGCCTCTCGAGCGTCGCCCAGCCCATCCGCACCTCCGGATCCTCGGTCAACGTGATCAGCCGGATCGAGCCAAGCGGCGGCAGGCTGACCGGAAACACGCTCCCGGTGCGCGCCTCGGTTCCGCCGTCCAGCTTCACGGTGAGCGGCTCGCCCTTCTGGGACCGGAACCGCAGCTCGCACTCGGCGGGCTTCTCCACATGCGTATTGACCACGGTCACCAGGGTCCGCCATGGGCCTCCCACCGCCACGTGCGTGAAAACGCCGCCATAAGGCAGCACCATCGCCCGTTCCGGACCGCCGCCCGCCGCAGCCGCCGCCGGACCGTCCGCCGCGGGCAGCGCCAGCCTGCCGCCCGGCAGCAGCCCGAGAGCGGCCGCCAGCATCCAGACAAACCGGTTCATCTTCAACCAACCTCCTGCCAGTTCGTGTGATCGCAGTTCCCTATTTCAGGAACTGAAACTCCAGAATCTGCGGGCCGGACCGCTGTTCCGGAAGCGCTCCGCCGGAGCGGCCGCAGCCCCACGCCCTATTTATCGGCAAAGGTTCCGGAAGGCTGCAGTCCCCCGATGGCGCGCCGGGGGGATGCGGTCCGCCGCCCTGTTTCCACCCGTCTGCGCGGCTCCCCGGCGGGGGCCCGTGAAACGGATGCCCGATGCACTCGCGGGGAGGCGGCGGCCGGGCCAGGAGCAGGCATTCCTGTCCGTCGCTGGCCGCGCGGTCTTGCGCCAGCCGCACCCCGGCCTGACGGCTCAGCGCCGGGGCCAGGCGTCCGCGCAGCCACCCCTGCCGCCACAGGAACGCCACCGGAACCCCGCGCCGGAACAGCAGCGCGAGCGCCTGCGCCGTCACCTGGACCGGGCCGACCAGCACCACGGCGGCCGTCTCGCGCACCGGGATTTCGACCGGATCGCAGCCCTCCAGCCGCACCTCCAGGCGGCGGCTCCGCCGGGACACGACGCCGCCCGGCCCGCGGACGAACACCGTGGTGAGCGGCATGGTTTCTCTCCGGTCAGACGCCTGCGTAACCTACTCCGAAGACGGCCGCGAATGGACGCGGTTTTCTTCCGCTCCAGCGGCGGGCTTGGGATGTCCCGAATCCGCTACCCGGCCGGTGCGCCGCTGCGCAGCGGGCGGAAGAGAGGCGACTGCCAGCGCCCGCGGCTGGAATGCGCGTCCGGGAACCGGGCGGTGCGGTCCGGGCAGGGCGCGTCCGGTATGCGGCCAACAGCCGCGCGCGAAGGGATAGCGAGCTGGTGGACTGGGGCAATCGTGGGGAAACGCTCCATCGAACCGCCCTGACACGAGGGGCAGGGGATGCGGAGGACTGGCCGCGCCTGCGGCGCGATGGGGGTGTTGGTTGGCTGGAGAGGTTTGATAACCGCTCGGTCGCAGCCCTTCGGGCTGCTCCCTCGCGGCTCTGTTTGCGCGGGGCGGGTTCCGGTCCGTTTCGCAAAACTGCGGTTTTGGGTTTTGGAGGGTGCTGCGGGACAACGGTTTGCGGGAGGGGACACAGTTGGGATGCAGCCCTCGCGCGAGCGCGGCGGGAAGCCCGTCGGCGAGGGCGCGGCTCGCTCACGGCGAGTGCGTGCGCGTCTCCATCGCCACAAGGTACCGCCGCCGCCCCCAGACCCGACCGGCCCCTGCCCGTGCCCGCCACGCTCCCCTTGCCGGCCGGCGAGAAAGGCACGTGCCCGTGAAACGGCATCCGCAGAATCACAGGGTGACGGCCACGACTTTGTGACCGGGTGGCATCATTAATTCAGCAATCTGCCGGATCAGACCGCCGCCCTGGGAAGCGTTGGCCGAAGCGGGCCCGACGGCTCCCTGCCCGTCGCCGCCACCCGCCGCTCCTGCACCACTTCGCTCCCCGAGTCGAGCACGAAGCGCAGGGGCTCCACCGGTTTCCCGGATCCGGTCCAACCGTCCGCTCCGGACGGTCCGCTGCTGCCAACCGCCCCGTCCTGCCCGAGCCATGCTCCTTCATGGCCGGTCTCTTCTTGCACAGGAAGAGTGCGCCTGATCCTGACGGTCGCCGCGAGCGGATGGCAGCCCGCGGGGGACTGGTCCTGTTGTCGCGTGCCGCAGCACGCTTCGAGCCCGCGGGGAGATTCGCCACGCGGATGGGCTGCAGGGACGTGATGGATTTCCTGAATGGTCCGGGCGGCGGGGATGGGGTTCGAAAGAATTCGAAAGAAAAGAGGGGATGGTGCGCCCGGAGTGATTCGAACACCCGACCTACTGGTTCGTAGCCAGTTGCTCTATCCAGCTGAGCTACGGGCGCACTGCGTTTTCATCCTCGATTATAGCGAGCCGCGAGGGGTGGGGCAAGAGCCCGGCGGGCGGGCGGGACGCGTGGCGGGGCGGCCGGGCGCGGTGGCAAGATGGCGTCATGACACTCGATCTGACAGGGAAGACGGCGCTGGTGACGGGCGGTTCGCGGGGTATCGGGCGGGCCATTGTGGAACGGCTGCTGCAGGCGGGGGCGGCGGTGGTTTTCTGCGGGCGGGACGCCGGCGGGGTGGAGCGGACGCTCGGGGAGCTGCGGCGGCAATTTCCGGCGGAAACCCTAAAAATCCGCGGCCGGGCCGCCGATGTTCGGAGTGAGGCATCCGTTCGGGACCTGTTCGAATGGATGGATCTCGAGACGGGAGGGCCGGACATCCTGGTGAACAACGCCGGCGTGGGCGTGTTCGGGGATGTGACCGCGCTCGGGCCCGAGGAGTGGAATCTGGTGATCGAGACGAACCTGGGAGGCGTGTACCGGTGCTCGCGCCAGGCGATCCCGCGGATGCGGGCGCGCGGCGGAGGCTGGATTGTGAACATCGGCAGCCTGGCCGGGCGGAACGCGTTCGCGGGCGGCGCGGCCTACAACGCCTCCAAGTTCGGGCTCGTCGGCATGAGCGAAGCGATGATGCTGGACCACCGCCATGAAGGGATCCGCGTGGCCTGCATTCTGCCCGGAAGCGTGAACACGGGTTTCGGGCGGGGCGGGGAGGCGCCGTGGAAGATGGCGCCGGAAGACGTGGCCGAGGCGGTGGCGGCGGTGCTGTCCATGCCGGAGCGGACGCTGGTCAGTCTGGTGGAGATGCGGCCGTCGCGGCCACCGAAACGGTGAGCCGGGGCGGGCGCGGGAAAGGAATTTCGAGTTGGGCGATGCAATGAGGCTCCTGGACGCGGCGGCCCCGGCGGCGCCGGTGACGGGCGAGGGACGGCGGTTTCCGTTCCCGCGCAAGGCAGGCCTGAGGACGGGCGCGAAGCCTCCGGTTCCGGAGGTTCTGGATCCCCGCCGGACGGGAAGCGAGGCGGCGGAGCTGGAAGAGGGGCTGCGCGCGCTGGTCGTGGGCCAGGAAGAGGCGATCGAGCAGATCGTCAACGTGTACCAGATGTATCTGACGGGGCTGTGTCCGCCGCAGCGGCCGGTGGCCAACCTGCTGTTCCTCGGGCCGACGGGGACGGGCAAGACGCGCATCGTGGAGGCGCTGGCCGAGACGCTGGTGGGCACGCCGCGGGCCGTGATCAAGGTGGACTGCGCCGAGTTCCAGCACAGCCACGAGATCGCCAAGCTGATCGGGTCGCCCCCGGGCTACCTGGGGCACCGGGAGACGCATCCGCTGCTGAGCCAGGAGGTGCTGAACCAGTACCATACGGACCGCGTGAAGCTCAGCTTCGTGCTGTTCGACGAAATCGAGAAGGCCTCCGACGCGCTGTGGAACCTGCTGCTGGGAATACTGGACAAGGCGACGCTGACGCTGGGGGACAACCGCAAGGTGGATTTCTCGCGCGCGATGATTTTCATGACGTCCAATCTCGGGGCGGCGGAAATGCAATCGCTCATGAGTCCGCGGCTGGGCTTCGCCATGAGCGCTCCGCCGCCGGCCGGCGGCCGGATGGAGGGACGGATCCGGCGCAGCGGGATCGAGGCGGCGCGGAAGAAGTTCACGCCGGAATTCATGAACCGGCTGGACAAGATCGTGGTGTTCCGGCCGCTGGGAGACGCCGAGCTGCGCCGCATCCTGGACATCGAGCTCGGATTCGTGCAGCAGCGGGTGCTGGCCGCCTCGGCCGAGCGGGCCTTCGTCTTCCGGCTCACGGACGCGGCCAAAGAGGCGCTGCTGGCCGACGGGGTGGACCTGCGCTATGGAGCGAGGCATCTGAAGCGGTCGATCGAGCGGATGCTGGTGCAGCCGCTGTCGAATCTGATCGCCACGGGTCAGGTGCGTGGGGGCGACGTGCTCTGCGTGGACTGGGATGAGGACGGCCGCTGCCTGAGGTTCGTGCGGGAGGACGAAGGCGTGCCGGTGCAGGCTCTGGCGGAGATGCTGGAGCCGCGGGTGCGGTCGTGGGCCCGTACGGCGGCGGTGGCGCAGCCCGTGCCGCAGCGGGCGCCGGCCGCGCGAGGTTCGCGGCGGCTCTGACGTCCGCCCTCCGGATGGCCCGGCGCCCGGCAGGCGGACGTGCGCGGACGGGGACCGGTCCGGAGGCGGGCTGGAGGCGCGGGCGTCCGGCAAAAAAGGTCGGTGATTTCCCCGAATTCGGGATGAATAATCACCGAAAAGGGCCGAAAGCATAAAGAAATGTAGTACATCTTCCGTCAGAAGGACAGAGATGCCACAGCCACTCGTGTCGAAATCTGCCGCCAGCCCGCGGCGGCGGCGCCGCAGCCGGGGCAACACCGCCGTGGAGACGGCGATGATCCTGCTGCCGCTGCTGGCCCTGACGCTGGCCTTCATCGACCATGGACTGGTCGTGTTCCTGCAGTCGACCTTCCAGCATGCAGTGCGGGAGGGTGTCCGCTATGCGGTGACGTACCAGACGGTCAGCGGCATGGGCCACGACGATTCGATCCGGCACATCGTTGTGAGTCAGTCGATGGGATTCCTGGCGGGACGGGGCAATTCGGTCAAGATCCGGTATTTTGATCCCACGACGTTCCAGGAAGTGCCGGACAACATGCCGGGCAATATCGTGGAGGTTTCGATCGAAGGATACCAGTACAGCTGGCTGGCGCCGCTGTGGAGGGCGCCGGGAACCATTTTCATCGGCGCCCGGGCGGCGGACCGGATGGAGGGGCTGCCGACAGGCGCCTCGCCGCCGCCCCGGTGAGACCGGCTGGAGGAGGACAGCGATATGAGCGGAAGGAGATCGGGAAGGCAGCGGGGCAATTCGCTGATCGAGTTCGGACTGGCGTTGTCGCTGCTTCTGGCGCTTTACGTCTGGATGCTCGTGTTCGGCCTGGACCTGAGGCGCATGATGCAGACCAGCCAGGTGAGCCGGGACGCAGGCCATATGTACGCGCGGGGCGTGGACTTTTCGCTGCCGGGCAACCAGGATGTGCTGGTGCGGCTGGCGGCGGGAATGAATATGACGCGGACGGGCGGCTCGGGCGTCGTGATCCTGACGCGGCTCCTGAAGGTCGGCTCGCAGGAATGCACGGATGGCGGCGTGGCGCTCGCCTCCTGCTCCAACCTGGGCAAGACCGTGGTGACCCAGCGCCTGGTGGTGGGCAACGCCAGCCTGAAGCCGAGCAAGGTGGCCTCGCCGCCGGGGACGCTGCTGCAGGCGGACGGGTCGATCACGCCGGCCGATTACCTGACCAAGAGCGGAGCGGTGGCTACCAACTTTGAATCGATCCTCCCGTTGGCGGATGGCGAGACCGCATATGTGGCGGAGGCGTGGTTCGAATCGCCAGTAAAGAATTTTCCAACGATGAACAACAGGGGGCCGATTTATGCAAGGACGATCTTCTGAGAACCGGCGGGGCATCGCCCTCGTGATGCTTGCGGTCAGCCTCGCACTGATCGTGTTTATGGTGGGCCTGGCAGTCGATGCGTCCTATCTTTACACGGTGAGGGCGAAACTGTCGATGGCCTGCGACGCCG
This sequence comes from Bryobacteraceae bacterium, assembly GCA_026002875.1. NCBI lineage: Bacteria > Pseudomonadati > Acidobacteriota > Terriglobia > Bryobacterales > Bryobacteraceae > Bryobacteraceae bacterium. The sequence continues at coordinate 983,848 of BPGE01000001.1, forward strand.
CTGCGTTGGCCGCGGCCCGCTCGCTGAATGTCGGCCTGTCGATGGCCGCGCAGGAGGCGTCAGCCCGGGCCCGGGCGCAGGCGTTCTTCGATGCGAATTTCCCCGACGGCGCATTGAGCACGCGCAACCGGACTTCCAGCATCTCCGTGGAAGAAACAGCGTTGCGGACCCGCTCGGTCACTGTCTCGGCCTCAGTCGTGGCGCCCACCTACTTCATGCGGCTGGCTGGCATTCCTTCGGTGCCGGTCTCGGCCCTGGGCAAAGCGTCCCGCCGCGACGTGAACATGATGATGGTCCTGGACCGCTCGGGCAGCATGCAGTCGGCCGGCGCCTGCGAGCCCATGAAGTCGGCCGCCAGAAGCTTCGTGTCCCGCTTTGCGGAAGGACGCGACCGGCTGGGCATGATCACCTTTAGCACGGCGTGGCATCTGGCCTATCCGTTGACAAAGAACTTCAAGACCCAGTCGCCGACCCTGGACTCGGTGATCGGCACGATCTCCTGCGTGGGCGGCACTTCGACGGCGATGGCGATCAGCGAGGCTTACAATCAGCTCCTCACAGTGAGCGAGCCGGGCGCGCTGAACATCATCATGCTCTTCACCGATGGCATCCCCACAGGACTGACCGCGCAATTCCAGGTCAAGACCGCGACGGATACACGCTTCGGCAACGGGGAGAACCGGACCGTGGACGGAATTTACCACAACTACCCCAACACGGGAACGACCTACAGCATGCTGCCAAGCGGCTGCCGCGACACGGCCAACAGGACCTATCCCACCGCTGGCTGGGCGCCGGCGGACCGCATCGGCGTGCTGGTGACCAGCGGCGACGGCACGGCCAGCACCGGCGCCACCTACGGCCTCGTGAAACCATACGCTACTTCGATTACCGCGACGGACCGCTCTCTGGACGGGCCGACGGGAACCATGACGAGCGGCACGGGGTGCGCCTTCGGCGCAGGCACCACGGATTACAACCTGATGCGCTACGTGCGGCGCGATATCGCCTTCGTGCCGAATTTCGACCTCTACAACAATCGGATGGACTGCTGCTACCGCACTGTCTCCTACTTCAGCAGCGGACCCTATGCCGGCCGGATCCGGCCTGACAGGCCGTCATCCGTAGGGGCGGCTGCGACCAACGCCGCCGATAACGCCGCCAAACGGATCCGGCAGGACACCAACATGCCCACCATTTTCTACGTGATCGGATTGGGCGACGTAGACAATGTTCTGCTGCGGCGCATCGCCAACGATCCGGCAAGCCCGACCTACAACAGGGACGAGCCGACCGGGCTCTACGTCTTTGCGCCAGACAAGACGCAATTGAACCAGGCCTTCGCCCGCATTGCGTCCGAAATCCTGCGCCTGGCCCAGTAGTCCGCCGGGCGGCGGCGGAAGACGGCCGAGGGCGGATGCTTCCGGTGCATGCATTCCAGCGCGCCTCCATGCACAATGAAAGGCACGGGAGGCGCATCATGGGATCGGGACGCATCGCACTGCTGGCGGCTGCTTCCGTGGCATTCTGCGCCGGCCAGACGAGCCGGGAGTTGCAGGAGCTGAACTGGGCCGAGTTCGCCGAGCTCGTGCCCGCCCGCATCCAGACCGTGCTTCTGCCAACGGGCACGATCGAGGCCCACGGCGCCATCCACAACGGGGCTGACAACACGGCTCCGGTGGAAATCGCCAAAGCCCTCGCCCCCCGGCTGAATGCGCTGATCGCGCCGCTGATTCCCTATGGCGTCACAGGCAGCCTGGACGGGTATCCGGGCACTTTTCAGATCTCGGAGGCCGCATACCGGCCGTTTGTCGCGGACGTGCTGAAAGGCCTGGCGCGCAACGGATTCCGGAACATCATCCTCGTCAACGGCCACGGAGGGCCGCAGACGGCCATCCTGAGCGATCTGGCCGAGCAGGCCAGCCGCGAGCACCGCGTCCGCGTGATGGTGGTCAACTGGTGGGCGGCGTGCTCCGGCGCCACGCTCAAAGTGTTCGGCGAAGACGGCGGGCACGCCGGCTGGAACGAGACAGCGTTCACGCAGGCCACGCACCCGCATCTGGTGCGCCGCGAGCGGTTCAGCCCGGCTCTGGAAATGCCCCGCCCGCCGGCGGGCAGCTGGGCCGCATATCCTTTCCCGGCGCCGGTGATCCTCTATCAGCCGGGCCAGGGTTCGGTGCGATTTGACGACAGGAAGGCCAGGGAGTATTTTCAGGCTGTCGTGGACTGCGTGACAGAATTGGTCAGGGGGACGATCGAACGATGGGACCGCATGAACCTCTATCCCGCCGCGGCTTCGCCCGCGCCGCCGCGCTAGGCGCGCTGCCGCTGCCTGTTCTGACCGAGCGGGCGCTGGCGCAGATGAGTTATCCGGGCGAAGCGCCGCCGGACGCTGTGTTCCTCAACGCCAACGAGAACCCGCTGGGGCCGTGCGCCGAGGCGCTGGAGGCCATGAGCCGGGCGCTGCGCAGCGGCGGCCGGTATCAGTTCGGCGAGACGCTGCGGCTGGCGCGCACGGCCGCGCAGATGGAGGGCGTTCCGGCGGAATGCGTGCAGTCGTATGCCGGATCCAGTGATCCTCTGCACCGGGTTGTTCTGGCCTTCTGCGGGCCGGGACGCGCGTTCGTGACCGCGGATCCCGGCTATGAAGCAGGCGAAAGAGCCGCGGCGTTCGTGCAGGCGCCCGTGCACCGTGTTCCCCTGACGCGGGACTACGCACACGACGTCGAGGCCATGCTCCGCACGGCGGGCAAGGAAGCGGGCGTCTTTTACATCTGCAATCCGAACAATCCGACCGGAACGCTGACGCCGCGCGAGGCGATCGAGCACCTGGTGCGTTCGAAGCCCTCTGGCAGCGTGGTTCTGATCGACGAGGCCTACATCCACTTCTGCCAGGCGCCGTCCTGCATGGAGATGGTGCGCAGCGGGCGCGATGTGTTCGTGCTCAGAACATTCTCAAAGATTTATGGCATGGCGGGGCTGCGCGCCGGGCTCGCCTTCGCCCGCCCGGACCTGCTCGACAGAATCCGTCCCTACGGAACCGGCTTCCTTCCAGTCACCGGCATGGTGGGGGCGATCGCAAGCCTCGAGGCGAAGGGGCTGGTGGCGGAGCGCCGCGAGTACGTCCGCCGGATCCGCGAGGACCTGATGGCCTGGCTGCGGGCGAAGCGGATCGATTTCGTGCCCAGTGTCAGCAACAAGATCATGATCCGCACGGCGAGGCCAGGGCGGGAGGTCGCGGCGGCGATGCGCGAGCGGAAGGTCATGATCGGCCGCTCGTGGCCCTCCTGGCCCAATCATGTCCGCGTGACGCTGGGCACGCCGGAGGAAATGGAGAAATTCAAAGCGGCGTTTCTCCAGGTGATCTCCTCCTGATTTTCCCGCCATCCTGGCGAAAATCCCCTCAGGCGCGGCGTGACCTTTGTAAATCCGGCGGCCGCTGGCGCCGAGTTTACAGCACAAAACGGCTCTGCCTGCGTATGGACCTGTGAAGGCAAAGGCGGGCCGCCAGCCCGCAAACACAGAAAGAGAGGGCAGGAGCATGATCAGAACACGCGTGTGGGCGGCGGCTGCGGCCGCAGTCCTGGCATTGGGGATGATTCCCGGCGTGACCCGCGCGGAGGGGAGAAAGATCCGGGCCGAAATTCCGTTCGCCTTCCAGGCGGGCAATCACCCGTTCGCTGCGGGGACTTATCTGTTCGAGCACGTGGGCGAGAAGCCGGTGCTGGTGATCACGGCGCCGGACGGAGAACGCACCGCCCTGCTGACGCACCCGGCGGGCAACGTCCCGCAGCCCGCCGCGCCCGGCCTGGTGTTCGAGCGCACCGGGGGGAGCTACAGGCTGGCCGAGGTCTGGGCTCCGGGAGCAGCGCACCGTGCCGGCGTCGACCGGACGAAGAGTGCAGGGCTGCTCGCTTCTTCCCGGGAGAGAGTCCGCATTGCGGCCACGCTCGCCGTGCGGTGAGCCAGCCGCCGCGGGGATCCGTCGCCCTGAGAAAAACGGCCGCGGGGCGGAGAATGCAAACCGCGCATCTCCGCTCCGCGGCGCATTGCTTGAGGGATGGCGCTTCGATTTTCTATACAATGAGAAGTTCCGGGCATCAGCAATAGCAGGCAGGCCCGGATGCCTGCGAGTCGCCTGAACGTCTCAGGAAACAGCGGAGCGCCTCCAATGGGAACGATTGCCTTGAACAGCGGTCTGGAAAAGACCGCTTTTTTCTATCAGTCCGTCGTGGGCAAGAAGGTGGTGATGGCCGTGACGGGCTGCGTCCTCTGCCTCTTCGTGCTCGGCCATATGCTGGGCAATCTGCAGATTTATCAGGGGCCTGAGAAGCTCAACACGTACGCCGCCTTCCTCCAGGGGCTCGGAGCGGGACTCTGGGCCGTGCGGCTGGTGCTTCTGGCGTGCGTGGGCCTGCACGTCCTGAGCGCCTATCAGCTCTGGAGGCTGAAACTGGAAGCGCGGCCGACGCCGTATGTCAAGAAAGCGACGGTGGCTACGACCTACGCGGCGCGGACGATGATCTGGAGCGGGCCGATCGTACTGGCCTTCATCATCTACCACCTGCTCCACTTCACCACCGGCCACGCGCATCCGGATTTCCGCCACGGCGATGTCTACCACAACGTGATCGCGGGCTTCAGCAATCCGGCGGCGAGCCTTTTCTACATCGCCGCCAACATCCTGCTGGCGATTCACCTCTATCACGGCGTCTGGAGCATGTTTCAGACGGTGGGCGTGAACCATCCCCGGTACACGCCCTGGCTGAAACGCCTGTCGAAAGCCTACGCGTGGGTGATCGGCCTCGGCAACGTGTCCATTCCGCTGGCCGTGCTGACGGGCGTTGTGAAGTAGGACGGGAGGGAAAGCACTCATGGCATTCCAACTGGATCCCCGGACCCCATCGGGACCGCTGGAGCACCGCTGGGCGAAGGCCAAGCAGGAAATGAAGCTGGTCAGCCCGGCCAACCGGCGCAAGTACTCCGTCATCGTTGTCGGCTCCGGGCTTGCCGGAGGCAGCGCGGCGGCGACGCTGGGCGAACTGGGCTACAACGTGAAATGCTTCTGCTTCCAGGATTCGCCGCGCCGTGCGCACTCCATCGCCGCGCAGGGCGGCATCAACGCCGCCAAGAACTACCAGAACGACGGCGACAGCGTCTACCGCCTGTTCTACGACACGATCAAAGGCGGCGATTTCCGCTCGCGCGAATCCAACGTGTACCGCCTGGCCGAAGTCAGCGTGAACATCATCGACCAGTGCGTGGCGCAGGGAGTGCCGTTCGCGCGCGAGTACGGGGGGACGCTCGCCAACCGCAGCTTCGGCGGCGCGCAGGTGTCGCGCACGTTTTACGCGCGCGGGCAGACAGGGCAGCAGCTCCTGCTTGGCTGCTACCAGGCGCTGGAGCGCCAGGTGGACGCGGGCCGCGTGCAGATGTTCTCCCGCCATGAAATGCTCGATCTGGTCGTCATCGACGGGCGGGCGCGCGGCATCATCACGCGCAACCTGGTCACCGGCTCCATCGACTGCCATGTGGCGGACGCCGTGGTGCTGGCCACGGGCGGCTACGGCAACGTTTTCTATCTCTCCACGAACGCCAAGGGCTCCAACGCCACCGCCATCTGGCGCGCCTACAAGCGCGGCGCCGGTTTCGGCAATCCCTGTTTCACGCAGATCCATCCCACCTGCATCCCGCAGAGCGGCGACTATCAGTCCAAGCTCACGCTGATGAGCGAGTCGCTGCGCAACGACGGCAGGATCTGGGTTCCGAAGAAGAAGGGCGACACGCGCAACCCGAACGAGATTCCTGAAGAGGAGCGCGATTACTACCTCGAGCGGATGTACCCGGCCTTCGGCAACCTCTGCCCGCGAGACATCGCCTCGCGCGCCGCGAAGGTGATGTGCGACCAGGGCTACGGCGTGGGCCCCGGCGGCCGCGGCGTCTATCTCGACTTCAAGGAAGCCATCCAGCGGCTGGGCCGCAAGACGATCGAGGAGCGCTACGGCAACCTGTTCGAGATGTACGAGCGCATCACCGGCGAGGATCCTTACACGGTGCCGATGCGCATCTACCCGGCGGTCCATTACACGATGGGCGGCCTGTGGGTGGACTATCACCTGCAGAGCACGATTCCCGGCCTGTTCGTGCTGGGCGAAGCCAATTTCAGCGACCACGGCGCCAACCGTCTGGGCGCCAGCGCGCTGATGCAGGGCCTGGCCGACGGCTACTTCATCATTCCCTACACGATCGGTCATTTCCTGGCCCAGGTGAAGCCCGGCGGGGTCGGAGCAGACCACCCCGAATTCGTTGCAGCCCGCAAGCAGGTGGATGAGCGGACCCGGCGCCTGCTTTCCATCAAGGGCAGGAAGACGGTCGACGACTTCCACCGCGAACTCGGCAGGATCATGTGGGAGTACTGCGGCATGGCCCGCAACGCGTCGGGACTGAAGCACGCCCTGGAGAAGATCCCCGAGCTGCGGGAAGAATTCTGGCAGAACGTCAACGTTCCCGGCAGCGCTGAAGAACTGAATCAGAGCCTGGAAAAGGCCGGCCGCGTGGCTGATTTCCTCGAACTCGGCGAACTGATGTGCCTGGACGCGCTCGAGCGCGAGGAGAGCTGCGGCGGGCACTTCCGCGAGGAGTACCAGACCGAGGATGGCGAGGCGAAGCGCGACGACGAGCGCTTCTGCCATGTGGCCGTCTGGGAGCATGCGGGCGAAGGCAGGCGCCCGGTGCGCCATGTGGAGCCGCTGCAGTTCGAATTCGTCCATCTGGCGCAGCGCAGCTACAAGTGAGGAGCACTGGCGATGAAGATCATCCTGAACATCTGGCGTCAGAAGAACTCTTCGAGCCCCGGCAAGATGGTGCGCTACGAGCTCGACAACGTGAACGAGCACATGTCGTTTCTCGAGATGCTCGACGTGCTCAACGAAGAACTGACGCGCAAGGGCGAAGACCCGGTGACGTTCGAGCACGACTGCCGCGAAGGCATCTGCGGCTGCTGCGGCTTCATGATCAACGGCATCCCGCACGGTCCGGAGCGCGGCACGACGGTTTGCCAGCTGCACATGCGCCACTTCAGGGATGGCGACGAGCTGTGGCTGGAGCCGTTCCGGGCAAAAGCGTTTCCCGTGATCAAGGACCTGATGGTGGACCGCAGCGCCTTCGACCGCATCATTTCCGCGGGCGGCTACATCAGCGTGAACACGGGCTCGGCGCCGGAGGCGAATTCAATTCCGGTGAAGAAGCAGTGCGCCGACCGCGCCATGGACGCAGCGGCGTGCATCGGCTGCGGCGCCTGCGTTGCCGCCTGCCCGAACGCCAGCGCGTCGCTGTTCGTCTCGGCCAAGATTGCGCACCTGGGGCTGCTGCCGCAGGGGCAGCCCGAGCGCGACCGGCGCGCCATGCGCATGGTGTTGAAGATGACGGAAGAGGGTTTCGGCTACTGCACCAACACGGGCGAGTGCGAAGCCATCTGCCCCAAGGGCGTGAAGATCGAGAACATCGCCATGATGCACCGTGATTTCACGCGCGCCGTGGCGCTGTTCCGGGAAGAGGCCAAGGTGGGAGGCGCCGGCTGACGCCGTCTCGCGCGCAGACCGAATTCCGGTTCGGAAACTCGAAAAACGGGGCCCTGCGGTGCTATTCTGGCATCGTGAAGCGGCCCCGTTTGCTGTTCCTGCCCCTGTTGGCCTTCACCCTTCTGCTGCCCGCCGCCTTCTCCTCCGCTCCTCCGAAATCGTCTTCAAAGAAGTCCGCGGGACAGTCCGGCCGGCAGGGGGCTGCCAAAAGGCAGGCTGCCGGCAAGCGGAGCTCCTCCCGCAAGGCATCCCCGGCCAGAGTGCAACCCTACCGGCAGCAGCAGCCCGAACCGCAGCGCATCCGTGAAATCCAGCAGGCGCTGGCCAGCCGCGGATATGCAGTGGAGCCCACCGGCGTCTGGGACGCTGCGACGGTGGAAGCGCTCAGGAAGTTTCAGGAGGATCACGAGATCAGGAACCTGAGCGGACGGGGCAAGCTCGATCCGCTCACCCTGATCGCTCTCGGACTCGGTCCGGCCCACTCCCGCCCCGCGCCGTCCGGCGCCGCGGCGTCAGAGAATTCCATGGAAGGAAGACAACCATGATCATTGGCGTACCCCGCGAAGTGAAGGACCACGAATCCCGCGTCGGACTCGTCCCCCACGGCGTCACCGCGCTGGTGGAGGCGGGCCATCAGGTCGTCGTGCAGACCCGCGCCGGCAGCCTCAGCTCCATTACGGACGAAGAATATCTCGAGGCGGGCGCCCGCATCGCTCCCACGGCGGCGGATGTCTGGAACGCCGCCGACATCATCGTCAAGGTCAAGGAGCCCCAGCCCTCCGAATACGGCTTCTTTCGAGAAGGGCTCACCATCTTCACCTATCTGCATCTGGCGCCGCTGCCGGAGCTGACGCAGAAGATGATGGAGACGAAAGTCACCGGCATCGCCTACGAGACGATCCAGGAAGAGGACGGCTCGCTGCCGCTGCTGACGCCGATGAGCGAAGTGGCCGGCCGTATGGCTGTGCAGATCGGCGCGCAGTATCTGGAGGCGCCCAACGGCGGACGCGGCGTGCTGCTGGGCGGCATTCCGGGCGTCGCTCCGGGCAATGTCGTCGTGCTCGGCGGAGGCACCGTCGGCCACAATGCGGCGCGCATGGCCCATGGCCTCGGCGCGAACGTCACCATCATCGACAAGAACCTCAACCGCCTGCGGGAGCTTGATGACATTTACAACGGCGGCGTCATCACGCTGGCGTCCAACGCCTGGACCATCCGCGAATCGCTGCGTCACGCCGATCTCGTCATCGGCGCCGTGCTCATCCCCGGCGCGAGCGCGCCCAAGCTTGTCAAGCGCGACATGCTTCAGGTGATGAAGCGCAACGCCGTCATTGTCGACGTGGCCATCGACCAGGGCGGCTGCTGCGAGACCTCCCGCCCCACCACCCACACCGACCCGATCTATTTCGTCGACAACGTGCTTCACTACTGCGTCTCCAACATGCCTGCCGCCGTGCCCCACACCTCCACCTACGGACTCACCAACGCCACGTTCCCCTATCTCATGCAGCTCGTGCAGCACGGCGTCCACGAAGCCATCGCCTCCAACCCTGCGCTGGCGCTCGGCGTGAACACTTACAAGGGCCACTGCACGCATCCCGCGGTGGCCGAGTCGCAGAACATCCAGTACACGGAACTTTCGAAACTTCTGTAGAGCTCTGTTCAACCGGCCGCGCCGCGGTCCCGCTGCAGGGGCTCCGGCGCGGCCTTTTCGTTCCTGAACACCTCTCCTGACGCGAGCCGCCGCGCTGCGCTATCGTGGTGTTTCCCCCGCAGCCATGGCACGCATCCATCCACTCCGCGCGCTGCGCTACACGTCCCGCGCCGGCGACATCGCCGCGCTGGCCACGCTCCCTTACGATGTCATTCCGGAAGAGCTGGAGCGCGAGTACAAGGCGCGCAGCCCGTACAACTTCGCGCACCTGATCCTGCCCCGCGGCGATTACGCGGGCGCGGCGGCGCGGCTCGAAGAATGGCGACGCGAGGGCATCCTCGCGCAGGACCGCGAAGAAGCCGTGTTTGTCTACGAGCAGGTCTTTCCCGTGCCGGATGGCGGCGGGACGCTCGCGCGGGTCGGCTTCATCGCTCTGGGCGTCACGGAGCCCTATGGCGAAACCGTGTTCCGCCACGAGCGGACGCTCAGCGGGCCGAAAGAAGACCGTTTCCGCCTGCTCGAGGCCACGCGCGTGCAGTTCGACTCGATCTTCATGCTGTTCCCTGACCCGGAACAGGACGTGGAAGAAATGTTGCATGCCGCCGCGGCGCAGCCGACGGAGCTGGAATACACGGATCACCAGAAGACGCGGCACCGGCTGTGGCGCGTGACGGACGCGGAGTGGATCCGGCGGCTGCAGGAGAAAATGGCGCCGCGAAAGCTGCTCATCGCCGACGGCCATCACCGCTACGAGACGGCGCTGCGCATGGGGCAGGAATATACGTTGATGACCTTCGTGGCGCTGGAGTCTCCCGGGCTGCGCTGCTTTGCCACGCACCGGCTGGTGCACTCGCTGCCGGATTTCGACTGCGGCGCCTTTCTGTCCTCCCTGCCGAATCTCGCGCCCGGACCCGATCCGCTGGTCTCTCCGCCCGGCCATGTGCGCATTGGCGTTGTGACCTCGGCAGGCGGCCATCGCACAGACGTTCCGGCGCCGGACGGCGCTCTCAATGTGGTTGTGCTGCAGGACGAGATTCTGACAAAGCGGCTTGGATTGACGCCGGAAAAAGTGGCCGCGGGCGGCCATCTCTCGTACACGCGCTCGCGCGAAGAAGCGCTGGAAGCCGTCCGCTCGCGCAAGGCGCAGATCGCGTTCCTGCTCGAGGATCTCCCCGTGGACGGGCTGGCGCGCGTGGCGTTTTCGGGCCAGGTGCTGCCGCAGAAGTCCACCTATTTCTATCCGAAGCTCGGCTCGGGCCTCGTGATGTACGAGCTGCCGCGCTGACGCGCCGCGCGCGATGATGGGAGTGCGCGCGGGCCGCGCGCAGCGCTGCTCCGCGGAGGACGATTCGCATGACGCGCCGGCATCTGCTTGCGGCCGCGGCGGCCTGGATTCAGGCGCCGCCGTTTCAGTCCGGCCAGATGCTGGTGGCTGCGCCCGCGTTGCGGGACCCGGACTTCGCGCGGTCTGTCATCCTGCTGTTTTCGGTGACGGCGGATGCCGCGATGGGGCTGATGCTGAACCGCCCGCTGCCGCGCCGCGCTGGCGAGCCGCAGATGTATGCCGGCGGCCCCGTGCCCCATGGAGTCCGCTCGCTGCTGCCGGAAGCCGCCGATCCCTCCGCCGTGCGGCTGTGCCCCGGCGTGTGGCTCGTCAGCGGGCAGACGCAGTCTCCGAGGGGCCGGACGTACCTGGGCTACACCGGCTGGACCGCCGCGCAGCTGCGGCAGGAGTGGCTCCGCGGCCTGTGGCGCATCCTTCCCGGCGAGGCGTCGGCCGTGTTCGATCCGGAACCGGCAAAGCTCTGGCAGCGCCTGCAGGGACGCTGATCCGCGCGGCGGCGATAATGGGGATGTGTTGCGAACCGCTCTTCTGATCCTTCTGATTCTGCCGGCAGCGCTTCACGGACAGGCTGTGATGGACGGCCTCAACGCGACCGCCTGGGTGCAGACTTCCGTTGAATACCGCGCCTGCGCGCTGCAGGCGTGGCGGTCGGCGCGGCTGGCCCTGGACCGGGCGCTGAAGGACAGGCGCTGGACTGCGGCGCTCGAGCAGACCGCGGATGCGCGCAGGCTTCCTCCGGCCATCATCGTGGATATCGACGAAACCGTGCTCGACAATTCGCCAGGACAGGCGCGTTTCCTGGTCAGGGGCAACGGCCGGTTCTCTCCGAAAATGTGGGAGGAGTGGACTGCGGAGAGCCGCGCTGAAGCCGTGCCGGGCGCGAGGGAATTTCTGAGCGGAGCGGCGGCGCGCGGCGTGACGGTGTTCTACATCTCGAACCGCGGGCCGGAAGAGGCCGAAGCCACGCGGCGCAACCTGACGGAAAAGGGCTTCCCCGTGCGCGAAAAAACGGCCGGCGATCTCGGCGACGCCGTGCTGCTGCGCGGCGAGCGTCCGGAATGGACGTCAGACAAGAGCTCGCGCCGCGCTGCCGTGGCCGCGCACTACCGTGTTGTCATGCTGTGCGGCGACGATCTGAACGACTTCTTCCCTGCGCGCATGAGCCAGCAGGAGCGCATGAACAAAGCGCGGGCTTATGAGTTGTGGTGGGGCGAGCGATGGATCATCCTGCCGAACCCGATGTACGGTTCCTGGGAGGATGCATTGTATGATTTCGACCGGACGCTGACGCCGCTGGAAATCCAGCAGCGCAAGCTGAAGGCGCTGCGCACGGAGTGAGGCGCGCCAGAGCGTTTCGGGAATGCCCATGAGAGTGAGCGCCGAACGCCGCACGCTGCTGTACTCGGCGGCGATCGCCTGCGCTGCCTGGTTGGCAGCCGTCCTCTTCGCGTTCACCGCGCTGGGCGGGCAGTTCGACAACAACATTTACGACTTTCTGTTCCGCGCCTCGCCGCCGCAGCCTGTCTCTTCGCCTGCCGTGCTCGTGGTGTTCGACGAACGCACCTTTCAGCAGCATGGCGGCATCCGGCGGCTTCGGGCGAATCTCGCTTCATTGCTCGACAGAATCGCCGGGGCAAAACCGCGCGCCGTCGCCGTCGACGTCACGCTCGCTGATCCGGGCGATGCGGAAGAAGACGCGCGCCTGGCTGCGGCCTTTGCGCGCACGCCGAATCTTGTCCTGGCCTGCGAGATGATGCCGGACGGCTCCGGCTGGCAGGACCCGGTCGAGCCGTTTCGCAGGCATGCCGCGGCGCTCGGTCATGTCTCCACGCTGGCCGGACCGTATGACGAAGTGAACCGCCGCATCACGCTGGAGCGCGTGGCCGGGCGCGAGCGGCGCTGGGCGCTTTCGCTGGAAGCGCTGCGGCTCGCTTCAGGTGCAGGCGACATCCTGTCGTCGCCCTCTGATGTCTCGGTTGGCGGAAGGGTGATCCCCTCGCGTTGGGACGAGGGGCGCCCGCTGCGAGTGCGCTATTCGGAATCGGGCGTGCCGGCGGTCTCCGCCGCGGATCTGCTTTCCGGCGGGGCGGCCGATGCGCTCAGGGACAAGGTGGTGTTCATCGGCGTGACCGCCATCTCGGCAGCGCCTGACCGGCTTTTCACTCCGCTGTCGCGCGGGCTGCCGATGGCGGGCGTGGCCATCCATGCGCAGGCGTTCCAGACCATGTATGCAGGCGCGTTCCTGACGGACGCGCCGCTGGGCTTCACGCTGCTGGCCGCGCTGGCGGCGGCATTGATGATCGCCGCCGCGTTGTCTCTGGTGCTGCGGTGGCAGGGGTGGGCGCTGGCGGCGGCCGTTCTTCTGCTCCTGCACATTCTTCCCTGGTTCTGTTTCCGTCAGGACCTCGTTCTGTCCGCCTCGGCGCCGGTGGCGGCCGGCTGGCTGGCGTTTCTGGGCGGCGGCGCGTTCCGGTATCTCTTCGTCCGGCGGCGGCTGGAGATGAGCGAGGAGGCCACGCGCCGCTACCAGCAGGCGTTCCACTTCGTCGCGCACGAGATGCGCACGCCTCTGACGGCCATCCAGGGCTCCAGCGAACTGATCTCGCGCTACAACCTGCCCGAAGCCAAACGGCGCGAACTGAGCCAGATGATCAACGCCGAGTCGAAACGCCTGGCCCGCATGATCACCACCTTTCTCGATGTCGAGAAACTGACAGCCGGGCAGATGGAGCTGCGCCTGAGCGAGTTTGCGCTGGCAGAGCTTGTCGAAGCCTGCTGCCGCCGCGCCGCCCCGCTGGCGGAGCGGAAGCGCATCCTCGTGACCAACCGCGTGCCGGACGAATTGCGGCTGAAGGCGGACGCCGAGCTTCTCGAGTATGCGGTCTACAACCTGCTTACGAATGCCGTGAAATATTCGCCGGAAGAAACCGAAGTCACCATCGGCGCCGCGTCCGGAAACGGCGAAGTCCGCCTTTGGGTGACCGACCAGGGCATCGGCATGGACGAGTCCGAACTGAAGCAGCTCTTCCAGAAGTTCTACCGGACCCGGCGCGCGGAACAGTCGGGAGAGACCGGAACGGGCATCGGACTGTCGATCGTGCGGCAGATCGTTGAACTGCACGAGGGCTCGATCCGCGTCGAGAGCGCGCCCGGCAAGGGTTCGACGTTCACGGTCGCGCTGCCCGCACGCTAAACTGGTCTTCTGGCATGACCCCGTTGCTGCTCGTCGAGGACGATCCGTCGGTCCGCTCCATGCTCTCCACGTTTCTCGAGCTGGAAGGCTACGCCGTGGAGGCTGTCTCGTCGACGCGGGAGGCGCTCGAGCGGCTGTCCCGCCGCTCCTATCCGCTCGTGGTCAGCGACATCTACATCGACAACCGCACGGGCATCGACATTCTGCATGCGGCGCGGCAGTCCTCGCCGGAGACGAAAGTCATCCTGATGTCGGCGCGCGGCAGCATGGAGACGGTCATGGCAGCCACGCAGGGGGGCGCCTACGACTATCTCGCCAAACCGTTCGAGTTCGATGATCTGCTCAAGATCCTCAGGCGCGCCGAGGGCGCGGCGGCGGTGGACGACGAAGAACTCGAGCCCGAGGAGCCGCTGCCGACGGAGATGATCGGCAGCAGCCCCAGGATGGTCGAGATCTACAAGACGATCTCCCGCGTGGCGCCCACCGAAGCGCTCGTCCTGATCGAGGGCGAGACAGGCACCGGCAAGGAGCTCATCGCTCACATGATCCACGCCAATTCGCCCCGCGCCGGCATGCCCTTCATTCCGGTCGACTGCGCCTCGCTCGCGCCCTCGCTGATCGAGAGCGAACTGTTCGGCGCCATGCGCGGGGCCTATACGGGCGCGGACCGCGACCGCACGGGCGTCTTCGAGGCGGCCAATGGCGGCACCGTTTTTCTCGACGAAATCGGCGAAATCGATCTCAACTTTCAGCTGAAACTGCTGCGGTTTCTGCAGGAAAAGGAAATCCGCCCGCTCGGCTCTTCCCGCCCCAGGAAAGTCGACGTGCGGATCGTGGCGGCCACCAACCGCGACCTGCGGAAAATGGTGGAAGAGGGCAAGTTCCGCGAAGACCTCTGGTACCGCCTCGACGTCGTGCGCATCACCGTGCCGCCCCTGCGCGAGCGTCACGGGGACATCCCGCTGCTGGCGGCGGCGTTTCTCAAAAGGTACAACGAGCGCTACGGGCTGGACACGCGCATCACGGAAAGCGGCATGAAGGCTCTGTGCGAGTACACCTGGCCGGGCAACGTCCGCCAGCTGCAGCACATGATCGAGCGTCTGGTGATCCTCGCTCCCGGCGGCCGCATCACCGAGGACGCGGTGGAAGAGGCCATCCGCGCCTCCAGCCCGAAGGAGGAGCCGGGCGAAACGCTGGCCGAGGCTGAAGCCGAACAGATCCGGAAAGTGTTGGCTGCCACAGGCGGCAACAAGAGCCGCGCCGCCCGCATCCTGGGCATCGAGCGCAAAACGCTCTACCGCAAGCTGGAGCGCATGGGGCTGGCCTGAGGCGGGCGCGCTACACTGGGGTTGTCGGGCCTCACATGCAACCCAGGATCCACGGAACCACCATTCTGGTCGTGCGCCGCAATGGCAGGACGGTCATGGCCGGCGACGGCCAGGTGACGCTCGGCACGGAGGTGCTCAAAGCCCGCGCCAACAAGCTTCGCCGCCTGCACAAGGACCGCATCCTTGCCGGTTTCGCGGGGTCCACGGCGGACGCCTTTGCGCTGTTCGCGCGGTTCGAGTCGAAGCTGGAGCAGTTCAACGGAAACCTGCCGCGCAGCGTCGTGGAGCTGGCCAAAGACTGGCGCACCGACCGCGTGCTGCGCCATTTGGAGGCGCTTCTGCTGGTGACCGACGGCGAGCATATCTATCTGCTCAGCGGCAACGGCGACGTCATCGAGCCCGACTCCGGCTGCGCCGCCATCGGCAGCGGCGGCACCGTGGCCCAGGCGGCGGCGCGCGCCCTGCTCGAAAACACGGACCTCGATGCGCGCACGATTGTCGAAAAGGCCATGGCCATTGCCGCCGACATCTGCATCTACACCAACCACAATTTCCAGATCCAGGAGATCGGCTGAACATGGTGCTGTACCTGCCGGGGGACGCCAATCGCGACGAGCCGCTGCTGGACGAACTGACGCCGCGTCAGATTGTCGCCGAGCTGGACAAATATGTCATCGGCCAGGCTGAGGCCAAGCGCGCGATCGCCATCGCGCTCCGCAACCGCATCCGCCGCCAGAAGCTGGAAGCCGACATCGCCGAGGATGTGATGCCCAAGAACATCCTCATGATCGGCCCCACCGGCGTCGGCAAGACGGAACTCGCGCGGCGGCTGGCCAAGCTCTCCAATTCGCCCTTCCTGAAAGTTGAAGCGTCGAAGTTCACCGAGGTCGGCTACATCGGGCGCGATGTCGACTCGATGATCCGCGATCTGGTCGAGGTCGCCATCGACATGGTGCGCGAGCAGAAGCTCGACGAAGTGGCCGACCGCGCCGAAGAACTCGCCGAGGAAAGGCTGCTCGACGCGCTGATGCCCGCCTCTCCCGAGCCGAGCGAATCGGCCGAGCGCACGCGGGAAAAACTCCGCGAACGGCTCCGCGCCGGGCGGCTCGACGACCGCATGGTCGAAATCGACGTCAAGGAGCGCGGTCCCACCTTCGAAATCTTCGGCAACACCGGCAGCGAAGAGATGGACATGAACCTGCGGGAATTCCTCCCGCAGCTGTTCGGGCAGCGCACCACCCGGCGCTCGATGCGCGTCTATGAAGCCTTCGACTACCTGGTGCAGGAGGAAGAAAACAAGCTGATCGACATGGATCAGGTGACGCGCACCGCCATCGAGCGCGTCGAGCGCAGCGGCATCATCTTCCTCGACGAGATCGACAAGATCGCCGGCCGCGAATCCGGCCATGGCCCCGACGTCAGCCGCGAGGGCGTGCAGCGCGACATCCTTCCCATCGTCGAAGGCACCACGGTGAACACGCGCTACGGCTTCGTGCGCACCGACCATATCCTGTTCATCGCCGCCGGGGCTTTTCACGTGTCGAAGCCCAGCGATCTGATCCCCGAGCTGCAGGGCCGCTTTCCGATCCGCGTGGAGCTGAAATCCCTCACGGAAGACGACTTCGTGCGGATCCTGACGGAGCCCAAGAACGCCCTGACGCGCCAGTACGCGGCCCTGATGGAAACCGAGGGGATCAAGCTTGCTTTCACCCCGGACTCGATCCGCGAGATGGCCCGCTTTGCGCGGATCGTGAACGAAACGAGCGAGAACATCGGCGCGCGGCGCCTCCATACGATCATGGAAAAAGTGCTCGAAGAGATCAGTTTCGAAGGGCCTGATCTGCGGAAAAAGAAAGTGGTCATCGATGCGGAATACGTCCGCCGGCAGCTGAAAGACATCGTCGAAGACCAGGATCTGAGCCGTTATATCCTGTGAGGTTTCCCCGGCATTTTCCGGTCTTTCTCGCCGCTGCGGCGCTGGCCGGCTGCGGCTATACGGGAGATCCGCTGCCCCCTGCGCTGATGATCCCGCAAATGGTCGAGGATCTGCGCGGATACCAGCGCGGCGGCGTGATTCTGCTGGAATTCACGGTTCCTCGGAAAACGACCGAAGACCTGCTGCTGAAGGCGCCGCCGTCGATCGAAATGCGGGCGGGTCCCAACGTTCCCGCGCCCTTTGACATGAACGCCTGGCTGGCGGGAAGCCGCCGGTTGCCGGAGCCGGAGATCCGGGACGGCTCGGCCCGGTTGACGGTGCCCATCGGGGACTGGGCGGGCAAAGAAATCGTGTTCGCCGTCCGCACGGCAGGGCCCAAAGGCAAAGTCTCCGCCTGGTCCAACCTCCTTGCCCTGCGCGTCGTCGAGCCCCCGCGCCCGCCGGCCAACCTGCGCGCGGAAGGCGCCGCCGATGGCGTGCTCCTGACCTGGGAGGGCGAGGGCAGCCGGTGGCGTGTCCTCCGCAGGAATCAGGACGGCATGGCGCCGGCGGGCGAAGTCGAGGAGCGCCGCTGGCTGGACCGCGAAGCGCAGTTCGGCCAGACGTACGAATATGCGGTCGAGCAGATGGTGATCACGGGCACGGCGCCCGCGGTCAGCGAGCCGTCCGCTCCGGTTCGCGTCGAATACCGGGACACGTTCCCGCCTGCGCCCCCGTCAGGGCTGCGCGCTCTGGCCGCCGCTGGCGCCGTCGAGCTCAATTGGGACCGCAACACGGAGCCGGATCTGCGCGCCTATCAGGTCTGGCGGGGCGAGGGCGATGGTCCGCTGGAGAAGCTGGGAGAGCCGGGCGTCTCGTCCAGCTTTACCGATGCCACGGCTGTCTCCGGGCGGCGCTACCGCTATGCGGTCTCCGCCATCGACGCCAACGGCAACGAGAGCCGTCCGTGCGAGCCGGTGGAAATCGTCGCACCATAAAAGTGATGCCCAGCTACGCCAGAATCGCCCGAGACTCCGCCGTGCCCATGGATGCGCCCGATCATCACCCGGGCGTCCTCCGCGGCCGCATCGAAAACAGCCTGTTCGTCACGCCTGCAGGCGCTCTTCTTCCGCTCGATCAGGTCAGGTTCCTGCCTCCCGTGCATCCCTCGAAAATCGTCTGCGTCGGCCGCAACTACGCCGAGCATGCGAAAGAGCTCGGCAACGAAGTGCCCGCCGAGCCGCTCCTGTTCCTCAAGCCGCCTTCTTCGCTCAACGGCCACCGCGCGCCGGTGATCCGGCCGGGCGGCGTGGAGACGCTCTCCTACGAAGGCGAACTGGCGCTTGTGATCGGCCGCCGCGCGCGCGGCATCAGCGAATCCGAGGCGTGGAGCGCCGTGGCTGGCTTCACCGTCCTCAACGACATCACCGCGCGCGACTGGCAGAAGAAAGACGGCCAGTGGACGCGCGCCAAGGGCAGCGACACGTTCTGCCCTGTGGGTCCCTGCTGGGTTCCGAGGGAGCAGGTGCGGTTCGAAGACCTGCGCATCGTGACCCGCGTGAATGGCGAGGTCCGGCAGGATGCGCCTGTCACGGACATGATCTTCTCCGTGCCGCGGCTGATCGCATACATCACCTCTTTCATGACCCTGGAGCCGGGGGATCTGATCGCCACGGGCACGCCTCCGGGCGTGGGCGTGCTCCAGCCGGGCGACGTGGTGACGGTCGAGATCGCCGGCGTCGGCCTGCTCGAGAACCGCATCGAAGCCGAAACAGGACCGGCAGGAAAGGTGTAAAACATCCTTATATGGACGTGATTTGGGCCGATCCGCGATTCACCGGCGGCATCCTGGCCGGAATGGCGCTCCTGGCGCTTGCCGTCTGGATCGTCTACCAGCGGCGCCTGACGCCGCAGGAGAAGGAGCGCCGCCGCCGCATGGCGCTCAACCGCTGGCAGCGCACGGTCGAGGGGCTCGTGCTGGACGCCGGACCGGATCTGATCCATTATCAGTACGAGCTGCGCGGCGTGGCTTATTCCGCCTCGCAGGATGTGTCCGCGCTGCGGCACCTGCTGCCGGACGATCCGGCGCGGCTGGCAGGGCCGGCCAACGTCAAGTACGACCCGCGCAATCCCGCCAACTCGATCGTTCTGTGCGAAGAGTGGTCCGGGCTGCCGGGCATTCAGATCAGGAAGGAGCCGAAGGATGCAATTCAGGAACCTGGGATGGAAAGGCTGGGCGGCGGCTGCGCTGTTGCTGGCGCTGGGCGCAGCGACGCAGGCGGCAGTCAATAAATACTCGAAGCCGAAAACGATCCTGCACGTCGTCACTCTGTACTACCGCGACGGCACGACAGAGGAGCAGAAGCAGGCTGTGCTCGAAGGCGTCGAGAAAATGGCCGCCGAGATCCCCGGCATCCGCAACATCTGGCTGAAGCCGATGAAGGTGCAGGGCACCCGCGCCGAGCGGCAGCCGGACGGCAGCTTCCGCATGCGCCCGATGACGGACGCCTTCGTGATGGAGTTCGAGAACGAAGCCGCGTTCAAGGCTTACGAGGATCACCCCGCGCACCGCGCCTGGGCCGAAAAGATTTACCTGCCCGTGCGCGGCTACTCCTACACGCACGACATCACAAACTGAACGCTGAGTTCGAAATCACCCTCCGCGCGGGCAGCCGCGCGGATTGCGGGCGCCATCCGGCTGACCGCGCCACGATTGGCGGTTGACGCCGCCACCGTTCGCAGCGCAGCGCCCGCCGCGGCGCCACCGCATCCGCATGACCCTCCCGGACTCCGGGATTGCCTTCACTCCGCTTCCAGCAGCAGCGTCGAACGCGGCTCCAGGCGGACCTTCGCGCCAATGGGAGGAACCGTCCCTCCCGAATAGAAAGCCGCTCTCCACCCGGCGTCCGGCGGCAGCTCGAACTCCAGCGGCTCCCAGTATGCATTCGCGATCAGGAACACGCGCTCGTTCCGCCAGCGCGCCTCCATTGCCAGCGAGCGTGAATCGAAACTCCAGTCCGGCTGATACAGCCGCGTGCCGTGAAAAAGGATCTCCGTCTGCTCGGCGCCCGGCGACGGCTCCCAGTCGATCTGCGAGAACAGCCTGCGCCTCTTCCGGAAGCCGATCAGGGACCGCACGAATTCGAGCAGATCTTTGTTCGTTTCCGCCAGACGCCAGTCCACCCAGCCGATGTCATTGTCCTGGCAGTACGCGTTGTTATTTCCGCGCTGCGTGCGTCCGAACTCGTCGCCGGCCAGCAGCATCGGCACTCCGCCGCTCGAGAACAGAAGGATCAGGAAATTCCGCATCTGCCTGCGCCGCAGCGCCAGGATTTCCGGATCGCCGGTCGGTCCCTCCGCTCCGCAATTCCAGCTGAAATTCTCGTTCGCGCCGTCCCGGTTGTCTTCGCCGTTGGCTTCGTTGTGCTTGTGGTTGTAACTGACCAGATCAGCCAGGGTGAACCCGTCATGGCAGGTGACGAAATTGATGCTGTGCTGCGCCTGCCGCCCGCTGCGCGCGTACAGGCCCGGGCTCCCCTTCAGCCGTTCGGCGAGCGCGGGCACAAGCCCCGCATCGCTCCGCACGAACCGCCGGATGTCGTCGCGATACCGCCCGTTCCACTCCGCCCAGCGCCCCCATGCCGGAAACGTCCCCACCTGGTAGAGCCCCGCCGCATCCCAGGCTTCGGCGATCAGCTTCGTGTTGGCGAGGACGGGATCGTAGGCGAGCCGCTCGAGCAGCGGCGGATCAGGAAGCGGCTCGCCCGTCTTGCCCCGTCCGAGGATGCTCGCCAGATCGAAGCGGAATCCGTCGATGTGCATCTCCATCACCCAGTAATGGAGGCAGTCGCCGATCAGCGTGCGCACCACCGGATGATTGCAGTTCAGCGTGTTGCCGCAGCCGGAAAAATTCAGGTAGCGCCCGTTCGGGTCCAGCAGATAATAAACGGAATTGTCGAGCCCGCGGAAAGAAAGCGTCGGCCCCCGCTCGTCGCCTTCCGCCGTGTGATTGAACACGACGTCGAGGATCACTTCGATTCCCGCATCGTGAAAGGCCCGCACCATTTCCTTGAATTCGTTCAGCGATGATCCCGGTTCCTGCCGCGAACCGTAAGCGGAATTCGGCGCGAAAAAGCCAATCGGATGATAGCCCCACAGATTCAGCAGCCTTTCGCCGGTCAGCGGATTCACGCGGTCTGTGTCGGCCTCTTCAAACTCGTACACGGGCATGAGCTCCACCGCCGTGACTCCGAGTTCCTTCAGATAGGGAATCTTTTCCGCGAGCCCGAGATACGTGCCGGGCGCGCTGACGCCCGACGAAGGATGGCGGGTGAACGCCCGCACGTGCAGCTCGTAGATCACCGTTTCTGCCAGCGGAGTGTTCAGCGGACGGTCTCCCCGCCAGTCGAAATGATCGCGGGGCAGCCCGGACAGCCGCCTTGCCGCCACGCCCCATTTTTCTCCGCCTGCCAGCACGCGGGCGTAAGGATCCAGCAGATACGCTGAGGGATCGAAACGGTGGATTGCCGGGTTCGGATTGGGCCGCATATCCATGCGCCACGCGTACAGCACATCGCGCGGCAGACCGCTCAGCCAGATATGCCAGATCTGTCCCGTGCGGTTTGCGCCCGGATCCAGCGGAATCTCGTGAAACGGATGGTCTCTGCCGGGGCGGAACAGGCTGAGCCACGCGTGCGTCGCGTGCTTGCTGAACACGGCGAAATTGATGCCATCCTCGATCGGCGTCGCGCCCAGCGGCAGCGCCACCCCCCGGTCCACGCACAGAAAGCCGGCCATAGCGCCATGCTACAACGCATCGGCGTCCGCGGCCCCGCCCTCCTATCTGCGGATCATGTACACGGCGATCTCCGCTCGCCAGTTGGGGGCGAAGCGGATTTGGGAATGTCCGGACAGGAACAGGCGGCTCTCCACCCGCCAGCCTTTCTCCCCGAGCGTCTCCTCGAAGTCCAGCACCGTGAGGAAATGAATGTTCGGCGAGCTGTGCCAGGCGTGCGGAAACAGCGGCGTGCGCGGCGCCCGTCCGCTGAACAGATGGTTGATCCGCACGCGCCAGTGGCCGAAGTTCGGAAACGCGACCACCGCATGCCTGCCAATGCGCAGCATCTGCTCCAGCACGTCGAGCGGACGGCGCAGCTCCTGCAGCGTCTGGCTCAGGATGACGTAGTCGAACGCGCCATCGGGATACTCGCCGAGGCTCGACTCCAGGTCCCCCTGATACACCGGCACCCCGCGCGACGCGGCCCGCTGCGCCAGCTCCGGCCGCACTTCAATGCCCCGGCCCTCGATGCGCTTGTTCTCCCTCAGCCACGCCAGCAGCGCCCCGTCTCCGCAGCCGAGGTCCAGCACGCGCGCGCCCTCGGGAATCAGGCTGCTGATCAGGGCGTAATCGCCGCGGCCCAGCACATCGCGGACCTTCATGCCCGCGCCTCCCGGAATTCCTTCTGGCAGCGGTCCAGGAATCCGCGGATCACCTCCGTCTGCTCGGCGATGTCCACGAGAAACGCATCATGTCCGTAATTCGATGTCAGCTCGCAGTAGGTGACATCGTGATTCCGGCTCCGCAGCGCGTTCACGATCTCCAGCGACTGATAGGACGGATACAGCCAGTCCGAAGTGAAGCTGATCACCAGGAACCGCGCCGTCGCGCGCTCCAGCGAAGCAGCCAGCGACGGGTAGCCCAGCGTGAGGTCGAAATAATCCATCGCCTTCGTGATGTACAGGTAGGAGTTCGCGTCGAACCGTCCCACGAACTGCTGGCCGCGGTACCGCAGATAGCTCTCCACTTCGAAGTCGATATCGAAGCCGAAGCTGAACGCCTCCCGGTTGCGCAGGCGGCGGCCGAATTTCTCGCGCATCGATTCATCCGACATGTAGGTGATGTGGCCGATCATGCGCGCCACCGCGAGGCCGCGGGCCGGCGGTCTGTCATCGGGATAATCGCCGTTCTGGAAATCCGGGTCCATCATGATCGCCTGACGGCCTGTTTCGTTGAAGGCGATCTGCTGCGCGCTGTGGCGCGCCGTGGCGGCGATCGGAATGCAGGCTTCCACGGCTTCCGGATAAGACACGGCCCATTCCAGCGCCTGCATGCCGCCCATGGATCCGCCCGACACGGCCAGCAGCCGCGGAATGCCGAGGCGATCCACCAGTTTCTTCTGCAAGCGGACCATGTCGGCGATCGTGATCACGGGAAAGCGCAGCCCGTAACGGCGGCCTGTGGCGGGATCGATCGAGCTCGGCCCGGTCGTTCCCCGGCATCCCCCAAGCACGTTCGAGCAGATGACGAAGTAGCGGTTGGTGTCGAACGCCTTGCCGGGACCGATCATGTTGTCCCACCAGCCCGGTTTTCCGTCGTGATCGATGCCTGCGGCGTGCGCGTCGCCGGTGAAGGCGTGCAGGATCAGGATGGCGTTGTTCTTCTGCTCATTCAGCCGGCCGTAGGTTTCATAAGCGACCTGGAGATGCCGCAGGGTCTCTCCGCAGTCGAGATCCAGAGCATCAAACTGGACGTACTGAGTCTCCGTGATCATGCAGGACTTGATTCTTCATTGTAGTCGCCGCGTGCGGAAACCACGCCCGGAGTGCCGGCGCGCGCCGGATCAGTCGTCCACGCGGAAGACGAACAGGCGCGAAGGGGCGTCCTCCGGCAGCAGGTACATCAGCCCGTCGCGCAGATCCATGCCTTCGTTCGTGTAGGGCGCGCCGCGGTCCGTGCGCCCCAGCGTCTCGCGGCTC
Organism: Bryobacteraceae bacterium; assembly: GCA_026002875.1. NCBI lineage: Bacteria > Pseudomonadati > Acidobacteriota > Terriglobia > Bryobacterales > Bryobacteraceae > Bryobacteraceae bacterium. The sequence goes on from BPGE01000001.1 coordinate 1,007,619, forward strand.
AGCAGCATGAAGGTGTCCGGATCCAGCCAGTCCACCACCGCCCGCGCCGCCTCGCCTCTGCCCAGCAGCCCTGCTGCTACGATGGCGCCATAGCGCCGCTTGATGTCCTGGTACCGGACAGGCTGAGGATTCGCGCGTGTCCACACGAGCTTCCCCTCCTGCGAGAAGAAATGGAACTGGCGCGCGTCCCAGTTGGCGCCCAGCAGCCCCTCGGGCAGCACGGCCAGCGCTCCAATGTGATCAGGTGCCTCGAACGACGACATCAGTTCCAGCGTGGCTTTCGACCGTCGCTGAATCACCGTCTTCCCGCCCGGGCGGTATTCGGCCACCGGAATCCACAGCGACTCCTCGTCGTGGTCGAAGCCGCCGGGGTGGACCATCTCTCCCCGCTGCACCTCGACAGCCCGCACCCGCCTGCCGGTTTCCAGTTCGTACTCGAACAGCCACCCCTTTTTCGCAGCACGGTCCACGCTGGTGACCCACAGGCGGCCATCGTGCACCACAATGCCCTGAACGTGGTGTGTTTCGCCTTCCAGAGGGATGAGGCGCAGAAGCGTGAGCGCGAACAGAATCAGGCCGTGCATGGCAACCTTCCGCGCCATACAATCGCGAACATGAGGCGCGGAATTCTGATTTTACTGATTCTCGCAGCGGCCCTGCGGGCTGAACCGAAGCGCATCCTGATCGCCTTCCATTCCGAGACCGGCAACACGGCCGCCCTCGCCGCCGCCGTGCGCGAAGGCGCTGCGGGAACGGAAGGCGTCAGTGTGACCCTGAAGCGGATCGAGGATGTGCGGGACGAGGAGATCCGCGCCGCCCACGGCATCCTGATCGGCACGCCGGTCCATTGGCAGACGCTCGCCGCGCCCGTCAAGTCGTTCCTCGACCGCATGGGGCGCGTCCTTGGCCCCGAATACGGGGAAGGGAAGGCGGGAGGCGTCTTTGTGACTTCGGGCTCGCCCTCCAACGGCGCTGACCTGGCCCGCCTCGACGTCATCGCCGCCCTGCTTTCGATGCGCTTCATCGTCATCGGCGGCGTCATCGAAGGCGGCTACGGCTCCCTCGGCGCGCAGTCTTTCGGCGGCGTCGCTCCCGCCGCCCGAGAGGAAGCCCGCCGCTTTGGCGCGCGGTTCGCCAGGCTCGCGCTGAAGATGCAATAGCAATTTACCAGACATCAACAGACAGAGAAAACATCATCATCAGGAAGAAGTATCATGAAACCGTGAGGACCACCCTGCATCTGGATGATGACGCCTACCGCATCGCTCTCCGGCATGCCCGGCGCCGGCGTATCGGGCTCGGCAAGGCGGTTTCCGAGCTCGTTCTGAGGGCCTCGCAGGCGCAGATGCCGACGAAGACCGTGGATGGATTGCTCATTTTCGATCCGCCTGAAGATCTGCCCCGGATCACCGCGCGCGAGGTTTATCAACTGCTGGACCGGGAGGAAGAGTGAGCGGAGCGAACCTGCTCGACGTCAACGTCCTCCTGGCGCTGTTCTGGCCGCGGCATACGGGTCATGCCGCGGCAAGGCGGTGGTTCGCATCCCACCGCAACCAGTCGTGGGCGACATGCGCCCTCACGCAGAGTGGCTTTGTCCGTCTTCTGTCCAACCCGTCCATTACCCTCGGCCATGTGCAGCCGCAGGAGGCCTTGCGAGTCCTTGAGGAAAACGCGAAAGACTCCAGACATGAGTTCTGGCCGATGGACCTGCCGCTGGCGGAAGCGATCCGCCTGTCTGGACTGAACCTGGAAGGCCACCGGCAGGTGACGGATCTTTACCTGCTCGGCCTGGCCAGCCACCGGGGCGGCAGGCTGGTCACGTTCGACGAAAAACTGGCAAAAGCAGGCCGCCACGCCATTCTCCTGCGCGGCTAGTGCCACTGCGCCTGGAGGGCGCCCGGCGGGCGCAAGAACCCGTTTCCCGCCTCCCGGCCAGCCATGACCCGTCCTGATATGATCCCGGGTGCGGGAGCCAGACTCACGGTCTGCTTCTGTTCAGAGCACCCATGAAGCACTCAGCTCTCGATCGCACCGCAGCCCTGACTCTTGTGGCTGCATGGCTGGCGTCGGCGGCGATGATTCTGTCATCACAATCCCCGCCGGACACCCGCAACTGGACCACTGCCGACGACCACCGGCACATGATGCAGCAGCTCGGCATCCGCGCCCTGCGCCCAGGGCCGAGCGGCAACGAAAAAGCGCCCAATGCGGCCAATTACGACGAGTCGAAAGCCAATCCATTCCCGGATTATCCTGAACTGCTCCGGCTGAAGGACGGCCGTCCTGTCAACTCCCCCGAAATGTGGTGGGAGCTGCGCCGCCCGGAAATCGTCGAGGATTTCGAGCGCGAAGTCTACGGCCGCGTCCCCGGCAATGCCCCGAAAATCGAGTGGCGCGAAGTGCGCCGGGCCGCGGACAAGGCCGGGCCGTTCCCCGTCGTGGCGCGCGAGCTCCGCGGGCGGGCCGACAACCGCGAGTGTCCCGGAATCGAAGTGGAAATCCAGATGGTCGTAGTGACTCCCGCATGGGTCGAACAGCCCGTTCCCCTGATGATCCTCTTTGGCCGCCCTGCATTTCCCTCCGATCCCGTTCCGCCCGCGTTTGCGAAATTCGCCGCGCTCGCCGGCTCCGACCCGCCTGCCACGGTGCAGCTGATCGGGGCAGGTTGGGGCTATGCGCTGCTCAATCCGGCGAGCATCCAGGCCGACAATGGCGCCGGACTGACCAAAGGCGTCATCGGCCTTGCCCACCGCGGCCGCCCGCGCAAGCCCGAAGATTGGGGTGCGCTGCGGGCGTGGGCGTGGGGCGCATCGCGGGCACTCGACTATCTGGAGACGGACGCCTCCGTTGACGCCAGGCGAGTGGGCATCGAGGGCGTTTCCCGCTTCGGCAAGGCGGCGCTCGTCACGATGGCGTTCGACCCGCGCTTCGCCGTGGCTCTCGTTGGATCTTCCGGCGCAGGCGGCGTGAAGCCGCACCGGCGGAATTTCGGCGAAGCCGTCGAAAATCTCACTGGCGCGGGCGAATATCACTGGATGGCCGGCAATTTTCTCAAGTACGGCGCGGCCGAGGCCGATTTCGGCAGCCGGAACGCCGGAGATCTTCCGGTCGACTCGCACCAGCTGCTCGCGCTGTGCGCGCCGCGGCTCGTGTTCATCAGCTACGGAATCCCGGAGAAGGGCGATGCGAAATGGCTGGACCAGCAGGGCTCCTTCATGGCGGCAGTGGCCGCCGGCCCCGCCTGGCGGCTGCTGGGCGCCAGAGACCTCGGCGTGACGGAAGACTACCGGACGGCGAAGATGCCTCCGGTGAACACGGGGCTGCTGGACGGCGAGCTGGCCTGGCGGCAACACGATGGCGGCCACACGGACGGGCCCAACTGGAAGTATTTCATTCCGTGGGCCTCTCGGAAGCTCGGCTGGAAGCCGCCCGCGCATCCCCCCTTCCCGCCCGGCGAGCCGGTGCCGCGGCTGGACGCAAACTCTCTCGAGGCCCACGCCGAGCTGCTGGAAAAAGCAAAGAAGGGAAAAATCGACCTCTATTTTCTGGGCGATTCCATTACCCGCCGCTGGGGCGCTCTGGATTATCCTCAGTTTCTCGAGCATTGGAAGCGGACTTTTTATGGGTGGAACGCGGCCAATTTCGGCTGGGGCGGCGACACCACCCGCAACATCCTGTGGCGCATCCGCAACGGCGAACTGGACGGCGTGAATCCGAAGGTGGCCGTGCTGATGGCCGGCACAAACAATCTGGGGCGCGACCCGGCGCAGGCCATCGTCGAGGGCGTCCGCGCTATTGTCAGCACGGTGGAGGAGAAGGCGCCCGGCGCACAGATCATCCTGATGGGCGTGCTGCCCAGAGGCGACAACCCTTCCTATGGCGCGGCGATTCAGGAGATCAACTCCGGGCTGGCGAAGCTGGCCGGCGGGAGGGTGCGTTTCCTCGATCCGTCTCCGCGGTTTTCAGGACCGGACGGAGGCGTCCGACGTGAACTGTACGAGAAAGATCTGCTCCACCTCGCGCTCGCGGGCTATCAGGAGTGGGCGGAGCTGCTCCGTCCGCACCTGTTCGAACTGCTCGGGCCGCCCGCGGCGGAGGACTTCGCCCCGCCGCCCACCGGCGACCCCGCAGCGGGGAGGAGGTAGGCGTCCCCGCGGCCGGGGCGCGCGCCGGCGCAGCGCGCGGAGCGGGCCCGCTCCCCGCCGTGCGGACCACGGCGTTATGCTGGAGGCATGAGCGGCCCGGGAAACATCGTCCGCATCGGCGTGTTTTATGACGGGAATTATTTCTCGCACGTCAGTAATTATTATCAATACGTGCACTGGAAAAGATCCCGAATCAACATTCGCGGATTGCATGAATTTATTCGCGTTAAAATTGCTGAAAAGGAAGGAACGGACATCCGCTATTGCCACATCGTCGAGGCCCACTATTTCCGCGGCCGCCAGCGTGCGGCCGACGCCGACCAGCGGGGCATGCTTCTCAAGGAGAGGCAGTTCGAGGACGTTCTGATCCGCGAGGGCATCGTCACCCATTACCTGCCCGTGGGGCCGCACGGCGAGAAAGGCATCGATGTCTGGCTCGCTCTCGAGGCCTTCGAGAGGGCCGTATTCAAGAGGTTCGACGCCGTCGCTCTCGTCGTCTGCGATGGCGATTTTCTCCCGCTGGTCCGCAAGCTGTGCAGCCTCGGCACGCGCGTGATGCTGCTGGCCTGGGATTTCTGCTGGGTCGACCAGAACGAGGTCGAGCGCGAGACCAAAACGGCCCAGGTCCTGCTCGAGGAGGCCACGTATCCGTTCAAGATGAGCGAGCTGATCGATGACGAAGCCTCCGCCTCCGATCCGCTGATCAGCGGGTTGTTCAGGTTCGCCCGGGAGGCGCGTGCCGCCTCGCCGGAAGCAGCCGAAGCGCCCAGCCGCCTCGAACCGCCCGCAGCGGCTGCGGTTGTGGAAAGCGTTCCGCCCTATTCCGGCACCGTCCACAGCATCAAGGCCGGCTACGGCTTCATCTCGCCCGCAGATGGCGGCGGCACGATCTTCTTCCACTACTCGGCGGTGATCGGCGCCGACTTCAACGATCTGAAGCCGGGCGACATCGTCACCTACAGGCTGGGCTCGAATGATAAAGGCCCCTGCGCCGTCGACGTCGAACTCGTGAAGCCCGCCGAATGATGCGGCGGCCGGCCAGCGCTGCCAGCGCCGCGACGGCAGCGTCCGGCGCGCCTCCGCGGCCGTCCAGTACAATGCAGGGCGATGGCTGCAAGTTCCACGCCCGGGCTGCTGCGGCGGCTGGGCCTGTTCAGCGCCACCGCGCTTGTCATCTCGAACATGGTTGGCACCGGGATCTTCACGTCCACCGGATTCCTGGCGGGCGACCTGGGCGAACCATGGCTCGTGCTCGTCATCTGGCTGGTCGGCGGCATTGTGGCGCTGGCCGGCGCGCTGTCTTACTCCGAGCTGGGCGTGAATTTCCCCGCTTCCGGCGGCGAGTATGTGTATCTGACGCGCGCCTACGGACCGACGCTCGGCTTCATGAGCGGCTGGGTGAGTTTCTTCGCCGGGTTCAGCGCGCCCGTCGCCACGGCGGCGCTGGCCTTCTCGAATTACCTCGGGTATTTCTTTCCGGCCCTGCGTCAGGAAAACGTCTGGTTCCGCTGTTCCTGGGGCGAAATCGGCATCGAGGCGGGTGGCGCGCAGCTGGCGGCGGCGGCTCTGATCCTGGTCTTCACCATCCTGAACCTCTTCGGCGTGGAGTTCATCGCCCGTATCCAGAATGCTCTGACGTCGATCAAGGTGCTCGTCATGGTCGCCTTCATCGCCTTTGGCCTCGCCGTCGGGCAGGGCGACTGGTCGCATCTCACGCAGGCGGCTGAACGGACCTCGACCACGCCGCTGGCGGCGCAGTTCGCGCTCAGCCTGTTCTGGATCTACGTCGGCTACAGCGGCTGGAACGCGGCCACCTACATCGCCGAGGAGCTGAAAAGGCCGGAACGGACGCTGCCCATGGCGCTCGCCATCGGCACGATCACTGTGGGCATCCTGTACATCCTGTTCAACGTCGTCTTCATTTATGCCATGCCGCTCGAGCAGATGAAGGGCATCCTCGCCATCGGCAGCGTCACGGCGAACGCATTGTTCGGTCCGGAAGCCGCCGGCGTCTTCAGCGGTCTGCTCGCTGTCAGCCTGATGTCCACGGTCAATGCGATGGTGACGATCGGCCCGCGCCTTTACTATGCGATGGCGAAAAACGGCGCCTTTCTGCCCTCGGCGGCATGGATCCACCCGAAGTGGCGCACGCCGGTGCCCGCGATCCTCTTCCAGGGCGCCTGCGCCATGCTGATGACGCTGGTCAACTTCGGCAACCTGATGACCTACATCGGCTACCTGCTGAACCTCTTCGCAATGCTGGCCGTGGCCAGCCTGTTGTGGCTGAGAAAACGTCCGGACTGGCGGAAGCTGCCTGCAGTGAGCTTCGCCTGGCCGCTCGTGCCGATGCTGTTCGTGCTGCCCGGGCTGTGGCTGGTGATCGCAGGGTTGCGTTTCGCGCCGGTGATCTCGGCGGCGGCGGCGTTGACGCTGATCTCCGGTGCGCTGGTCTACCGTTACCGCGTGCTGCCGAAATTGCGGGCGTAGGGACGGGGCGTTACTGAATCGCCGAACCCTCCAGCGGATGCGTCCACTGCCGCCACCGGGCGCGCGCCCTCTGGCGCGATTCGCTGTTTTCCTTGGCCCTGTACATTTCCCTGTCGGCGAGGGAGAGCAGGTCCTCAGCATCCTTGCCGTCCTCGGGAAACGACGCCCACCCCATCGACAGAATCAGATCGTAGCCCGTGCGGTTCCGGACTTCCTCTTCCACGGCGCTCTTGAACTGCCCCAGCCGTAGCGGCGCCAGGTCCCGGCTGAGCCCGCTGAAGACCAGCACGAACTCGTCGCCGCCCATGCGCGCCACGTAATCATATTCGCGGCAGCGCGCCTTCAGCGCCTCGCCCAGAACCCGCAGCAGGCGGTTGCCCTCGAAGTGGCCGCACTGGTCGTTGATCAGCTTGAAATTGTCCACGTCGCAGACAGCCACGCTGACGGGATCGCCCGTGCGCCGCGCCCGGGACAGCTCGCTGTCCAGATGCAGGAACAGCGACCGCGCGTTCGGCAGCCCTGTCAGGAAATCCGTCGTCGCCGAACTCTCCGCCTGCCGGTAGCGCAGCGCGTTCTCCACCGCGAGTGCCAGCTTGGAACTGATGGCCAGCAGGATTCTCATGTGATCCCGGCTGAACGCGTTCCGGTCGGCGCGGTACAGCGTCACCACCCCGACGATGCCGTTGATGCCCTCCAGCGGCACCGCCAGAGCCGACTGAAGAGTGGAAAACCTCGACTCGTCGTTCAGATAGCCCGGCTCCACGTTCGGGTTGCCGTTCAGAATCTCCCGCCCCGTCTCGGCGACCCAGCCCGACAGACCCTGCCCCAGCGGGATGCGCAGCGACGAAAACAGCTTCGCATTCTCGCCCACCACGAACGCCGGCTCCAGCGCTTTCTCCTTCACCAGATACACGGCCATGGCGTCGAAGGGCACGATGCGCTTCAGCCGCACGCTCAGAACCGAAAGCGTCTCGTCCAGGCTCAGCGACGTTCCCAGATCATGCGCCAGCTCGAACAGTTCGTGGGCCTCCTGCCGGGCGGCTGCGATCTGGTTGAGAAATTCCGGCTGATCCTTGGCCGGCTCGGCGCTCTTCTGGAAACCGGCTGCGGGAGATTCTCCGCCACGGATGTCGAAGTTCTTGTCCAGCTTGAGCTCTTCCACCTGCCGCGCGCGGGCCATCTTTTCCAGGTCGCGGTACCGCCGGGCGAGCACTTCGACCACCCTTGGATCGAATGCCTTGCCCGCCTCGGCCAGAATGACGCCCACGGCTTCATCCAGCGGCAGCGCCTTGCGGTACTGCCGGTCCGTGGCCAGCGCGTCGAGCGTGTCCACGACGCTCAGGATCCGCGCCCCGATCGGAATCTGCTCCCCTTTCAGCCTGTCGGGATAGCCGTTGCCGTCCCATCGCTCGTGGTGGGAGCGGACAATCGGCGCCACCGGATACGGGAAGCGCACCCGCTCGAGGATCTGCGCCCCCACCACCGGATGGATCTTCATCCGTTCGAACTCTTCCGGCGTCAGCTTGCCCGGCTTGGAGATGATGTGCTCGGGCACCGCCAGCTTGCCGATATCGTGCAGCAGCGACGCCGCCCTCAACGCCTCCAGCTCCTCCGGGCTCAGTCCCAGGTCTTTGCCGATCTCCATCGCATAGACCTGCACGCGCTGCAGGTGCTCCTGCGTGGTCTCGTCCTTGGCGTCGATGGCCAGCGCCAAGGCCTCGATCGTCCTTAGGTGAAGCGCGGCCATCTCCTCGGCGTGCCGCAGTCCCTCCTCCACTTTCTCCAGATACAGAAGGTAGGCGCGGTAGGGAAGATACAGCGCCAGCAGCAGCAGCAGCGGGATCTGCCAGCCGAAATGGATCCGGGCCAGGTCGAACAGCGCCGACAGCAGAGACGCCGCCACAAAGTACGGCATCATCCAGAAGTAGCGGTATTTCCAGATCCGGCTGAGCCGTGCGCCCTCGTCCAGCGCGCTCCGCACGGCGTCGGGGAAGGATAGGGAAAGGAACACGGCCACCCCGGCCAGCACCGCGCTGACCGCCGTGGCCAGCTCCGGACGGGACGAAGCCGGCGCGACCCCCCGCAGCGCGTAATCGCCCGCCGCCATCGCCAGGCTCCACAGCGCCACGGAAAACAGAATCCGCTCCGCCGACCTGCGCTCCTTCCGCCGCGCGCCCAGCTCGAGCGCCGCCCCGTTCAGCGCCCCCAGCACGATCGCCTGCTCCGCTCCCAGCGCCCGCAGCCCGATCATGACGAACAGCAGGCTCGCCGGCAGCAGATGCTCCCCCTGCCTCATCCCCACCTGCCAGTAGCTGGCCAGCACCGACAGAAGGAGATAGGAGACGAACTGCAACGGTTCGCCGGCGCGCCATGTCAGCAGCGCAGGAACCGTCAGCGCCGCCGCAACAACGATGACCAGCCGGACGTAAGCCCGGCCAACCCCCTGGGGGTTCATGTCCTTACCATCGGCGGACGGGCGCTGGAACATTATGTCCCGGGCGGCTAAGCGAATTTCCCCATTCCACCTCAGGTTTTCCGGGCGGCAACCCGTGCGGAATTCACCTCTCCCTTTTTCTACGGTTTTCCTGCAAGATGGACGTGACGGAACAGCCGATGTCCAGCTGTGCGACTCAGAGGCTCAATCTGCTGGGGTTGCAGGCCATCTACGCCAGTCCCTGCATGCGTGCCCTGTTCGACTCCGTCGAACGCGTGGCGCGCTCCCATGCGGCGGTTCTGATCCTCGGCGAGAGCGGTACGGGAAAGGAGCTGGTCGCCCGCGCTCTGCATCAGTTTTCCCTCCGCTCCTCCCGTCCGTGGGTCGACTTCAGCTGCGGCGCACTCCCCGAGCACCTGATGGAGAGCGAACTGTTCGGTTACGAGCGCGGCGCCTTCAGCGGCGCCGCGAGTGCGAAGCCCGGGCTGTTCGAGCTGGCTCACACCGGCACTCTTTTCCTCGACGAGGTCGGCGAGCTCGACCCGCGCATGCAGGTCAAACTGCTGCGCGTGCTGGATGGCGTGCCTTATTACCGCCTGGGCGGAACCAAGAAAGTCCACGTGGATGTCCGCATCGTGGCCGCCACCAACGCCGACCTCGAACGGGCTGTCCACGAAGGCCGCTTCCGCAACGACCTTTACCACCGCCTCAGCCAGGTCGTGCTCAGGGTGCCGCCGCTGCGCGAGCGCCCGGAAGACATCGCGCCTCTGGCCGAACATTTCCTCGCATCGTATGAAGCAAGCCCGAAATGGACCCGGGAGGCCATGGCCGTCCTCGAGCGCTACCACTGGCCCGGCAACGTCCGCGAACTCCGCAACGTATTGACGCGCGCCGCTCTGGCTGCGGCGGGCGCCCCCATCCAGCCCTGTCATCTCGGATTGCCCGCGTCCCCGCCCGGCTGCCGCCAGCCGATCGTGCTGAAAGGACTGGAGACCGTTGAGCGGGAGGCGATCCTGAGAGCGCTTGAACAGACCGGCGGCCACCGGCAGCAGGCGGCTGCACTGCTCGGCATATCCCGGCGCACGCTCAGCCGGAAACTGAGGCAGTATGAACATGAGCCTCCTGCGCCGCGGGCGCGCTCCCCGCAACCCCGCGATCAGGAGGCGGACGGGACCCGCGATCATGAGCCGCAGTTCGCAGGAAAGACGGCGTGAAGCCCGACAGCCCGCCACCGGGCCAGTGCGCCTCGGCGTCGAAGATCCCCTCGAGCCCCGCACCGTGGAGGGCAGCCTCGTCGATGTCAGCAACCATGGATTCCGCGCCCGGCACGGCTTCTCCGGACTCACCTCCGGCCAGGTCGTCTCTTTCGAGCACGGCGCGCGCAAAGGGCGCGCCCGCGTCGCCTGGACCCGCGTGACCGAAGAAGGCGTCGAATCCGGCTTCTACATCCTCGGCGAATAGCCCCCGCGCGCGGCTTCTGTACCCGGGGCCGGAGCCTGGCACGTATAATGAAGTGTTTGGATCTCCCCGCTGGGGGCGCCACCATCCATCATGCGCATTCTGCCTGCTTTTTGCGCCGCCTTCCTTCTTGCGGCGGCCGCCGGAGCGGATCCGGCCGATCCCCGGAAGATCTTCTCCCAGCTGCCCGCCTGGTTTGAGCCCGGTCCCGCCGAGGGCACCTTCGTCAGCCGCACGCCCGCGCTGGCTCTGGCCATCGACGCCCGCGGCGCCTGGCTGGCGCGGCCCGGCTTCGCCGCCCGGCTGAAGTTCCGCGGGGCGGATCCCGCGCGGCTCGAAGCCCTCGAACCGCTTGAGGGAAGGAGCCACTATCTGGTCGGCCGCGACTCCAGCCGCTGGCGCAGGGAAGTCCCCCACTACCGCCGCGTCGCCGCCCGCCAGCTCTATCCCGGCATCGACGTCATCTACTATTCCAACGGCCGCGAACTCGAGTTCGATTTTGTCGTCGCCCCGGGCGCCGATCCTTCGCGGATCGTCCTTGATTTCGAAGGAACCCAGCCGTCGCTCGAGCCGGACGGCAGCCTCTCGCTCAACGGCCGCATCCGTCAGCGCCCCCCGGTCGCCTACCAGGTCGCAGAGGGCCGCCGCGTGCCGGTGGAAAGCCGCTACATCCTGGACGGCAACAGCGCCCGGCTTGCTCTGGGAGACTATGATGCGCGGCTTCCTCTGGTCATCGATCCCGTCATTGACTGGGGCGGATACTTCGGCGGCAGCGAGATGGAGGTGATCCGCGGCGTGGCCGCCGATCCCGACGGGGGCTACTGGATCGCCGGCAGCTCCAACTCCATCCTGCCCGTCGCCCCGAATACCGATCCTTTCCAGTGGGAACGCAACGGCGCGCGGGCGGCCACAGTGCTGGCGGCTGCGGTCTCGGCTTCCGACGACACCATCACGGTGGATTCCGCCGCCGGCTTCCCCTTCGCCCCCACCTACAACATCTTCATCGGCGAGGAACTCCTCACCGTCGTCCAGATCGCCGGCGGCACCACGTGGACCGTGCGCCGCGGCGTGGACGGCACTACCGCGGCCGATTATCCCGCGGGCACGCCCGTCTTTTACTACGTTCCGGACATCACCACGCGCGACGGCTTCCTCGCCAAGATCGTCCCGGACGGCGAATCCTGGCGCGTGGCGTACTTCACTTATCTCGGCGGTGGCGGCGAGGACGAGATCCGCTCCATCGCCATGGCCGGCCGCCGGATCGCCATCACCGGAACCACCTCCTCGGACAACTTCCCGGTCACCTGGAACGCGTTCCAGCCGAAACTGAACGCCCAGACCGACATCTTCATCGCCCTGTACGATCCCTTCTCCTCCGGTCCCGACGCCCTGACCTTCTCCACATACTACGGAGGCGAACTCGCCGATACGCCGACCTCCATCGCCACCGGCCCCAACGGCCGCATCGCCGTCGCCGGATACACGAATTCCGGCTTCCTCAACTTCGTCGTCTCGGGCTTCGCGCTCCAGGCGGCCAACCGCGGCGGCACGGAGGCGTTTCTCGTCGTTGCGGATCCCTTCCAGCCCGCGCCCGCCTCACTCGTCTACGCCACCTACTTCGGCGGACCGTCCACGGACATCGCCAACGCCGTGGCTTTCGACTCCGAGGGCAAGATCTACATGGCCGGCGTGTCCATGTCGGAAGACATGCCGGTCACCGACAACGCCGCCATCTCCCAGCCGCTCTCCACCGGCGACGGGTTCATCGTCAAAATCGATCCCGACCAGCTCTGGTTCGACTCGTTCCTCTACGGCAGCTACTGGGGCGGCAACGATCTGGACGTCATCACCACGATGACCGTGACGGCGCCCGACGAGGTCTGGATCGCCGGCTACAGTTTCTCCGATGATCTGCCCGTCACGCCCGGGGCGCATCAGAGCTCGCGCCGCGGCGCCGCGGACGCTTTCCTCGCCAAACTCAACCTGCGCGGCTTCGGACCCTCGTTCACGCCCTTCTGCACCTACTTCGGCGGGATGCGCAGCGAGGTGCCCAACGCGATGGCGTACGATCCGCTCACGCGTTCGGTCACGCTGACCGGCTACACCACGTCGCCCGATTTTCCGGTCAAGAATTTCCCCGGCTACGAGCAGCCCGTCATCCGCTCCTACGAGATCTTCGTCACGCGGTTCGCCGAGGACGGCGCCGGCGAGGCGCAGCTCGTCTGGTCCACCATGTTCGGGGGCGCCAACGCCGACGTCGGCACGGGCATCGCCATCGGTCCGCAGGGCAGCGTGTTCGTCGCCGGCTACTCGACCTCCCTGAATCTCAACATCGCCGGCGCCGCCTCCAAGCCCAACGGACTCGGACGCGACACGGGCGTCTTCCTCCGCATTGTGCCCTGATCTGCCGCAAGGGGTGCCTTCGATAGAATGGCTTTGAGCGGTAACCTGCCGGGATTCCGTGCGCCAGAATGTTTTCGGGCGGCAGGCAGGCCTCTGCCCGCGCCCCAGGTGGATTCATGCCCTTTTTCCGTCTCTTCTCCGCCGCTCTTGCGAGCGCCTGTCTGCTGACCGTTCTGCCCGGCTGCCGCAACAACAACCAGCCCGTGGCCAAAAAGGAAGGCGGTCCTGCCGCCGTGCGCGTCGCCAAAGTCTCGCAGCGCACCATCCAGCGCGCCATCGAAAGCGTCGGCACGCTGTACCCCTTCGACGAGGCCATCATCAGCGCCGAGGTCGACGGTCCGCTCGTCGAGGTGCTGGCCGATCTCGGCGATCAGGTGAAGGAAGGCCAGGTGTTGGCCCGCATCTCCGACGAGGAGCAGCGCTACCTCGTCGCGCAGCAGGAGGCGCAGCTGCGCCAGTCGCTCGAACGGCTCGGGCTCAAAAACGAAGACGACCGCCTGAAAGACATCGAAGACGCCCCCGACGTCCGCCGCGCCCGCGCCGACCTGTTCGACGCCGAGTCCCGCTACAAACGCGTCCGCGAGCTCGTCGATCAGGGCATCGGCCCGCCGTCCGACCTCGACCAGGCTCTGGCCCGCTTCCAGGCCGCCCAGGCCGCCTACGACCAGACCCGCAACCAGACGCGCAACCTGCTGCAGGAAGTCGAGCGCTTCAAAGCCGCTCTCAGCCTCCAGCGCAAGAAGCTGCGCGACACGGTCGTCCGCGCTCCGTTCGCCGGCTACGTCAAGGAACGCCAGGCCGTCGTGGGCGCCTACGTGCGCGCCAACTCGCCCCTGTTCACGCTGGTCAAAATCGACCCTATACGGCTCCGCATCGAGGTGCCGGAGCGGATGAGCCCGTGGGTCCGGCCGGGGCAGGACGTGGAAATCACCGTCGAGGCGTTCGCGGACCGCAAGTTCGCCGGCCGTGTCTGGCGCATCTCCCCCACCGTCGACCAGACCAAGCGCACATTCATCGTCGAGGCTTTGATCCAGAATCCGCGCAACGAACTCAAGCCCGGCTCCTATGCACGGGCGCGCATTCAGACCGAGAAGTCCGAGACCATCACCGTCGTGCCCGCCCGCGCCGTGCTCTACGTTCTCGGCGCGAACAAGAGTTTCGTCATCAAGCCCGATTCCACTGTCGACGTGCGCGAGGTCAAGGTGGGCGAACGCCTCCCTGACGAGGTCGAAATCCTCGAAGGCCTCGAACCCGGCGAAACCGTCGCTGTCACCAACCTCGCCCGCCTCACGCCCGGCATGACGGTCAAAACGCAGGAAGGCGCGCCGCCGAAGACCTGAGGCGGCCTTGCTTCGCCTGCGTCACCCAGCGGCAGAGGTCCTCGATCACCTCCGCCGCCACATGGCCCGGCCGCTGATATTCCTCGGGTCGGCTCCTGCCCTCCCCGCTCTGGAACAGATGGTTCAGCGCGGGATACTCTTTCAGCGCAGCCCGCCTGTGTTGCGCCAGAGCCTTCTGCCAGAGCCGGTAATCGTCCTGCGTCACCTGATAATCCCGGCCTCCATGCAACACCAGGATCGGCGTGTCGAGTTTCGCCGCCGTGGCGAGCGGATCCAGCCCGCGCAGCGACAGCCAGTATGCGCGCGGCGCGCCCAGCACCGTGTCCGGCCCTTTGCCGGTTTCCCGGATCCGGCGCACGGCGGCCGCCTCCCGTTCCGCCTCGGCCAGCTTCTCGCGCGCGGCCTGCGAGTCGCCCATCTGCAGGGGCAGCAGATAGCGCACCTGCTCGAGGTACAGTTCTTCGATGGGGCGCGCCGGAGCGGCCAGCAGGATCACGCCGGCCAGCCGCTTGTCTTCCGCGGCGATCAGCGGCGCCGCCCATGCGCCCAGGCTGTGGCCCAGCAGGAAGACGCGTTTCGGATCCACGCCCGGGGTCTTCCGCAGCAGTTCCAGCGCGGCCAGAGCATCGTCGATCACTTCTTCGCGCAGCGTGATCGCGCCAGCCTGTGCGAGCTTCGCCGCATGCTGCCGCGTACGCTTCTCGTACCGCAGCACGGCCACGCCGCAGGAGGCCAGCCCTTCGGCCAGGTCGCGGAACGGCTTGGCCGCCCCGACAGTCTCGTCGCGGTCGTTCGGTCCCGATCCATGCACCAGGGCCAGGGCAGGGAAGGGCCCTTCGCCCCGCGGCATCGTCAGCGTCGCGGGCAGCGGCCAGCCCGGAGCGCCCGCCGTCACCTCGCGCTCGCTGAATTTCTCCGTCGCGCTGTAGGGCGGCCGCATCCACGCCGCCGGAGCCGCCGCCGGCGGCCGCAGGAACAGCCCTGCGATCCTGCCCTCGCCATCAAACGACAGCTGCAGGCGCAGGGAGCCGCGCTCGAACTCGAGCGGCACGAACACCACGTCGAAGCCGCCCGCCTTGGAGACCTCGCCATCTCCCATGCGCTTCAGACTTCCGAGCGCCGCCAGCTGCGCCCCCACGGCCTTCCGCAGCATCTCCGGCGGAGCCGCTTTCCGCATCTGTTCCGTGAACCGCTCCGCCAGAGCCTCGTACTCGCCGCGGACCAGCAGCTCTGCCGCTTCGCGCGCTCTTTCAGCGGCTGCGGGCGCCTGCGCGGCGGGAGCCGCCAGCGGCAGCACCAGGAGAATCAGCACCAGCCGCCTATTCATCTTCCACCACCACGGCGGTTCCATAGGCCAGCAGTTCGGCCATGCCCTGCGCCACCATCGATGTCACAAAGCGCACGCCCACAACGGCGTTTGCTCCCAGCATCCGCGCCTCCGCCACCATCCGGTCGAGCGCCTGCTCGCGGCTCTCGGCCAGCAGCTTTGTGTATTCCTGCACCTCTCCGCCGACAATGTTGCGCAGCCCGGCCAGAATATCCCGGCCGATGTGCCGCGCCCGCACCGTGTTGCCGCGCGCCAGTCCCAGCGTGCGCACGATCCGCTTGCCTGCGATGGCCTCGCTCGTCGTCAGAATCATTTCTCGATCCTCCGGTATCTGTCATGCGGCAGCTGCCGCAGCCTCTCCACAACGACGCTCGCAAACAGCAGCACGAACCCGATCACGACGGCGCTTGCGATCAGCTCTTCCAGCGTCGGCGGACGCCAGTGCCGGATGTACATGACCGCTCCATACAGGAGCCACGCCACGGCGCCCGCCGCGATGAACAGCCACCCCAGGCGCCGCGGCGCCTGCACGCCGAAGCTTTTCTCCAGTTCCTTCATCTTCGCCTCCGGCGGTTCGGCAAAAGCCAGTTCCTTCGTCATCGCCTGCAGCCGCGCCATCTCGTCGAAGACCCGGCGGCATTCCCCGCAATCCTCCAGATGCACGCGGACACGCTGCGCCGAAGCCTGCGTCAGTTCGCCATCCAGATACGCCGACAGCATCTGCCGGATTTCTTCGTGCAGGTCTGGCATCGTCACAGGTACCTCCTCATCTGCTCGCGCACTTTCTCGCGCGCGTGATGCAGGCGCGAAGACACCGTGCCGGAGCTCAGCCCCAGCACCTCCGCGATCTGCCCGTAGTCCAGCCCGTGCCAGTCCCGCAGCAGCAGGATCTCCCGCTGCTCCGGCGGCAGTGAACCGATCGCCGCCCACAGCCGGCCGGCCAGTTCGCTCTGCTCGGCCGCTTTCTCGGGCCCCGCCGCCGGCGACCGCAGGAGCGCCTGATCCACATCGGCTTCGGGCCGCCGCGCCCGCCGCCGCAGGTGGTCGATCGCCAGGTTGCGGATCACTGAATACAGCCACGCCGTGGGGTCGCGCGAAGGGTCGCGCTGCGGCCAGCGCTCGTGCAGCCGCAGGTAGGCCTCCTGCGTGATGTCCATCGCTTCCTCGCGATCCCCCACCAGGTGCAGAGCGAAACAGTACGCCCTCTTCCGTCCCCGCTCGAAGAACCCGGCGAAGCTCTCCGGCCCGCTTTCCGCGCTGCCTTCCGTTGTCATGGCCTGGATCTGTGTCACGGCCGTCATGGTTCTGTCCTCTACTACGCCCGGCGGCCGGATTTCTTCTCCACTATGGCACCGTTTTTCCGCTTTTCATTTCTGCGTCTCTCTGCAGATCGCAGCTGGCAGCGACAAGGCCCGTCAAATTCCCCGGTAAGTGACCGCGCTGACTGTTTCGGCGGCGGACAACAGGATCATGGCAACCGCCCGGCCGCGCAGGACCATCCGGCCCGCCGATGGCCCCGCCCCCGGATTTCCCCTCGCATTCCGAATTCCCCTCGCGCTTGCGCGAGGGCTGCATCCCAACCGTGTTCCGCGCGCCCTACCCAGCGGATTTCCCCTCGGCCTTGGCCGAGGGCTGCATCCCAGCTGTGTCGCCTGCGCCCTACCCAGCGGATTTCCCCTCGGCCTTGGCCGAGGGCTGCATCCCAACCGTGCCGCCTGCGCCCTCCCCAGCGGATTTCCCCTCGGCCTTGGCCGAGGGCTGCATCCCAGCTGTGTCGCCTGCGCCCTCCCCAGCGGATTTCCCCTCGGCCTTGGCCGAGGGCTGCATCCCAGCTGTGTCGCCTGCGCCCTCCCTAGCGGATTTCCCCTCGGCCTTGGCCGAGGGCTGCATCCCAGCTGTGCCGCCTGCGCCCTTCCCAGCGGATTTCCCCTCGGCCTTGGCCGAGGGCTGCATCCCAGCTGTGTCGCCTGCGCCCTTCCCAGCGGATTTCCCCTCGGCCTTGGCCGAGGGCTGCATCCCAGCTGTGTCGCCTGCGCCCTCCCCATCGGATTTCCCCTCGGCCTTGGCCGAGGGCTGCATCCCAGCTGTGTCGCCTGCGCCCTCCCTAGCGGATTTCCCCTCGGCCTTGGCCGAGGGCTGCATCCCAGCTGTGTCGCCTGCGCCCTCCCTAGCGGATTTCCCCTCGGCCTTGGCCGAGGGCTGCATCCCAACCGTGCCGCCCGGACCGCCAAAGCGAGCGATCCCCTCGAGGTCCCCAGTCCGGACGGCGCTTTTCGAGTGCCCCCATGACCCTCCGGATCATCAGCACCAATGACAATCGCCGGGCGCGGTGCCTCGCATTGCGGTTTTTGCTGGAACAGCCAAGGAATGACGCGTTCAATATCCCGGCGGAAGAGTTTCGAGTGAACGGTCCGTCCCCGGAACCTGCGCCAGCAAATGAGCGAATGCCAGAACGGCGTGCGCGGCAAGAAAGCCCGATGCACCTCCGCAGGTCCACAGGGCTCAGCGCCGGCCCGCCAGTCCGCTTTCCCGCGCTTCGCGGATCTCGTTCCGGATCGTGTCCAGCACCTCTCTCAACGGGTGCTCGCCCCAGTAGACATGCTGGTAGCCGATGGCCACGCTGTGCATGAACATGACAGCCAGCCGCACGGACTCGCCCTGCCGGCGGAACACCCAGCGGTACTCGCCGCTCGAGATCAGCCAGACGCACTCGCCCATGCCGGAGATCTCGAGGTCGTCGAGCGCGGCGGACAGATCGGCCAGCGCTGCTTCCGGATCGGCGCCATAGACGGAGTGCTCCTCCTGCCCGTCGCCCAGCACGCACTCCAGCCGGCCGAAGTCATCCATGCGGAGTGAGAAGCGCATACGCCCATCTTATCGAGTTCCGCATGCGGTACTCTTTTGCCATCCTCCAGCGGCCGCGCGCCGGCAGGCCGTGCCCGGCTTCGTCGGTGCCCCGCGTTGTGCCCGCCCGGGCGGCCATCCTCGCAGGAGCCCCCATGAACCTGTGAGACCTCAGCGTTCCGGAAATCCACCGCTGACTTCCAGCGGGTTCTGAGCCGCGCGGGAGCAGCCCGAAGGGCTGCGACCAAGCGGTTCAAACACAACCTCCCCCACCTTCCAACACCCTCCCCTCGCGCCGCAGGCGCGGCCAGCCCGCCGCCTTCCCCAACGGGTTTCCCCTCGCGCTCGCGCGAGGGCTGCATCCCAACTGTGCCCCCCTCGCCCTCCCCAGCGGGTTTCCCATCGCGCTTGCGCGATGGCTGCATCCCACCCGTGCTGCCTGCGCCTCTGCAAACCCTTGCCCCGCAACACCTGCCAAAACCCGAAAAAGCGATTTTACGAAACGAACCGAAACCCGCCCCGCCCAAACAGAGCCGCGCGGGAGCAGCCCGAAGGGCTGCGACCAAGCGGTTCAAACACAACTTCCCCAACCTTCCAACACCCTCCCATCGCGCCGCAGGCGCGGCCAGTCCGCCGCCTTCCCCAACGGGTTTCCCGCCGCCCTCGGGCGGCGGCTGCATCCCAACCGTGCCCCCCTCGCCCTCCCCAGCGGGTTTCCCATCGCGCTTGCGCGATGGCTGCATCCCACCCGTGCTGCCTGCGCCTCTGCAAACCATTGCCCCGCAAAACCTGCCAAAGCCCGAAAAAGCGATTTTACGAAACGAACCGAAACCCGCCCCGCCCAAACAGAGCCGCGCGGGAGCAGCCCGAAGGGCTGCGACCAAGCGGTTCAAACACAACCTCCCCCACCTTCCAACACCCTCCCCTCGCGCCGCAGGCGCGGCCAGTCCGCCGCCTTCCCCAACGGGTTTCCCGCCGCCCTCGGGCGGCGGCTGCATCCCATCTGTGCCCCCTCCCCCTCTGCAAACCATTGCCCCGCAACACCTGCCAAAACCCGAAAAAGCGATTTTACGAAACGAACCGAAACCCGCCCCAGCCCGCGTCCGCACGGGCGCAGCCCCCTCGCTTCCGGCCACGCGCCCAAGCCCCTGCGGGACCTCAGGGCGGCTGAAAACCGCCGCGATTTGTTGGCTGCGCGAACGGGCAGTCCCAACCGTGCCCAAGCCGCGCCGCTGCTCCCGCTCCCGTATGTCCTCGGTTCCGGTTCTCGGCTTGTTTCCCATACTGCGCGGCTGCTGTCCGAAGGGCGATTCTCCGGCGGGCGATCCCCCGGACACCCCTCCGGGATCCCCCGGCGCGCGATTTCCGAGGGAAAGATGCCCCGCGTCGCTGCCGTCATCGAAAGATGCTCAAGGACAAGCGGCGCAAGGCACGGCCCCCGGCGTCCGGTCACCCGGAAGCCAGGCAGCGGCGGACCGTTTCCAGCAATTCAGCCGCGTGAATGGGCTTGGTGAGGAAGGCGGCCATGCCGCGTCGGCGGCACTGCTGTCGGAGTTCAGGGCTGACCTCGGCGGTCAGGGCGACAACCGGGATCGTCTCGTAGCCTGGAATCTCACGGAGCCGGTCGAGAGCTTCGAGGCCGTCCATGCCCGGCATGAACAGATCCATCAGCACCAGACGGTACTTCCGGCGGGCCGCGGCGTCGAGCGCCGATGGTCCGTCGCTGCAGCACTCCACTTTGTAATCGCCTTTGGCGAGAATGGCCCGCAGCACGCGCTGGCTGACGGGGTTGTCATCGACGACAAGGACGGGGGCCTCGCCATCGGCCGGCCCGGCGCTATCGGATCCCGGTTGGATCTGTCCTGGAACGGCGGCCGGAATTCTGGCGATCAGGCGGACCTCGCCTCGAAGCTGCTCAAACTCCAGCGAGCCCCCCATCAGCTGCGTGATGCGGCGCGCGAGGGCGAGGTCGAGAGCGAGTCCGTGAAAGTGGCCCGCGGCCGCCTGGCCCCCCGCCTCGAACTCCTCGACGAGCTCCCGCAGCGAATCCACCGACAATCCGTTGCGGCACTGCAGCACGATGGCGAGCATCACCGTGGAGGCATCTCCGCCGGCATCCAGCCGGGTACCCACCATCACGCCCCCGGAAGAGACCGTGCGGATGGCGTAGCGCAGCATGAATCTCAGCAGCTGCGTCAGACGGCCCGCGTCGGCGTGCACGATCCGCGGCAGGATCGGATCCAGCATCCACTGCAGCTCCAGCCTTCTTTCCTCCGCCTGGGCCATGAATTCGGTCATCACGGCCTGCAAAGTGTCCCGCAGGTCGAATTCGGCTTCATCCAGCCGGGCGAGGCCATTGATCAGGGAGTTGTACTCCAGCGTGTCGTTCAGCAGCTCCAGAAGTCCGCTGGCCGATTCCCGCGCCATCAGGGCGAACTCGCGCTGCTCATCGGTGAGACCAGTCTCAAGGAGCAGGTCGATGGCGCCCAGGACGCCGCTGAGGGGCGTCCGGATCTCATGGTTCAGGCTGGTCAGCAGTTGCAGCCGTTGATGACCGCCCCCGGCCGAGGTCTGGCTCGTCTGCTGGGCGGCCGCCCCGCCTGCGGGCGCCAACTCCTCTGGCCGAGTGGTCATGCGGGCATGATGCTCCCAGGAAACTCATCGGCTGAGGCGGCGCGGCACTTTACGGCCGCCGTGCGGGTTCAGTCCTCGCTGCGGAAAAATCCGCCCAGCGATTCGAGAGGCCCTCTCTCGTCTCCGCCCGCCTGGCCGGGACTGAGCTCCCTGCGCAGCTTTTCGAGCGTCAGGCTCTGGATGATGACGCGGCCCGGACCCCTCAGGGTGGCGAGGAAGAGTCCTTCGCCCCCGAAGATGGCCGTCTTGATGCCGCCCGCGAACTGGACGTCGTAATCGACGCTTTCATCGAAGGCCACAATGCAGCCCGTGTCGACCTGGAGCACCTCGCCCGGCCCGAGCTCGAATTCAACGAAATCTCCTCCCGCGTGGATGAAGGCCGTTCCGGGGCCCGTAATCTTCTGCAGGATGAACCCCTCGCCGCCGAACAGCCCGGTTCCGATCTTCTTGACGAAGGCGATATCGACGCGGGTGGAAGACTGCGCGCAGACGAAGCTGTCTCTTTGCGCCAGAATGGACTGGCCTGCTTTCAGGTCAAACGCCTGGATCCTGCCCGGATAGGCGCCGGCGAATCCCACCTCCCCGGGCGCAGTGGCGCGGAAATACGTCCAGAACAAAGACTCGCCCATCAGCTTCCGTTTCAGCGCGCCCCAGATCTTCTCGCCGATGGATTGCCCCGTCATCCGGCTCTCCCACTGCACGGATGCGGTCTTGTAGATCATCTTGCCGGCTTCGGCATAGACTTCCTGCCCGGGCTTCAGACGGATGCGGACGATCTGCAGGTTGTCTCCCTGGATCGTGTAATCCAGCGGCTCTGCCTGCGCATATCCGTACGCGCCGGCCACAGGCGCCGCGCCCAGCGCGGCGCCGCAGCGCGCACAGAACCGGGCGCCATCCACCGCTTCCGAACCGCAACTCGTGCAATAAGGCATCGGGTCTCTCCCTCGCGTCCAAGAAGATATGCTGAAACCAGGGGGCGAAACGGCGGAGCCGCCGGGCCCGTCCATCGCATCACTGTCATGATACGAAGATCCTTTCTGGCAAGTTCCCTCGCGCTGTGGCTTGCCGCCGCGCCCCTGCCCGGCCGCACGCTGCAGGTGACGTGCGGGACGGAACGCGGCGCGCGGTGGACTGCGCCGGCCGAGCACGAAGCGCGGCGGCTGATGGAGAGAAGACTGCGGCCTGCCGCGCGCGAGGCGCAGCAGCCCTGGGCGCGGGACTACGGCCACATCGCCGTGATGGACGCGCGCGGCGGCGTGGTGATGGAGCCCAACTCGTTCAATCTCACGGGCCGCAGCGTTTCGTTCGAGCCCGTCAACGCGGCTGCGGCCAGCTACCGGCTCCAGGTGGCGCCGCAGGCATACGACCCGCAGGCGGCCGAACGCGGCCAGCGACTCGAGGGGCTCGGAGACGACGATTTCCGCTCTGTCGGTCTGCCCTTCGAATTTCCTTTCTTCGGCCAGCGGCACCGCACGATGCTCGTGCACTCGGACGGGACGGTGACGTTCGTCCAGCCGGACGCCGATTCGTCGGCACGCAGTCTGGGACGGCTGTTTTCCGGACCGCCGCGCATCGCGCCGCTGTTCGCCGATCTGGATCCGACGCGGGGCGGAGCGGTGACCGTGGATCAGCACGCCGGCCGGGTGACGGTGACCTGGCGCGACGTGCCTGAATACCGCGATTTCGGGACCGGGCCGCGGCAGACGTTCCAGCTGGTTCTCGAAGCGGGCGGCCGCATCAGTTTTCACTTTGTTTCGGGAACCCCGTCTGCCGCCGTCGTGGGCATCGCGCCGGGATACCTGCAGGGTTCGCCCGAGGTGGTCGACTATGACGCGCCCCCCGGGGGCGAGTTCACTTCGGCGGTGGCGGAGCGGTTCGGCAACGAGCGCACGCTCGACGTGGTGCGCATCGCGCAGCGATTTTTCGAGACGCACGAGGACGCCTACGACTACCTGGTGATCTTCAACTCGCTGGACATCGCCGCGGCGCCGAATGCAGTGGCCTACGAGGTGACGGTGCGTTCGAACACGACCGGCATCGGCGACACGGCGCTCGACCGGGGCTTCGTCTACGGATCGCCCCGGCGGCTGCAGGCGGTGTTGAACATGGGGCCGCTGAGCCAGTATCCCCGCGACCCTTACGCGCGGGTGGGCTCGCGCGGCGCCATCACGGGCGACTCGACGATGACCATCCTCGGCCACGAGGCAGGCCACCTGTTTCTGGCGCTGGCCAGCGTGCGCGATCCTGACCGCCCCACGGACCTGCCCATGCTGGGCGCGCAGCTGGCCCACTGGAGTTTCAACTTCCATTCCGATGCATCGCTTCTGGAGGGCAACCGCATCGCGGACAACGGCGACGGCACGTTCCTGACTACAGCCACCGTCGAGGGTTTCTCGGCGCTGGATCAATACCTGATGGGGCTGCGCGGTCCGGGCGAGGTGGAGCCCGTGTTTTACGTGGCCAATTCCGGCATCTCGCGCAGCGCGCTCCCGCAGGTCAACTTCGCCATCCGCGGACAACGGCGGAACGTGACCATCGAGGATCTGATCGCCGCCGAGGGGCGCCGCACGCCGGATGACACGGTGGCGCAGCGCCTGTTCCGCTTTGCTTTCATTCTGATCGTGCCTGCCGGGACTGAGCCCTCTGCGGAAGAGCTGGCGCAGCTGGAGACCTACCGGGCGGAGTTCGAGCCTTTCTTCCACCGGGCGGCGGGCGGGCGCGCCTGGGCTGGCGCATCGCTGCACCGGATGCTGAGCTCGACAATCTGGCCCGCGGCAGGCGGCGTGGCTGGCGAGCCCATTCCCGTCCGGCTCTCCATTGCGAGGCCTCTGAACCGCGACCTGCGCATCGGGCTGTACGCCTCCAGTTTCATCGAGCCCGTCCAGCCGGCGGTCATCCCCGCCGGCGCCACGGAAACGACACTGACTTTGCGCGCCACAGGCGCAGGCGTGGCAGACGTGTACTTCTTCGCCGATGATCCCTCGTTCGAGGTGGTGCACCAGAAGCTGGACGTGAAAGCGGCGCGCGCCCAGGTCTCGCTCGTGGACTATTGGCGGGACGAGGGTCTGCTGGTTCTCCGCGCCACCGATGAAAACCGGCTGCCCTATCCGGGGCTGCCCGTGCGCATCGAGGGGCTGGACAGGCCGGTCCGCACGGACGCTGGAGGATTCGTCTGGCTGGCCTGGGACGGCTCGGCGCCGGCCACTGCATGGATCGAAGGGGCCGAATCGACGCGGATCGTCGTCCGCCCGTGAAGCAGGCTGCGCGGGCGCGCCCGCGTCAGCGGGTGGCTCAGGCGGTGGCGACCCGCTCCTGGTAAGTGCCCTCGGACGTGTTCACGCGGATGACGTCGCCTTCGTTGACGAACTGCGGCACCGTGACGACGAGGCCCGTTTCCAGTTTGGCGGGTTTGCCGACGTTGGAAACGCTCGCGCCCTTCAGACCCGGTTCGGTCTCCACCACCTTCAGGTCGACAGTGGGCGGCAGCTCGACGCTGATCGGCTTGCCCTCGTAGAACTCGACGTGGACGCGGAGGTTGGGCACGAGGTACTGGGTTCCGTCGCCGAGCTCGTCCTTCGTCAGGTGGATCTGCTCGAAGTTCTCCGTGTTCATGAAATAGTAGTACTCGCCGTCGTCGTACATGTACTCCATCTCGACTTCTTCGAGCACGGCTTTTTCCACGCGGTCTTCGGAAGAGAACCGGTGTTCGATCATCGCGCCGGTGCGCAGATTGCGCATCTTGGCCTGCACAAAGCCGCGCAGGTTGCCGGGCGTGCGGTGGAAGGTGGAAAAGACCGAGTGCAGTTCGTTGTTGAACTTGATCACCATCCCCGGGCGCAGTTGGGTCGCCTGGATCATGCAGAGTAAAGCTCCTCTTTGTGGGGTGGAAACCTACATTTTACCGAATTTCTCGCACTTCCGCCCGCGCCGGGCATCTAACAGAGGGATCCGCTATGAAACGGCTGCTTGTCCTGTTCTGCCTGCTGGCGCCCCTCGGGGCGCAGACCGAACCAAACGCCGCCGCTGAGGGGAACCGCCCGGCCGGCGTGATGGCCTTCGGACGCTACTTCAATACCGTGAACCGTTCCGATTGGCGGCCGCTGACGGGCGAGGAGCGGTGGCGCATTTACTGGCGGACGACCTACGCCTCGCCGGGGACCTTCTTCCGCGCCGCCGGACCCGCTCTCGGCGACCACCTGAACGACCGTCCCGAAGTCTGGCCCCAGGGCATGGAAGGGTACTCGCGGCGGTTCGCGAACCGCTTCGCCCGCTTCGCCCTGCAGGACTCGCTGTCGCACGCCTCGTCCGCGGCTCTCGGTTATGACGTGCGGTATGTCCGCTGCGAGTGCACGGGGTTCTTTCCGCGGTTCGGCCACGCTTTGAAGTGGAACTTTCTCACGCTGGACCGCAACGGGCGCACGGTGCTGAATACGCCCCGCATCGGATCGGCTTTCGCCGCCGAGTTCATCGGCAACGCATGGATGCCGGAGGGTTATCGGACAAACGCTGAGGCGTTCCGCGGAGTGGGCATCCAGCTCGGAGTGGGCGCGCTGTTCAATACGATCCGGGAGTTCGCGCCGCGCGGCAGGCAGCGCTGAAGGGCGACTCGGAAGCGCCCGTCCCTGTTTGCGCCGCACCCGGCGCATCTCCACCAAATGGCTGGATCAGAATGCAGCCCCGCATGCGTCCGTTCCGGCCAGCCGCCACGGCTGACTGCTGCCTCAGCCCTGGAAGCGGGCGGCGGCGTTGACCCCGGCCCTCCATTCAGCCAGGACGCGGCAGGCGCCCGGTTCCGCTGATCTTTCTTCTCTCAGTCCTTCACGCGCACTTCGACCGGAATGCCCTCGCGGACGCTCTGCGTGACGACGCAGAAGTCCTCGAACAGCTCGAGGCAGCGGGCGGCCTTTTCGCGCTCGCCCGGAGGGAAGCGCGGATCGATCTCCACCTCGACCGATGCGATGCGGAGCCTGCCCCGCTCGTTGCGGCCGAGCTTCACGTGGACGCGGGTTTCCATCGGACCGAGTTCGACCCGCGCCTTGCGCGTGCAGAACAGGAGGCTGGCCGTGAGGCAGTTGCCGATGGCCGCGGCCAGGATGCGCGAGGCGTTGGGCGCAGCGTCGCGGCCGAGCGGTTCGGGCTCGTCCATGCGCAGCGGCGCATAGTGTTCCTTGTCGAAGCTCACTTCGAACTCGAAGTTCTCAAGCTGCTTCATCGAAATGGTGAATTCGTGGACGATCTGCGTCTGCGGATCCGGCATGGGCCCTCCTGTCCCTGACAGCATACCGTGGGCAGGCCGGTTTCAACGAACAGCAACCGGGGATTCACGGGACCGTGATTCCCAGTTCGCATACTTGAGCCGTGCAGCCTGCCCAGATTCTTCACCGCCTGAAAGGCAGTTTCCGGGTTCCGGTCCGGGTGCATTCGAGCCGCGGGCGGAAGGCGCGGCGCATCGCCGAGGACCTGCTGTTTTCCGGGCTGCGTGGGTTGATGCAGTCCGCGCGCCGGATGGAAGGCGGTAACGTCTTCGACCGGCTTCTCCAGGCGCTGGAAATCGAGCTTGCCGTGCCTCCCGGCGATTGGGAGCGGATCCCGGAAAGCGGTCCGCTGGTCGTGGCCGCCAACCATCCGACCGGACTGCTCGATGGCGCCATCGCCGCCAGCCTCTGCCTGCGAAGGCGCCCGGATGTGCGCATTCTCGTCAACCACCTGCTGCCCTCGCACGAGGAGATCGACCCTTATCTGATCCGGGTGGATCCCTACGGACGCGCGGGCAGCGTGTCGAACAACCGCGGCGCCATGCGCGAGGCGGTGCGTTGGCTGAAGAAAGGCGGCGCCCTGATCGTGTTTCCCGCCGGCGACGTGTCGCGGATCGACTGGAAGCACTGGGCGGTGGAGGATCCCGAGTGGAATCCCTCCATTGCGCGGCTTATCCGCGCCGGCGGCGCCGCAGCGCTGCCGCTTCATATCCGCGCGGGCAACAGTCCGGTGTTTCATCTGCTGGGCGCCGTTCACCCGCGGCTGAAGACGGTCCGCCTTCCGTTCGAGATGCTGAACAAACGCGGCGCGGCTGTGCGCGTGCGGGTGGGCATGCCTGTCCCGTTGCGGAAGCTGGCGCAGCTCGACGACGCGGCGCTGATGGCGCACCTGCGGGCCCGAAGCATTTTGTTGGGAAAATGTTCTTCCGCGCCCCTGCCGCAGCCGCCCCCTGCCGGGGAACGCGCTGCGGCCGCGGCGGTCACGCCGTCCCTGCTCGAGCGGTCCCTGCGCCGGCGCTGCCTGGTCGAAACACCGGAGTGGGCTGTGACCGCATTCCAGGCTTCGGAAGACCCGGAACTGATGCGCGAGATCGGCCGTCTCCGCGAACTGACCTTCCGGGCGGCAGGCGAAGGCACGGGACGCGAGATCGACATCGACCGCTTCGACGGCCACTACGATCAGCTTGTTCTGTGGAATCTCAAGGACGGGGCGATCGCCGGGGGGTACCGGATCGGCGCCACGCAGGCGATCCTTCCCGCGCACGGACCGGCGGGGCTTTATACATCCACTCTTTTCCGTTACCAGCCGGAGTTCTTCCGGCGGCTCGGTCCCGCGGCGGAGCTGGGCCGCTCGTTCGTCTGCCCGGAATACCAGAAGCTCTACATGCCTCTGCTGATGCTGTGGCAGGGCATCGGTGCATGGATCGTGCGTCATCCCGACTGCCGCTACCTGTTCGGTCCGGTCAGCATCAGCGACACGTACGCGCCGGCGTCGCGCCTGCTGCTGTCCACGGCGCTGCTGGAAACCGCCGGCGAACCCGCGCTGGCGCGGCTCGTGCGCCCGCGCCGTCCTCTGCGCTCCCCCGAAGCGGGCGCCGTGCGGCGCGAGTGGCGGCGGCTGCGGCTGAGCGAGCCGGAGCAGCTCTCGGAACTGGTCGCTTCGCTCGAGCCCGACGGCAAGGGCATGCCCGTGCTGCTGCGCCAATACCTCAAGCTCGGCGGACGCCTGCTGGCGTTCAACGTGGACCGGCACTTTTCGAATACGCTGGACGGTCTGATCCTCGTCGATCTGCTGCGTACTGAACCCCAGCTTCTTCAGCGCTACCTCACAGCCGAGGGCGCAAAGAAGTTCCTCATGTACTGGCAGGAAAAGGAGCGCGTGAAGGCGGCTTCCTGACCCGCCGGCGCCCGGACCGCATCGGGCGCTGCACGCCACACGACATCCGCGGGGACAGGAATTCCCATTTTCCTCGCGTCGCCTGCGGAAGAATGCCTCAGAGACCTGCGCCGGCGGCGCCGGCCATCGTGTCCCCCGGCGTGGCGGAGCGCCAGAAGACGTTCTCGTGGTGCCAGGCGAGAAATTTCCGCGATGGCGCCAGCGCTTCGTCTTGCGGCAGGCGCGCCTCGCGTCCGGCGAGCGGCCGGAACCACTCGTCAAGCCCGATGCGGCCGGCAAGGCGGCCGGAGACGAGGATGCGGTAATCGGCGTCGAGGCTGACAGCGCCGCGGTCGAAGGCGCGGTGGTGGATGGCGCAGAGGGCGAGCCCGTTCGCAATCTGATCCGGGCCGCCCGCCGGCCGCCACTGGATATGCGCCGCGCCCAGCCCGAGCGCGGCGCGGCCGAGCCGGACGTCGTAACCGCACAGGGCGCAGGCGCGGCCGTAAGCGTCCAGCACGGCCTCCCGGAACAGGATCTGTTCTTCGTGCGGCCGCGGCAGCAGAATGTGGCTCAGTCCGGCGGCCGCGAGGATCTCCGCGTGCAGGGATTCCGGAAAATGATTCTGCAGGACGGTCAGGGCCGCTTCCGCGGCAAGCAGGGGATCTTCGCGGAAAGCGCGGTCGATTTCCTCGGGAAAACCGCCGGGAATTTCGTGCGCGCGAAGTTCGCTGACCAGGGGTTCTTTGTTGCCGCTTCTCCGGGCGAGATTCTCGGCGCCGCGAATTTCCCAAAGACCTTCGCTCTGGAGATACCAGAAGGGATATTCGGGACGCGCGGAGTGGCCCGGCAGGCCGAATTCTTCGAGAAGACGCCTTAATTTCTGTTCGATATCCGCGAATGGGGCCAGCCTGTCCTCGCCGCGCATCACGCGGCCCAGGGCGAGCAGGATCAGCAGAGGCTTGTGGGGGGCGCGCTTCTCGCCCCGCTTCCACACGTTGACTTCACGAATTCTATTGAGAATCTCGCGGGAATGGAGCGACTGCGCCATGGCCGGATATCAGAATATGCGCGGGCGGATGGCCGGTCAAGACCCTTTGGACGAAATGACGGCAGCCATCCGAACCGTTCATGCTCTGACCCTGCTTCGCGGGCCCGGCCGCGGCCTTCCCGGCGGCGGGATCAGGCCGGGCGCACGTACACCAGGCGGCCGCGATCGTCATAGACGTAAATGGAACGGCCGCGGCGGATGGTTACCGTCGAAGACGTGAACCCCTGCAGGCCGTCCTCCCGGTTCGTTCCGGCCGGCCGCGTGTAAAGAAGCCGCCCGCGCTCGTCATAGACGTACACGACGCTGCCCCGTTCAATTGCGGAGCTGATTGCCATAGCGCGCCTCCTTTCTCCGGGAATTTCCCGCTCGGGACCAGGCCTGTTTCAGCCCTGGTGCAGGCCCAGCCACAGAAGCTGTTCGGCCACAATCAGCGCATCGACCGGCCAGCAGGCCTTCGGCCGCGGCCGGCGCACGCCCGCCAGGCCCCGGATCGGCCGGCAGGTCAACAGGCGGTCGAGCCACTGAAACGGAATCGCCGCGCGGCCATGAATTGCGCCCAGCAGAGCGCCGGCGATGGCGGCGTTCGTATCCGTATCGCCCCCGCGCATGATCGTGTCCACGATGCCTTCTTCCAGCGAGCGCGCATGCAGAGCCTGATAGAAGGCGTTCTGCAGCGCGATGATGACGTGCCCCTGGTTGGTGACGTAATCGTCCGGGCGCGACGTGGCTGCGCGTTCGAGCACCTCGAGCACGACCGGCGCCGCGTGGATGCGGCGCGCCTCGCTGAGCGCGAATTCATGCGCCGCCCGGGCATCGGCGCCTTCGCGGATGGCGAAAGCGAGACTTGCGGCGAACACCGCGTTGGCGTGACGGCAGACCGCGTGCGGATGGGTCAGCTCCGCGTCTTCGGAGGCCCAGCGGGAGGCGTGGGCGGATCCGGCGCCGGCGCCGAGGATGCCCAGCGGCGCGACGCGCATCATCGCGCCGTTGGCCTGGCTCGTTCGGCTTGCGGCCCGCCGGCAGGCTTCGGCGACGCTGCCGTTACGCTGCCGGGCGGCGAGGGCGCCGCTGTCGAGCGCCATGGCGACGGTGTTGCCGATGTCGAAGGGCGCGGAATCGCGCCACCAGCAGTAGGCGCGCGCCGCAGCCTCGGCGTCGAAGCGGCTCTGCTGCAGGATCGAGCGCGCCATCAGCAGCGCCATCTCGGAATCGTCAGTGGGCTGGCCGGCGATCGTGTTGAACGTGCCGCCATCTTCCAGGAGCCGGACGCCATGCGGGTAGCGCCGGGCAATCGCGTCCGCCGGCTGGAATTCGACCAGCGAGCCAAGCGCGTCGCCGGCGAGCTGCCCGAGCAGACAGCCCTGCGCGCGGCGCAGCAGGCCGGGATCGGAAACGAGGCGGCGGCGAACCGGGCGGCACAGATCGTAGAGATCTTCCGGATCGTCCGCCCCGGTACGAACCCGCTCCCACTCCCGGCTCGTGAGCGCCTCGACGGCGTCCGCGGCGCCTGCCGTGCAGAAGAGGCCGCAGCCGCTCCGGCCGTTTGCCGAATACAGAATCGGCTGCCCGGCGTCGTCGTACAGGTCAAGTCCCGCACCGCGCAGCAGGGCGTGGCCCGCGCCATAGTCGTAATCGCACGGGCTGTTGACCGAATTGCAGGCCGCTGCCTCGCCGGCTGCGACCATCGCCAGCCGCAGGGCGATGCTCGGGATGGCGCGGAACCGATAGGGGGCGGTCAGCCCGGCGTTCAGTTGCGACTTCCGATCGGCGTGCTGGGACACGGCCATGGTCGACGGAACGCTGCGCGGGTCGATCTGAACCGGCGCGCCTTTGCGCAGGATCGACGGCATGCCTTCTGCCCAGGCGAACAGGTCGCCGTCATCATCCGGCCAGCTGAAGGCGTACACGACGCCCAGGACCGGCTCGCCGCGCCGCAGGAGAGCGATGGAGACGCACGGACCGCGGTGGCCCTCTTCGAATGCGCGCGTGCCGTCCATCGGGTCGACCAGCCAGAGGCGGCCCTGGGGATCGCGGGGAGCCCGAAATGGAGTTTCCTCGCCCCGCCAACCATAGTCTGGAAAACGGCCGAGAAGCGCCGTACGGATCCTCTCTTCCGCAACGTGGTCCACGCCGTTGCGGCTTTTGTGAAATGCGCTCCGCAGAAAAGTGCCAGCATCGATGGCCGCTTCGAGGGCGGAATGAAGTTCATTATCGTAGTGGCTCATGGTATTTTGTGTTTCCTTTGCTGACTGGCTGGTCCAGATAGTTTCATGGAATGAAGCATTGTCCCTGCAGTCATTATGACAGGGCTGGTGGCTCACAGAATGAGCCTGGACTGATGTACTAAAACTTTTTTGCCATCCCTGCGTCTGGCATCCTCAAAAATTCTGCAAAAACAGAAAATATTTTCGAAATCCATTGACTTCGAACCAGCGCCCTGATAGATTAATTACAGGTTGGTTTCTTGGCCCGGTCAGCCGGAAAAGGCCGGGCGAATTCGCTCTGCGGCTCCTGCGCCCGCCTGTCCGCAGCAGCAGAATTCCTCGGTGTTCGCGCCGCTCCGGTTAAGAAAGTCAACCGGATCGGAGGCATGCAATGGCGGCGCGCAGTTCCTTTGATTCCGTTCCTGGCGATCCGGCGATCCGTGCGCTTCGGGGGAGAAATGCCGGGCCGGCCGTCGCCGCGCGGCTGCGGATGGCTGCGGGGTCTTGCGGCTGCCGGGAGAGGCTTGCGTCCCCGCAGCGCGGTCCATGTCCATTTCACAAGGAAAGGAGGAGATCATGAACACCGTCACGATCCGTCACGAGCAGCCGGATACGAGGCTTTTTGCACTGGTTGCCGAATACCGCGAGTGGCTGGAGGCCGCGCTGGGCTGCGCGATCCATGAAGCCGTCATGGCGGAAGTGGAGCTGCCGCTGGACCGCTGGGTCCTGGGCGGGCTGCTGCCTGACGTGGAGCTGTGGCAGGATACGGACGCCGCAGCGGCATTCGGCGGGATGGTGGAGCGGCTGGAGACGCCGCCGGGACGGTTCCCGCTTCTGCGTCTCACTCCGGAGGCGGCGAGCGAGCAGGGGACGGACGTGCGCCGCCCGTGGAAGGTGCGCTGGAGCGCGGCGCCGGTGGCGCTGCGGCTGCGCGGGCTGCAAAGGCCGTACGTTCTCCTCCCGGTCGAGCTGGTGGATCCCAGCCACGAACGGCGCAGGCGAACCAATTTTGTTCTCAGCCGCCGCGAGGATCTGGGGGCGTTCACCGGGCTGCTGGCGGAATTCGTGGCCTCCCGCCGGACGAGGAAGGAGATTTTCGTCGTCAACGGTCCGGACCTGAGCTTCACGCCCTGCACGGGCTGGGACCACCTGGTGCTGGACGACCGTGTGAGCCGGCTGGTGCGGGACGATTTTCTGCGCTTCCTTTCCAACCGCGCATGGTTCGAGGCGAAAGGCATTCCCTTCCGCCGCGGATACCTTCTCTACGGCCCGCCGGGCAACGGCAAGACGAGCGTGGTGCGCGCCATGGCGTCGATGCCGGGCCTTTCTCCGTGCTCTCTGGCCTGGAGCCGGCCGAACACGGATGACGACGATCTCTGGGCTCTGTTCCGCTGGGCGGCCGACCATGCGCCGTCGCTGGTGATCATGGAGGACCTGGACCGGCACTTCTCGCATGCGCCGCACGCCGAGCGGCTGCACCGCATCAGTCTGGCGCACCTTCTGAACTGCCTGGACGGGCTGCAGACGAGCGAGGGAGTCATCGTGGTGGCGACGGCGAACAACCCGAAGGCCCTCGACCCGGCCATCCTGAACCGCCCGGGGCGGTTCGACCGGGTGGTCGAGTTCCCGAGCCCGGGCGAGGGGCTGCGCGCAGAGTTTTTCCGCAAGCAGCTGGGCGGCGCTGGCAGCGCGGAAGGGCTGCGGCGCATGGTGCGGCGCTCGGCGGGGTTCAGCTTCGCGCAGTTGCGCGAGTGCTACATCACGGCCGCGTATCTGGCCTTCGACCACAACCGCGACGTGACCGAGGCGGATCTGATCGAGGCCGTGGAGATGTTCGCCGGGGCGGTGAAGCGCTCGGGGGCGGAGAAGCTGCGCAAGCCTGTCGGTTTCGGCGAGGCGGACGCGGCGGCGTGAGCGGTGGAGTGCGGGGCCGCGGAAGCAGGCAGGCCCGCGGCCGGTTCCGCACAGGATGTTTCTGCCACAAAGGAGGCTTTGGAGAGCGATGTTTTGACAGGAAAGGAGACGAAAATGCCAGTTCCCATGGTCGAATATCTCAGGAAGTATTACCGCGAGCCGCAGCCCGAATGGCTCGATCTCGCCGAACGCGCTTCAGATCCGGAGGTGCGCCGCAGGCTGATCCGCGGCTTTCTGCAATCCCGCATTGTTTATTATCCCGGCGCCGGCGAGGATGGCCAGCCGATCAAGCTGTTCAACCGCGCCCATGCCGCCCACGCCTTTGTCTATGTCGACTACATGATCAGCCGGGAGCAACTGCACCGGAACGTCACGCCGGATCCCAACGTCCGCTCCCGCGGCTTTTTGGGCTACCGGACCGTGGCCATTCTCGATCTGCAGCCGCACGAACTGACTCCTCGCCCTCCCGTTTACCATCTGGCCCCGTCCGAGACCGCGGGCAGCCGGTGGTTTGTGAGAGGGGACAGGAAACCCTATGCGGCGCTGTACGTCTTCGAGCGGCTGGCCGGCTTTGGCGACGACCACGGGGCGAGGCGGTTCGCGGTCCTGTTTCTCTACGCCGATGGTTTCGCGACCTATGACGCACTGTTCTGTCAGCGCGATTCAACCGCGAGGCCGTTCTGCGTCGTCGTTCAGGATCATGCCTTCGGCGGGAACTGGAACCGCTTTGACCGGGGACATCTGCTGGAAGGGACGGCTCGTCGTGCTGATGTCTGGCCTGAGCTGCTGCTCGTGGCCTTTGAGGTGTCCCAACCGTGGCATGGATACGAACCGCCCGAACTCGGCGGTGAGGTTCTCGAGCCGGAACCAGGCGGCATGCACAATTTTCTCCGCAGTTTGTACGAGAGACCGCGGGAACGTCGTGCCATGGGCCTGTCCCCGCTTCGACGCGAACGGCCATTATCCGATGACGCGCTCCGCAGGTTTGGCTTTTAGCGGATCCAGATGGGCAATTGGCGCGTCCGGATGGCTGACGACAGCAAAGGAGAAACTCATTTGCAGACGTACCCATTGCACTTGCGCAGCGGTCTGATGTTTCTCGAGCACGGCGGGCTCTGGCTGATCGATACCGGATCGCCCACCAGTTTCAGCGCACGCGAATCCATCGAACTCGACGGCGCCCGGTTCGGGCTCGAGCGAAGCCTGCTGGGATACACGGCGGACAGGATCTCCGAACTCGTCGGCTTCGAAATTGCCGGACTCCTCGGCAACGACGTGCTGAGCGAACTGGACTGGCAGTTCGACCTCAAGGCAGGCCGTGCCACCGTGTCAGCAGAACCGCTTCCGATGGAAGGGGCTTCCATTCCACTGGACAGTTTCATGGGCACGCCGATTATCTCGGCGGAAGTGGGTGGAGGGCCGTGCCGGCTGATTCTGGACACAGGCGCTGAACTCTGTTATTTCCCGGCCGAGTTCTTCCGCGGTCTGGCCCCGAACGGCCGCTTCCGCGACTTCAATCCGTTGCTGGGCTGGTTCGATGTGGATCTGTACAGCCTGGAAGCCCGCATCGCCAGCATTCCGTTTACTCTGCGCAGCGCTCCGATTCCCGGTGACGCCGGCATGCTTCAGCTGGCTTTTCGCATGGCGGGCGCCACGGGACTGGCCGGAATCCAGGTCTTTCTGGGCCGGTCGGCATTCTACTCCCCGAGGCAGCAGCGCCTGGCCCTGAGCACTTGAGATTCGCAATCCGATAGCCCGATTTTCGGGGTTGACGTGGAGCACGGAATCTCCGATGCCGCCGCAGGGCTGGCGCGGCCACCGTCCAGCGCTACTTCCAGCACGGACTCCGCCGCCAGGCGGCCCAGTGGCAGCCGGTCCGCTGTCCGAAATACCTCGGCCTGGACGAGCGCTTCTTCACGCGCCGCCTCGGCTACGCCGCCACGCTGTGCCACCCGGGCCCGCACAGGGTCTTCGACGTCGTGCCCGGCCGCTCGGAGGCCAGCCTCGACGCCTGTTTCCAGCGCCTGGAGGGCAAGCAGGAGGTCGAACTGGTCTGCATCGATCTGGCCTCCCTCTAACGCGCCCTGGTGCGCAAGCGCTTCCCCAACGCCCGCATCGTGGCCGGCCGCTTCCACGTCATCCGCCTCATCAACCATCACTTCCTCGCCTGCTGGCGCAAGCTCGGTCCCGCCGCCAGCCGCAACCGCAGCCTGTTGAGCCTCATGCGCCGCCACCGCCTCAGCCCGTCCCAGCAGGAGCGCCTCGACCAGTAGCTGGCCCAGCATCCCGCCCCGCAGATCATCTACCGCTTCAGGCGGCGCCTCTGCCACCTGCTGCTGCACAAGCACCAGACCCGCGCCCAGCGCCGCCGCCTCGCCTGCCGCTTCCTCAAGGCTGTCAGCCGGCTCCGCGACTCCGGCCTGCCCCAGCTGGTCCAGCTCGGCCAGACCCTCCACGCCTGGCGCGAGGAGCTCGCCGCCATGTGGCGCTTCACCCGCAACAACGGCATCACCGAAGGCTTCCACACCGTCATGGAGCTCATCAACCGCCAGGCCTTCGGCTTCCGAAACTTCGAAAATGACAGGATGCGCGTCGAAGTCTTATGTGGTTGACTGAGGAGGGATTCCACTCTTGCCCTGTTTTTGACGTTGAGCCCGCCAAGGCAGAGCCCGCAGGCGGGAAGAGTCAGAGGAAGGGATGGCGGAGAGGGAGGGATTCGAACCCTCGGTAGAGGTTTAGGCCCCTACGACGGTTTAGCAAACCGCTGCTTTCGACCACTCAGCCACCTCTCCGCGAAGGGCGTGGTTCATTTGCAGTTTACCATACGGGTTGCTGACGGGCAGGCGTTCAGAGAGGCTGCTGATCGACGATTTCGATGTTGAAGCCTTCGAGCGCGACGACCTTGCGGGGGTGGTTCGTCAGCAGGCGGATTTTTCTCAGGCCGAGGTCGGACAGGATCTGGGCGCCGATGCCGGTTTCGTGCTGGAGCAGCCGCTGGCCGGCGGGCGAGGCGTAGTGCATATAGGCGCGGGTGTGGGAGATGAGGCGGGGCAGGCCGCCCGCGGGGTCGGGGTCGATCTGGCGGATGCCGGGACCGGTCTGATGCAGATACACGAGGACGCCGGCGCCTTCGGCGGCGATCTTTTCCAGAGCCGCGCGCAGGATGCGGTGACAGTCGCACTCGATCGAATGGAAGACGTCGCCATAGGTGCAACGCGAGTGCATGCGGACGAGCGCGATGTCGCGCAGCCACGGTTCGCCGTACACGAGAGCGAGGTGGGTTTCCGGATCGATGGAGGAGGCGTAGGAGATGGTGCGGAACTCGCCGATGTCGGTTTTGAGCAAGCCCTCGGCCGCGCGGCGGACGATGCGCTCGTGCTCGAGGCGGTAGCGGATGAGGTCGGCGACGGAGATCATCAGCAGGCCGTGTTCGGCGCAGAAGCGTTCGAGCTCCGGGACGCGGGCCATGGAGCCGTCGTCGTTCATGATTTCGCAGATGACGCCGCCCGGGCGCAGGCCGGCGAGGCGGGCCAGATCCACGGCCGCTTCGGTCTGGCCGGAGCGGACGAGCACGCCGCCTTCGCGGGCGCGGAGGGGGAAGACATGGCCCGGGCGCGCGAGGTCGGCCGGCTTTGCGTCGGGATGGATGGCGACCTGAATGGTGCGGGCGCGGTCGGCGGCGGAGATGCCGGTGGTGACGCCGGTGGCGGCGTCGATGGCTTCGCAGAACGCGGTGCCGAACTGCGACGTGTTGCGCGCCGACATCAGCGGGAGGTTCAGCCGGTCGCAGATCTCGGGCGCCAGAGCAAGGCAGATGAGGCCGCGGCCGTACTTGGCCATGAAGTTGATGGCTTCCGGGGTGGCGAATTCCGCGGCCAGAGTGAGGTCGCCTTCGTTCTCGCGGTCCTCGTCGTCGACCACGACGAGCATTTCGCCGCGGCGGAACGCCTCAATGGCGTCCGGGATGGAGGCAAAGGGCATAGAGTTCCGCTTTTCATTATCGGCGAGCGGCGGGCAGCAAAGCAGGAACGCGCCGTGATAGGTTCCGGTCATGCGGACCCTGATGTTGTGTATTGCTGCGGCGGCGCTTTGCGCGGAGGCCGCTGACGGGCAGGCGGGCGCGGTGCGGGTGAATCAGGCGGGCTATCTGCCGGAAGCTGAGAAGGTGGCGGTGGCGGCGACGGACGGCAAGGCACGGGAGTTCGTGGTGCGCGAGGCTGCGACGGGCCGCGTCGTGTTCCGCGGTGAGCTGGCGGCGCCGGTGCGGGACGCTGACAGCGGCGACACGGTGCAGCATGCCGATTTCTCCGCGTTGCGCAAGCCAGGGCGGTACATGGCCGAGGTTCCCGGCGTTGGGACGAGCTTCGCTTTCGAGATCGGGCCGCGCGTGTACGACTCCGTGTTCCATCTTGCCATGCGCTCTTTCTACGGGCAGCGGTGCGGGACGGCGGTCGATCTGGGGCCGCGGTTTCCGGGCTACCGGTATGAAGCGTGCCACCGCGAAGGCGGCTGGCACCCGTCGTCCGGGAAGGAAGGGAAGGCGCCTTCCGTGAAAGGTTGGCACGACGCGGGCGACTACGGGCGTTATGTGGTGAATTCGGGCATCGCCTCGGGAACCCTGCTGTGGACTTACGAGTTGTACGGCGGAAAGACAGGGAAAGTCCGCCTGGATATTCCAGAATCAGGGAATAAAACACCAGATATTCTTGATGAAATCCGGTGGAACCTGGAGTGGATGCTCACGATGCAGGATGCGGACGGAGGCGTGTGGCACAAACAGACGACGGAGAAATTCTGCGGCTTCGTCATGCCCCACGAAGACACGATGACGAGCTACGTCGTCGGAACGGGGACCGCGCCATTCAAGAGCACCTGCGCCACGGCCGATTTCGCCGCGGTGATGGCCATTGCAGCGCGCCTCTACGGGCCCTTCGACGCGGACTTCGCGAGGACGGCCCGCAAGGCGGCGGAGAGAGCCTGGAGCTGGGCGGAACAGAATCCATCCGTCCTGTTTTCGAATCCGAAAGGGGTTTCCACGGGCGCATACGGCGACCGGGACTGTTCGGATGAGCGGCTCTGGGCCGCAGCCGAGCTGTGGCGGACGACGAGGGCGGAAAAATACCAGGCGTATTTCCTGGCCAATTGGGAAAAATTCGCGGCCCACATCGCCGCCGACCGGCCGCCCGCGTGGCCGCAGGTGGCTCCGCTGGGGCTGTGGGGCTGGGCGCTCGGCAACGGTCCCGGCGCGGAGAAGATCCGGCCGCTGATTCTGGAGGCTGCGGACCGGCTGGCTGCCCGCACGCGGGAGAACGGCTACCGGGTCAGCCTGATGACGAAAGACTACATCTGGGGCTCGAACAGCGTGGCGGCGAATTATGCGATGCAGCTGCTGGTGGCGCACCGCATTCAGCCGAAGCCCGAGTACCGGACGGCGGCGCTCGACAACCTGCACTATCTTCTCGGACGCAATACGCTTTCGCTGTCCTTTGTCACGCGGGTGGGGGCCAATCCATTCCGGCATCCGCATCACCGGCCGTCCGGCGCCGACAGGAATGCGGAGCCGTGGCCGGGACTGCTGGCAGGAGGCCCGAATGCGCGGCGGCAGGATCCGGCCATGAAGAAGCTGCCCGACGGGCTGCCGCCGGCGAAGATGTACCTGGACGAAGAAGAGTCGTATGCGACCAACGAAGTGGCGATCAACTGGAATGCGCCGCTCGTGTTCCTGCTGGCGGGAGCGATGAGCGGGCGCTGAGGGTGCGTTTTACCGCGCGCGCGTCAGCCTGAGCGCGGCATCCGTGTCGAAGGCTGGGGTCGGGAGCCGGAGCAGGCCTTCCCTGTGTTGCACCGTCTCTGTTGAAATCACCGTTCCATCTTCGGGACGGATCCACTCGGCGCGGTAGGAACCGGGCGGGACATCGAGCAGCAGATGCGCGCCGCCCGATCCGGTGAGGTAGACGGCGTACGCCTCGCCGGGCTTCACCATGGCGACCGCCTCGGCGCCGGGCGCGTGGCGGACGAGCTCGCGGGCAGGCTGCATGGCGAGCAGCGGAAGCGATTCGAGCCACTCGCGCAGAATGCGGAACTGGCGCCGCAGCGCGGGGCTGCCGCCGCCGGGGCTCTTTTCCTGCACATCGGTGCCGTCCTCTCTGCCCACGCTGAACGAGTAATCGAGGTGATTGAAGATGCCGCCGCCGGCCAGCATGAAGCGCCACGCCTGTTTGCGGTAGACAACATCCGACGTGCCGAGAAATCCGGTTTCGTCATACGAAATCGGCACGTTCCACTCGTAGTTCCACCAGACCGCTTCCGGATAGGCGTAGTGGAAGTTCACGATGTCCGCGTTCTTCAGGATGGAGCGCAGGGGCGCGCGGAAATTGCAGGCGTTCCAGGCGATCAGGTGGCGGTTGGGCAGCGGGGATTCTTCCGAGCGGATCCATTCGGCCACGCGCTCCTGCCAGCGGAGGGAAGCTTCGTCGGCGCAATCGGCCGTATTGGGCCAGCGGGGCATGGCGTAAGGGTTGACGGGCTCGCCGGCGACGGTGCGGTCGGCCCAGGGTTCGTTCTGGATCTCGAAAATCACATTGGAATACGGGTTCAATTCGCGGACAATTTTGCGGACGAGTTTTTCCTGCAGTGCGAGGACGTTGCCGTTGTCCAGGGTGTGCAGCAGCTTCCAGTCCTTCACGGATGTCCTGTTGACATTGTTGGCGGGATTAAAGGGGCTGACGCTCCACTGCTTCTCGCCGTAGGTGGAGCAGAAGAGCGTGACCTCGACGGCGATGCCGAGCTTTTCGGCTTCGCCCACGAATGCCCTGAGCCGTTCGTAGTACGCGGGATTCGAAGACTCAAGATCGAACCGGCCATCGCGCTGCAACCAGGGAGCGATGAAGTTGACGGGGGCCAGAGTGTTGCGCTCGATGCCGAAATCGCCGGGCGTTTCGCGATAGGTTCCGGTGAAGATGCGCGTGTAGTTCATGCCCTCGCGCGCGAGCGCGGCCAGGTATCTGCGCCAGTCGAAATCGCCGTTGAGCACGGCCCCGTAGTGCTCGGCGGAGGCGACGACGATGAACGGCTTTCCCTGCCAGAGAAGGTAGTGCGGGTTGCCGGGGTGGACGCGGATGGGTTCGGCGGCGCTCAGGGGGAGCCGAAGGAAGGCGGCGAGCAGCAGGAGAAGAAGAGCCTGTTTCATGGGAGCTCCTTCCGACAGCGTAATGCAGGGACGCGGCGGGAGGGGCGCGCGTGCACATAGAATACGGACATGCAGATCCCGGTTGTTTGCACCCTGGCGTTCCTTGCCTGCGCGGCGGCGGCGCAATCGATTCCGCGGCCGGAGCATCCGCAGCCGCAGTTCATGCGCCCGGAGTGGCGCACGCTGAACGGAACGTGGCAGTTCGCCTTCGACGACAAAGACGAAGGGCTGGGGGCCGGATGGCATCTGACGGCGCAGCCGTTCACGCGGAACATTGTGGTGCCGTTCTGTTTTGAAAGCAAGCTGAGCGGCATCGGGGACACCTCGTTCCACCCGGTGGTCTGGTACCGGCGGCAGTTCGAAATTCCGGCCGGCTGGAAGGGCAGGCGCGTGCTGCTGCACTTCGGCGCCGTGGACTACAAGGCCACGGTGTGGGTGAACGGACAGATTGCGGGCGAGCATGAAGGGGGCAACACGCCGTTCCGGTTCGACATCACGCCGATGCTGAAGGCGGGAGCGAACACGGTGGTGGTCCGCGCGTGGGATCCGCCGGAGGACCGGGCCATTCCGCGGGGCAAGCAGTACTGGGAGCCGAAGTCGCGCAGCATCTTTTACACGCGGACGACCGGCATCTGGCAGAGCGTGTGGCTGGAGGCGGCGGGCGAAAGCTGGCTGGAGTCCGTGCGGATTGCGCCGAAGCTGGATGGCACGGTGACGTTCCACGCGCGGGCGGCGCGGCCGCAGGCGGGGCTGACGCTCCACGTGACGGTGAAGTCGGGCGATCAGGTGGTGGCGTCGGGCGCGGGGAGCCTTTCGGACACGAAGTATCTGGACGCGGCGGCGTTCGTGCGGAATCCGCGGCTGTGGACGCTGGAGCGGCCGCATCTGTATGACGCCGTGCTCGAGCTGAAGAAGGGCGCCGAGACGCTCGACACCGTGCAGTCGTATTTCGGATTCCGGGAAGTGTCGATCGAAAACGGCCGGTTCTGTCTGAATCATCGTCCCGTGTATCTGAAGTTCCTGCTCGATCAGGGCTACTGGCCGGAGAGCCTGCTGACGCCGCCGTCGGACGAAGCGATTCAGTACGACATCCGGATGTCGAAGGAGATGGGCTTCAACGGAGTACGGAAGCACCAGAAGGTGGAAGATCCGCGGTTCCTGTACTGGGCCGACAAAATGGGCTTCCTGGTGAGCGGGGAGATGGCGAATGCGTACCTGTACGACGAGCAGTACGTGGCCCGCTTCCTGCGGGAGTGGACGGAAGCCGTGGAGCGCGACATCAACCATCCGTCGGTGGTGATGTGGGCGCCGCTGAACGAGAGCTGGGGCGTGCCTGACATGCGCGACCCGCGCCAGCAGGCGCATCTGCGCACGCTCTATCACCTGACGAAGTCGCTCGATCCCACGCGCCCGGTGATCGACAACGAGGGCTGGGAGCACGTGGAGACGACGGACCTGTACGCGGTGCACGACTACGCTCCGAACCATGATGCGCTGTACAGCCGGTGGGCGAAGGTGGAAGTGAAGCCCGGGGCGGCGCTGCCGCCGAACGGCCGGCCGTATGCGGCGCCGGGCTTCCAGTACAACGGCGCGCCGCTGTATCTGAGCGAGTTCGGCGGCATCGCCTACATCCTGCCGGGCATGCAGGCGCCGGAGTCGGCGTGGGGCTATTCGGGCGTCGAGAAGACGGCGGAAGACGCGCTGAAACGCCTGGAGGGGCTGTACGAGGCCATCGCGAAGCTGCCGTTCATGGGCATCTGCTACACGCAGATCACCGACGTCGAGCAGGAGATCAACGGGCTGATGACCTACGACCGCAAGCCGAAGTTCGACCCGAAGAGAATCAAGGCGCTGAACGACCGGCTGCGCTGAAGACGGACGGGCGGGAAAAATCCGCGAAACTCCCCGGGCGGCCGTTCGTAAGAGAGAACAGATGGACGCGACGCCCGACTTCGCCGAGATCGTCCGCGAGCATCAGGCAATGGTGTACAGCCTGGCGCTGCATGCGCTGCGGGATCCGGCGGCGGCGGAAGACATCACGCAGGAAGTGTTTCTGGCGCTGCACCAGAATCTGAAGAGGCTGGAGAGTCCGGCGCACGTCCGGCACTGGCTGGCGCGGGTGACGAGCCACCGCTCGATCGACGAGATCCGGAAGCGCGGCTACCGGCGCGGACCGGCTCTGGACGAGGTGAGCGAGCCCGGACGCCATGAGGCGGAGCGGGACCCGCTGCTGCGGCGGCGGCTGCGGCAGATGGTGGCGGCGCTGCCGCCGCAGGCGCGGCTGATGATTCTGCTGCGGTACCAGGAGGAGATGGAGCTGGCGGAGATCGCCAGCGTGCTGGAAGTGCCGGTGCAGACGGTGAAGAGCCGCCTGCACCGGGCGCTGGGTCTGCTGAGAGAGAAAATGAGCCGCCAGACGGCTGCCGTGAGGGAGGCGCGGAGATGAATCCTGTGGATCCATTCGAGCAGCAGATGCGGGAAGCTTTCCGGCGCGCCGAGCCGCCGGCGGGGCTCGAGCAGAAGATCCTGCGGCGCGTGCAGGCGCGCCAGCCGCGGCGGCTGCCGCGGTGGTTCGCCGCGGCGGCGGGTCTGCTGATCGCCGTGGGGGGCTCGCTCGGCGTGGCGCGGTGGCAGGAGCAGCGGCAGCGGGAACGCGAAGCGGAACGGGTGCGGCAGCAGCTGGCGCTGACGCTGGAGATCACCTCGCGGACGCTCGCAAAAGCCGACCGGCGGCTGAGGTCCATCGGAGTGGAACGGATTCGAGTTCAGGAGGCGCCATCATGGCAAGAATAATGATGCTCGCGGCATTGCTGCTCCCGCTTCAGGCGCAGCAGATCGACTACAGCCTTTTCGACCGGCTGGCGGAAAAAGCGAAGGAGTCCGCGGCGGTCAACCTGGGACCTGAACAGCTTTCGCTGCTCGCCAGCATGCAGCCGAAGGAGGCGGGCAAGGATCTCGCCGAGCTGGCGAGAACGCTGAAGGGGATTCAGGTCCGCAGCCTGGAATTTGATGCGCCGGGGCAGTACGACCTGAACGAGGTTCGGGCGTTCGGGGAGAAGATCAAGGGCAGCGGGACGTGGGTGCCGCTGATCACCGTGAAGGAGAAGGGCGAGTTCACCGAGATCCTCATCCGCAAGGGCGCAGATGGGAAGTCGGACGGGCTGCTGATCCTGGCGGCTG
The DNA here is from genome assembly GCA_026002875.1 of Bryobacteraceae bacterium. NCBI lineage: Bacteria > Pseudomonadati > Acidobacteriota > Terriglobia > Bryobacterales > Bryobacteraceae > Bryobacteraceae bacterium. The sequence continues at coordinate 1,051,360 of BPGE01000001.1, forward strand.
AGCCGAAGGAGCTGACACTCGTGCACATCGACGGCGTGGGCGACATTGCCTCGCTGGCGAAGCTGGGCGGGCTGGCGGGAATCCCGGAGATCGGCAGCGCGCTGGGCGGCGGGAAAAAATCCGGGCCGAAAAAATCGCCGGCGCCGAAGCGCAACGACGAATAGCTCTCGCCGGCGGAAAGCCCGGGCAGAAAAGGCGGCCCCTGGCCGAGAGAGGGGCCGCCTGCGAAACCGTCCGCTCTTGCCCCGCCTACGGCCGGAGCGGCGTGAAGCGGAATGGAGCGGTGTCGGACCAGCGGTCCTGCGCGACGGTGAGCAGATATCCCTTCATGAGGGTGATATCGAAATTCGGCACGCGCGCCAGATCCACGAGGATCGTATCCGAGCTGTTCTGCGGCTGGACGATCGCGTCCTGCGGCACAACAATATCCTCGAAAACAACGTAGGTCCTCTCGCCGGGCAGGAAGCGGCCGTTGATCTCGAGCCAGTGGCCGGACCCGCTCCAGAACTGCCGCCACCAGTTGATGCCGGGCACGAACATGTCGACGTCGTTGATGTCCCGGAAATATCCTTTTGCGGCGAAATCAGTCAACGCTGCAGACTCGCGCCCATCGGGCGTCTGCACGATCACTAGATAGGTCGTCAGGCCGCTCTGCCAGAAGTCTCCCAGGGTTTTCAGTCCCGGCAGGAAGAACGAGAAGCCGGGCGGGAGATCCTCGTCCGCCTCGAGGGCTTCGAGCGCCCACTCCTGCTCGTTATCGGGCGGCAGAATGAAGAACTGCACGAGGCTGCCCTTCGGCAAAGTCTCCGCGAGGACAAAGAACGCTTCGCGTCCGGAGTCGAACAGGTTGATCTGAATCACACCGGGGGCCATGAAGGGCGGCAAAGCGCCGCGCTCCTCGGCGAGCGCCTGCCGGAGGCCGCGCTTGTTGCGGGCCAGGGCGAAGGACCGGGCCGCGGTGCGCGCCGATTCGGTGAATCTCGCCTTCACCACCTTGCCGGCCATCTGCGCCTGCACCCGCTCGGCGCGGGTCGCCCGTTCCGCCATCGCCGGCGTCAGAAGCAGGCACGCAACCGCTCCCGCCAGCCAGAAACTCCGTGTCATGGGCTGAATTCTCCTTCCTCGATTTCAACAGGCCAGCGTCCTGAAAGACGCGCCACCCGCGCAGGGGGTTGCAACCATTGTCCCTTAAACGGGCAGTTCGATCACGGTGCGCGTCCCTTCGCCTTTCTGCGACGTGATGCTGAGGCCGTAATTGGCGCCGAACAGCACCTGCAGCCGTTCGTTGACGTTGGAAACGCCGATGCCGGGCTGATCGAGGATCGATCTGAGGCGCTCATCCTCCATGCCGACGCCGTCGTCGGCGACGGTGAGCACGAGCCGGCGTCCGCGGCTGCCTGTTTCGATGCGGCTCTGGATGCGGACTTCGCCGCCGTCGATCTTGTGGGCGAGGCCGTGGCGGATCGAGTTCTCGACGATCGGCTGAAGAAGCATGGCCGGCACCTGGCAGTCCAGGGTCTGCTCGTCGATGTCCTTGACGACGCGCAGCTTGTGGCCGAACCGCGCCATTTCGATCGACAGGTAGTCGTCGATGAAGGCCAGCTCTTCGCGGAGCGGAGCGAAATTGTCGGTTTTGCGCAGCAGGCGGCGCAGAATGTTCGAGAGGCGGTAGACGACCTGGCGGGCTTTTTCCGGGTCCGTGCGGATCAGCGAGCCCACGGTGTTGAGCGTATTGAAGAGGAAATGCGGGTTGATCTGCGAGCTGAGGGCGCTGAGACGCGCCTGCACGAGCAGGCGCTCCTTGCTTTCGAGCAGCCGCTCGTTGCGGGCGCTGCCCCAGATTTTGATCGGGAGCGAAACGGTGAAGATGGTGGTGACGAACACGGCGACGTTGGCCCAGCCGCGCGCCGGATCGTAGAGAGTGAAGATCATCTTCGGCCCGAAGAGCTGATAGACGGTGTAGCGCATCAGTTCCGACAGCAGGATGGCCGCGAGCCCGGCGATCTGGAAGAGGCTGCGCAGGCGGTCTTCCGGGTGGAAGATCAGCCGCCAGAGGCTGAGGTCGAAGAACGGGCTGATGCGCCAGACCTCCCCGGCGCGCGGGGCGAGGTCGCGCAGCAGCCCGCCCATGACGCCCACGGCGGCGTAGAGCGGCATGGAGAGATATTCGCCTGCCAGAAACGCGGGCGTTGCGGTCAGCACGCCGGCGACGAGCCCGGGGATGTAGCCGCCGATGATGCCCGCCAGGAGGCTGCCCTCCATGGCCATCTCGGCGGCGGCGTAGCTCGAGGTCGCAATGCGGATGAAGCTGCCGGCGACGCAGAAGGCCGAGATCATGCCCGCCAGCTGAAGGCCTTCGAGCGGCGTGCGCTCTTCGCGCAGCAGGAGGCCGAGGAAGTGGCTGGAGCGCGACAGGATGCTGGCGATCGACGCCGCGGCCGCCAGCTTGATCATCAGGATGATGATCTGGTTGTCCATCCCGGCCCTTCCGTTCTTCGGGGCGCCGCCGCCCCCATACTAGAATAGAGAAAGAAGCCCTCCCCGCATGGAAGCCGCCTCAGAGATGACGCTGCATCACGTCGCCGACGCCGATTTCCCGAGCGAATTCGGCCATTTCCGGATTCACGGATTCGAGGGGGAACGGAACGGCGCGCGCGAGGAAGCCGTCGTGCTCGTGATGGGCGATCCGCAGGGCGCGCCGCCGCTGGTGCGCATTCACTCGCAGTGCTTCACCGGAGACGTTTTTCATTCGCTGCGCTGCGACTGCCGCGCGCAGCTGGAGCTGGCCCTGGAGGCGGTGGCCGCCGAGGGCCGCGGCATCATCATCTATGAGATGAAGGAAGGGCGCGGCATCGGGCTGATGAACAAGCTGCGCGCCTACAGCCTGCAGGATCAGGGCGCCGACACCGTGGAAGCCAACGAGCGGCTGGGTTTCCAGCCCGACCTGCGCGAATACGAGCTGCCGGCGGCGATCCTCCGCTTTTTCGGGGTCTGCGCCGTGCGGCTGCTGACCAACAACCCGGACAAGATCGGGGCGATCGAGCAGGCGGGCATCCGGGTGGCGGAGCGCGTGCCCTGCCAGCCGAAGCCGCTGACCCACCATGCCGTGCGCTATCTCAAGACGAAGAAGAAGCGCATGGGGCACCTGATTGAACTGTAAGCGCGCCCTCGCCGGGGCCGTGTCCGTCCGCGATGAAGCCGCCGATCCGCACCGCCGCCCGCTTCAGCCGCCGTTCGCTGCTGGCCGCGCCGCTGGCGGCGCGCCCGCGCGGCGGGCTGTTCCGCGGGACGTTTCTGCAGCCGTGGGCGCGGCATCTGGAGTGGGCGCAGGAGCAATGGGAGGAGCTGCTCGACACGCTCGCGGCGCTCGGCTGCGAAGAGATCATCCTGCAGTGGTGCCGCTACGATGACATCGATTACGCGCCCATGGCGGCGCGCCTGCTCGATCTGGCGCGCGCGCGCCGCATGCGCCTGATGATCGGGCTGCCGTATGCAAGCGCCTGGTGGAAGGAGATCGGCGCCGACGCGGCGCAGGCGCTGGAAGGCTTGACGGCGCGGGCGCGGGAGTTCACCGCCTCGGAGGAGGCGCGCCGATGGCGGCGACATCCGGCGTTCGGAGGCTGGTATCTGCCGGAAGAGATCGACGACGATCACTGGTTCGCGCCGGCGCGGCGGCGGCTGCTGGCCGGGGCGCTCGACCGGATTGCGGGGCTGTTGAGGCCGGTGTCGGCGTCGGGGTTCACCAACCGCGGGCATACGGCGCTGGAGCTGGCCGGTTTCTGGCAGGATCTGGCGGCGCGGAAGCGGTTGTCGAGAGTGCTGTTCCAGGACGGGATCGGAGCGGGCAAGATGACGCTGGCGGCGTGGCCTGCGTATGTGGAGGCGCTGCGGGCGAAGCTCGGCCGGAGGCTGGACGTGGTGGTGGAGATCTTCGAGGCGCGGACGGGGGAGGGCGGATTCCAGGCCGGGCCGGCGGCCTGGGAGCGGGTGCGGGCGCAGGCGGAGCTGGCGCGGCGGGCGACGCGGCGGCCGCCGCTGTGTTTCAGTCTTCCCGATTACGCGGTACCGCAAGCCGGGCCGGCGGCGGCGGAGCTGTTCCGGGCGCTGGGCGGAGTGCAGAATCCGCGCTGAATTTCTCTCAAGCCCCCGCGGGGCGGACCGATAAGGACAGCGAGGCTCCGGAACTGCAGCCGGGGTTCATCGAAAATCAACCCGAGGGTCAAGGAGAGAAACCGAATGAAACTGTCCCAGTGGATGCGCTGCGCACTGCTTGTGGCCGTGGCCGCCGTGCTTCCCGTTGCCGCCCAGGAAGAGATCACGACCGCGAACGCGCTGGGCCGCGTGGTGAAGAAGGTGGCGCCGACGTTCCCGGTGGCTGCCAAGCAGCTGAACGTGACGGGGACGCAGGATGTCCAGATCGTCGTTGACGAAGAGGGCAATGTGATCGATGCGAAGGTGCTGAAGGGCAACGCCCTGTTCACGCAGTCTTCGCTGGCCGCCATCAAGGAGTGGAAATTCACGCCGCTGCTGAAGGACGGCCAGCCGGTGAAATTCACGACCGTGGTTTCCTTTAATTACACGAAATAGCGCACAAATGTTTCTGAGGCGGGCGCAGCCGGCAGAGGCGGCCCGCCCTGCTTTCATCCTTGCGGGTGCGGGCCGGGCACAATGGTAATACATGGCTGCCCGGCTCCTGCCCGTTCTGCTGCTGTTTGTCCGCCTCGCCCTTCCCCAAACCCTTCCGCAGACCTTCCAGGCGCGGGTCGTCTCCGTCGCCGACGGCGATACGATCACTGTCCTGCAGAACCGTCAGCAGATCCGCATCCGCCTGTATGGCATCGATTGCCCTGAACCGGGCCAGCCGTTCCACACCCGCGCCAGCCGGCGCACGGCGGAGCTGGCACAAGGCAGGACCGTGACGGTGCGGACGGAGTCGCGCGACCGATGGGGGCGCCTGGTGGCGTGGGTGATCCTGCCCGATGGCCGTTCGCTGAATGAAATCCTTGTTGCGGAAGGTCTGGCCTGGCACTTCCGACGCTACGCTCCGCGCGAGAAGCGTCTGATTCAGCTGGAGCGGGAGGCCCGAGACGCCCGCCGGGGACTGTGGCAGGATCCGGCGCCCGTGCCGCCCTGGGAGTGGCGCCGCCATTCCCGCCGTTCCGCTGGGCGACAATAAACTTTGCCATGAAAAGCTACCGCAAGGAACTCTGGTTCGAGGTGCCCGCGCGCCGCGGCTTCATCAACATCACGCCGCAGGTGGAGCAGTGCCTCCGCGAAAGCGGCGTGCGGGAGGGGTTGTGCCTGGTCAATGCGATGCACATCACGGCCAGCGTGTTCATCAACGATGATGAATCCGGGCTGCACCACGATTATGAAGTCTGGCTCGAGAAGCTGGCGCCGCACGAGCCTGTTTCGGCCTATCATCACAACCGAACGGGCGAGGACAACGCCGACGCGCACATGAAGCGGCAGATCATGGGTCGCGAAGTGGTGGTGGCCATCACCGGCGGCAGGCTTGATTTCGGCCCGTGGGAGCAGATCTTCTACGGCGAATTCGACGGCCGCAGGCGCAAGCGGGTGCTCGTGAAAATCATCGGCGAGTAGCGCCTGCGGCCCGCTACACTGGAAGTTACCGCTGCGCTGCCTATGCCCGGCCTTCTCGAACGACTCAAGCAGGGAATCCAGAAAACGCGCGCCGGCCTTGTCGGCAAAGTGGAGGATGTTCTCCTCGGCAGGAAGGAGATCGATCCGGATCTGCTCGACGAGCTCGAGTACACGCTCATCACCGCCGACATCGGCGTGCGCACGGCCACTGACATTCTGGAGTCGATCCGTCAGCGGGTGGACCGGCACCTGGTGAATGATCCCGGCGAGCTGCGCCAGCTGATCCGCGAGCATCTGCTGGGCGTGCTGGAGGCGGGCGAACGGCCGCTGAACTGGCCCGCGCACCCGCCCGCGGTGGTGCTGCTGGTGGGCGTGAACGGCTCGGGCAAGACGACGACGACGGGGAAGCTGGCGGCGCAGTTCAAGGCGCAGGGCAAGAACGTCCTGCTGTGCGCCGCCGATACGTTCCGCGCCGCAGCCATCGATCAGCTGGAGGTCTGGAGCCGGCGCGCGGGCGTGGAGATCATCCGGCAGGGCGCGGGCGCCGACCCGAGCGCCGTGCTGTACGACGCCATTCAGGCGGCGAAAGCGCGCAACACGGATATTCTGCTGGCCGACACTGCCGGCCGCCTGCACACGAAGTCGAATCTGATGGCGGAGCTGGAAAAGATGCGCCGCACTGCGGCGCGTCTGGTGGAGGGCGCGCCGCATGAAGTCTGGCTCGTGCTCGACGCCACGACAGGGCAGAACGGTCTGGAGCAGGCGCGGCGGTTCACGGAGTCGGCGGGCGTGACGGGCCTGATTCTGACCAAGCTCGACGGCACGGCCAAGGGCGGCATCGTCGTGGCGATCGCCCGCGAGCTGAATCTGCCGATCCGATATGTTGGCGTCGGCGAGCAGGCGGACGATCTGCTGCCCTTCGACGCGCACCAGTTCATCGACTCGCTCTTCGAACCATGAACCCGGAATGGATCCGCGAAGCGCTCGCCCTGGCCCGCCAGGGAGCGGGGCGGGTTTCGCCGAATCCGGCCGTGGGCGCCGTGGTCGTGCGGGATGGCCAGGCGGTGGGCCGCGGATTTCATACGTGGGCGGGAGTGAAACACGCGGAAGCGATCGCGCTGGAAGAGGCGGGCGAAGCGGCGCGCGGCGCGGATCTCTATGTGACGCTCGAGCCCTGCGCGCACACGGGGCGCACGCCGCCGTGCGTGGATGCGATCCTCCGCGCGGGCGTCGCGCGGGTGATCTCGATCACCGAGGATCCCAACCCGCTGGTGGCGGGGCAGGGCTTCGCGCGGCTGCGCGCAGCGGGCGTCGAGGTCATTCTTCTGGAAGAGTTGGCCGAGGAGGCGCGGAGGCTGAATCTGGCGTTCTTTCACTTCATGCGCACGGGGCGGCCGCTGGTGACGCTGAAGTCGGCGCTGACGCTGGACGGCAAGATCGCCGCTCCGGAAGACAATACGGGCTGGATCACGTCGGAGAAGGCGCGGGCCCACGTGCAGATCGTGCGGCACGAGCATGATGCGATTCTGACGGGCATCAACACGGTGCTGGGCGACGACTGCCTGCTGACGGACCGCAGCGGGCTGGAGCGGGCGCGGCCGCTGCTGCGGATCGTGCTGGACTCGCTGCTGCGCCTGCCGCCATCGAGCCGCATGGTCCAGAGCTGCCGCAACGACGTGCTGGTGGTGTGCACGTCGGTTGCGCCGCCGCAGCGCCGCACGGCGCTCGAGGAGCGCGGCGTGGAGGTGATCGCCCTGGACGGCGAAGGCGGGCGTCCGGATCTCAGGCGCGTCGTCTCTCTGCTTGCCGAACGGCAGTACCTTTCGCTGATGATCGAAGCCGGGAGCAAGGTGAACTGGTCGGCGCTCGAATCGGGCGCGGTGGACCGCATCCTGTTCTACTACGCGCCGAAGATCCTGGGCGGCATGCAGTCGCTGCCCGTTGCCGGAGGGCTGGGGCGGCGGCGGCGCTCGGACGCCATCCTGTTCCGCGATGTCCGGCTGACGCCCATCCCGCCGGACGAGTTCCTGCTGGAAGCCTGGCTCGTGAAGGACTGAGACTGGCGCCTACTGATTCACGTAGGACAGGAGACGCTCGTGGACCGTCTTGGCGCGCTGGTTGTCCCAGCAGGCCACGAAGACGGTATCGTCGCCAGCCACGGTGCCGGCGATTTCGGGCCAGTCTTCCTGGTCGAGCGCCACGGCAAGAGAGTTGGCGCTGCCGGTGGAGGTCTTGAGAATGACGAGGTGCTGGGCGAGGCGCACGTCGAGCAGATACTCGGCCATCACCTGGGCGAGACTCGGTCCGGTCGGATCGGGGAGGATCTCGCGGTAGCCATCGGCGGTTTTGACGATGCCCATCTCGCGCAGGTCGCGCGAAAGGGTGACCTGCGTGACTTCGATGCCCTGCGAGCGCAGTTCCTGGGCGAGCTCTTCCTGCGTGTTGATCCGTCTGGAGCGGATCAGTTTGAGGATCTGTCCCTGGCGGTAGTTCTTGGTCATGAGATGGACTCCAGGCGCCGCCGGGCTTCAGCCAGCGCGGCGGCGACGGTCTGCGGGGCCGCGCCTCCGCGGGCGGTGCGCGTGGCGAGCCCTTTTTCAGGATCGAGCAATTCGGCCATTTCGGGCAAGAAGCGCGGGTCGAAGGCGTGCAGCTCCGCGCCCGTCCAGTCCTGCGGTTTTCGCCCGGCGCGCAGGCTTTCGAGCACGAGCCTGCCGACCAGGTGATGGGCGTCGTGGAAGGGGACGCCCGAGCGTGCCAGCGCCTCGGCCAGGTCGGTGGCCACCAGCCAGCCTTCGGCTGCGGCGCGACGCGCAGGTTCCGGACGCAGTTGAGCCGTCTCGACGACGGCGCGCGCCATCTCCAGCGCAGCCTCCGTCTGATCGGCGGCTTCAAACAGCGGCTCCTTGTCTTCCTGCATGTCCCGGTTGTAGGTCAGCGGGAGGCCCTTCATCGTCACAAACAAAGACGTATAGCAGGCGAAAACCCGGCCGCATTTGCCGCGGATCAGTTCCAGAGAATCCGGATTTTTCTTCTGCGGCATCAGCGACGAGCCGCTGGTGACGCCGTCGGACAGCTCCAGCCAGCCGAATTCTTCCGAGGAATAGAGAATCCAGTCCTCGGCCAGGCGCGACAGGTGCAGCATCAGGATCGATGCGGCGGAGAGAAAATCGAGGGCCCAGTCGCGGTCCGCGCTGACGTCCATCGAGTTCGCGGTCACCGCATCGAATCCGAGTTCGCGCGCGATGGCTTCCCGGTCGATCGGAAAGCCGCAGCCGGCGAGCGCGCCCGAGCCGAGCGGCATCACGTTGACGCGCGCCCGCGCCTGCTGCAGGCGCTCGTGGTCGCGCCAGAACATCTCGAAATAGGCCAGCAGATAGTGCGCCCACGCGACCGGCTGCGCCCGACGCAGGTGCGTGTAGCCGGGGATGACCGTGGCCGTGCGCGGCTGCGCCGATTCGAGCAGCGCGCCCATCAGCGCGCGCAGCGACGCCGCGCACCGGTCGATGGTCCCGCGCAGCCACAGGCGCGTGTCGAGAGAAACCTGCTCGTTGCGCGACCGCCCCGTATGGATCTTCGAAGCCAGCGCCCCGGTTTTCTCCTTCAGCACGCGGATGACGTAAGTGTGGATGTCTTCGTCCGGCGCGTCCGCAGGCGGAGGGGGCACTTCCGACAGCGCGCGGCACAACGTGTCCGCCTCTCCGTCCGTCAGGATGCCAGCCCGGGCGAGCGCCCGCGCCCACGCCTGCGAGCCGGCGATGTCGGCTTCGAACAGCCGCCGGTCGAAGCGCAGCGACCACGAAAAACGCTGGAAGACCTCGTTCGGCCCTTCTTCAAACCGTCCGCCCCACAGCTTCACGCGGTTCGTGTCTCCTTCCTTATTGCGCCGGTCCGTCCAGCAGCATCAGCAGCAGCGCCTTCTGGGCGTGCAGGCGGTTCTCGGCCTGCTCGAAGACGAGCGAGACCGGCGACTCAATCACGTCGGCGGTCACCTCTTCTTCGCGGTGCGCCGGCAGGCAATGCATGAAGAACGCGCCCGGCGCGGCCAGCGCCATCAGATTGCGGTTGACCTGATAGGCGGCGAAGACGCGCGCGCGCTCGGCCGCCTCGTGCTCGAAGCCCATGGAAGCCCAGACGTCCGTATAGACCGCTTCAGCCCCGCGGAGGCCCTCTTCCGTGCTGTTGGTGACCTCGATCAGTGCGCCCGTCTCGACGGCGAACTGCCGCGCCTGTTGGACGATCTTCGCATCCGGTTCGTAGCCGGGGGGCGTGATGCAGACGAAATCCAGACCGAGCCGCGCCGCGTCCAGCATCAGCGAGTGGGCCACGTTGTTGCCGTCGCCTACGAACGCCAGTTTGTGGCCGCTCCATCCGCCCCATTGCTCGCGCAGCGTCTGCATATCGGCCAGCGCCTGGCAGGGATGATAGCGGTCCGACAGCGCGTTGACGACGGGAATCCGCGCGTGCCGAGCCAGCGCATCGACAGTTTCCTGTGAAAATGTTCTGGCCACGATCAGATCCGTCCAGCGCTCCAGGTTGCGCGCCACGTCCTCCACCGGCTCGCGCCCGCCGATCGGCCCCGTAGTCAGCAGCGCATCGCCGCCGAGCTGCTTGGCCGCGACTTCGAACGTCATGCGCGTGCGCAGCGACGGCTTTTCAAACAAAAGGCTGAGAATGCGCCCGCGCAACGCCTGACGGAACCGCGACGGATGACGCTTGACTTCCGCGGCCAGATCCAGCAGCGTGCGGAGCTCGGCCGGCGTCAGGTCGAGATCGGAAGTCAGGTCGCCCGAACGCACGCGGGGAAACGGGGACGGGGACGAATCGATCATGGCGTCAGGCAACAGTCCTCCCGCAGCGTGTGAATAAGTATTCAGTCAACTGTATAATTACACGCGCCGCTGCGGCAGCGCAAGAAAGCCCTACCGCAGGGCCTCCTCGAAGAACCGGGTCTGCTCGGCCCAACGGTGCTGGCTGGCGCGTCCCATCAGGCCGTGGCTTTTCTGGGGGTAGATCAGGGTCTCGAAAGACTTGCCAGCCTGCTGCAGGGCGTTCATCATCTGCAGGGCGTTGGCGAAGAGAACGTTGTCGTCCTCGATGTTGTGGATCAGCAGGAGACGCCCTTTGAGGTTGGCGGCGGCATGAACGGGGGAGCTGTCGCGGTAGCCCTGCTCGTTCTCCGAAGGCAGCCCGAGGTAGCGCTCCGTGTAGATGGTGTCGTAGTTGCGCCAGTCGGTGACGGCGGCGCCGGCGGCGCCGGCTTTGAAGACGTCCGGCGCGTGGAGCAGGCAATACAGCGTCATGAAGCCGCCGTAGCTCCAGCCCTGCACGCCGATGCGCTGCGGGTCGATGAAGCCGAGGCTGGTTAGATATCGGATGCCTTCGAGCTGATCGGCCAGCTCCTGTTTCCCGAGGCGGCGGTAGAGCGCGGCCTCAAAGCGGTGTCCGCGGCCGGCCGAGCCGCGGTTGTCCATCTGCCAGATGACGAATCCCTTGTGGGCCATCACCTGCTCCCAGCTGATGCCGCCGGGCCATGCATTGCGGACGCTCTGGGCGTGCGGCCCTCCGTACACGGAGACGATCACCGGGTATTTTTTCGACGGATCGAAATTCGCGGGGCGGATCAGGCGGCCGTAGAATTCCGTTCCATCCGAGCCTTTGAAGCGGTGAATTTCCGTCTTCAGGATTTCATATTCCTCGAGAATTTTCGTATCGGGCTCGCGCCAGACGCGGACCTCCCTGCCGCCCGCATCGTGCAGTGTTGTCCGGGGCGGGGAGTCGAGATTCGAAAACGTGTCCAGGTAATAATCGCACGCCGGGCTCATCTGGATGGAGTGCGTACCCGCGCCAGGGCTCACCAGAGCGGGCGCCGCGCCGTCGAACGACGTTCTGTACAGGCGCCGTTCCAGCGGGCTGGCCTGCGTGCCGGCAAAGAAAATCCTGCCGCCGTTTTCGTCGACGCAGGCGATGGAGCTGACCTCCCATTCCCCGCGCGTGAGCTGGCGCAGCATTTTTCCGTCCGGCGCGTGCAGGTAAAGATGGCGGAAACCGCTCTGTTCGCTCGAGCGCAGAATGCGGCCGCCGGAAAGAAGGCGGAAATCGTCCGTGATGTTGATCCACGCCGGGTCGGTTTCCTCGATCAGCACGCGCGCGCGGCCGGTCGTTGCATCCGCGGCGGCGATCCAAAGATGGTCCTGCACGCGGTTCAGGCGGTGCACGAGAACGGACTTCGAATCCGGAGACCAGTGGACGCGGGCGATGAGAAAGTCGCGCGTCTCGCCGAAATCCATCCATTTCGTGGCGCCGCCGGAGGCGGCGACGACGCCCACGCGCACGTCGGCGTTGGGTTCGCCCGCCTTGGGATAGCGCTGCGGCTCGGCGACGGCGTTCATTTTGAGGAAGTCTCCGTGCGGGTAGAGCGGCTCGCGGCTCACATCGAACTGGAGATAGGCGATGCGGGAGGAGTCTGGCGACCACCAGTGAGCGGTGCCGAGATCCAGTTCCTCGGGATAGACCCAATCGAGCATGCCGTTCCAGAGCGTTTCGGAGGAGTCATGCGTCAGGCGCGTGACTTTTTTCGAACCGATCTCCAGAACGTAGAGATCGCGGTCGCGGCGGAAGCTGACCTTCAGTCCGTCGGGCGACAGCTTCGGGTCGCGCTCGGCGACGGGAGTCGACGTCAGTTGCGCGGTCTTGCCGGTGGATTCTTCCCAAAGGAAGAGATCTCCGCCGGAAAGGATCAGGACCTTCGAGCCGTCCTGCGACCACTGAATGCGCTGCTCGCGGACGCGGCGGTTTTCCCAAGTCATCTGTGCCGGCTGCGGATAAGGCTGCGCCTGGCGGGAGAGCTCGGCCAGATTGGCGATCTCCTTTTCCTCGCCGGTGGCGGCGTCGTGGAGCAGCAGCTTCTCAGAGCGGATCACCGCCAGGCGCCCGCCCTGCGGGGACCAGAAAGCCTGCACTGCCGGCGCCATCATGCGCGCGCCGGCGGAGGCAAGAGCTTCCAGAGTGACCGGTTTCTTCGCCTGGGCGCGGACGGTCCACGGCGCCACCAGAACTCCGCACAGGGCGGAAGCGGCTATCGCGGCGGCCGCGTGCGAGACTCTCAGCGGGCTCATGCGAAACAGCATGGCACAATCGGGTTGTGGGCAGGATTCTGGCTCTCGATGTGGGCAGGCGCCGGATCGGCATGGCCATCGCCGTGGAAGGCAGCGCGGCGCACGGCATTGGCGCCATGGCGCGGCGCTCGCTGCGGGAAGACCTCGAGCGCCTGAAGCGCGTGGCGGAGGAGCGCGGCGTGGAGCGGGTTGTGGTCGGGCTGCCTCTGAACATGGACGGGAGCGAGAGCGCCATGGCGGGCGAGGTGCGCCAGTTCGGCGAACGGCTGCGCACGGCTCTGGGCGTTGAAGTTGTTTACCAGGACGAGCGGCTGACTTCGTTTGCGGCTGAAGAGCTGCTGAAGCAGCGCGGCATGAGCCTGAAAAAGATGCTGGAAGCCAAGCGCCGCGGCGTGGTGGATGAGATGGCCGCTGTCGCCGTTCTCGACGATTATCTGGGCAGGACGGAACGCGGATGAGGGGCGCGTTCCGGACCGCTGTTTCCCTTGCCGCCGCCGCTGCCGCGGGGTCACTTCTCGCGGTCAAGACGGACAGGTACGCGGCCTTCAGCGGGGAGGTGTTCGTCGACATTCCATTGGGAACGCCGACGGTGAAAATCGCCGCCATGCTGGCCGATGCGGGCGTGGTGCGGCACCCGCTGTTCTTTCTGCTGGCGCGCGCCTGGCATCCGCGGTGGAAGCCTCTTGCCGGGGAGTACCGGTTCGCTGAGCCGGCGACGCCGGAGCGGGTGCTGGAGAGGCTGGCGAAAGGGGACGTCTTCACGGTGGAGCTGCGCGTGCCTGAGGGCACGGACTGCTACGATCTTGCGGCGCTGGTCGAAGCGGCCGGGCTGGCGCGGGCGGACGAGTTTCTGCCGCTGGCGCTGCCGCACGAGGGCTATCTGTTTCCGTCGACGTACCGCTTTTCGCGCAGGGCGGCGCCGGAGCAGATTGTGGACACGATGCGCCGCACGTTCGAGCAGGTGTGGCGGGAACTGGGCGGGACGGAAGAGCGGAAGCGCGAGACGGTGATTCTGGCGTCGCTGGTGGAGGCGGAAGCCGTGAAGGACGAAGAGCGGGCGCGCATCGCGGGCGTCTTTCTCAACCGCCTGAAGAAGGGCATGCGGCTCGAGTGCGACCCCACGGTGAAGTACGCGGCCCGGCGCGAAGGACGGTGGCGCGGCGCGATCTACCGGAGCGACCTGGAGAGCCGGAACCGCTACAACACGTACGTCTGGCACGGGCTGCCTCCGGGGCCGGTGACCAATCCGGGGCGCAAGTCGCTGGAGGCGGCGCTGCACCCGGCCGAAACAGAAGAGCTGTATTTTGTCGCGAAGGCGAACGGCGACGGCGGCCATGTCTTCAGCCGGGACTATGAATCCCACCAGAAGGCGGTGCGAGAATATCGGCGGGGACAGAACCATGCGCCGCGGCCGGGCGGAAATTCTCGCGTGGCTCCGCAGCCAGGGCGTAGAGCGCGTTGACGAAGCCCTGGCCGCGCGCCTGCGGGCGGAGTTCGCCGGCGTTTCCGAGTCCACGATCCGGCGCGCGCTGCGCGAAAGCGGGCTGGAGCTGGATCCCCTGGTGGAAGGCGTGCGGCAGGACACCCTCGAAGACCTGGAGCGCACGCTGCTGGCGCTTGCCGCCGAATACGAGCAGGGCGGTGCGGCGCGCCGCGCCCAGGTGCGCGCGCTGGTGCTGACGGCGCGCCGCCGCACGGAATTGGCTGCGCGGCGCAAACCGAAGGACGAGGAGCTTCTGTGGCTGCGCACCTGGCTCGAGAATCCGCTGGTGTTCCCGGCATGGGCGCGGCTGCGGCGGCGCGCTTGCTCCGGCCGGGCCGATGCGGTGTGATGGACGCATGCGCATCGACCGCAGAGAGTTCCTGGCCTTGATGGCCGCCGCGCCCGCCGCGGGGCAGGGAAAGCAGGCGTGGCTTTACATCGGCGCGTACACGAACGAGAAGAACCGCGGCATCACGGCGGCGCGGTTCGATCTGTCCACCGGCGCCATCTCGGACATGATCCTGGCCGCCGAGACGCCCAACCCGACGTTTCTCGAGATCCATCCCAACGGCCGCTGGCTTTACGCCGTGAACGAGATCGCCAACTACGAGGGCAAGCGCGAGGGCTCGATCACCGCGTATGAAATCGACCGCGGCACGGGCCGGTTGAAGGAGCTGAACCGCGCTTCGACGCAGGGCGGCGGCCCCTGCCATGTGAGCCTGGACCGCACGGGGCGCATGGCCATGATCGCCAATTACGGCGGCGGCAGCGTCGCTTCGTTCCGCATTCTGGAGGACGGGCGCGTGAGCGAAGCCGTCAGCTTCTTCCAGCACGAAGGCAGCGGCGCCAACCCGAAGCGCCAGGAGCGGCCGCACGCGCACTCGATCAACGCCGCGCCCGACAACCGCTTCGCCGCCGCCTGCGACCTGGGGACGGATGAGATCGTGATCTATGCGATTGACCCGGCCAAGGGTGCGATGCGGAGGCACGGCGCCGCGAAGCTCGCGGCGGGCAGCGGGCCGCGTCACTTCGCGTTCCACCCGAACGGCCGCTTCGGCTATTCGGTGAACGAGCTGCTGTCCACGGTGACGGCTTTCGAATACCGCAACGGGGCGCTGAAGGAGATCCACACGGTATCCACTCTGCCCGAGGGATTCGCGGGCGAGAACACGACGGCCGAAATCCGCGTGCACCCTTCAGGACAGTGGCTGTACGCATCCAACCGGGGCGAGGACTCGATCGCGGCGTTCCGCATTGACGGGCGCAGCGGACGCCTGACGCGCCTGGGCAACACGCCTACGCAGGGACGCACGCCGCGCAATTTCTACATCGAGCCTTCGGGCCGCTGGCTGCTGGCGGCCAATCAGCGGTCGGACAGCGTGGTGGTGTTCGAGATCGACGCGAAGACCGGGCAACTGCTCCCGGCGAAGCAGGGGATCACCGTGGGCCAGCCCGTGTGCCTGCGCACGGTGCTGTGAAAGAACCGGCACCCTGTGTAGTCTCCGTCCCGGGCGAGTGATTGCCCGGTTGCGGCCGATGGTACCGGGAGTCCTGTCCTGATTGGGACTGGAGTCCCTGCCGGTGGGGGGCGGTTCAGGATATTTCGTGCCCGCGCGGGAAAATGCTTGACTTGGCAGTACTTCAATGTTACGCTCCCGTAGCTGACATTTGTCAAGGAGGAGCAATTGAGAACAAGAATACTGCCGTTGCTGCTGGTTCTGGCAGCCTTTCCGCTGGTTTCGTCCGGCGCTGTGATTGCCGTTTTTGGCAACAACGCGACAAACACCTATCTGGCAAGTCTGGGTCACACGGTGTCGCAGGTGACAGATGCAGACCTCGCGACGCCGGGGTTCCTGGATACGTTCGACCTGTTTTATATGACGCGGATCGGGAGCAGCTTCGGGACTGGCCTCTCCGCCGGTGCTGCCGCCAATGTTGCTGCGTGGCTTGGAGGCGGCAGGTTCGTACTGCTGAACGCCGATTTCGCCGATGGAATCACCAACGGGGACGCCAATGTGAATCAGCTGACTTCCAACGCCGTGGCGTGGGTGCTTGCCGGCGGCTCGAGGGGCTACATCGGCGAATTCAACGGCGCGGTTTCGGCGCTGACATCCAACAGCAACGGCTTCACGCCCATCGGCATCGTGAGCGGGTCGGCAGGACCGCTCGGATTCACGCAAGGCGGCAGCGATGGAACTCTCTGGGTGGTTCAACCGTCCCATCCGGTGATGGCGGGGCTTCCTTCCAGCTTCAATCCGGTGGGCATCGAGTTCGGCTCGATCATGACAGGAATCGACCCCGCTCTGATTCTGGCGGCATTCGGACCTGAAGGGCCTCTCTATCCCGGAGTGATCGCAGGCGGCGGCGCGGCGGGTGCCATTCCGGAACCGTCCACGTTCGCCCTGATGGCAGGGGGCCTTGCCGTGCTGTTGCTCCGGCGCCGGAAGTAGTAACCAGCCGATCAGCGAGTTTCGCGCCTGCTGTGGGGCAACGCCTTGCAGACCGGGCCGCGAGGGAACAACGGAGTGTCCGTGTGCGAGGCAATCGCTCTCTGCCGGAAGCGAAGGCATGCAGCAGGCACCGGAGCACTCCGTCGATCCCGCAGGCAGCGCCAGAACGATGCGCTTGCCAGACCTCCCGTGCCGGAAGGGCAGGACCCGACCGCAAACCGCAATTCCATATCCCGGACGGAGGGATGGCCCGCTGTCACTGAGTTCTGGCGTCAAGGCCGCATCAGGCGCCGCTGAGCCGGCCGAAGGCGGCGCAACGGTGGCAGATCCTGCGGGACATCAGCTGGGGAAAAAATCGAGGCGGGTGTTGCGCCGCGAACGAAGGCGGCGCCAGCGATGGTCAGAGCCGCGAACGAAGGCGGCGTCAGCCGCCGAGAGTGAGCGGTCCCCTCGCGGCCCCACAACCCGGAGGCGATTTTCGAGGGAGCGATGCGGTGTCCAAAGCACTCTCCACGCGGCTGGATGATCTCCGAGGCAGCGGCGATCGCGGAAACCGCGTTCAGACGCGAGGGCGGGTCACTGGCCTGCCGAATCTCCGCCCGTCTGCGGGGCGGGCTGCGCCGGCTGGCCTTCGGGCAGGATGATGACCGTTTCGCCGGGCAGGGCCTTGTTCAGGTGCTGACGGATCGCGCGCTGCCGCTCCTCCTCGCTGACCCGCAGGCGCTCCACTTCCGTGTGCTTGCGGTGCACCTTGTCCCGCAGCAGCCGGACCTCGTCATTCAGAGACACCATCTCGCGGTACTTCTGCAACATCAGAGGCAAGCCTTCCGGCCGCATCAGGACGGAGACGAGAGCGGCGAGACAGAACATGGTCGCGGTGAAGAATGAAAGCTTGCGCAGCAGCGGCTTCATGGCGGAAACAATTCGTCTAAATCTCGTTTATAATCCCTCTCGCGGGCAATGTCCATACCCCGGAGAAAATAATGACCGACAAGATCCTTGTTTCGACGACCTGCGGCTCGGAAGAGGAGGCGAAGCGGCTGGCGCAGCTGCTCGTGGAGGAGCGGCTGGCGGCGTGCGTGCAGATCCTGCCGCAGGTGTTCAGCGTGTACCGCTGGCGCGGCGCGGTGGAGGAAGGCTGCGAGTGCCTGCTGCTGGTGAAAAGCCGGCGGGACCTTTTCGGGGAGCTGTGCCGGCGGCTGCGGGCGGCGCACTCGTACGAGCTGCCCGAGATCGTCGCCCTGCCTGTCGTGGACGGAGACCTGGACTATCTGTCGTGGATTGACGCCGGGCTGCGCAGCCCCGAGTCCTTGCAGGACACTCCGGCCGTGTGATGGGATAGTGGCTCATGACTGCGCCGCAAGCTCCTACGCGCGCCCGTCACTGGGTGGTGTTTTTCGCCGTCACGCTGGCCATCCTGGCGTACATCGACCGCGTGGCCATCTCGCAGGCGGCGCCGCTGATCTCGAAGGATCTGGGCTTCAGCAAGCAGGAGATGGGCTACATCTTCTCTGCGTTTGCGCTGGCCTATGCGGCGTTCGAGATTCCGGGCGGCTGGATGGGGGACTGGATGGGGCCGCGGCGGGTGCTGATGCGGATCGTGCTGTGGTGGTCGTTCTTCACGGCGGCCACGGGCTGGGCGTGGAACTTCGTCTCGATGTGGATCGTGCGGTTCCTGTTCGGCGCAGGCGAGGCAGGCTGCTTTCCGAACCTCACCAAGGCGTTCACCACCTGGCTGCCCGTGCACGAGCGGGTGCGCGCGCAGGGGATCATGTGGTCGTTCGCGCGGTGGGGCGGGGCGTTTACGCCGCCGCTGTTCGCGCTGCTGTTCCGCTTCATGGGCTGGCGCGACGTGTTCCACGTGTTCGGGCTGATCGGCCTGGTGTGGGCGTTCTTCTTCTACCGCTGGTACCGCGACAACCCGAAGGACCACCCGGCGGTGAACGAGGCGGAGCTGGCGCTGCTGGAGGGCGCGGAGAAGACGGCGTCGGGCCACGGCGACGTGCCGTGGGGCAAGATGGTGCGGCGCGGCTCGGTGTGGCTGCTGTGGGCGCAGTATTTCCTGCTGACCTATCCCTGGTACTTCTACATCACGTGGCTGCCCACATACCTGCAGGAGGCGCGCCACATGGACATGGGCACCAGCGCGCGCTACGCCATTCTGCCGCTGCTGTTCGGCGGGATCGGCTCGATGTTCGCCGGGTTTCTGGCCAAGTATGTCTCGCTGTGGCTCGGGTCGGTGGACCGGGCGCGGCGCTGGATGGGCGCGGCAGGCTTTCTGGGCGCGGCGGGATTCCTGCTCGTCTCCACTCTGACGAAAGACCCGCTGCCGGCGATGCTGGCCATGGGGCTGGCGTCGTTCTGCAACGACCTGGTGATGCCGGGCGCATGGGGCGCGTGCATGGACATCGGCGGAAAATACGCGGGGACGCTCTCCGGCTCGATGAACATGATGGGCAACATCGCCGGAATTCTTGCGCCTTCCATTGGCGGTTTCATCCTCATGCACACGGGCAACGACTGGAACCTGTTCCTGTTCACGATGGCGGGCGCCTATTTCCTGGGGGCGTTCTGCTGGCCTTTCATCCATTCCACGCGGCCTCTGGAGGACTGAGCGGACCGTGAGCGTGAAATTCGCCTGCGCCATCTGGCTGTGCCTTTTCTCCGCAGCCGCCGAGATCGTCACCGAGCGCATCTTCGGCCCGGAAGTGCCCACGGGGCCCTACAAGCATCCGGCGTCGATCTGCGCGCTGGACAACGGAGACCTGCTGCTGGTGTACTACGGCGGACAGGGCGAGTATGCGCAATCCACGTCCGTTTTCCTGTCGCGCCTGCCTGCGGGAGGCAGGACCTGGAGCGAGCCGCGGGCGGTGGCCCGCGATCCGTTCCGCTCGACGGGCAACGGCGTCTGCTGGCAGGATCCGACGGGCCGGGTGTGGCTGTTCTACGTCATCCGGTTCGGCGAGACGTGGAGCACGTCGCGGATTGCGGCGAAGGTGAGCGACGACCGCGGGGCCACGTGGTCGGATCCGGGCCTGCTGAGCCTTGAGGAGGGCTGGATGGTGCGCGGCCGGCCCATCGTGCTGGCAACCGGCCGCTGGCTGCTGCCGGTCTATCACGAGGTGGGCAGCGACCGGGAGCGCGTGGAACCGGAGACGTCTTCGTTCTTTCTGATCCGCGACCCCGGCTCGCAGGAATGGAAGCCGAGCGGGAAGATCCGCTCGAAGAACGGCAATCTTCAGCCCGCTCCTGTCGAGCTTGCGCCTGGCCACGTGCTGGCGTTCTGCCGCAGGGGCGGCGGCTACGAGCCCGGCGAACGCGGCTTCATCGTGGCGGCTGAATCCCGCGACGGCGGCATGACGTGGAGCGAGGGACGCGACACGGATCTGCCGAATCCGAACTCCGCGATCGAGCTGATCCGGCTGCAGAGCGGGCGGCTGCTGCTCGTCTACAACCCGACGATGTACGGGCGGTCTCCGCTGACGGCTGCGCTGAGCGAAGACGGGGGCAGGACGTGGAAATGGCGGCGCAATCTGGCCGAGGGCAAGGATTCTTTCGCCTATCCGAGCGCCGTGCAGACGGCGGACGGGCGCATTCACGTCGTTTATACGAGCGACGAGCGCAAGGTGGTGCGCCGCGCGGTTTTCCGCGAGTCCGACATCATGGAAGGGGCTGCCGCGCATTGACTTTGGATTTTCACTCCGGTGTATATTGGGGGAGTAGGGAGCGAGTCCTGAGGCTTCCCACCAACAACGGCATCTCCACAATTCGGGCGCGCGCCGGCAGCGAGATTCGGTGCACGCCCGTTTTCCGTTTGCGGAGATGCGGAATCCACAAGGTGTCCATCCCCAGAAACAGACTGCATGCATCCTAGATTTTCCCGCCCGCGCGTCAGAGTCCGAGAGAACGTGAACGAAGCCATCCGGGCGCGAGAGGTGCGCGCCGTGTTCCCCGATGGCGTCGTCGAGATCATGCCGACGCAACAGGCGATCCGGCGCGCCAAGGAAATGGGGCTCGACCTGATCCTGGTGTCCCCCACGGCCGAACCTCCCGTCGCCAAGGCGATGGACTACGGCCAGTGGCAGTACGAGCAGAAGAAGAAGCAGCAGGAGGCGAAGAAGAAGCAGCACGTGATCCAGGTGAAGGAGCTGAAATTCCGGCCCAATACCGACGATCACGACTACAACTTCAAGCTGAAGCACGCCATCCGCTTCCTGACGGAAGGCAACCGCGTGAAGGCGGTGGTGCAGTTCCGCGGCCGCGAAATCGCCCACGCCGACCTGGGCAAGAACCTGCTGATGCGTCTGGCCGGGGACCTGGCGCAGTACGGGACTGTCGAGGGGCAGCCCCGGCTCGAGGGCCGCTTTGCGCACATCATCATCACGCCGGTGAAAAAGGAAGCCAAGAAGGAGAAGCCCGCGGAGCCGAAGCCTGCCGCGCCTCCGCCCGCCGCGCCCGAGCCGGAAGCGCCGCAGGGCTGAGGGCTGATTCTCTCGTCTCCGGGCCCCCTTGCCGGGGGCCGGCCGCATCGCCGGCGTGCGGAATCCTGCCGGGAAGAAAGAGCGCAGACAACGCCCATCAGAATGCAGCCTGAACGGAACATTGCTGTCTTGCCATACACACAAAAAGTGTGTATGGTGACGGCAGGAGTCCCGCGATCCCGGGACAGGATATGACCAAGCGCATTAACGTAGTGTTGCCGGTCGAGACAATCCGCCTCCTTGACCGCGCCGCGCCGAAAGGCCAGCGGAGCCGGCTTA
Source organism: Bryobacteraceae bacterium (assembly GCA_026002875.1). NCBI lineage: Bacteria > Pseudomonadati > Acidobacteriota > Terriglobia > Bryobacterales > Bryobacteraceae > Bryobacteraceae bacterium. Next base: position 1,072,775 of record BPGE01000001.1, read on the forward strand.
TCTCGGAAGCGGTGCATTACTACATGGAAAACCAGGCCAAGCGCAGGATGGCCGGGCGTCTGAAATCAGGGGCTCTGGCCGGCGCCCGCCGCGACCTGGAAATCGCCGGGGAATGGTTCGCGCTGGACGAGGAGGCATGGCAAGCCGCGAAGCCCGGAAGAAAGCGCCACAGATAGGCCCGCCACGCAGAGGCGAAATCTATCCGGTGAACCTTGACCCGGCGGTCGGCGCCGAAATCCGGAAGACGCGGCCGGCTCTGGTGATCCAGAACGACATCAGCAACCGCCATAGCCCCGTCACCATTGTTGCGGCGATCACCTCGAAGTTCGGTGATCCGCCCTATCCCACCGAAGTCATTCTGGAACCTGAAGAATCCGGCCTGCCGCTGCGCTCCGCCGTGCTGCTGAACCAGATCCGTACCGTAGACAGGCAGCGTCTGGTGAAACGCCTTGGCCGGGCAGCGGCAGCAACAATGGTTCAGGTGGACCGGGCGCTCCAGATCAGCCTCGGACTCATCAGACTCTGATCCGCGCAGGGCGCGCCAATGACGCGACCGGCCTCCCCCGCCGCGCCCGAGCCGGAAGCGCCGCAGGGCTGAGGGCGGCGGGCCCCTGTTCCAGCGCGAGGCTCCGTGCGGCGGTGGTCGTGCGCCGTTATCACCCGCTATTTTCCGGCCTGCGGGGCGCAAGTTCAGCCGCCTGGAGGCGCCTGCCCGCGGCGTCTGCTCAAAGCCGGAGCTGATCCCGCAGCCGCTGGCCGTCCGCCGGCATTACCACGAGTAATGCACCGTGTAGCGGATTACCGCCTCCCCGCCCGGTGCAATGACGGGCTGGAACTCAATCGTCCGTGCGTCCGTTTTCCTATACTCCTGCGATGCGGACGAGATCTCCCACTGCGTCCAGCGGTACATGTGCTCCACCACCCGCACGGTGACCGGCTCTTTCTTGTGATTGCGCACCTTGATCTCGAAGCTCTCGTCCACCCAGCGGTTGCCCGAGTCCGCGACGAAATTCGTCTGCCGCCGTTCGCCCACAAGATCGAACGCGTTGCCCATGTAGAGGCGCACGGTTTCGTCCTTCGGCGTATGGTCGATCCGGTCCTCTCCGACAAACTCATTGCGTCCGTCCGCGTCCCGCCTGTAGATCTTCACCGCCCCGCGGGGCAGCGGCATGCCCAGACGGGATTGTTCGGAGTTCTGAAACTCGAGCATCACCCACACTTTCGAGCTTGAGTTCGCACCGTATTCGGGCAGTTTGCGGAGAGTCGATGGATCCCAGCCCCGGAATCTCGGATCCGACCTGAACCCGTCATAGATGTAGAGACGCTTCGCCGGAACGCCCGTGGCGCGGACGAATTCCACCTGTTTGATCTCGCGGTCCAGGACCGTCGTTGGCCGCTCCAGTGTATACAGGTGATACTCCTCGAACGAGCGCTCGGCCACGGCGGGAGCGGACGCAAGGCTCTCCGCCAACGCCAGGTTCACCCTGCGCACTGGCGGTTCCTCCTGCGCCCGGGCCACGTCGCCTGCCATCAGCCTGATCCGGGCGTTTTCAAAATCTTTCCCGCTCATGTTTTCCAGCGTGACCCAGCCAGAGAGGTCGAACACATCACCCTTTTCGGATGCCACCGCGTTGTAATTTGCCTCCCACCGCATCCCGCCGGTGAGATAGGAAAATTCCACCTCCTGATTGCCGTCCACTGCCGAATGCAGCCGCCATAAAAGCGTCGGCTTCAGAAACGCCTGTGGATCGAGAGCATCGAAGAGGGGTTTGCCGGGGAGGCCGAACTGGATCTTGCCCTCCACTTCCACGATGGGCTGCCCGCCGCCCTGAGGGTCTGCGTGGAGCATTTGAGCGGTCCGGTACTGCTGCCCGTAGCGCGAAAGCGCAGAGAGATGGGGCACATATCCGCTGCGGAGGATCCTGCCTTTGACGATTTTTCTCTCGCCAGTCTGGGGATGGACGACTTCGAAAGCCAGAACTCTGCCTTCCGATTTCCGCAGGAGCAAGCCCTCGCTGAGCGGGTCGCTCTCGTAATTCTGTTCAAGAATCTGGATCGAATCGGGTTGTCTGATATGGCGCAGCACCACGGATTCCGGTTCCAGGTGCGCGGTGATCCCGGTGACGCGGATCTCGTTTTCGCCCTTCTTCAGCTCAAGGACGCGCCTTTCCCTGACTGCAGCGAAATTCTGGTTGTAGATGGTGAGCTGCGTCTGTCCGCCGGCTGTTGCAAGCGCGACAATCCCGAGCCATGCGTGGAGTCTCATTGCGGCCTCCGCAGGGATCTCATTTATTTTCCCCCTGCTGTCCCTTATACGTCAGAATTTCACGGAAAGAGAGTAAGATTTTCCCCTCAGCGCCGCATCCTGATGCCACCTACGCAGGCGTGTTCGGGAAGGGATCCCCCGGCGCACGGAGCGCTTTCCGGCTGGAATCCTTCTCTGGCGGCTCAGCCGTCCCGCGCGCGCCGCGTCAGATCTCCAGGGGCGAAACCGGCACGCGCGAGCGGCGCCCTTCCACCACGACGATGCCGCTTTCGGTGACGTGGTATTTCTTGCGGTCGGCTTCCAGGTCGTAGCCGATGACGGCGTCTTCCGGCACGACAACGTTCTTGTCGAGGATGGCGCGCTTGATGCGGGCGCGGCGTCCGATATCGCAGTTGTCGAAGATGATCGAGTCTTCGACCACGGCGCCCGAGTGCACGCGCACGCCGCGGCCGATGACAGAGTTGCGCACCATGCCGCCGGCGAGAATCGAGCCGGAGCTGACGATGGAGTCGATCGCCTGTCCGCGGCGGTTCTCCTCGTCGAAGGTGAACTTGGCGGGCGGGTCGTCGTATCCGGCGGTGCGCAGCGGCCACTGCTTGTTATAGAGGTTCAGCACGGGGCTGACGGCGCGCAGATCCATGTTGGCGTCGTAGTAGGCGTCGATGGTGCCGACGTCGCGCCAGTAGACGGGCGCGCCGACGGGATCGCCGGGGATGTGGTTGGTGTTGAAGTCGTAGGCGAACACGTCGCCGCGGGCGACCCATTTCGGAAGAATGTCGCGCCCGAAATCATGGGTGGACTCTTCGTCGCGCGCGTCCTCGTACAGGTACTTGAGCAGTGCGGGGGTGGAGAACACGTAATTGCCCATCGACGCCAGCACGTGCGCGGGGTCTCCGGGAATGGTGGGCGCGTCCGCTTTTTTCTCGTGAAACGCCAGGATGCGGCCGTCTTCGGCCACTTCGATGACGCCGAATTCCGCGGCCATTTCCTTTGGCACCGGGATGGCGGCCACGGTGGCCTGCGCGCGCTTCTGTTCGTGATACTCGATCATCTCCCGCACATTCATGCGGTAGACGTGATCGGCGCCGAAGACGGCCACCAGGTGCGGTTCGGACTGCTCGATCAGGTTGATGTTCTGAAAGATCGCATCGGCGGTGCCGCGGTACCAGGTTTCGCCGGGCGAACGCATCTGCGCGGGCACGGGGATGATGTAGCGGTCCTTCAGAATGCCGGAAAACTCCCAGCCGTCGCGCAGGTGCTGCAGGAGAGACTGGCTCTTGAACTGGATGAGGACGTAGATGGAATGAAGGCCCGAGTTCACGAGGTTGGAAAGGACGAAATCAACGATGCGGTACTGGCCGCCGAAGGGGACTGCCGGCTTGGCGCGCTCTTTCGTGAGCGGGTAAAGCCGCGTGCCTTTTCCGCCGGCGAGGACGAATGAGAGAACGCGCAGATGCATCAGAGCAATCTCCTTCGGCGTGCATGATACCACCGGGCTTTGCAAGCGTGCTGTCTCACCTCGGGCGGCCGGGGGCGGCCGAGCAGGCGCTTTCGAGAGCTCTTCGCAGAGCCTCGCGCTGCTCCCCGCCGAGCGGCGCGCCGGCGCGTGTCACATAAAAGACGTCGATGGCCTTGTGGGCCCGGGTGTCGACCAGCACGAGGCGGATGTCGCATCCTTCCGAGGAAATGGCCGCGGCGAGATCGTGGAGCAGGGCGGGGCGGTCCTGGGCCACGACTTCCACGACGGTGGCATGCCCGGAAAGATCGTCGAAAAACGTGATGGCGGGCGGCATGCCGGCGGCGCGCGCGGGCAGGCGCGGCGCGGCGCGGCGGCGCAGCAGTTCCGCCGCGGAGACGCGGCCGAGGGCGGCCCGCAGCAGCGTTTCCATCAGCCGCTCCTGTTCAGGCGGATTGAGCTCGAGCGTGCGGTGCGGATCGGCGAACCGGAACGCATCGACGGCGAACCCTTCCTGATGCGTGAACGCCTCGCACTGCACGATCTCCATGCCGAACGAGGAGAGCGCACCGGCCAGATCGGCGAACAGCCGGGCGTGGTCTGCGGCGGCGATCACCGCCTGCCACGCGCCGTCCGCGGCCGACAGCCGCACGGCCGCCCCTTCCGCGCGGGCTTTCTCCAGCAACGCAGCGTCCTGCTCGAAATCCTCCGGCGTGCGGCCCCAGCGGTAGCGCGCCGGCAGGCCGGCCAGCAGGGAGCGGGCCGCCGGGCTGAGGGAGTCCAGAAGCGCAGCGCCGTTCGAGGCCGGCTCGTCCAGCCCGCTTTCGAGCCGCGCGTGCAGCGTGCGGTACAGGCTGAAGAGCTGCGCAGCGCGCCAGGATGTCATGCGGCCCGCACCCACGGCGCTGATGTCGGCGTAGGTGAGCAGGGCAAGCAGCCGCAGCCGCTCTGCCGAGCCCAGCTCCCGGGCCAACCACTGCTGCACTTCTTCGGAGGCCACGTCGCGGGACTGCATCGCCTCGCTCAGCAGCAGATGTTTTCCGATCAGGAACAGAACGCCGGACTGCTCCTGCGGCGCAAAGCCTTCCCGCATCAGGAAGGCGCGGGCGATCGACAGCGATTCTTCCGCATGATCGCGCCCCGATCCTTTGCCGATGTCGTGCAGCAGGAGGGCCAGCCGCAGCAGCCACTGCTCGCGTCCGCACTCCTCCCACAATTCGGCGAAGAACCGCCGTGGCGGGGTCTTTTCCCGGGGCAGTTCCTCAAGCACCTCCAGCGCCACGTTCGTATGCTCGTCGACGGTGAAGCGGTGGTAGAAGTCCGGCACCACCAGATGATCGATGCGCCGCCACTCGGGCAGCGCCGCCGCCAGATGTCCGGTGGAGCGCATGGCCCGGACGGCGGCGGCTGCATGCGGGAGGCTGAGCAGTTCGCGCCAGAACTTTGCGCCCGCGGGGCGGTCGGCCCGCTGTTCTGTCCACCGCGCCGCGTGCTGCTCCAGCCGGCTTTCCGTTTCCCGCGAGGGAAGCAGCCCGTGCCGCGCGGTGAAGAGAAACAGCCGCAACGCCAGGTCCGGGTCCCGCTCAAGCTGGCCGGGATTGCGCAGGAAGACCAGGTTGCGCGACACCGTGAGATCGGCCGTCGACAGGCGGCTGCTGCGGTCGAACCAGACCGATAACCGGCTGCGGTCCTGCGACTCGAACTCCTCCATGGCGCGTTCGGCGGCGCGCATCACGGCTCCGGCGTTCCGGTACCAGGCGCGCATGAACGAGGCCGGATCGCGGGCGCCCAGAAGCCCGGCGCGGGCTGCTGCGTCCTGCGAGTCGAAATCGAGCACGTTGTTGTCGCGCCCGTGCGTGAGATGGAGAAAGATGCGCACCGCTGCGAGCGGCTCCAGCCAGCGATCCGGCGGCGCCGGCCGCTTCATCAGGGCAGCCAGCCACTCGGCGGTCTGCAGGTCGCGCAGTCCGCCGGGGCCTTCCTTCACGTCGGGTTCGAGGTGGAACACGGTCTGCTGGAAACGCGCATGCCGCGCACGGGAAGCCGTGCAGAGCAGGCGGGCGATTTCACCTTTCCGGCTGTCGAGAAAACGCCGCCACCGCGATCCGAATTCCCGGAACAGCCCCCCGTCACCGGCCAGGAAGCGGTGGTCGAGCAGAGAGAACGTCAGCTCGGGATTGCCCGGCTGCAGGCTGCAGCACTCCTCCACGGTGCGGACCGAATGAGACGCGCGCAGTCCCGCATCCCACAGCTTCCGCAGGAATTCCCCCGCCCGGTCCCGCTCCCGGATGGTGGCCAGAGGGCGCGCAGACAGCAGCAGCAGGTCGATGTCGGAGTGGGGAAAAAGCCTCCTGCGCCCGTAGCCCCCGACGGCGAGCAGCGCGGCGCCGGGGGCTTCCAGATGCCGAGCGAACGCTTCGCGGGCCAGCGCGTCCACGCTCCACGTCCGCTCTTCCAACAGAGTGGCGGCGGGTTCAGAGGGCATCCACGCCGCGGTCGTCATTGCGGATGCGCACGGCCTCCTCGACAGGCAGCACGAAGATCTTTCCGTCGCCGATCTTGCCCGTGCGGGCGGCGGCGGAGATGGTCGAGATGATTTCTTCCACGCGCTCGGCGCGGCAGAAGATCTCGATCTTGGCTTTCGGCAGCAGGTCCACCTGGTATTCGTGGCCGCGGTAGATCTCCTTGTGGCCCTTCTGGCGGCCGTGGCCGCGCACTTCGGTGATGGTCATGCCGTCGACGCCGATTTTTTTCAGGGCCTCCTTCACGTCCTCGAGTTTGAAGGGCTGGATGATGGCTTCGATCTTCTTCACTGGTGCACCTCTTCACTACGCCTCGAAACTGTAGCCTTCCTCGCCGTGCATCGAGAGGTCGAGCCCGTCGGTCTCGTGCTCCGGCGCGGCGCGCAGACCGCAGATCACGTCCGCGATCTTGAGGCAGATGTAGCTGCCCACCGCCGCCAGGACGACAGCCACGAGCGTTCCAAGCGCCTGGTTCAGGACCTGCATGGCGTTGCCGTCCACCAGCCCCAGCGGCGCCGGATTGCCGGCGGCATCTTTCAGCGCGTCGTTCACCGCATTGGTGGCGAACACGCCCGTCAGCAGCGCGCCCAGGGTGCCGCCCGCGCCATGCACGCCGAAGGCGTCGAGGGAATCATCGTACCCGAGCCGCATCTTGACGACGGCCACCATGGCATAGCAGAAGATCCCCGCCAGCACGCCGATCAGAAGCGCAGGCATCGGGAGGACGAACCCTGAAGCCGGGGTGATGGCCACGAGGCCGGCCACGCAGCCGGAGATCCCGCCGAGCACGGAGGGCTTGCCGGTGCGCATCCACTCCGCCGCCAGCCAGCCCGCCACGCCGCCCGCGGCGCCCAGATGCGTGGCGACGAACGCCGACGCGGCCAGCGGACCGGCGCCCAGCGCGGAGCCGGCGTTGAAGCCGAACCAGCCGAACCACAGCAGACACGCGCCTGCGAAGCTCAGCACCAGCGAGTGCGGCCGCATCGGCTCCTGCAGGTAGCCAGCGCGCGGCTTCAGGTACAGCGCGGCCACCAGCGCGGACACGCCCGACGTGATATGCACGACCGTGCCGCCCGCAAAATCAAAGCATGGGATCTTCCCGCCGGAAAAGGCGTTGAACAGCCCTCCCTTGCCCCACACCATGTGCGCCATCGGGAAATACACGACGAACAGCCACAGCGTCGTGTACAACACCATGCCGCTGAACTTGATCCTCTCCGCATAGGCGCCGGAGATCAGGGCGGGCGTGATGATGGCGAACATCATCTGGAACGCCATGAAGGTCAGGTGGGGCAGCGTGGCGGCGTAATCGGCGTTCGGCTCCATCCCCACGCCGCGGAGAAACGCATACTGCAGGCTGCCGATGAAGGCATTGCCCTCGCCGAAGGCCAGGCTGTAGCCCACCAGAGCCCAAAGCACGCTGGCCAGGGCCATCAGAACAAAACTGTGCATCATTGTTCCGAGCACGTTCTTGCGCCGCACAAGCCCGCCGTAGAACAGCGCCAGTCCCGGTCCGGTCATCAGCAGCACCAGCGCGCAACTGGCCATCATCCAGGCGTTGTCGGCGGAAAGCTGGGCCGCCGCCGCGGCCGATTCGGCCGCTTTCACGGCTTCTGACGGATCCTGGCCCGCCGCGGTGGCGGCCAGAAGCAGGAAAAGACTGAATCCGTACCTCATTGCGATTTCTCTGATCCTGTCGGGTGAATTTCCGGATCCGCGCCGGGCGCGAAACACTCCGCGGAGGGAGCGGTCCGCCGCGCGGGAAGCTTCCCGCCGCGCACGGATGCGCGCAGCCGCAGAAGCGTATCGGATGCTGCCCGGGAACCGAGCGGCCGACGGGGGCCGTCTACGTTGATGCTAAACCGCTGCCGCCCGGGAAATCCAACAGATAATTCTTCTCAGGCTCAATCAAAAAATGTATCGGAGCGGCCCCGGCGCCGCCGGGGCCGCGCTCCGCTACAATAGGAAAAGACACTCTGCGCAGGCCTGCTTCCGGCAGGCCTGCCCGTTGCGGCGGGCCGCAGCGAGACATCGATCAAGAAACCTGCTTCATGAACCTGTTCGAACAACCCTTCCTGGCGTTTCTTTCCGGCGCCGGGACAGCCGACCACCTGCCTCTGCAACTCCTGATCGTGTTCGGCTTCGCCAAGCTGCTGGCGGAAGCGGCGCAGCGGCTCCGCATGCCCGGCGTCGTCGGCGGGCTGCTGGCGGGCATCGTCATCGGCCCTTCCGGCTTCGGCTGGATTCACTATGATTCGCTGCTGCACGCCATGGCGGAGATGGGCGTGATGTTCCTGCTGTTCCAGGTCGGACTGGAAGTGCAGGCCTCGCAACTGGTCCGCGTGGGCAAAGTGGCGCTGCTGTCGGCCATGCTGGGCGTCGCTGTTCCGTTCATCATGGGCTGGGCCATCATGACCGCCGCCGGGCACCCGCAGATCGAGTCGATCTTCATGGGCGCCGCCATGGTGGCCACCAGCGTGGGCATCACCGCGCAGGTGCTGGCGGCGAAGGGCGTGCTGAGCCACCGCACGGCTCAGGTGATCCTGGCCGCTGCGGTGATCGATGACGTGCTGGGGCTGCTCGTGCTCGCCATCGTCTCCTCGATGGCGCGGGCGGGCGGGCTGGACTGGGCGGGGCTGGCCACGTCCACGATCGTCTCGATCGTCTTTGTTGCGGCTGTCGTCAAATTCGGTTCGCGCACCGCCGGGTTCGTCGTGCCGAAGCTGACGCGCAGCCTCAGGGTGGAGGAAGCCGAGTACGCCGTGGCGGTCACGTTCCTTTTCCTGATGGCGCTCCTGGCCACGTACTCCGGAGTCGCGGCGATCATCGGCGCCTTCCTTGCCGGCATGGCTCTGGCGGAGACAGCCTCGCACCACCTGCATACGCTGGTGCGCGGCGCCGGCGAACTGATGGTGCCGTTCTTCCTGGCTTCGATCGGCCTGCAGCTCGAGATGAGCGTCTTCCGCAGCTCGTCCACCGTTCTTCTGGCGGTGGTGATCCTGCTGGCGGCCGTGATCTCGAAGTGGATCGGTTGCGGGCTGGGCGCGGCCAGCCTGGGCTGGAAGGACGCCTCGCGCGTGGGCGCCGGCATGGTGCCGCGCGGCGAGGTCGGCATGGTGGTGGCGCAGGTGGGACTGAAAGCGGGCGCCATTACGCAGCCTGTGTATGGCGTGGCCGTGTTCATGGCTGTGATGACCACAATTCTCGCCCCGCCCGTGCTGAACCTTCTGTACAGGGACGTGCCCGCCGAGCCCCGGTCTTCCGCTCCCGGCGTGGAGCTCGGCTGAACGCGCAGCGGCTGAATTGGCCGTGGCGGGCGGCTCCGTGCGGCGCCGTCCGGTTCCTCTCCGATCAGAGGCGCACGACTGCCGCTGCGTGCGGCTGCGGGCCGACGGGAATCATCGTGAACAGCGGCGCCGTCTTGCGGCGGCGGGTGTCAACGGGAATTGCGGAGATGCGGATCACCGCCATGTCGCCGGAGCCGCGGTTGAGCACCAGCGCGAACTCCTGATCGGGCGTGATGAAGATCGCTCCCGGCTCGGCGCCCACGCCGGTCACCGACACCACGCGCTGCTCGGCGATGCTGAAGGTGGTCACCGAGCCCGCCTGCGGATTCGAGACGAACAGCAGCGGCGGCGCGGCGCTGGCCGCCATCTCGCCCGGCTTGCGCCCGCTCAGCGACGTCTGGGCGATTTCGCTGCGGTAGGGATAGGCGATCACGACGGAATCGCTTCCCTCGCCCGTGATGAAGAGCTGGCCGCCGTCGGCGCTGAAGCAGAAGCGCTGCGGCACGACCGCCAGCGGCAGCTTGACCATCACGTCGCGCGTGGCCGTATCGAGCAGGATCAGCTGGCGGCGGTCCATTCCTGCAGCGATCGCCATCCGCCCGTCAGACCGGAAACGCACAGTGCCCAGCCGGTCGTCCACCAGACGCGGAGGCAGAACCAGCCCCGAATCCAGCTGAACGAAAACCACCTCGCCCGCCTCCAGCGCAACACAGGCGCGCGGCTCGGCGCCCGAAACATCGAAGCTGACCGGTCTGCGCGGCAGAACCATCGCCGGGCGCGCCCGCAGCGGATCCAGATCCACGGGAATCATGGCTGGCGGCTCGGCCATCAGGCACCACAGCCGGCCGTGTTTGACGACCGCCGTCTGGGGCGCGCCGCCCAGCCGAAGCAGCGCCTCCTGCTGCAGGCTGGAGGCGTCGAACACCGCCAGCGTCCGCGCCTGCGGGCACAGGGCGTACACCTTGCCCCGCCGCGCCATCACGGTGGAAGCGGGCGATGGCAGGGGCAGGGCTCTTTCAAACGTGAACCGCAACAGGTCGACGGCGCCCAGCAGCGCTTCGCTCGAAGAGGCGACAAAAGCCCTGCCTGGAAACCCGCCCGCCGGTCCGCGCCGGCAGGACGCGCCCCAGCCGGCCAGGGTGGCAGCGAACGCACGCCGGTTCATCACAGGAACGCCGTTGTCTTGATGCCGGAAACTTCGATCGTCCGACCGCACCGCGGGTTCTTGCACCGCACTTTGTCGTCGATCAGCACCATGTAGCTTTGCGCTTTGGCGAACCTGGCCCGGTCCCGCTCGTCTGCGCCCGGCGGCAGGCGGTCTCTCTTGCGCCGGATCAGCCACTGCAGTTCATATTCCTCGACGGTGCGGCAATACGGGCAGTTCAGCCGCGCCGGCTTCTTCGTCTTCGACTCGCTGTAAAACAGCCTCTCGTCCACGACCATCAATCTTGGCACATCGGAGCCCGGCCGGAAGGCGCGCGATAATAAGGATTGTGCTGGCCGCTGCCGTGACGCTTTCCGCCGTCCTGCTCGCGTGGAAAGCCGACATCGAATCGCGCGGTGTGGCGGTGGTTGTTGCAGAGCTCGAGAAATCCGGCGGCGCGCTGTCCGCCGCCGCGGACACGCCGCACCTGGATCTTCTGCGCCCATATCTCGAGTCGGCGGAGTTCCAGCAGCAGTTCGCCCTGATGCACGCCTCCATGGTGTTCCAGCGCGCGCCGGGCCGGGAAGTGGCCTTCGTGCTGCTGAACGGGGAGAGGCGCGCCGAGTGGGAATCCTGGCAGGAAGCCCTGCTGGCGCACGAACTGGGCCACGCCTGGATCAAGGCGCAGAAGTACCCGACGCCCGTCTTCGTGCCCGGGCCGCACGCCTGTCTCGCAATCCATACCGGAGACATCGTGCAGCACGTCCTGATCCGCCGCGAGATGGAGCGGCGCGGCATCGACTACCGCAAAAGCTGGCTGCAGCGGCTCGAGCAGGCGATTCCGGTGATGCAGACATCAGCGCCTCCGCCGGAAGAGGACCGCTGCGCGCGCGCCCGGCTCGCCGCCGAGTGGGTGGACGTCAAACTCGGATTGCAGCCCGGCGAGTGGCCCGCCGAGGCCGCCTACGAAGCCGCCGTCCGCCGCTACATGCCCGAGGTCGTCTCCACCGTCGAGAGGATCACGGACTACGTCCGCCGCTCGGATCTCAGCGACAGGGACCAGCACCGCGAAGCCCTGAAGGCGGTCTTCGAGATGCTGAAGGACCTCGTCTACCACCGGGCGAGGGAATTCCGCGTCTATGGTACGCTCAAGAAGAAACGGGCGGCCGCATGACGGCCTCTCCGCCCGCCCAGACGCAGGTCCGGCGGGTTTCATTCTCTCCCCATGAACATCCGGTCTTTATTCAGTCTGTTCTCCTCTGACCTTGCCATCGACCTGGGCACGGCCAACACGCTCGTGTTCGCCAAAGGCAAGGGCATCGTCGTCAACGAACCATCCATCGTCGCCATCAACAAGGTGACCGGAGAAGTCGAGGCGGTCGGCAAAGAGGCCAAGGAGATGCTCGGCCGCACGCCGGGCAACATCGTGGCCATCCGTCCGATGAAGGATGGCGTCATCGCCGACTTCAAGGTCACCGAGCGCATGCTGAATTACTTCATCCAGAAGGCGCATGGCCGCAAGATGCTGGTGCATCCGCGCATTGTCATCGGCGTGCCCAGCGAAATCACGCAGGTCGAGAAGCGGGCCGTGATCGATTCGGCCTACCGCGCCAAGGCCAGCGAGGTTCATCTGGTGGAGCAGGCCATGGTGGCGGCCATCGGCGCCGGGCTGCCCATCACGGAGCCCTCCGGCAACATGGTGGTCGACATCGGCGGCGGCACCACCGACGTCGCCGTCATTTCGCTCAGCGGCATCGTCTACTCGCGCTCGGTCCGCGTGGCCGGCAACGAGATGGACGACGCCATCATGCAGTACCTGAAGAAGAAGTACAACCTGCTCGTCGGCGAGCGCACGGCCGAGCAGATCAAGATGCAGATCGGCAGCGCCTATCCGCTCGACAAGCCCCTCACGATGGAGATCAAGGGGCGCAACCTGATCGAGGGCGTGCCGCGCACCATCGTCGTCAACGACGAGGAGATCCGCGAAGCCCTCTCCGAGTGCGTCGCCACCATCATGAACGCCATCCGCGTCGCTCTGGAGCGAACGCCGCCGGAGCTGAGCGCCGACATCAGCGACCGCGGCATCGTGCTGACCGGGGGCGGAGCGCTGCTGAAAAACCTCGACAAGCGGATCCGCGAAGAGACGGGCCTGCCCGTTTCGATCGCCGAAGATCCCCTGGCCAGCGTCGTCCTGGGAACCGGGCGCATGTTGACGGACTTCAAACTGCTGCGCCGCATCGCCATTGAATAGCGTGGGAGCGGCCGCGCCGGCCGCCTGAACCTATGGACAGCTTTCTGGGCCGCTACCGCAACCTGAGCGTGCTGCTGCTGCTGGTGGTGGGGCAGCTGCTTCTGCTCGCCTACCAGGTGCGCAGCAGCCAGGACGTGCCGCTGATCCGCATCTGGGCCGTGGCCGCCGTTTCGCCTCTGGCCCGCGCTCTGGAAGCCGGGCGCTCCGCGGCCGCCTCGTTTTTCTCCAGCTACTTCATTCTGCGCGACGTGCGCGCCGAAAACGAGCGTCTCAAAAAGGAGCTTGGCGAACTGCGGCTGAAGAACCACCTGCTGGCGGCCGAGCTCGCGTCAGCCGAGCGGGCGCAGGCGCTCGAGCAGTACCGGGCGCGCATCCCGTCGAAGACCCTGCCCGTCCGGGTCATCGGGGCGGGCGCCGGCCCCGGCACGCATACGGTGTTCGTCGACCGCGGATCTTCCGACGGCGTGCAGCGCGGCATGGCCGCCATCACGCCCGAAGGCATCGTCGGCAAGGTGGTCGCCGCGTATCCGATGGCGTCGCTGGTTCAGCTGATCACGGCCCAGGGCGCGGTGGCCAGCGTCATCTCGCAGAAGAGCCGCGTTCGCGGGGCGCTGAAAGGAACCGGGGCCTCGCTTTGCGCTGTCGACCACGTCGAGAACAAGGATCCTCTCGAGCCGGGCGAGTGGTTCTACACGTCCGGCAACGACCGCGTCTTCCCGCGCGGGCTGCCCGTCGGGCGCGTGGCGCTGGTGCGCGAGGGCCGAGGGGGCAAGGAAGTCCTGGTCGAGCCGAGCGCCCTGAAATCGCGGATCGAAGAAATGCTCATTGTGATCGACGGCGTGCATGGATTGATTCCGCCGCCCGAGCAGCCGCCGGCGGAGGGCGTCAGCCTGCTGCCGCCGCCCCCGCCGGACTCCCCGCAGGAAGCCGCTCCCGCCGCGCCGGCGGCCAACGGCGGAGCGTTGACCGACGCCGACCGGCTCGTCGATCGCTACCGCCGCCTGACTGAATCCCAGGGACTGCAGCTGGGTGTCAAAGGCCGCATCGCCGACTTTACCCGCGAGCCTTCCCAGAGTCCGGTTCCTCCGGCCGAGAAAAAATCGGAGCCGCCGCGTCCATGAGCCGCATGGAGGACAGTCTCGTTCTGAGCCTGGCGGGCAGGAGCAAGGCCTCGCGATTCCCGCCCCTGCTGTATGCGGCTGCGCCCCTGGCGGCGATCCTGTTCCAGGTCTACGTCCCGCGCTTCCTCGATGCGCTCTCCTACCTGGAGCTCCCGCTGCTGGTCGCCATCTATTTCGCGCTCATGCGCAGGAAGCCCGGTTCCGGCGCTTTCATCGGCAGCCTCATCGGCCTGGCGCAGGATGCTCTTTCGCCCCATCCGCTCGGCATGAACGGCATCAGCAAAACTCTGTCCTGCTACTTTGCCGCGTCGCTCAGCCTGCGGTTCGACGTCGAGAACACGGTCCTGCGTTTCATCCTGGGCTTCTTCTTCTACCTGTTCCACCAGTTCTTTTTCTGGTCGCTCAGCCGCGGACTGCTGGGGCAGCAGACCGCTTTCCAGGTTCCGCAGACTGTGATCTCAGCCTTTCTCAACGCAGTCGTGGCCGCGGCGCTGTTCAGTTTCCTCGACCGCTTCCGCCGCGAGGACTGAGCCGGGCGGCCGCCGCTTCACGCCTCATTTTCCGCTCTCCGGTCATGTGCAGCACCATCATCCGGCCGTCCGTGCGGATCTCGTCGCCCGTGGCGTTGCCGGCGCGCTTCGGCGCGTCCGGGCGGTCCACCAGCGTGTAGCCTGTGGCCACTCCCGTGAACAGCAGATCGTCGGCGATCTTCTGCCTCTCCTTGTCGATCTCCGGGTCGATGAGGTGATACCATTGCGTCCCCTTCCGCCCCACCCCGATGCCGATGTCATGCGTCGCCGACGCCACCCAGACCGGCTGGCCGCGGTATGTGTCCCCGCGCCGGAAGACACGGAAGTGATGCCGTTTGGCGACCGTGTTGAGATCCTTCTGATACTCGTAGTCCGGATCCTTTCCTTCCAGCTGCAGCAGAGAGAACGGCGCCTCGCTGTAACCGCTCTTGCGCAGCGCCTGCAATGCCGTGATCATTCCGGTCTTGACTCCCAGGCTCTTGGCCTCCACCCAGCCCGCCATCTGGAAGCCCGTCTCCAGGTCTTCCTGAGAACCGATGAACATCAGATTCACGATGTCGGAGTCCTCCCCGGAAGGCGTTTTCACGCGCAGCGGCTGCCGCCGCACCAGTTCCACCAGTTCTGGCGTGGCGGGAATCTCTTTCCACCCTTTCTGCGGCGCTTTCGTGCTCAGCTTCTCCGGCACCGACACGCGCAGGATCACCTCCGTGCCTTCCTTGTAGTCGATCTCGCGGCCCAGGGTCAGGTTGTAAGAGTGCGTCGCCCACCGCAGCCCCTCGCTCACGCCCGGCATCACGAAGCCCAGCCCCCGCAGCCCGATCGTCCACCGGCCGACCGCCTCGTTGGGAAACGGCACGCCGAGGATGCGTCCGTGATGCACCGTCTCCCTCGCGTTGTCCACCTCGATCACCCGCGCGGCGATGCGCGTTTTCGCGCCGTCTTCATGGAGGAAATTGGCGAATTCGATAACGGCCTCGGCGCGCACGAACCGGTTCCTCGCTGATTGCACCGACAGAAGCGTGCCCTCCACTTTCGTGCCGGGCGACAACACGACGCGCCCGTCCGCCATCGCCGGCGCAATCACCACGCCCTCCAGCTTCTCGTCGCAGCGGGAGTTCTTGCTGTGCACGGGCTTGGTCAGCCGCACCCAGATCAGCGTGCCTTCGGGCACGTCCGCCTGCAGCGCATCGGCAAGGGCGGCGAACTGCTTCTTCGACGACAGCGCCCGGAGATGCGCAATGTAATCCGCCAGCCGTTCGGACTCCCGGTGGCTCACGCCGCGCCTGGCGCCGGCCTGTTCGAGCACGTAGCGCAGCACGTCCCGCGGGTTGGCTTCTTCCCAGTCCAGCGCCGTGTTGCCGTAGTCGTCTTCCGCGTTCACATCGATGCCTTCGTCGATGAGGATCTCCGCCAGCTCCCGGTAGGCGCGATGGGTCTCCTTGCCGGAGAATTGCGCGATTCCGATGGCGATCCAGTGCAGCGCCGTGCGGCCCTGTTCGCCCTTCGCGTTCACGTCGGCGCCTTCATCCGCCAGCGCGCGGGCGCGCTGAATGAACTTTCTCGCCGTCGCCTCTTTCTTCTCCAGCGTCGCCAGCTGCAGGGCTTCCACCAGCTGCCTGCCCTTCTCGGGGGAGACCGTTCTGCCGGGTCTGGATTCCGAGGGCGGCGCCTGCGCGCCCGCAAGGGCGAGGCACGCCAGACACGAGGCCGCGAGGCTCGCCTTCCTCCGGGCTACGCAGTGCCGAATGAGCCAGAAAATTCCTTGTCCCTGCATGAGGCGCTCCCGTAGAATGAGGGTTGCAGTCAATTCTAAGCGCAAGGAGGGATGGGATGACAAGATCTGCGATTGCAATGCTCGTTCTGGCTGCCTGTTCAATGGCTGCGGAAGCCGTGCCCCCGGGCCGCGCTCTCGCCGTGGAACATGCGGTTCCGTTCGGACAAATCCAGGGCAAATTGATTTTGTATGCGGATTACCTCGTGTTCGTTGACGAAGCCCAGCCGGCCGATTCCTTCGTCGCGCCGAAGGCTTCCATCGAAAGCCTCTCGGCCGATGGCGCCATGATCACCGTGCAGCTGAAAGACGCCGTGCGCAACCGCTCCGGCGAAGTGCGCCGCCTCAGTTTCCGGGCGCTCGACGGCGACCCCGGGCCTGTCACAAGCTGGTTCGGCTCGGGCGGAGCGCCAGCCGCGGCGCCTGCTTCGAGCGCCGCCGCGCAGTCTGTTCCTGAAGGGGCGAAGGTGTTTCCGGCCAGCCACAACCATCGCATCGGCTCCTGCAGCGGCCGCCTGCTGATCACCGCGGACCGTCTCAGCTATGAATCCACCGACGCGGTCAGCCATTCCCGCCGCTGGGAATTGAAGCAGATCCGCGACATCAGCCTCCCCAATCCCTACGAGCTTAACGTCCGCGCCTTCGGCGAAGGCAATTACAAGATCCGCCTGGAGGGCTCCGGCATGGATCCGCAAACCTACAAAGAGCTCGTCGACAGGATCACGGCCGCGCGCGCGCTCAAGTAAGCCGGGGATGACATGGCGCAACAGGATTCATCAGGGCTGGTCTCCCGGCGGACCGCCGTCATCGGCGCGTCGATCCTCGTCGCCTTTCTGCTTGGCTTTCTGATCCAGTTCGGGGCCGCACGCCAGGCCGAGTCCAGCCGTGCCGCGGCGGAGAGCGAGGCGGCTCGCCTCCGCCAGCAATTGACGCTGGCCGAACTGAGAGACCTCGCCGCTCTCCTGCTGTTCGAAGTGACTCAGCGGAACTTCGGCACCGCTTCGCAGCACTCGACCGCCCTGTTCGACCGGCTTCAGTCCCTGGCGGTGGCCGGCTCCGCCGACCCGCGGCTGAGCGAAGCGCTGGCGGCGCGCGACCGGGTCACTGCCGGCCTTGCCGCCGCGGACCCCGCCGTGCAAGCCGAAGTGCAGCGCGTCTTCCACCTCGTCTTCCAGGCCACGCGCTCCCGTTGACGGCGCACAGGTACACTGGAATCTGAAGCACCTGCTGAAATCCGGCCGTGCGACACCTCCGCGCAGAACGCGAGCCTGACTCCCTGCCTGCCCGCACTCTGTTCCGCGACGAGACGAAGTTCGCCGCGGGCAAAATCGCCGCATTCCAGTACCTCATCGTGGCGGTCTTCGTCTTCCTCGCGCTCGGTTACTGGGACCTGCAGGTGCTGAACGAGGAGTTTTACTCCGAAAAGGCGCAGCAGAATCAGATCAAGAGCCTTCCCATCCTCGCGCCGCGCGGCAAGATCCTCGACCGCGACGGGCGCGTCATCGTGGACAACCACGAATCCTACCGCCTGATCCTCTCCCGCGAGAATCTGCGGCCCGCGCACCTGCGCCCCATCGCCCTCGGCCTGAACCTCGACCCCGGCGAGCTCGAGGCGAAAGTGCGCCGCTACAGCAAACAGCCCACGTACTTCGCCATCCCTCTCAAGGAGGAACTCAGCCTCGATGAGCTCGCTTTTGTGGAAGCGTTCCTCGGGCCCAGCGGCTTCCCCGAGCTCGAGCTGATCAAATCGCAATACCGCATCTATCCCAAAGGCGGCCTCGCCGCCCACCTGGTCGGCTACGTCGGCGAAATCAGCGACAGCGAGCTGAACTCGCCCGACTGGGCGCACCACAACCCGGGCGACATCATCGGCAAGACCGGCGTGGAGCGCTACTACAACGAGCATCTGACCGGCGTCGACGGACAGCGCCAGGTGCGAGTCGACAACCGCATGAACACGCGCGAAGTGCTGGGCATCAAGGAGGCCGTGCCGGGCCGCGATCTGCAGCTCACCATCGACCTCGACCTGCAGGTCGTGGCGGAGCTGGCCATGGAGAACAGGCGCGGCGCCGTCGTCGCCCTCGATCCGCGCTCCGGAGAGGTTCTGGCGCTGGTATCGCACCCCTCCTACGATCCCAACCGCTTTTCCAGCCGCATCACGGCGCGCGAATATGCGTCCCTCGTGCAGGACCCCTACCGTCCGCTGTTCAACCGCGCCCTGCAGGCGCAGCTCGCTCCGGGTTCGACATTCAAGCCGATCATGGCTCTCGCCGCCCTCGAGTCCGGCGCCATCGACGACGACTTCACGGTGCACTGCTCGGGCGGGGCCACCTGGTATGGACGCTTCTTCAAATGCCACCGCCGGGGCGGGCACGGCACGGTGAACCTGAAAACAGCCATCGCGCAGAGCTGCGACGTGTTTTTCTATGCCGTCGGCAACCGTCTGGGAATTGACACCATCGCTCACTACGCGGAACTGATGGGCTTCGGCAACAGGACCGGGGTCGACCTGCCGGGCGAGAAGGAAGGCGTCGTTCCTTCCACGCGCTGGAAGATCCGCACGCAACGGGAGAAGTGGTACGCGGGCGAGACGATCTCGGTCGCCATCGGCCAGGGCGCCCTCACCGTGACGCCCCTGCAGCTGGCGCACGCCATCGGCGGCCTTGCCATGGGCGGCGTGTTCATGCGGCCCCACGTCGTGCGTCCCGGGAAGCCCGAGCCGCCCGTCCGCAAAGCGGATTTCAATCCCGAAAACGTCCGCAAGGTCGTCGACGGAATGTGCGCGGTTGTCAACGGCTGGGGCACGGCTTCGGCCTCCCGGATCCCGGGCATTGAAATGTGCGGCAAGACCGGCACCGCCCAGCTGGCCTCCAACGATTTGCTGCGCCTGAAGAATTCCTCCGACTGGCACGACAATGCCTGGTTCGTCGGCTTCGCGCCTCCGGAGAACCCCGAGATCGTTGTCGCCGTCCTGTGGGAAAACGGAGAACACGGAGACATGGCGGCGCCCATCGCCCGCGATGTCATCAAGGCGTACTTCGACAAGAAACAGCGCATCGAGAGACTGGGCCGTCAACCCGCCAGCCTCGCCTCGGCCTTGCTCCAGCCCCCTGATCCCGCAAGGAGCGTCCGCTGATGGCTGCCTATCGCTCCATCCGGAATCTCGACTGGGTTCTGCTGCTGGTGGCCATCGCCATCGCCGGGCTGGGGATCCTGCAAATCTACAGCGCCACCATCGACACGGCGTGGCGCTCCGCATGGTGGAAGCAGGCGGTGTTTCTCGCCTCCGGCCTTCTCGTCATGTGGATCACCTCGCGCATCGACTACCACACTCTTCTGGGCCAGGCGCCCGTGCTGTATGCCGCCAGTCTCGCGCTTCTGGTGCTGACTCCTCTGGCAGGCTCCCTCGTCTGGGGATCGAGGCGGTGGATTCCGGTGGGATTCGGCTTCAAGTTCCAGCCTTCGGAATTTGTCAAACTGGTGTTAGTATTACTGATAGCCCGGTATCTGGCGGAGCTGAAATCAGATCGGCTGGAGGGCCGGGACTTGTGGAAGCTGGGTCTGCTCGTGGGCATCCCGTGCGGGCTCGTCGCGGCCCAGCCCGATCTTGGAACGGCGCTGACCTACGCGTCCATCGCCGTTGCCGGAGTGTTTTTCGGCGGCATCCGATGGCAGCACGCGCTCCTTCTGGGCGCGGCCGTCATTGTGCTGATGCCTGCCGGCTGGTTTGTGTTGAAGGATTATCAGAAGGCCCGGCTGGAGACCTTCCTGGACCCGATGAAAGATCCCACGGGCAAGGGATACCAGGTCATCCAGTCGAAGATTGCTGTCGGCGCAGGCGGCATCTGGGGCCGCGGCGTGGCGCGGGGTTCGCAGACGCAGCTCCGCTTCCTGCCGGTGGCTCACACGGATTTCATCATTTCCGCTTTCGCCGAGGAACATGGGTTTGTCGGCATCCTGGTCGTGTTCGGGTTGTACTTCCTGCTGCTGATGCAGATTGTTCAGAACGCTCAGGCGGCGCCCGACCGGGCCGGGATGTTCATCTGCATGGGTGTTTGTTCGCTGCTGCTGTTTCACCTGCTCGTCAATGCGGGCATGGCGGTGGGACGGATGCCGGTCACCGGCATCCCGCTTCCGCTGATGAGTTACGGCGGCTCGAGCATGTTGTCGGTTTTCATGATGCTGGGGCTGGTCAACAGTGTCCGGCTCCGGCGGTTTGCAGCGTGACCTGGAACGAGAGAGCGTACCCGGAAAGGTTTGTCGATCCGGCGGCTGGCACGAGTCGAGGACAGAGATTTCGCAGGCGAGATGACGCCTCCCGTCCGGGCGGAGCTTCGAATTTGCGCGCGTCCCTGCGGCGCCGCACCAGCCCGCGCGGCGGTTCGTGAAAGTTTCTTGCATCCGTTATCGCCCGGCATGGGGCCGCGTTCAGCCCAGGCCGGTCCGGCCCGCCTGAGTCGCTCGGAACTTCGGATCCTTCCCCTCTCCGCTCCCGCTGTTCACGCCCACTGGAGTGGAGGTCATTCGAAATGCCATCGAAGGAGCTGGTGGTCAGCCAGAACCGCCATGAAACGAAAGCGGCCATCCTCGAGGATGGCCAGCTGGTGGAGATTTATTTCCAGCGGGCCAACGAATATTCCTTGGCCGGCTCGATTCACAAAGGACGCGTGACCCGGGTCCTGCCCGGAATGCAGTCCGCCTTCGTCGACCTCGGCCTGGAGCGCGACTGCTTCCTGTACGTCTCGGACTTTTTCGAGGAAAACGCCGACGAGTTCGACCGCGTTCCCGACGAGCGGCGCCCCCAGGAGCGCGCCCGCAGCCGTGCCGCTGCTCCTGCTCAGGAAGCCCCCGCGCCTGCTCCTGAAGAGGCTTCCGCCGGAGAGCCGGCCGAACGGTTCGACCGCCGTTCACGCCGCACGCGGCGGCGCCGCCGCAGCGGCCGCGGCCTGCCCGAGTCCAAGTTCGCCTCGCTCGAAGAGGCCGCTCCTGCTGCGCCTGAGACGGAGCCGGAACCGGAAGCCGCGGCGGATGACCTTCTGCTTTTGCCCGGCGAGTCTCTGGCCAAATACCGCCGGCGTCAGGAGGAATCCGGTTCCGAGGGCGGCGCGACGGAACTGACGCAGGCCGAACTGGAACAGGCCGCCGAGGAAGCCGCCGAGCAGATCCTCGACCGCGTCGAGGCGCTCGAGCATGCTGCCGACTGGCCGGAGACATCGGCGGAAGAAACGGAGCCCGAGACCGCTGCGGCAGGCGGGGAGGCGTCAGCCGCCACACAGCCGGAAATCCCGGAAGGCCCGGGTGAAGAGATCGTGGAAGAAGAAGTCTCCGCGCCGGCCGTCGCCGCTTCGGAGGCTGCCGAACAGCCTTCCTCCGGCGAGGAAACGCTCGCGGAAGCGGAGAGCGCCCCGGAGTCCTCCTCCGCCGCCGAGCTCGAAGAGCAGGCTGCCGCCGCAGCTGCCGGAACGCCGTCTGAAGAAGCCGCCGAGCCGGCCGCCGCTGAAGAGGCCGCGCCATCCGAAGAAGAAGAAGGCGTGGAACCCGCCCGCATGCCGGTCAGCCTTACCGCCACGCTCCGCGCCCAGGGCGGCCGCGTGCCGCACCGCATCACGCGCCGCTCCCGGCGCCGCGGGCGCGGCGACCGCACTGCGCCGGAAGCCGCGGAGGCGTCCGCTGCCGAGGCTCCCGTCCAGGCGACTGCGCCTCAGTCCGAGCCGGCAACGCCTGAACCGCCCTCCAGAGAGCGCGCTCCCCAGCCCTCCATCGCCGACCTGCTCAAGGAAGGCCAGGAGATCATCGTCCAGATCGCCAAGGAGCCGCTGGGCCAGAAAGGCGCCCGCATCACCAGCCACATCGCCCTGCCGGGGCGTTACGTCGTCTACATGCCCACCGTGGATCACCTCGGGGTGAGCCGCCGCATCTCCACCGACCAGGAGCGCCAGCGGCTGCGCCGCATTCTTCAGAAGCACCGCGAGGACATCCCGGGCGGCTTCATCATGCGCACCGCCGGCGAAGGCCGCAGTGAAGAAGAAATCGCCGCCGACATGCGCCATCTGGCCACGCTGTGGCTCGACATCAAGCAGAAGGCCGAAAAACGCCGGGCGCCTGCGCTCCTGCACCACGACGTTGAAATCGTCCAGCGCATCATCCGCGATCAGCTGACCGAGGGCTTCAAGGCCATCTGGGTGGATAGCGAAGACCTCTATGAACAGGTGCTGCACAACGTCGAGCGCTTCCAGCCGGATCTGCTCAGCCGGGTGAAGCTCTACACGCGCCCCGAGCCCATTTTCGACGCCTTCGGCATTACGCAGGAACTCGAAAAGGCTTTACGGCCGAAAGTCTGGCTGAAATCCGGCGGTTATATCGTCATCAATCAGACGGAAGCGCTGGTCGCAATCGACGTCAATACCGGAAAATTCGTCGGGAAATCCAACCGTCTCGAAGACACGATCGTCAAGACCAATCTCGAAGCCATCAAGGAAATCGTCCGCCAGATCCGGCTGCGCGACCTCGGCGGCATCATTGTCGTCGACTTCATCGACATGGAGGAGCGCAAGAACCGGCAGAAGGTGATGCAGGCGCTCGAAGAGGCCATGCGGCAGGACAAGGCGCCTTACAAGATCCTTCAGTTCAACGATTTCGGGCTGGTCGCCATCACCCGCAAGCGCGTCAAGCAGTCGCTGGAGCGCACGCTCTGCTCTCCGTGCCCGACCTGCGAGGGCGCCGGCTACGTCAAGAGCGTCACCACGGTCATCGGCGAAATTCTCACCGAGGCGGCGAAGTACGCCAAAGTCGTGGACACGCCCAACGTCGTGCTCCGCGTCCATCCCGACGTGGCCAGGGAGCTGAAGTCGACCGAAAACGATTATCTGGAGGAACTTGAAGAAGTCCTCCGGCGCCCTGTCGTGGTGACGCCGGATCCCCTGCTCCATCCGGAAAAGTTCGACATGGCGTAGGTTCGCCGTGACGGTTCCGTTCCGCATCCTTTGGGCGCTGGCCGCCTCCGCCGTTCTCCTGTGCGGCCAGCGCATCACCGTCTTCAGCGAATTCCAGCGACCGCGTCCCGACGGCCAGGTCGTCTCCGCCGACAGGACCGCCTCGCGGCGGGAAATTCTTTCTCCAGCGCTCGTCCGCAACGGCTGGGCCTCGTTTGTCTTCACGGTCGAGGCCCCGCCGGGCGAACCTTACACCATCTACGTCGCTCAGAATCCCGACGACACGGCGAAAGCGACTGTCTACCAGCTCGAATACACGGAAGCGCAGGGCGAGTGGGTTCCAGATGGTCTCAGGCCCGTGCGTCAGCCCGTTCAGGCCATTCTGGACGATGGCCAGAAGACGCAGGCGTATCTGCTCGATCTCTTCCTGCCCGCTTCTACGCCGGTCGAGCGGTTCCGCCTGGAAATCCAGCTGCACGCCGCCGGCCGCTGGACCATTTATCCCATGGAAATGCGGCCCGTGGAAGCCGTGGCGCCTGAGCAGCCTCCCCTGCGGGGAAGCCTCGCTCCGGTTGCTGCGCGCGCGGACGCGACGATTGCGAGGACCCTTCAGCCCGCATACTGCGGCGGCACGGAAGGCCCTGGCGTAACGCTCGACTCCCTCCGCGCAGTGATCCTCCGCAATGTGTTGCAGGATCTTTCTCTCGCACGGCAGAAGCAGGCCGGGCGGGGCGACGCGGTTCTGGACGTTCTGCTCCGGGGCGGCGGCTGGAAGTCCCGCGAGGATTTCTGCGCCGCCTCTGCGCCTGCTCCGCGAGGTCCAGAGTGGTGGCTCCGCGTCCGCGGCCATCTCTATCAGGGGCTCCCGCTGCCTGAGTGAGCTCCCATCCTCCTGCCTGGCATCCGCATGGACAATCACTGCTGCGAGCTCAGAGCCCGGCACTGTCCCGCCCATTGAAACCTCTGCATCGCATACGGAGCGCGCGACCGCGCCGCCGGCCGCCCAGCCTCGTCACACGGGTGATTTTCGGGAGAGCCACTCTGACCCTCCGGGACATCAGCACGAATGAAGATTCCCGCGAGCTCATCGCGGGGACAGAGCCGCGAGAGCAAGCGGTCCTCTCGCGCCCCGCAGCCGAACGGGGATTTTCGGGAGAGCGGTCCCCCGGTGGTTCCGTCCCGCGGGGAGTCTTTCCGCAAGGTCATCCGCAGCGGACGCCCGCCTGCACGGTCAGGCAGCCTCGCGAGGCGCGCGCAAAAGCAGATTCCGGCTGAAATGGTAAACTGAAAAAGTACGTCCAGCGCAGTGCGCCTGCCCTGCGATTCGAACCCGGAGAGGTGGCCGAGTGGTTGAAGGCGCACGCTTGGAAAGCGTGTATACGGGAAACCGTATCGCGGGTTCGAATCCCGCCCTCTCCGCCATTTGCCTGGAATCGCTCCCCCTCGAAATCAACTGAGCTGCAGCCTGTGGTTCGTGCGCTGTTGAAAGCGCGGTTTTCGGCACCCGGCTCTGGCCATACAGCTTGAAACCTGCATCTGAATCCTCGGGAAAACCCGCCTCGCTCCGGGCCGGTGGCAGTTCGTCTCGCTGCCACGCAGGGCAGCACGCGCACGTGGAACCCGCGCCCCGGCGCGGATTGCATCGGATTGCCGGAAGGGCCCGAGTCCATTCGCCTCCGCCGACTCGACGCCCGCAGAGACGCGTCCGGCGGTTTGATGCGCGTGACTGAAACAGACCGCCCAAGTACTCAAGTCAAAGAGGCCGCCGCGCCGGGAGCGCAAGCGCTGCTTCCGTGTCGAAGGGGCGGCGGCGTCAGGCGATGTCGGGCAACAGGAACTTCCGCGGCTGGCCAAAGGCATGGCATACGGCTTCCGCGGCACGATAGCCGCTGCGGGCGGCGCCTTCCATGGTGGACGGCCAGCCCGTGTCGGTCCAGTCGCCGGCGAGGAACAGGTTCTCGAAGCGCGTCTCGGGCCGAGGTCTGCGCGCTGCCAGGCCCGGCCGCGCCGAGAAAGTCGCCCGGATTTCCTTCACGACGTGATAGCGCTCGAGCCGCGCCCGGCGCGCTTCCGGCAGGTAGCGGCAGAGGTCCTCGAAGGCGCGCACTGCGGCCTGCTGGCGCGGCCAGGTTTCCAGAAAACGCGAGGCGCTGACCACCAGCTGGAGATAACGGCCCCCGCTCTTGTTGAAGAACCACTGAAAGGGCGAATCCAGCAGCACGGCGTGCGGCAGATCCGTCACCGGACGGTCGAACCACAGATGGATGCCAGCGATGGGAGAGTGCTCGAAGACAGACCAGTCATCCAGCAGGCCGGGCGCCAATTGCCGAAGGGGTTCGAAAGGCAGCGCAGAGACGAAGACATCGGCTTCCACGGGGCCGTTGTCCGTCAGCAGCGCGCGGATGCGGCGGCCTTCCGTGTGCAGGCCGGTGACTTTGCGCCGCAGCAGCACCTGCGCGCCAGTGGAAGGGGCGAGCCGCTCCGCCGAGTGAATCTCGCCCAGGGGCACGCGCGGGACGCCCATCTGGTAGGCGTCTCTGGCCGAGAGGAAGGCGAGCCGGAACACCTTGAAACCGTGCAGTGCGGCCATGCGGTCCAGTTCCTCGTTCACGGCGCTGACCAGAACCGGGGCCCAGAAGCGGCTGATCGTGCGCGGGCTCTGGCGCTTCTCCTCGAGCCACTGCTGCATCGTGATGGAGTCGAGATCGGAGCGGCGGCCGTATTCCCGGCGCAGAGCGAGGAGGCCGCGAGCCGCTTCCAGCTTCTCGCCGGGCGAGAGGAAGCGTAGCGAGGCGAAGCTGCCGGAGAAATGCAGCGGCGCCGGCAGGAAGCCGGAACGGAGAACGGAACGGCGGCCGCCTGGCTCGAGATAGTGAAATTCCCCGTGGAATTCGATCTGGTCTTCAACGCCCAGGCGGCGGTACAAATCCAGCAGATTGACGCAGCATTTCAGCAGAATATGCTGGCAGTTGTCGATGACCTCCGAATCCCGGCCCGGCAGGGCGTAGGAAGAGGCGCGGCCTCCCAGATACGGCCGGGATTCCAGCAGAATGACGCGGAAGCCCGCATCGGCCAAGGCCGCGGCCGCTGCAATTCCGGCCACTCCGCCGCCGGCGATGGCTGCCGTGCGCATTCAGAAACGCAGCGGCAGGCGCGCCCGCTTTCCGCCGCCGCCCTCCGAGTCCCAGGCGAGGGCCAGCCAGGCGCAGATCAGCAGAAACAGCATGTAAATGGCGTCGGAAAGTGTCATGCTTCTGTCACCAGTCTGCCTGACGGCGCCCTGCCGCACAACGGCTTTACTGTACCAGTACCCGGGGCGAACTGCCTGCGAATGGCGCCCGGCACGCCCCAAAAATCATCCGTTTCCGCCTGAGCCGGACGCTTTGCCGCCGGCGGAGCGGGCCGTGCGGAAATGGCGGACCATGTTCTCGATCATCTTCAGCCCGTGGTCTCCATCCTGCGACAGGAGGCTTTCCGGGTGGAACTGCACGGCTTCCACCGGAAGCGAGCGGTGGCGGACGCCCATGATGACTCCGTCCTCGCTTTCCGCCGTAATTTCCAGGTCCGGCGGCAATTTCTCGCGGATGGCAAACAGCGAGTGATACCGGCCGACTTTCACGTCCTGGGGCAGGCCGGCGAAGACGCCGCGGCCGTCGTGCCGCACCGTCGACGGCTTGCCGTGCATGGGGTAGGGAAGCACGCCCAGCTCGCCGCCGAACGCCTCCACCACGCCCTGCAATCCGAGGCACACGCCGAAAACCGGAAGGCCCCGGGCGGCGCAGGCCCGTACCACTCCCGGGACGCCGAAATCCGCAGGCCGCCCGGGGCCCGGTGAAATGAGCACAATATCGGGCTTCACTTCATCCAGCAATTCCAGAGGAAATCCGGCGCGGTATGTGGTGACTTGCGCCCCGGTCTGGCGGACGTAATTCGCGAGAGTCTGAATGAAACAATCGTCATTATCCACGAGCAGAACGCGGAGACCCCGGCCGGGCTGCGGAGGGCGCGTGCGGCTGCGGGCGGAAGGCTGCGGCTCGAGCGAGCGGAAAAAGCCGGTCGCCTTGAGGCGCGTTTCCCGCTCTTCAGCTGCGGGGTCGGAATCGTACAGGATCGTCGCACCTGCGCCATAGCGCGCCAGCCCGTCCCGCAGATGAACCGTGCGGATCAGGATGCCCGTGTTGATGTCCCCGTTGAGCGACAGCATGCCGACGGCGCCGCCGTACCAGCCGCGGGCGTCTTTCTCGAGATCTTCGATGGCCTGCGCCGCCGCTTTCTTGGGTGCGCCGATCACCGTGACGGCCCACATGTGGGACAGGAAAGCGTCGAGGGAATCGTAGCCCTCGTCCAGCTCTCCTTCAACGTGATCCACGGTATGGAACAGACCGGCGTAGCGCTCGATGAGGCGCCGCCCGATGACGCGGACCGAGCCGGGCTTGCAAACGCGCGATTTGTCATTGCGGTCCACGTCCGTGCACATGGTCAGCTCGCTCTCCTCCTTGGGAGAGTTGAGCAGCTCGCGGATCAGATCGTGATCCCGCATGGGATCGCCGGTGCGGCGCACCGTTCCCGAAATCGGGCAGGTTTCCACGCGCCGGCCCTCCACGCGGACGAACATCTCCGGAGAAGCTCCGGCAAGCTGTTCGTCGCCGAACTGAAGCAGAAACTCGTACGGGCTCGGGCTGCCTTTCTGAATTCGGCGGAACAGGTCGGCGGCGCTGCCTTCAAATCCGGCGGAGAAGGTCTGGCGCAGGACCACCTCGTAATAGTCGCCGCGTTTCATGCCCTCGCGGACGCGCTCGACCTTGGCCATGTACTCTTCCGGCTCGTGATCGCTGGAGATTTCGGAAGGGCCGGACCGGGGGCAGGGGGCGATGTCCTCGCCCGTGCGCGGCAGGCCGAGAGTGGAAAGGTGCTCGAAGTCGAAGTCGTATTGGAACCGCTCGATGACTTCCTTCTTGCGGTCCATGAAACAGATGTCGTCGCAGAGGAAGAGGCGGAGATCTTTCTGTCCTGATGGGCGGGGCAGGCGCAGGCGGATGGGATCAAACTGGAACAGCAGATCGTAGCCGAAAGCGCCGACGAGGGCCAGACGGTTGTCCCGGGGGTGGCGGAATTCCGTCACCAGCGCCCGCAGGATGGAAAAGAACGAGGGCTGTTTGGAGCGCTGCTCTTCAGGGAACAGATCCGGCAATGGCTTCAGGCGTCCGCGCAGGGCGCCCGCAACCAGCTCCAGCGACTCCCAGTGGGGATGATCGCGAAGCAGGTGGAAGAACACCTCCGCCAGCATCTGTCCGCGCAGGTTGAGAGGGTGGAATTCGAGTTCCCGCCCGGCGCCGGAGATCTCCAGGGGCGGGTTGACGCTGGCGACATCCCACCTTGAATAGCGCTCCGGGTATTCGTAGCCAGAGGAAAGATAGATCCCCCGGCGGCGGTCCAGTTCGCGCAGAAGATGATCCAGCCCCTTCCGGAATGGCATCCGGGAACGCGCGCGGGTGACCGTGACGCCCCGCGGGGTTGTGTAGCGAAGGATGGACATCCGAAAGTATCAAGGGTAGCATCCGGCGGACCGGCGGCGAGGACGGCGCGGCCATAGTACTCGGGTACTAAGCAATTTCAGGACTTCCGCGCTATTGATCAGCCTGACAATCGCCGGGATGATGCCATTAGGGATGAACGCCATGATGCCCTTTGAAGCGAACGCGACTCCGAACGAAGTGCAGAGAAACGACCGCCGCCGCACGGACCGCTTCCCGCTTTCCTGCGAGCTGGTTTACCGCATGAGCGGCAAACGCCTGGCGCACGAGCAGGGCTCCGGGATGACCATCGACATGAGCAGCGGGGGCGTGCTGTTCCGGTGCGACCGGCAGCTGTTGCCCGGCAAGCGCATCGAGATGGCCATCAGCTGGCCGGCGCAGCTCGACAATCGCTGCGGGTTGAAACTGATCGCCCGGGGACGCGTGGTTCGCTCCAACGGCACTCAGGCGGCCGTGGCGATCCAGCAGTACGAGTTCCGCACGATGGGCAGGCAAGGCTTGTCTCTGTAGGTTTCGACTCTCTTCTCCCTGACCCGACGAAGCGGACCCGCGAGGGTCCGCTTCGTTTTGCATTCCATGCTCAGCCGTCAGACAGCCCCAGTTCGGAGCGGAACCACTCGATCGTGCGGCGCAGGCCGTGTTCCAGTTCCACGCGCGGGCTCCAGCCGAGCACGCTCTGCGCCTTCGTGATATCGGGGCGGCGCCGCTGGGGGTCGTCCTCGGGCAGCGGTTCGAAAACAATGCCGGAACGGCTGTCAACCAGCCGCCGGATCAGTTCCGCAAACTCCCGCACCGTCTTCTCTTCCGGGTTTCCCAGGTTGACCGGGTAGCGCTCTTCGGAACGGCTCAGGCGGATCAGACCCTCGACGAGGTCATCCACGTAGCAGAACGACCGGGTCTGGCTGCCGTCGCCGTACACTGTGATCGGTTCTCCGCGCAGAGCCTGGCGGATGAAGTTGGGAACGATGCGTCCGTCGTCCTGCTGCATGCGCGGGCCGTAGGTGTTGAAGATGCGGGCGATGTGCGTGGCGAGCCCGTGACGGCGGTGATAGGCCATGGTGATGGCCTCCGCGTAGCGCTTGCTCTCGTCGTAGCAGGAGCGGGGACCCACCGGATTCACATGGCCCCAGTAGGTCTCTTTCTGGGGATGCTCGAGCGGATCGCCGTAGCACTCCGATGTCGAGGCGAGCACGTACCGGGCGCCTTTCTGCAGGGCGAGTTCCAGCAGGTTTCTGCTGCCTTCAGCGCCGGTGCGCAGGGTCTCGATCGGGTGCGCAAGGTAGTCTTTCGGACTGGCGGGCGAGGCGAGGTTGAAGATCACATCCAGATGTCCCGGAACGTCCAGCGGCTCGATGATGTCGTGCTCGAGGAGAGAAAAACCGGGATGATCGCGCAGATGGGCCACGTTGCGCGGAGAGCCGGTGAGGAAATTGTCCACTCCAAGGATTTCGTGGCCCTCCGCGAGCAGGCGGTCGCACAGGTGCGACCCGATGAAGCCGCCAGCGCCGGCGATCAGAATGCGCAAGAACCCCTCCTCGAACGCAACTTCCCATTGTAGGGGGGCGATCAGGTAGAGTGTCAAAGCAGCCCTTTGCCCGGGAGTCTGCTCCCATGGAAACCGCCCTGTTCCTGATCGCCGCCCTGTTGTCGGCCGTCCTTTTCTGGCAACGCTTCCGGAGCGTTTTGCGATCCGTGCTCGGATCGAAACCCGACCCTGGTTTCCGCCTCGCGCCGCTCGGACCGCGCGTGCGGAAGTTCGTTCTGGAGGTGCTCTGCCAGGCGAAGGTCATCCGCCACAGGCCGTGGGCTGGGGTCGCGCATGCGCTCGTGTTCTGGGGTTTCTGCGCGTTTGCGCTGGTCACCCTGAATCACCTCGCGCAGGGCGTCGGGGCTGGCTTTCTGGACCTGCATGAGGGAGTGTTCGGAAGAGCATACGGAATTGCGGCTGCGCTGTTCGCCGTTGCGGTCTCTGTTTCGATTACAGGTCTCGCCGTGCGCCGGTTCGTGGTCCGGCCCAGGTGGCTCGGCGAAGAGATTTCTCTGGAGTCAGGCGTTATTGCGCTGCTGATTCTGCTCCTCATGCTGACCTATCTGGCGGATTATTTCGGCCGGCCCGCTGCAGGGAGCACCGCAGAGCGGGCGATCTGGTGGGCGCACACGCTGGCGCTGTTCATTTTCCTGCCGCTCATTCCGCGGACGAAACACCTGCACCTGATGCTGTCCCCGGTAGCCGTGTTTCTCACGCGGGAGCCGCTCGGGCAGTTACCGCCGCTGGAAGGCGAAGAGGATTTCGGGCTGGTGTCCGGAAAGGACGTGACGCGGCGGATGGCCCTGCAGGCCTTCTCGTGCGTCGAGTGCGGACGCTGCCAGGAGCACTGTCCTGCGCACAACACCGGCAAGGAGCTCAACCCGAAACAGATGGCGCTCGGCTTGCGCGCGTATCTGCGCGAGCACGGTCCGGGCGCCGGGGCGCCGCTGGCCGGAGTCCATCTGAGCGAAGCGGCGGCTTTCCAGTGCACGACGTGCGGGGCCTGCGAATACCAGTGCCCCGTGGGTGTCGAGCATCTGCCGCTGATCCTCGGTCTGCGGCGCGGCGCGGTGAACACCGGACGCTGGGAAGACGAATACGGCTCGCAGCTCTTCGTGCGGCTCGAGAGACAGGGCAATCCGCTGGGAATGGCGCCGTTCGAGCGGGACCGCTTCATTCAGAAAAACGGGCTTCCCTGGTTCGACGGCTCGCAGGAATATTGCCTCTGGCTGGGATGCATGGGAGCGTACGATCCGCAGGGCAGGGAAGCCGTGCTGGCGCTCGCTCGCGTGCTGCAGTCCGCGGGAGTGACGTACGGAGTGCTCAGAAAAGAAAAATGCTCCGGCGACGCGGCTCGGCGGCTGGGAAATGATCTGCTGTTCCAGCAGATTGCCGAATTCAATATCGGGCAGATGCGGGCAGCGGGCGTGCAGAAAGTCCTGTCAATCTGCCCGCATTGCGTACGCACCATTGGTATCGACTGGAAAGAATTTGGCGCAGATTTTGACGTCATTCACCACTCTGAGTGGCTTGCGCGCCATCTGCCCGAGGGTGCGGCGGCGGGCGGGCACCGGGTGGTCTTTCACGATCCCTGCTACCTTGGCCGCTATCGCGGTGTGTATGACGAGCCGCGGCGGGTGGCGGCGCTTGCCGGGCGGCTGGTCGAGGCGGGACGCGCCCGGGACCGCAGTTTCTGCTGCGGCGCGGGAGGCGGGCTGGCTTTTCTCGGCGAGGAGCAGGGCGAGCGCGTCAGTCACGCCCGCGCGGCGGAACTCCGCTCGGCGGGAGCGGATGTCATCGCCGTGGCCTGCCCGTTCTGCCGCACCATGCTCGGGGATGCGATGGCAGCCTCAGGCGATGCGCCGCCCCGGCTTGTTGACATCGCCGAGATCGCCGCGGCGCGCATTCCTCCCGCGGAACAGCGCTGAGCGGCGGGGCTACCGGAAAACAACCAGGTCCTGAACTGCCACGCGTGCGCCAGCCGATTCGGTGTGCCGCACGCCCGTGACCCTCAACTCCACCCGGTGCTTGCCCGGTTTCAGACCGAACTGGTGATAGACGCTTTCCTCGCCCTTGACGCTCTTCTCGTCGGAATAGACGTCCACATTGTTCGCTTTTTTGCCGTCCAGCCAGACCTCGACAAAACCGCCGTCCGGCAGATACGGTCCCACGACAATGAAGCCGGTTCCCTCGAACTCGATCTCCGCCGCAGCGCCCTTCTCGTCTGTGACGCGCGACCGCAGCCTCTCGTCATCTTTCCATCCGCCGGAGAAACGCCAGCGGGCATCCGAATAGGGGATTCGTTCCACAGGCGAGCCGTAGTCGTCCCACAGGGGAATGTTCACGGGCTTCGGCTTCTGGAGAGGGACGAAGATCTCGGTTTCCGTCACCTTCCCGCCCTCCCTCGCGACGGCCTTCAGCGCCCGCTGACAGGTGCTCTCGACAATCTCATGGAAAGTGAAATCCGTGTAAGCGAATTTCTTGTCAGCAATCGCAGGAATGCCGCTTTTCCATTCATCCGGGATTTTTTCGTAACCCATCATCACGCCCAGAATTCCTGCCGCATTCGAGGGATTGCAGTCGGAGTCCTGGCCCGCCTGAGTCGAGATGCGGATGGTCCGTGTCATGTCGCCGCCGCCATAGAGCAGGCCCAGCGCGATGTAAGCGCCGTTGATCTTGGCGTCGATGTTGAAGGGTTTCAGGGCGCCGGACGGGCAGGGCTCGCGGCGGTTCCATTTCTTCTCGATCTCCGCCCAGTTCTTCGTCCAGTCCTCCGGGTATTGCCGGTGCCAGGCCAGCGTGTCCGCGATCAGCCGCGCATAGGGGCTCTTTGCGGGCAGGCAGGCCAGTCCGGCCTCCACGACGCGGCGCGGGTCGTTCTCGAAGAATGCTTCAGCGTACATGCAGGACACGAAAATGCCGCCGAGAATGCCGTCGCCGTAGTTCATGACTCTGCCCGAGCGCACGCCGAGATCAGCAGCCAGGCGGGGCAGGCCCGGCGTCATGAGTCCAATGAAGTCGGCTTCGATCTGGAAGTCGATGTCGTTGGCGTGGACGTTGTAGCGCGGCGTGCCGGTCAGGGTTGCGGGCACGCCGCGGCGCAGGGCGCGCCGAGCGGCCAGGTTCGCGTGCCAGAGCGCATACTTCGATTCGCGGAACATGGCGCCGAAGTCCTCGGTCGTGGCGTCCAGGCCCTTCTCGTCGAGCACTTTGGCGAACGTCATCTCGACGTAGAGGTCGTCCTGGTTGATGGAGTTCGCCACCATCTCCGGTTTCCAGACCGGCAGCTTGTCTTCCGGAATGATCTGCCCGCGCCAGCGGAACTCGGTTGGCGCGCCGTAGCTGACGCCGATCATCTGCCCTGCCCATCCGCCACGGATCTTGTCCCGCAGCGTGTCGAGACTGAGTTTGCGTTCGCGCGGCTGGGCAAGAGCCGCAGGGGCGCACAGCACAACAAGCAGGAAGCAGACTGCGGTTCTCATGGCTTTACGAGCCTATCACGGTCATTCCTGCGCCTCTACCCGCTACAGGCGGCCCGAATTCCCGCCGATACTGAGGGAAAGCGATGTTCGCCCTCTGGCTCGCCCTCGCCTCGCCGCCGGCCATCGTGGCTGGGGGGGCCGACGTGTTCGCGCGATGCGATCCGGCCTCGGAAAAGCTGGGAAGGCTGGAAGGCGGGACGCCAGTGAAGCTCGGTTTCTCAATCAGCGGCGAGCATGGCCGGTGCTTCTCTGTCTCCGCTGCAGGCCTGCAGGGCTACGTCTTCGCGTCCTCGATCACGACGCTCGAAGAGTACGAAAGGGCCCGCATCACCGCCTCCGTCTCTGACAATGAACTGCCCCTGATGATCAGGGCCGAGATCCGCAAGATCCGCGAAGAGGCGCCCGCGCATCCGCTCCTCGTCCCCGTGCTGGACGCCATGGACTCCGGCCGCCCCGCGCTGGCGTTGCAGCGCATCGAAACCGACGTTTTGCCCAAAGCGCCCGACGACGCGAACCTGCTGGCTCTGGCCGGCCTCGCGGCCTTTCAGGCGGACGACACCCGCAAGGCCGAGTCCTACTGGTCGCGGTCTCTGGCCCTGCGCGCCAACCCGCAGATCGCCGCGCTGCTGGCGCGCGTGCGCGCTGAGCGCGAGGCCGACGCCGGCCACCACAGGACGTCCACCTCGCGATTCGTCCTGCGCTACGACGGAAAAGCTTTGGCTTCTCATGCCGCCGCCTCGCTGCTCTCCGTCCTTGACTCCGAACTCGACCGAATGGATGCCGCGCTGGGTTGCCCCTCAGCCGAACCTCTCACCGTCATCGTGCAGACACAGAGCGCGTACCGCACGGCGACAGGCATGGGCCAGTGGAACGGCGGGCTCTTCGACGGCCGCATCCGGGTTCCGCTCTTCGACGGCGCGCAGCCGCAGGAACTGCGCCGCACGCTGGCCCATGAGCTCGTCCACGCCTGTCTCGCCCGCCGCGGTATCCGCGAGCGCTGGCTCCACGAGGGGCTAGCCATGCGCTGGTCCGGCGAACGGCCGCCTGATCATCTCCTGCGCGAAGCGCAGAA
Organism: Bryobacteraceae bacterium; assembly: GCA_026002875.1. Lineage (NCBI taxonomy): Bacteria > Pseudomonadati > Acidobacteriota > Terriglobia > Bryobacterales > Bryobacteraceae > Bryobacteraceae bacterium. The sequence goes on from BPGE01000001.1 coordinate 1,107,671, forward strand.
GCTGGACCGTCCGCCGGAATGGGATGAATCGAAGCCCGAACAGGTCCGGCTCTATTACGCGTGGGCGTGGCTTGCCGTGGACCACCTCTATCAGACCCGCGGCGAATCCGGCGTCCGCGAGCTGCTCCGCAACCCCGCTTCTCTGCCTGCTCCATCGGTCCGCTGATATACTGCCCTCCATTCCGCGATGACCCGCCGCGCCGCCTCGCCCTGGCCGCTGCTGGCCCTGCTGTCGTTCTCCGTCCTCATCAACTACCTCGACCGCAGCAACCTCAGCGCTGCCGCGCCCCTGTTGTCAAAGGAGTTCAGCCTCTCGGATACCCAGCTCGGCCTGCTGTTCTCGGCTTTCTTCTGGACATACGCCCTCTGCCAGATTCTGGCGGGCTGGCTGGTGGACCGCTTCAGCGTCGTGCATGTGTATGGCGCTGGCTTTCTCGTCTGGTCGCTGGCCACGGGCGCTATCGGGCTGTCGCACAGCTTCGCCCTGCTGTTTCTCTTCCGGCTGCTTCTCGGAGCCGGCGAGAGCGTCGCGTTTCCCGCCTACTCCAAAATCATGATCCGCGCTTTCCGGGAAGATCAGCGGGGCATGGCGAATTCCATCATCGACGCCTGCACGAAACTGGGCCCCGCGGCAGGAATCTATCTCGCCGCCTGGCTGATGAACCTCTATGGCTGGCGCAGCTTTTTTCTCATCACCGGATTTGGAGCGCTCCTCTGGCTGCCCTTCTGGATGCGGTATGCGCCCGCCCGGCTGGCCGCGTCCGATTCAGCGCCGGACGCGCCTGCTGATGCCGGGCCCGGGTGGCGCGAACTGCTTGCGAGCCGCACCGTCTGGGCCACCTTCATCGGGCTCTTCTGCCATAACTACAACTGGTACCTGCTGCTCACCTGGCTGCCCACGATCCTTGTTCGAGAGAGGCGTTTCTCGATGCTGGACATGGGCGCCTGGAACGGCGTGCTGCTGGCGATCACCGCTTTGGCCACGCTCGCCGCGGGCTGGCATTCCGACCGCCTTGCGGCGAGGGCCGAAAACGTGGCCCGGCTGCGGCGGGCTTTTCTGATCGCGGGCCTGCTCATCACGGCTGTGGCGATGCCCTTCACAGTGGCGGCATCGCCATGGGTTTCCGCAATTTCGCTGATCTGCGCCTTCACCGGCATTGGCATTTACGTCAGCAACTGCTGGGCTTTTACTCAGACATTGGCAGGCGCCGCCGCCGGCCGCTGGACCGGAATGCAGAATGCCTTTGCCAATCTCGGCGGTGTCATCGCCCCGGCAGTGACGGGGTATCTTGTCGAGAATACAGGCCGCTTCTTCCCGGCCATGCTGGCCTCTTCGGCGATTCTTTTCCTCGGCGTGGCGGTATACGCATTTCTGGTGCGGTTGCCTTCGTCCGAGAATTCCTGATCGCCCTGGTTCGCCGAATCGTCTCCCTGGTGCCCTCCCTCGTGCCGCACAAACTGGCCATGTGCAGGCGATTCAGGTCACCATCCAATCGGTCTTGCACCCAAGCTTCCTCGTCGGCATGGTGTCAGAAATCGTGCGCCGAAATCCGGAAATTCACGTCCACGCGTCAGCCGTGGAGATCGTCGAAGCGGATAGAACGGCTCTGCCGGACTTCCTCATGTGGCCCCTCTCAATGGGCCTGAAAGTTCCGGCCTGACGTAACAGAGTTAAACGGTTCGCCGGGGAGAAAACGATGGCGCGGGATGCGGCTGCGCATGTCAAAAACACGATTGCAACAACGCGCCCTGATCCTGGGGCGAAGGCCGGCGGAATGCTGGAACGGAGGCGCTCAACGAATTCATTTCGCGATTGCCCACTCGCATGGAGCCGCGTCATCGCTGCTCTGGTGCTTTTTGCCGGACCCATCACGCTGGCCGCCGAACCGCGCCCGACGCCATCGGCTTCACGCAAACCGGTGACCCTTCCTGTGTCTCCGGAAGGCAAACGCAAGCCCGCCTACGGCGGCGGGGCTTTGGTGGTGGCTGAAGGGGACATGGCAAAGCCGGGCGTGTTTTCGGTATACCGCGCCAACGGAAACCTGCTTTTGCAGGCGCCCCTGATGATCCCTGGCGCGAGCCGTGTCGTTGTCTACGATTACTCGCGCAGTGCTGCGGGGACTCTGGTGGCTTGCGGCTTCGCCGAATCCCCCGGCGTGCAGAGACCCCCTATTGAACGAGGTTCAGTGCAGACGGCTCGTCGCTCAAAGTGATCCGCACCGATCCCTACTACCCGTTTCTTTGCGCTGGTGCGCCTGACGGCTCGCTGTGGACGGTCGGACTCGAGATGAATGCCAACCTTCAGGAAAAGCCCGAGCACCGGGAAAGCCCCGTGCTGCGGCGGTTCGCTCCAGACGGCAGACAACTGGGCGCATGGCTGCCCCGGTCTTCGTTTCCGGGATCTGCTGAGGTCGTTCGCGGCTTTCTGGTTGCGTCCAACAGGAAAGTTGGATGGCTGCGCTGGTCGGCAGACTGCGGACTGGCGGGAGTCCGCGCAGAGATCACACCCGAAGGCGAAATCACTTCGTTTCCCCTGAAACAGGTTTCTGGATTCAAAGCTGGCATCGGGGCTTTCAGCGGCATGGCGCTGACAACAGACGGAGGCGCGCTTGTCGCGGCGGTTCCATGTGACAAGGCTGAAGCCACTGCCGTGCTCTGGCTGGACCGCTCGAAAGCGGATTGGCGGCGCGTTTCCGTGCCGGTTGCCGCTTCTCCGCCCTTCTTCCACATCGATGGGGCGGACACGGGGCTGGAGCTGTACGCCGGCGGCGACGACGAGTCCCGCGTGCGGTTTTACCGGCTGGAAAGATGAGTGGTGGCGCGTGGCGCCGACTCTGATCCCGGACGCACGGCACGGGCGAATGCAGCGGCTGAATGAGACCGGAAAACGCTCTGCCCGGCAGCGATGTGACAGTTGTCAACGGCCGGCCTGCCCTGGCCGGGCGAGGTTTGTGATACTCAATAGAAATCTGCCGCGCCTGCGAGGCTCGCGCCAGAGGGGAGGTTTTTTCATGAGCACTGTCCGTGTTCTGGCCGGAACGCGCAAAGGCGCTTTCATTCTCGAATCAGACGGCGCGCGGCGCAACTGGAGCGTCCGCGGGCCGTTTTTCGGCGGCTGGGAGGTGTATCACATGAAGGGTTCGCCCGCTGATCCCAGCCGCATCTACGCGTCGCAATCTTCGAGCTGGTTCGGACAGGTGATGCAGCGGTCCGACGACGGCGGCGTGACCTGGGCGCCCGTGGGCAAGGATTTCATTTACGAAGGCCAGACGGGCACTCATCAGTTTTACGACGGGTCGCAGAAGCCATGGGAGTTCAAGCGCGTCTGGCACCTGGAGCCCTCGCTCACGGACCCGGACACGGTCTACGCTGGCGTGGAAGACGCCGCCCTGTTCCGCTCCACCGACGGCGGCAAGACGTGGTCCGAGCTGCCGGGGCTGCGCCGCCATGGTTCCGGCCCCTCGTGGATGCCCGGCGCAGGCGGCCTGTGCCTGCACACGATTCTCCTCGATCCCTCGAATCCGGCCCGCGCTTTCATCGCGATCTCCTCAGCCGGGGCGTTCCGCACTGATGACGGGTTCGCCACCTGGAAGGCGATCAACCGCGGCCTGCACTCGGACTACATTCCCGACCCGGAAGCCGAAACCGGCCACTGCGTGCACCGCATCGCACGGCATCCGGCGCGCCCGGATGTGCTCTTCATGCAGAAGCACTGGGACGTCATGCGCAGCGACGACGCGGGTGATCACTGGTATGAAGTCAGCGGCAACCTGCCCTCGGATTTCGGCTTCGTCATCGATGTCCACGCACACGAGCCGGAGACCATCTACGTGGTTCCCATCCAGAGCGATTCCGAGCACTACCCGCCCGGCGGCCAACTCCGTGTATGGCGCAGCCGCTCGGGCGGCAACGAGTGGGAGCCGCTCTCAGACGGGCTGCCGCAGCGGGACTGCTATGTGAACGTGCTGCGGGATGCGATGTCGGTGGATTCGCTTGACCCTTGCGGCATCTACTTCGGCACCACCGGCGGGCAGATCTACGTTTCCGCGGATGCGGGCGATCACTGGACCGCCGCAGTGGAGCACCTGCCGCCGGTGCTTTCCGTGGAAGTCCAGACGCTGCCATGATCCGGGTTGTGCTGCCGTACCATCTGCGCCTGCTCGCGAACACCGGAGAAGAGGTGCGTCTGGAAGTGGCTCCGCCGGTGACGCTCGCCGCGGTGCTCGATGCGCTGGAATCGGCCCATCCGGCGCTGCGTGGAACCATCCGCCTGCCGCGAAGCGGCTCGCGCCGGCCGCTGGTGCGCTTCTACGCCTGCCGCCAGGATTTTTCGGCGGAGCCGCTCGAAACAATTCTTCCCGATTCTGTCATAAGGGGAGAAGAGCCCCTGCTTATTGTCGGCGCCGTGGCCGGAGGCTGATCAGGTTTGCGCCGCGCGGAAATCGCGCATTGCCGCCGTCCAGGGTGAAAAGCCGCGCTGCGCGCTCCAGGCGTCGTCTTCGATCGTCAGGGCTGCGTCGATCCGCGCGCCGTCGCGCAGCTCCTCCAGCCGCGCCGAACTGCGCCACGCTTTCACAAAGAGGCTTCGCTGTCCCTGCCACAGGCGCGCCCGCACGTGCTCGCCGCTCTTGCCGAATCCCTCAGCCCCGCGCACCTCAGCGTTCCGCACCAGAAAAAGCGGCTGGCGGTTGCCCTGGCCGAACGGCTCGAGCGCCAGCACTTCCCCCGCCGCCTTGTCGTTCAGTTCCTCCAGACGCAGCTCCGCGTCCAACTGCAGCTCCGGCTCAAGATCGGATTCTGTCAGCCACGCACGCGCCAGTCCGTTGAATCGCTCCTCGAGCTCCGCCACGCGGCTCTCTTCCAGCGTCACGCCCACAGCCTGCCGGTGTCCGCCGAACTTTTCGAACACGTCCGCCATCTGCTCCAGGGCTGACAGCAGGTGGAAGCCGGGAATGGAGCGGCCTGAGCCCTGGGCGAAACCAGTGTATTGATCGCGCCCAAGGACAATGACAGGCCTGTGATACAGCTCGGCCACGCGGTTGGCCACGATGCCGACGACGCCGCGGTGCCAGTCAGGAGAATAAAACACAAGCCCGGCTTTCTCCGCTGGCGGTCCCGCCTCGCCGTAGCGGTCCAGGATTTCGCGCACGATGGCATCGCCTGTGCGCTGCCGCTCCGCGTTCAGTTCATCGAGCCGGCGGGCGATCTCCCTCGCGCGGTTCTCGTCCCGGGTCAGGAACAGCTCGATCACCTCCCGTGCATGATCCATCCGTCCAGCAGCGTTGATCCTGGGAGCAATCCGGAAGGCCAGATCCGCCGCAGTCAGCCGGCTGCCCGGAGGAAATCCGCCCGCTTCCAGCAGCGCCCGGAGCCCCGGATTCCGTGTTTTCGATATGCCCTCCAGGCCGCGTCTGACGATCACACGGTTCTCGCCGACGAGAGGTACGACGTCTGCCACGGTTGCCAGCGCCGCCATAATCAGGAACGAATCGGTAAACCGCACGATCCGCTCCGGCGGCCAGCCGTCCAGCTCCATCAGCGCCTGCGCCAGCTTGAACGCGACTCCGGCTCCGCAGAGATTCTTGTTCGGGTAAGCGCAGCCGCGCTGGTTCGGATTCACGACGGCCAGAGCCGCAGGAATTCTGTCTTCAGGCAGGTGGTGATCCGTGATGATGACGTCAGCGCCAGCCCGCCGCGCCGCTTCTGCCGCCTCAAAGGCGCGGATGCCGGTATCGACGCTCACGATCAGCGTGTAACCCTCGCGAGCCGCCTGCTCCACCACCGCGGGCTGCATGCCGTAGCCTTCCTTCAGGCGGTCGGGCACGTGAAAATCCGCCCGCAGCCCCAGCACTTCCAGCATGTGCAGCAGGATGACGACGCCTGACACGCCGTCGACGTCGTAATCGCCGTAGAGAAGAACCCGCTCGCCGTCCCGCGCCGCCCGCAGAAGCCGTTCCGCCGCCGGCTCCATGCCGAGCATCAGAAACGGGCTTTCCAGATGAGTCAGCCTGGGATGCAGGAAGTGATCGACATCCGTCTGGGTGCGGAAACCGCGCGACCACAGCACGCGCACCACAGGCATCTCGAGCCCGCACTGCCGCGCCAGCCTCGCGGCGCTGCCTTCGTCCCCCTGCGGCTCGATCCATCGCGCGCGGGAGGGCATGGCCTAGTTCTTCGAGTAGAACCCGCCGTAGCTGTCTTCGTCCCCGACGTCCGGACCGGCAGACTCCAGCTCGTCCAGAATGGATTCCCACTCGGCGAACCAGTCCGTCTCGACGGCGTACATGTAGATCCGGCCTTCGAAGTCGAAACTCAGCTCGACAGCGCAGAGCTTCCCCTCGTATTTCGACATCGCCTGGATCCGCCGCTCCAGATCCCGCCGCTCCTCGCGCGTCAGGTCGGCTTCCTCCAGAATCTCCAGAGCCATTTCCCTCTGGCCCGCGTCGAAGCTGCGCTCGTGGAAATGAACCAGCCGGACCCCCACCTGCTGGGCGCATTCCAGGAACCGCTGGACATCAGGCTGCCGTTCGTGGTCCCAGAAGACGATCTGCCGGCTTTCGTTCATCCGGCTCATGCAGGGGTAGACGATGAACGACTCCGCATGCAGGATTTTCTCGATATCCGCGGCGAGTCTTTCGAGATTCTTCTCCATGAATTTGCTCTTTTTCCGGGGAAATGGACGCCTAGCGCTCCGCCATGACCAGGATTTCATCGGCCGCAGCGGCGTCTCTTGCCGCCGGCGTCACGATGGTCTTTTTCCCGATGAAAATTTTCTTCTTCTTCGCGATCGCTTCCCGGACGTCGGCTTCGCAGACGAAATCCACGATCTCGATTTTCGGCGCGGGCGGTTCGGGAGGTTTTTCCGCGGCGGGCTGCGCGCTTGCCGGCGGCGCAGCCGGCTTCTCCCGGGAGCAGGCGCAGGCAGGCGCCGGCGGAGCGCCCGCGCGGCTGAGGAAACGATCCACGGCGCCGGCCACCGCCTCGGCGGGTATCTCTCTCGCGGATGCAGGGGGCGCAGCCGGCGAACCGGCAGGCAGAGCGGCAGCCACAGCCGCCCGCGCGCCCGATGCCGTGACGGCGAAGCCGCGCTCCGCGAGGTAGCGTTCGACAGCCGCCACCAGCGCGGCGCGGTCGGCTGCGCTCAACCCGCCGTCCTGCCGCCCCATCGCTTCCTGAGGCGTCCGCACAGCCCAGGCGACGCGCTTGATGTTGATCAGATGCTGAGGCCCGACGTTGTCAGAGGTCACATTGCCGCCGATCGCGCCGCAGCCCAGCGTCATCGAAGGCTGGAGGTTCGTCGTGATGCCCACCGAGCCCTGAGGCGAAGACGTGTTGACCAGCACGCGGTAAGCAGGCACGCGCCGTGCGAATTCGGCCACCCGGTCCTCGGCGCGCGCATGGATCACCGCGGTGTGGCCGATGCCGCCGAAACGGAGAATCGCCTCGCAGGCCTGGATGCCGGCCTCGATATCGTCCACCCAATACAGAGCCAGAACCGGGGAAAGCTTTTCGGCTGAGAGAGGGTAATCCTTGCCGATTCCCGCAATTTCGCCTGCGAGAATCGTTGTCTCCTGAGGCACGGAAAACCCGGCCATTTCCGCAATTTTCTGCGGCGATTTGCCCACGCACTCGCCGCGCACGCGCGCGCCGCCGCTGAACAGCGTCTTTTCGACCGCAGCCCTTTCGGCATCGCTCATCAGGTAGGCGCCGTTGCGCTTCAGCTCGGCCAGGATCGTTTCCCGCAGCCGCCTTTCGGCCACCACCGTCTGTTCGCTGGAGCAGACTGTGCCAAAGTCGAACTTCTTGCCCTCCACCACCAACCGCACGGCGGCCGGCAGATCGGCGGAAGCGTCGATCAGGATGGGCACGTTGCCTGGCCCCACGCCGTAGGCAGGCTTGCCGGAGGAGTACGCAGCGCGCACCATGCCCGCTCCGCCGGTCGCCAGAATGACGGCGGTCTTCGGGTGCTTCATCAGTTCCTGCGTGGCTTCGAGGGTCGGCCTTTCAAGGCACTGGATCAGTCCGCGCGGCGCTCCTGCCTTTTCAGCCGCCTCCATGGCGATGCCGGCTGCGGTGCAGGTGCATTCTTTGGCTCGCGGGTGCGGGCTGAGAACGACTCCATTGCCGGATTTCAGCGCGATGAGGATCTTGAAAAAGGCGGTCGAAGTGGGATTGGTCGTCGGGCAGATCGCGGCCACCACGCCCACGGGCGTGCCGATTTCGGTGACGCGCTGTTCCGGAATCTCCCGCAGAACGCCGAGAGTGCGCATGCCGCGCATCCACCGGGGCAGGATGTCCGTGCACAGAAGGTTCTTGGCCGTCTTGTCTTCCACGTTGCCCATGCCGGTCTCGTCGACCGCCATCTGGGCCAGCCGGCGCGCCTCCGCGCGCCCGGCGGCTGCGACGGCTTCGACGATGGCGTCCACCTGCTCCTGAGTGAACTTCGCGTAGTGCAGCCAGGCGGCGTGCGCCAGCTCCGCCTTCGTGCGGACTTCCTCCAGGGACAGTGCGTCCGGCTCGTGCGGCATCGTGCGTCTCCGCCCTCAGCCCCGGCTGTTACTTTTTCGCGTGATTGGCGGGAATGACCTTCTCGGTTTCCTCGTGCGGATTGGGGATCACGTGAACGGCGATCAACTCGCCCACGCGCCGCGCCGCCGCCGCGCCGGCATCGGTAGCCGCCTTCACGGCGCCCACGTCGCCGCGTACGGTCACGACAACATAGGCCGCGCCCACATACTCTTTCCCCGTGAGCACGACGTTCGCCGTCTTCACCATGGCGTCAGCGGCCTCGATCGCGCCGATCAGCCCTTTGGTCTCGACCATGCCCAATGCTTCCATCGCTGCCTTTGACCTCCGGTAGAAAGCCCTTCGGGTGTTGAAACTCCCACGGTATCACAACCGCGGGAAGGTGGAACCTGCCCGTAATCCGTCTGTCGCGGCAACGTGAGAAGTTCCTATATGGGCAAAGTAGAAAGTTCCTGTTGACAGCCGATGGGCTGAGGGATGGAAGGAATCGCGATGAGCCAAAAGGAACGGGACTGGTTGCACTGGCTGAAGCGGGTGCAGGAAGGCGAGATCACGCAGCGGCAGGCGGCGGAGTGGATGGATGTGAGCGAGCGGTGGGTGAGGGAGCTGGTGCGGCGCTACGAGCGGGTGGGCGACGGGGTGGTGGTGCACGGGCTGCGGGGGCGGGCCTCGAACCGGCGGATCGAGGAAGCGAAGCGGGAAGAAGCGATGAAGCTGCTGCGGCAGCCGGACTGGCATGATTTCGGGCCGACGTTTGCGAGCGAGCAGTTGGCCAGGTGCGGCATTGGGGCGAGCAAGGAGACGGTGCGGCAGTGGATGATGGCGGCGGGGCTGTGGGAGAGCCGGCGGCGGAAGGTGAGGGAGGTGCACGAGTGGCGGCCGCGGCGGAGCGCGTGGGGGGAGCTGGTGCAGTGGGACACGTCGGAGCACGACTGGCTGGAGGGCCGGGGCGAGCCGGTGCGGTATCTGGTGCGGATGATCGATGACGCGACGAGCCGGAGCTGGGGGCGGTTTGTGGCGAGCGACAGCACGCGGGCCAACATGGGGGTGCTGTGGGAGTACCTGGAGCGGTATGGGCGGATGGTGGATGTGTACACGGACCGGCACTCGATGTTTGTGGTGGCGCGGAGGGGGAGGGAAAGCGAAGACGAGTGGCGTGCGGCGGACCGGCTGACGCAGATCGGGCGGGCGCTGCGGGAGTTGGGCATCGGCTGGATCGGGGCGCTGTCGCCACAGGCCAAGGGGCGGGTGGAGCGCAGTTTCGGCACGGACCAGGACCGGCTGGTGAAGCTGCTGCGGCTGGCCAGGGTGAGGACTCTGGCGGAAGCCAACCGGTTTCTGGAGCAGGAGTACTGGCCGGAGTGGAACGAGCGCTTCGCGCTGCCTCTGGAGGGCGTGGCGAATGCACACCGGCCGCTGACGGCGGAGATCGATCTGGGGGCCAGTTTGAGCCATGTCGAGACGCGGGTGATCGACAACGACTACACGATCTCGTTCGCCGGCCGCCGGTATCAGATCGCGCGGCAGGACGTGCAGGCCGGGATGAAGCGCCAGAGCCTGCGGGTGGAACTGCGGCTGGACGGAACGCTCAAAGCCCGGTATGAAGGCCGCTACGTAGAGATCGCTGAGTGCGGGCCGCCGGCGCCGGCTGCGCCTGCGGCGCCGCGCAAGCCGCCGCGCCGGAACCACAATGCCGGTGGCAAAAGCCGGTGGATGGAGGGCTTCTGGGAGCGGCCCGCCCCGCCGATGTGGCTGGCCATCGAGGAGTCCAACCGCCATGGCTGAAGCGGGGCCGCTGAGGGAATTCGAGCGCCGGGCCGAAGCGGCCCGGCGGGCTTCGCGCCTGCTGTGCCCAAAGCCTCGCTCGGAGGCTCCACCCATGCAATCCGTCTTCCACGAAAAAGCCCCGCGGACAACCAGGAATCGCTCAACGATTCCCGCTTCCAGCGGGGCTTCTGCCGATTGCTCCGGAGCCAGCCCCGTCGCTTCGGCTTTGGGCATCCGCGCCAGGCGCGACCCCGGCGCGGCTGACCGAACATACCACGGGCGGCCCAAACCACCGCTCAAAACCGGAACTTTCTACTTTGCCCGAAACCGGAAGTTTCTACTTTGCCTTGACATGCGGGCAGGGAGGGCTGGAAAACGGCGGCCATGGCGCCGGATTCGCCGGCCCCATCCAGCTACTGTGGTTCAACCCGAAGACAAGATGAGTGCGGAGATAGCGGATCCTCACGGCAGCGGCGAAAGCGGCAAGACGCTGAATCTGCGGGCGGAGGGGCGCGGAAAAGGGAAATTGTGTTCCTGTCCCCTTTTCAGGTCAGTACTGGAGGCGGACGAGCGAGAGATTCACCGAGAGCGTGCGCTCGTCGCCGGGGGCCTGAAATACAGGAGAGGCGTGGATCTCGATGATGTGCTCGGGCGCTTCCGGCACAGGAACCTCGATGACGAACAGCCCGGTGCGCTCCAGCCGCCTGACGCCCAGCGAAACTCCGTTGGAGTGCAGTTCCAATCTTGCCAGGCTGGGGGAGAAGCCCTGAATGCGCAGGGTGGCCCGGCCAGGGCGCGAGGGAATGAGGCGCAGGCGCGCGCGGGGGCCGATCCAGCGGTACTTGTTGCCGAACTCGCCCTCCAGATCGTAGAAGCCCTCGAGGAGCGCCTCCTCGTGGCCGGGCTTTGAGAAATCGATGTTGTCAGGACGGAGCCCGGGATAAAGTTCAGCGCGCAGTTTCGAAGGCAGGAGGTTGTAAACATCCTCTTCTGCAGAAGCAGAGAAGCCGCAGCCCGGACAGCGGAGGCAGTCCTGATTCCAGGGCAGCGGCGCGAGGCAATCGGGGCAGGCGAGAGCCTCCTGCGCGGAGAGCGAAGGGGGAAGCTGGCCGGGCTTGCGGCAGAGCGCCGCAATGGTGCCGCCCAGGAAGCGCGCGGCGCGCGCGTCGGTGAAGTTTGGATACAGGCGAAGGGCCGAGATCACCGCACGGTTGGCCCAGCCCGAAGCCCTGGGAAACGTCAGGACCCGGTTGCCGACGAAGTAGCGTCCGATCAGCTTCAGCCAGTCTCGGAGTCCGAAGCGATGGTTCTGGCGGATCCCGAACGACTCTTCCTGCCAGGCGCCGATCACGTCGGCCGCGAAATAATCCAGCACCCCCCAGCGGTAAAACGTGCGCTCGATGGCGCTCATGCGATCCGGATAGGGGGCGCGATAGGCGCGAAGAGTCAGGATCCGGCGAATCGGCTCCTCGGCGAAGAAGTACACGCCGCCCGGGGCGAGCACCCGGTGCACTTCACGGAAGACGGCTTCCACGTCCATGAACTGGGACAGCATCTGGAAGCTCATGACGAAAGCCAGCGAGCCGTCCCGGAAGGGCAGCCGCGTGGCGTCCCCCGCTACGAGAACCGGGCTTCTTTCGAGATTCCACGCCTTGCGGAGGAAGCGCCCGTGACGCAGAGCGTCGGCGGAGATGTCCAGAGCGAACCCGGTCGCCCCAAACTGGTTGGCCAGCATGTAGGAGCTGTGGCCGGCGTTGGCGCCGATCTCAAGGAACGGCGACAACGAAGCCACGGCTTCCATGTTGTCCTGAAGAATGGCCCCGCGGCGGACATTCTCGTCCCTGTATGCGGCCAGGACTCTCTCCGGCTGGCCCAGCGAAGCGAAGTTGTGGAAGTCCACCTGCGCCCGCTTGACCGAGAGGTCCTGCGCCTGGGTGTCGACCGGCAGTGGCTCAACCATGGGTGATCTCATGTTGTACCGCACCGGATGATCCGTTGGCAATGGCCATCCTCGCGCGTGCGGCGTCCATCTCTGGAGATGCCGGCGCCGGCACTCCGGCGGCAAAACCGGCTTCCGCCGGCGGCAGGCTGGTTGATCCGGGGGGCGGCAGAGCCCCACACTGGTGGACGTGCCGCAGACGGACTGGGGCTGGCTGGTCACGCCAGAGGAGTTGCGCGCGTGGACGATCGAGTGCACCGCCGACTGGCTGGTGTTGAACAAGCCCGCCGGGGTCGTGTGTCACCCGTCCAAGCACGGGCCGTGGTCCAGCCTTGTGGGAGCGGCGCGCGAGTGGCTCGGAGAGGACGTACTGCACATGCCCTCGCGGCTCGACCGCGAGACCAGCGGCGTGGTGGTGCTCGTGCGGAGGAGGAATCTCGCCAGCGCAATGCAGCGCGCGATGCAGCATGGGCAGGCGCGGAAGAGCTATGTGGCGATCCTGGAAGGCGAACTGAGGCAGGAAATCTTGACAGACCTACCCATCGGCCGTGCGGAAGGCTCTCATGTTTTTCTGAAGCAGGGAGTCAGGCCCGACGGATATCCCGCGCGGACCCGCTTCACTCCCCTTGAGCATCGCGGCGGAAAAACACTGGCGCGCATTGAGCCGGAAACGGGCCGCCTGCATCAGATCCGCGTGCACGCGGCGGCGCTGGGCCACCCGGTGTGCGGCGACAAATTATACGGGCCGGATGAGAGGCTGTTTCTCGAGTTTCTCCGCCACGGTCTGACGGACCGTCTTCGGGCCGCGCTCGGTGCGGAGCGGCAGATGCTTCACGCCGAGCGGATCGCCTTCGAGCTGCCGTGCGGAGAGATTGCGTTCGAAGCGCCTCCAGCCGGCGATCTGCGCGCGTTCTGGGAAGACCTCAGAAGCCGATGAGCACGCCGCCATCAACCGGCAGCACGACGCCGTTGACGAAGCGCGCCGCCGGCGAGCACAGGTACACGGCGGCCCAGCCGACGTCTTCGGTCGAGCCCAGCCGCCCCAGAGGCGTGCGGCTCAGCACGCGGTTCTTGCGCGCCGGGTCTGAGTCCAGCGCCTTGCGCGAAATCTCCGTCTCGATGAAGCCCGGCGCGATCGCGTTCACGCGGATGCCTTTCGGCGACAGATCCACCGCCAGCGACCGCACCATGCCGAGGTACGCCGATTTCGCCGTCGAATAGGCGAACACGCGCGACAGCCCGAAGAACGACGTCATCGACGCCGTGAAGAGCACGTGGCCGTGCTGCTTTTCGATCATCGGCGGAATGAAGGCGCGAGTGAGCGCGTAGGCGCCGGTCACATGCGTGTCCAACATGTGCCGGAATTCGGCCTCGTCGGTCTCCTCGATGGTCTTCTTCAGGTGATGGCCGGCGTTGTTGACGAGAATCGTGACGTCTCCGTAGCGCGCCCGGACGTCCTCGACGAGAGCGGGAACGTGCGCCGTCTCCGCCACATCGTGCACGGCCCATCCGGCCTGCGGGCCCAGTTCCGCGGCGGCTTTCTCGAGCAGCTCGCGGCGCCTTCCCACGAGGATGACCCGTGCGCCCGCTTCGATGAATGCGTGCGCGATGGCGCGGCCGATGCCCGTGGCCCCGCCGGTGATCAGCGCCAGTTCGTTCTTCAGGGAGAACGCCTGGTCCAGTGTCATGAACGGTTGCGTGGATGGTTCCATGGAAGCCCCGATACTGATATGTTAGTACATGGCCATGGAATTCGCAAAATCCCCGGAACGGTTTTCACTCGGCATGGGCGACCGCTTTGCGCAACAGGGGCGGGCGCAGCTCGAGGCCTGCCTGAAAGCGAAGAAGGCGGGCGTGGAAATCACGCCGGTCTGGAACAAGAGCGCCCGGGAGCATGCCATCGTCGGCAGCCACCCGGCGGATGTGCGCCGCGAGGCGGACGAGGCCGTTGCCGCGCTGGGCTGGGACGGCGTGTACTTCGTGGACGCAGACCACATCCGGATGGAAACGGTGGACGCGTTCATTGGTCCCTGCGATTATTTCACCATCGACGTCGCCGATTCGATTGGAAAGCCTGTGGACGAAGCAGCCCTGGACAGGTTCTGCTCGGAGGCGGGCGACTGCGGCGGCGCGTTCGGGCTCACGCGGCGGAGCGTCCGGCGCATCGCCTCGAAGTACCTTGCGGCGGTGCAGGAAGCAGCCCGGATCATGATGCGGATCAGGAACACGAAAGGGCACAGCGCCTTCGTCATCGAGGTCTCCATGGATGAGACCGACACGCCGCAGACGCCGGACGAGCTCTTCGTCATTCTCTCCGCGCTGGCGCATGAAGCCGTGGGCCCGGAAACGATCGCGCCGAAATTCACCGGGCGGTTCAACAAAGGCGTCGACTACGAGGGGGACGTGGAGCAGTTCGAACGCGAATTCGAGGCAGACATCGAGGCCATCCGTCTGGCCGTGAAGCGGTACGGTTTCCCGCCCTATCTGAAGCTGAGCGTCCACTCCGGCAGCGACAAATTCTCGCTGTATCCGGTGATCCGGCGGGTTCTGGCGAGAACCGGCGCCGGCGTCCATCTGAAAACGGCGGGCACGACGTGGCTGGAAGAGCTGATCGGGCTGGCGGAAGCGGGCGGCGAGGGACTCGCTCTCGCCAAAGAGATTTACGCCGAAGCGCTGGAGCACCTGGAAGAGCTCTGCGCGCCTTACGCGGCAGTGATCGACATCGACCCGTCGCGGCTGCCCGCGGCGTTGGATGTGGCAGGATGGGACTCGCAGCGGTTCGTGGCCGCATTGCGCCACGACCCGGCGTGTCCGGATTTCAATCCGGATCTGCGTCAGCTGCTGCACGTGGGCTACAAGATCGCCGCGAAGATGGGCGAGCGTTACCTCAGCCTGGTGCGCGCGTGCGAAGAGACCGTTTCGCGCAATGTCACGTTCAACCTTTTCGAGCGCCATATCCGGCCGCTGTGGCTGGACTGATCCGCGCAACTGCGCGGCCAGGCGCCGATCGATTATCATCTGCGGAAGCAGTTCCGCATGAACCCGGCTGAATTCCAGAACATCGCCGCGGCGGAAGAACGGATGTGGTGGTTCCGCGGCATGCGGGAGATCTTCCGCAGGATCGCGGAGCGGCATCTGCCGCCGGGCATCCGCGACGTTCTGGATGCCGGATGCGGCACGGGCGCGAATGCGGAGTGGATGGCGCGCGCGTTCGGCTGGCGCGTGGCCTGTCTGGATTTCGCCGAAGAGGGGCTCCGCTACGCGGCGCGCCGCGCGGGGCTCGCGGGCTTTGTCCGGGGAGATGTGCGGGCGCTGCCGTTCCGCGGACGGAGCTTCGATCTGGTCACCATCTTCGATGTCCTGGCGCATCTGGACCCGGGGCAGGAGGCTGAAGCGCTTCGGGAAGCGGAGCGCTGCCTGCGGCCGGGCGGCTGGCTGTTTCTGCGCGCCTCGGCGTTCCGGTGGCTGCGCAGCCGGCATGCGGAGTTCGTGAACGAAAAGCAGCGGTTCACGCTGCCGCACCTGCTGGACACGGCGCGGAGCGCGGGTCTGCGGCCGCGGTATTCGACTTACGCCAATTCGCTCCTGCTGCCGGTGGCCGTGGCGAAATTCCGTCTGGTGGAGCCGCTGCTGCGCGCGCCGGCGGCCAGCGGCGTCCATCTCGGGCCTGAATGGCTGGAAAGCGCGCTGGGCAAGGTGCTGGAACTGGAGGCCCGGCGGATCGGACGGGGCGGCCGGTTCCCGATCGGGCAGTCGGCCATCCTGCTGGCGCAGAAAGAAGCGTGAGTCAGCCGGCAGTCAGACGGCGGAGCTGCGCGAGGCGCGGCGGGTCCAAAGCGAAGCGACGGAGCGGGTGGCGGCGCTGAGCGCGGGACGCAGGACGAGCTTCACGTAAAGCCTGGCGAACTGCCGCGCCGTGCTCAGCAGCGACCGCCATCGGAAGAACTGGCTGCGTCCGTGCAGGCGCGGATAATGGCTGACGGCGACTTCCGCCACCCCGCAGCCGGTCATTTCGATCTTGCGCACCAGTTCCAGGCAGATGGTGCCCGAGGTCGACTCAAGGTGCAGGTTTTCAACCAGGGGCCGCCGGATGAGGCGGAAATCGCAATCGATGTCCCGGATGCGGATGCGGAAAAGGAACCGCGCCACCCGGTTGTAGACATTGCCGATCAGGATGCGATGCCACGGATCCTGGCGCAGCCGCTTGTAGCCGTTCACGAGTCCCACCTCAGGCGTCCACTGCTCCAGCAGAAGGTGGATCTCCGCCGGATCGTACTGTCCGTCTCCATCGGTGTAGAAGACGAGATCTTTCGACGCCGCCTCGAATCCGCTGCGCAGGGCGCCGCCGTAACCGCGGTTCTTTTCGTGGGTAACGACGCGCAGGCGGGGGCCCAGCTCCCGCTGCATCTGTTCCAGCACAGCGGCGGTTTCATCCCGGCTGCCATCGTTGACAACGATCACCTCGAAATCGTCCGAGGCCTGCTCGAGCGCAGAAAAAGCGCGCCGGAGAAGCCCGGGCAGAGAAGGGGCGTCGTTGTAGGCCGGGAAAAAGGCGCTGATGCCCTCACCCACTTTCATAACAACCCGTTACGGTGCGTGGTCGCATCGTACCATCGATCCGGGGAGAAACGCAACGAGCCGCGCGCCGTCCGCAGGCTCAGGGTTCCACGATCCCTTCCGGAAAGCTGACCGTGCTCTCCACGTCCGTCCTGCGGAAGTCCGAGTTGACGACGTTCAGGGTGATGTTCCGCCTGTAGCCGAACAGGACGCGGAGGCTGAACTCCGTGCCGTATGAGGACGGGAACCAGAGTCCCTGGCCGACTTCCTGGAACGCGACACTGAAGCCGAGCTGGCGGATGTTCGTACCAAACAGAATGCGGACGGCCGCGGGCACGTTCCAGGCGAGTTTCGTGGACACGACGCGCGGCTGATACTCTTCGGGATCGACGAAGACCTCGCCCGCCCAGGGCTTTGATTCTCCCCCGTCTTTCCCGCGCGGCTGGAAACGGAGCAGGAACGCGGGCCTGCCCGCCACGGTTTGGCAACCTTCGAACGTGAATCGGTAGCCCTGCTGCTCGCGCCTCGTGAGAGGAAACAGGTCGGACGCGATGCCGTCGCGCGAACTGCGGTCGTTGAGCCACTCATCCGTCAGGCTCTGGATCAGCGCGCCGTCGAGGTCGCAATCCCCGCGGGTGAAGCCAGGAGAGGTGTACGGCAGCAGTTGTCCCCTGTTCTCGTATCGCCCCTCGAAACGCTCGAGCTTCTTCTCCGTTCCCGCGGGCGCCGGCGTGACGAGGTAGGTGCGGCGCTCCTCGCGCGCCAGCCTGCCGTTGGCGCGCCAAAGCCGGACCAGCGCGTTCTGCTGGTAGACGATCGTCCGGCGCGCCTCGACGGCGCGTTCCTGGCTGTCCGCCAGGCGAGACAGGATCTCTTCCAGCGGGGGCGGCGCCGGGCACTGCGCACGGGCCGCGAGCGTAAACACGAATACTGCGGGAACGGCGGAATGCAGGCCCACGCCTCTCTTACGCATGGGCAGGCAGAAAGTTGCCGGAATCCAGGCGCGGCCTACTGCACCAGGCTCACGGCGTCCACCACCAGGTTGGTGGAGTCTTCCAGCAGCAGCGCCATCGTGCCGCAGATCATCCGGCGGTAGCCGGGCGGCGGGGCGGGGAACTGCCGCGCCAGCGGCGGCGGAAAGGGCTCCAGCCTGTTCGCGAGGCCGGGAGGCAGCCCTTTGCCGCGGGCGATCTGCTTCATGATGCCGGGCGGAAACTCTTCCTTGCGGGCGATGCCCGGCGGCAGGTTGCCGGAGCCTGGGCGGTAGAAGTCCAGCAGGATGCGGATTTCAGCGTCGCGGAAGGCCGGATGCGTGACCGCCTGTTTGGCGGGGGCGCCCGGGTCCCCGCTCCGGGCTCTGGATTTTCCCGCGCCCTTTCCCTGTCCGAACAGCAGCGCTGCCCCCAGCAGCAGCATGAGTGAGAGCCGCAACATGGCCGTCAGCTTATCACCGCCGCTTCACTCGTAGCGCAGCGCCTCGACGGGATCGAGCCGCGCCGCCTTGGTCGCCGGCCACAGTCCGAAGAACAGGCCCACGCCCACGCTCACGGCGACCCCGAGCGCCGCAGCCCACAGCGGGACGCTTGTGGGGAGGCTGGGAAATGCGAAGCGGGCGGCTTTGGAAATCACCCAGCCGAGCGTCATCCCCAGCAGTCCTCCGGCGAAGGTGAGCACCACAGCCTCGGTGAGGAACTGCACGATGATGTCGAACTTGCGCGCGCCGACCGCCTTCCGGACGCCGATCTCGCGGGTGCGCTCGGTGACCGAGACGAGCATGATGTTCATCACGCCGATGCCGCCCACCAGCAGCCCGATGGAGGACAGCACCACCATGACCAGAGCCGTCACGCTGGTGACCTGGCGGAACTGCTCCACCATCTGGTCTGCCGTGCTGAGGCCGAAGTTGTCCGGTTCATTCCATTTCACGCGCCGCTGCTGGCGCAGCACGCCGCGCACTTCCTCGATCGCCTGGGCCAGCATGCCCGGCCTGGCTACGATGATCAGCATGTGCTCCACCGCGCCGGGCTCCAGCTTGCGCATTGTGTGGTACGGCAGCAGCACGCGGTTGTCCTGCTGGCCGGGGAAGGAATTGGCCGGGCGTTTCATGACGCCGATCACTTCGTAGCTGTGGCCGTCCACCTGGATCTGCTTGCCGACGGCGTTGAGGCCGGAGAAGAGGCTCTTGTAGATGTCCTCTCCGATGACGGCCACCGGCACGCGCCGCAGATTCTCGAAATCGGTGAAAAAACGCCCCGCCATCATCTCGGCCTGTCCGCCCTGCGCGTATTTCTCGTCTGTGCCGCCGAGGTCGATCTGCATCACCTCGTTGTTCTTGTACCGGGCGCGGTGCATCACGTTCCAGTTCGGGAACAGGTACGGACTGACGACTTCAACCGAGCGGCACCGGTCCTGGATCGCCATGGCGTCTTCGTACGTCAGCGGCTTGCGCTGCAGCTCCTCGCGCGAGCGGCGGCCGAACTGGACTCCGATGGGGAACTTGAATGCGATGATCGTCTCCGTGCCGAGGCTGCGGATCACGCCCGTGACGGCGCCGTCGAACCCCGTCAGAATGCTGCCGACGCCGATGATCGTGCCCGTGCCGATAATCACGCCGAGCACGGTGAGAAAACTGCGCAGCTTGTGCTGCCGGATGGTGTTCAGGGCCAGTCTTACGCCGGCCAGGATCAGCATCAGATTGTGGGACCGCCGCTTCATTTCTCCGCCCTGAGAGCCTCGATGGGATCGAGCCGCGCGGCCTGGCGCGCCGGATAGATGCCGAAAAACAGCCCGACCGCCGCCGACAGCCCAACGCCAAGCACGACCGAATAGACGGGCAGCGCCATGGGGATCGGCGTCAGATTGCGCACGGCAATGGCCGCGCCCCAGGCGATGAGCACGCCGATCAGGCCGCCCGCGCTCGCGAGCACCGCCGATTCAATCAGAAACTGCCAGAGAATGTCGCTGCGCCGCGCGCCGAGCGACTTCCGGATGCCGATTTCGTGCGTCCGTTCGGTGACAACGGCGAGCATGATGTTCATGATCACCACCCCGCCGACCACCATGAAGACGCTCACCACGGCCATCGCCGTGGCTGCAATCGCGCCCGTCAGCCGGTCCCACGCGCCCATGATGGTGTCGGAGGTGAAAATCATGAAGTTGTCCTCGCGTTGCGGCGGCAGCCGGCGGTACGCCCGCAACAGCGTGCGCACTTCGTCCATCGCATCCTGGAACCGCGCGCGGTCCACCGCCAGGCAGTTGAAGCTGAGCCACCGCCGCGAGCCGAACTCCTTGAAAAACGTAAACAGCGGAATGGTGACGAAGTTGTCCTGCGACTGGCCGAAGACGCTCCCGAGCCGTTTGGCGACGCCGATCACCTCGTACGGCTTGCCGTTGATCTGAATGGTCTTGCCGATCGGGTCGACGCCGGTGAAGAACTTGTCGCGCAGATCGGCTCCGATGAAGGCCACCATGCGGCGGCCATGCACGTCGCCTTCACTGATGTAGCGCCCGGTCTCCGTCTGGATCCCCGAGATCAGGTTGATGTTCGCGGTCGCCCCCTGAATGCGGACGTCCTCGAGGCGTTCGTTCTTTGCGCTGACGTCGCCGCGCGTGGAGCCGGACATGCCGATTTCGCTCAGCAGCGTCGCCCGCTGCCGGATGAACTCGTACTCGTCCGTGCGAAGCTCGGGATTTTTGCGGAGCAGCTCGAGGAATTTTTTCGGATCCCAATCGCCGATGAAAGCGAAACGCACCACGGTGAAGCCATTGGCGCCAAGGTCGGCGATCTTTTCGGCCACATAGACGTCCATGCCGTGGATCACCGCCATCACGGCGATCAGCGTGGCTGTCGAGAGGATGATGCCGAGCAGGGTCAGTGCGCTGCGCAGCTTGGCCGACCGCAGGTTGGCCAGGGCGATCCGGAACGCCTCCTGCACCTGGACGAAATGCGTCATCCCTGTGTGGATACGCTGGCGGGAGGCACTTTGTTCCCCAACTGCTCCAGCCAGCCGCACAAAACCTCGTCCAGCCAGAAGCGGCGCGGACCGCGCGCGAGGAACCCGAGATGCCCTCCGTAAGGAACAGCCAGCAGACGCAGCCAGGGGTTGGACCGGACCTCTTCGCGCCCGTACAGCCCGAACGGAATCATCGGGTCGTCCTCAGCCTGCACGAGCAGCGCCGGGACGCGGATGCCCGGAAGGAACCGCAGCGAGGACTGCGTGGCATAGTAGTTGGGCGCGTCGCCGAAACCGAAAAAGGGCGCCGTGATGCGGTCGTCGAACTCGAAGATCGTGCGGATGCGGCGGATGCCTCGATCCGGGAACCGCTCCGGATCCATCGCGTGCCGCCTCGCATACCGGCGGCGGAGGCTGCGGATGAATTTCTGGTGGTAGATCCAGTTGGACGGCGCGCTGATCCGGCGCACGCAGGCGTGCAGGTCGATCGGGGTGGAGACAGCGCAGACGCCCTCGACGAGTTCCGCCGCGCTTTCTCCCATCTCGCCCGCCAGCTTGAGCACGACGTTGCCGCCCAGCGAGAAGCCCCCGAGGAAGCGCGGACCGCGCCCTTCGGCGCGCCACTGTTCGAGGATCGATCGGGCGTCCTGCGTCAGTCCGGAATGGTAGAGCGTGGGCGAATGCGGCTCGCTGAACCCGCAGCCGCGCAGGTTCATGCGGTGGACGGCGAAGCCCGCTTCCAGCAGCCGCTGCGCCAGGGAGATCAGATATCCGCTGCGGCTCGAGCCCTCCAGACCGTGCAGGAGCAGCACCTCGCCGCGCGCCTCGCCCGGCGGCCGGTTCTCCTCGACCGCGATGCAGACGTCCGGCGCGGTCTGGTACAGGGTCAGCCGCGTCGGGAAACGGGCTTCCTCGAGCGGGCGCGGCCAGAAATTGCCTGCCAGCGTGGCCAGATGGGCGTTGCGGAACAGAGGAACGAAGGGACGCAAACTTCGAGTGTAACAGCCGCGCCTCAGTCGCCTTCGGCTTCCGTCGAGTGGGCGCCGGGCTCGGCGGCCTTGCGCGAGAGTTCCTCCGTGAGGATGATGGCCTCGGCCAGGTCGCGCATGGGACGGCGCAGGCGGCGGCTCTCGTTCCGCAGCCGCAGATAGGCCTCCTCCTCGGTGAGGTGGAACTTGTACTGGAGGATGCCCTTGGCGCGCTCGACAAGCTTGCGCGTCTCGAGCTGGCGACGCATTTCCTCGGCCTCGGCGGCCAGGCGCGTGTTTTCTTCCTCCAGACGGGCGCGGGCGAGCGCGCCGCCCATCTGCTCGCCGACGAACGTCAGCAGGGCGATCTCCTGGGCCGTGTAGTCATGCCGCTCGCGGTGATGGACGTTGATGACGCCGATGACGTCTCCGCTGGAAACCAGGGGGACGGAACAGAAAGCTTCGTACGTGTCCTCGATCAGGCCGGGCAGGCGGAGGAAGCGCTGGTCCTGGTAGGCCTTCTCCGGCAGGGCGACCACGCTCTTGTGCTGGATGACCCAGCCGGTGAGGCCCTGGCCGGCGGCCAGGGTGAGATTGCCGATCTCGGAAGCGTGCGGCACCTGCGAGGCGCGCAGCACGACTTCGCCCGTGGAGGGTTCGATCAGGTAGACGAGGCAGGCGTCGCAACCGGTGACCTGCACCGTCATGCCAATGATCTCGCCCAGCATCTCGTCGACCGACCGGTTCGAGCTGACGATGCTGCTGATGCGGTGCAGAAGAGAAACTTCGCTGGGTAAGGACTCCATCAGAGGTATCGAGGCCACAGTAATTGTAGGATAAAAACGGGGCGGCTGGGCGTCCAATTCAAACTTTCTATGCGGTTCATAGCGATACAGAGAGTCCAGCGCATGCTGTTGCAGGCATGGGCCCTGGCCGGAATCATGCCTCTCGCCGCCGCTCCTCCCACATGGTACCGCTTTCAGTCCGGCGAGTGGGAGCTCTGCACGGACGCGGGCGAGCGGCGCGGCGAGGAAACGCTCCGGCGCCTGATGGAATCATACTCCGTGCTGCGGCAGGCGGCGCCGGAGTTGGCCGGAATCCCCGCCAGCCCTCAACGCCCCGTCCGGGTGATGCTGTTCCGCTCGGCGCGGGACTTCGCGCCCTTCCGGCGGGGCGAGTCGCACCGCGGGCTGTTTCTTTCTGGTGCGGAGAGACACTGGATCCTGGCGCCGGACTCGGGCGGCGACACCCTCCGCGCGCTGAGGCACGAGCTCGTGCACCTGATGCTGCGCCATGCGCTGCCTTCGCCGCCGCCATGGCTGGAGGAAGGGCTTGCGGATTATTACTCCACAATGGAGATCTCCGGCGGCAGCGTGCGCCTGGGCAAGGCGCCTTCGTCCCATCAACACTGGCTGAAGAACGAGGCATGGATGGATGCGGCCCGCCTGTCGGCGCTGCGCCCCGCGGATGACGCCGGCCTGGACAGGCGGACGATCACCGTGTTCTATGCGCAAAGCTGGGCTCTGGTGCGCTGGATGATGCTCGAAGGCGGGGCGGCGAAGACAGGCGGATTCCTTTCGAAACTCGCTGGAGGACTGAGTCAGGACGCGGCGTTCCGGGAAGTCTACGGGACCACCATTTCCCAAGCCCTGGAGCGCGCCCGGCTGCTCGCCGAGCGGCTGCCGGACGACGCCGCTCCCGATGTGCGCGCGGCAGGACCGGGCGCAGCCGCCGCGGCCATCTCGAGGGAACCGTTGCCGCCGCCGGTGCCGGATGTGATGCGCGTGGAAGCGTTGCTCGACGCCGGCAGGGATCGCGACGCCGAACGTCTGGGCCGGGAAACGGCCCGCCAGCACCCGTCCAGCGCGGCGGCAGAAACGCTGCTGGGCTCTCTCGCCCTCCGCAGCAGCGACTTTGAACGCGCGCGCGGACACCTGGAGCGGGCCATCGCGCTGGGCGGCGCGGGGGCGAGGACGCAGTTCGAATACGCCATGCTGCTGCGGGACATGAAAGGCCCCGATGCGCTGATCGAGCAATCCCTGCGGCAGGCCGTGGCCGCGGAGCCGGGATTCAGCGAAGCCTGGCTCGTGCTCGGCAACTGGCTGCTGACCAAAGGCCGCGCCGCGGATGCAGCGCCCTGCCTGGAGAAAGCGGCCTCGCTCGATCCGCAGCGCAGCGTGGCGTGGGAGGCGTGGGGGCGGGCGCTGCTCCAGCTCGGCGACAGGCAGCGCGCGCGGGAGGCCGCTTCGAAAGCGCTCCTGTCGGCCGTCACGCCCGAGCAGAGCGAGATGGCGCGCGCGCTGATGCGCGAGGTCGAGACCCGCCCGGCGCAGGCGCCCAAGCCGGCGCCGCCCGTGCAGACTCCGGCAGGATGGCAGCCGCGCGAAGGCGACGCACGCGCCGAGGGGCGGCTGGTGGAGATCCGTTGCGAGGATGCCCGGCTGCTGTTCCGCATCGAGGTGAAGCCGCGGACGGCCACGGCGCAGGCTGTCACCGTGCTGCTCGAAACCAGCAGGCCGAACCTCGTCATGCTTCGCGGCAAGTCTGAAGGACGCCGTGAATTCATCTGCGGCGAACAGAAGCCGGCGCCGCCGGTTGCGGCCGGCTACGTTGCAGCGCCGCCGCAGCCGCAGCCCGCTGAAGAGCCGCCTCCGCCTCCTGCACCTGCGCCCAGACAGCCTGCCGCGAAAGCGGGAAAGAAGGCGCCGGCGAAAAAGTCCGCCCCGCGCCCCGCGCCGCCCAAGCCGAAGCCGGAACCGGTGGCGGGCGAACTGGTGTGGCTCGAATTCCGCTGATGCGGCCGTTCAGCGGGCCGCGGACGCGCCAGCCGGTGCGGTGCGGCTCAATTCCTGCGCGGTCTGCTCGACGGCGCGCATGAACCGGAGAAAATTCCCGCCGTAGATTTTGCGGATCTCTTCGGGAGTAAACCCTTTCTCCAGCAGGCGCCGCGTGAGATTCGGCCACTTCGAGACATCCTCAAGGCCGGCGGGCGTGCAGGAGACGCCGTCAAAGTCGCTGCCCAGCCCGATGAAATCCACGCCGGCGATGTCCCGGATATGTTCGAAATGAGCCGCCACTTCATCCAGCGTGGCCTGTGCGCAGCGGGCGTTTTTCGGCAGAGACGGGTTGATCCACGGCGACGTGTCGGCCGACCGCTGGCTGATGAATTCGCAGCCCAGGTTGATCATCACGAGGCCCCCCTTTTTCGCCACGGCGCGGATCATGTCGTCGCTCATGTTGCGCGGGATGTTGGACAGGGCGCGCGCCGAGGAGTGCGAGCTGAACACGGGCGCGCGGCTGGCTCCGATCACGTCCCAGAAGGTCCTGTCGGAGACGTGAGCGACGTCCACCATCATGCCGAGGCGGTTCATTTCGGCGATGATGCGGCGGCCGAGCTCGCTGAGCCCCCGGTTGTCCTTTTCAGCCGAAGATCCCGCCCACTCCAGATTGCGCGTGTGCGTCAGCGTCATGTAGCGGGCGCCCAGATCGTAGAAGGCGCGCAGCAGGCGCGGCTCGTTCTCGATGGCGTGGCCGCCCTCGATGCCGATGAGCGCCGCGATGCGGCCTGACCTGCGCGCGGCTTCGATTCCGTCGGCCGTTGTCGCGAGCACGAAGTGATCGGGATGACGCGCCACGATATCGTAGCGGATCGTATCGATCATCTCGAGCGCGCGGCGCGCCGAACCGCCGGATTCGATGAGACCGGCGCTGACGTAGGCCGCGAAAAACTGCGCCGCCACGCCGCCGGCGCGGAGCTTCGCGATACTTGTGTGCCGCGCGTCTTTCTCCGAACCGATGTCCCAGCCGCGCACCGTCCGGCTGGTGACGTCGTTGTGGCCGTCGATCAGCAACGCCGAGCGGTGCACGGCCATCACTTCTTCATCCGTCCATGTCTTCTTCTGCGCGCCGAGCGGCAGCAGCAGAAGGCCCAGCAGCAGGAAACGCAACATGCGTTTCATTCTAGCGGCCAGCGGCCTTCGGGGATCAGCCGCGCGCGCAAGGGCGCGCGGCGGAACACGTAGACCCAAGCCGGGCGCGAAGAACCGTCCTCCATGCGCACGTCGCGCAGCACCCGCTCGTACTGCGAGCCTTCGTAGCGGTCGAGCTGCTCGAGAAGCGCCGGATCGTCCAGCTCGGCCACCTCGCCGTGGACTTCCGCCGCCGCGCCGGCGTCCTCCACGAACGCCGGATACGGGCCGAGGTCATACAGCTTTCCGGGCAGCGTGCCGCAGCCCGCAAAACGCGCCTGGGCCCACAGGCGGCGCGACCACGGGTTGGAAATGCCGCGCTTCAGCGTGCCGTAGACGAACAGGAACTCGGGTGGTTGCGTCGAACTCATTCACTTCTCAGAATGCCTCAGCCGTGCAGGGGCTGCTGAGAGCGCTTACGACATTTGAATCCCTCAGTGATAGAATACCCGCGGACTGTGGAGATGCATCCGCATTCACGAGTTCCGCTGGCGGACCCCGGCGTCCGGCAGCCGCCGCAGGCCGCGGCCCGCCAGCCCTGTCGCGCGATTTGGACAGCCGGCGCCGGGGCGGCTGAGTGGAGAGCGCCCGGAGCCGGCCGGGCCGTGGTTCGACCGAGTCAAACGAGGGAGTGTTCATGAAGCAGAAGCTGTTTTTCCCGCTTTGTGGCTTGTGGCTGGCGGGCGCCGTGTGGGCGCAGCCGCCAGCGGATTGCAAACCGAACGAGTACAACATCCCTGGCGCGGCCTACCCGTGCATTCACGCCGATGGCCGGGTCACGTTCCGCGTCTGGGCGCCGGAGGCGCAGAAGGTCACGGTGCGGATTGGCAAAGGCGTGGAGATGTCCAAAGCCGCGGACGGATGGTGGTATGCCACCTCGCCGCCGCAGGCCGAAGGCTTTCACTACTACACCCTGCAGATCGACGGCTCGATCGTGGCTGATCCGGCGACGCGGACGTTTTTCGGCTCCGGGTTCGACAACAGCGCCTTTGAAATCCCGGCGCCGGACGAGGACTTTTACCAGCAGAAGAACGTGCCGCGGGGCAACGTCCGCCAGCACTGGTATTTCTCCACCGTCACGCAGAAGTGGCGGCGCGCCTACGTCTACACGCCGCCGGATTACGAAAGGAACCCAAAAGGGCGCTATCCCGTGCTTTATCTGATGCATGGCTGGGGAGAGAACGAAGAGGGCTGGCACAAGCAGGGCCGCGTGGACATCATCCTGGACAACCTGCTTGCAGAGAAAAAAGCCCGGCCGATGATCATCGTCATGGACAACCTGAATGCAGCGAAGCCCGGCGAGGACGGATCGATCTTCAACGCGCGCTGGCTATGGCCGCAACCGGCGCCGCCGAGCCCCGCCGAGGCGAAACCGGCTGCCGGCGCCCCGGCGCGCGGCGGTCTGGCGTCTTTCACCGGAGCGACCTTCACCGAGATGATGATCAAAGATCTGATCCCTTCGATCGAGAGCGCGTACCGGGTTCTGCCGGGAAGAGAAAACCGCGCCATGGCGGGGCTGTCGATGGGCGGAATGCAGACGTTCATGACGACGCTCGCGAACCTCGACAAATTCGCCTACATCGGCGGCTTCAGCGGCAGCACCGGCTGGCGTCCGGGCTTCGACGTGAAGACGGCCCACAACGGCGTGTTCGCCGACCCGGAGAAGTTCAACAAACAGGTGAAGGTGCTGTTCCTCGGCATCGGCTCGGAGGAAGGTCCGCGGACGAAGGAGTTCAGCGATCTGCTGACCAAATCAGGCATCCGGAATGTGTACTACGTCTCGCCGCGCACCGCGCATGAATGGCTGACGTGGCGGCGGTGTTTCAGAGAGTTCGCTCCGCTGCTGTTCCGGTAATCGCGCCGGCTGCCACCTGTCTGCCACGGCAGGGTTCGTTGGCCCTGCGGCCGCCTGACGGCCGCAGGGCTCGTCTTGCCGTTCTGGCCGCCTCTTCTCCGGCTTGTCCGGGGCTGCACGCCGGCGCGTCGTGATAGGCTGAGTGCCTCCCCGCGGCGGGCGCCCGGGAATGGATGCCGCGCCGCAATGCAGGGACAGGAGCTGGCCGTATGAAGATCCACAGGCGCCTGATGTTGTCCAGCCTGCTGGGCGCGGGAGCTGGACTGCGGGGACAGCCGCGGCTGCCGACAGCGCGGCTGCAGGAACGGTATGCGCGGCTGGACTCGATCCTGAAGCAGCCCGTCCTGAAGAAACAGCTCTTCTCCTCGGCAGAGATCATCGACTCCATCGAGCTTCTGCGCTTCAACAACAGCTTCCTCTGCCGCGTGCGCTCCCGCAGCGGCGCAGAAGGGATGTCGGTCGCGCACGCCGAGATGCGCAACCTGTACCCGATCTTCCTGAGGAGAATTCAGCCATTCCTGATGGGCAAAGACGCGCGCGATCTGGACCTGATTCTGGATCGGATCTTCGTCTACGACTTTAATTTCCGTTTCAGCGGAATCTCGCTGGGCATTCCGTTGGCCACGGCGGAATTCGCCATTCTCGACATGCTGGGCAGGATCGCCGGCAAGCCTGTGGGGGAGCTGATCGGAGAGATTCATCATCCCGAAGTCGGCGTGTATGTCGCGACCGAATGGAGGGAGAAGCCGGTCGAGGAATCCCTGGAACTGATCCGGAATGAAGTGGCGAAGTACGACGCGAAGGCGCTGAAAATCAAGGTCGGCGGATTGATGTTCATGACCACCGACATGCATGCCTCTGCGCCGCCGGGCAGAACGGAAAAGATCATCCCGCTGGTGCGCGAGACCTTCGGGGACGGCATGGCGCTGTACGCCGACGCCAACGGCTTCTACACCGTCCCGGAAGCGATCCGCGTGGGGCGGCTGCTGGAACAGTACAAATACCGCTACTTCGAGGAGCCGGTGATGTTCGATCATCTGGAGGAGATCAAACAGGTGGCCGACGCTCTGGCGATTCCGGTTTCCAATGGAGAGCAGGACTACAGCTTTTACGGGTTCCGGTGGCTGCTGGCGCATGAAGGACTGGATATCGTGCAGCCGGACAACTATTATTTCGGCGGCATGATCCGGTCGATGAAAGTGGCGCGGATGGCGGCGGCGTTCGGCAAGCAATTCATCCCGCACATGTCAGGCGGCGGTCTCGGCTATCTCTACAACATCCATCTCGTGTCGGCGGCGCCCAACGCCGGCGAGCATCACGAGTTCAAGGGCTACCAGACGCATGTCCGCTTCGAGTGCAGGACCTCTCCGCTCAAAGTCGTTCAGGGCAGAATCAAGGTTCCCACCGGACCAGGCTTCGGCGTGGAATTCGACCCGGACTGGGTAAAGAAGCACGAGCCCGTCAGGACGGCGTAAAGGCAGGGCTGGCCGCCGCGCGCCTGCCGTTTTTCCGCAGCTGGCTGCGCGCTCCGGGCAGTGGAATCGCAGCAGTCTTTTGCGGTGGCTCCTCCCGGCTGGCGTAGTTTGCCGCCGAGGCTTTTCCGTGTCCGCAAGTGCCAGTATCATGAGGAAACCGGATGACGCGGAGAGGCCTTATCGCGGCAGTTGCAGCGGGCGTGTTTCCCAAGCCGGGCGCAGCCGCTCCGGGAGGAGGCGGGGCGTTCCGGCTGTGGTTCTGCTGGCTGGCCGAGTCGGCGTATTTCATGAAGCGCCTGCCGGCCGAGATCAAAGACTGCTCCTCGCTGCTGCGATTCGCCTACCGGGAAGCGCTGCGGCCGCATACGGCGGAATGGGCGCGTCAGTGGGGCTATGAGTGGCTGCCGCCTTACCCGGAGCCGGGGCTGAAGGCGCCGCCGCTGTTCCGGGTCGGAAATGAAGCCCGCCACTTCGCCGACGCCCGGCATCTGATGCGGTTCAACACGCGGAGGATCAGCGGGCGCGTCGAAGACGCGCATCCGGCGGATCTTCTGTTTTTCCGCGGCGCCGGCGGGGAATCGTGGCACGCCATGGCCTTTCTGGGAGAGAGCCGTTTCGAAACGTCGCCGGAAAAATACGTCGTGTATCATACCGGGCCTGAGGGAAAATGGCCGGGCGAGGTGCGGCGGCCTTCGCTGAAGGAATTGCTGGCGCATCCCGAGCCGCGCTGGCGTCCCGTATCCGGCAACGCACATTTTCTGGGTGTCTTCCGCTGGAATCTGTTGATGGAGGCATGAAGGCAGGATGCGCGCGAAAGTTCTCGTGGCAGGATTGTTGGCGTTCGCCTTTGCCGCGCCCGCGCAGCTGGAAGAGAGCCGGCCGTATTTCTCGCTCTCGTCGAGCGACACGGTGCTGCCGGGCAGGACGGTGCAGGTCAACGTTCAGGCGCAGGGTGTCGCCCAGCTGGAATTCCGGCTGTACCGGCTGAGGGATCCGCGGGCTTTTTTCGTCAAGCTCGGCAACGTGTCCTCGACGGGTCCGAGGCGGGGGCGGCTGTTCAGCGCGCGGACGCCCATCGAGCGGTTCGACGCCTGGAAGCGGCGGCAATGGGCCCGGCTCAGGGATCTGGCGCGCATGCAGTTTTCGGAGGAAAACCGCGCCCGCATCCGCGCGTGGATGCAGAAGGATGAGAAGAAGCCGCCCGCTCCGTCCGAGAGAGGGCCCTCCTATGCCGCCGCGCCGCTGCTGAATCCGGATCTCCTCGTGAAGCGCTGGACCCAGCCGGTCCGGGACACGGGCCGCCTGGATGCGGGCCGCATCCATGTGCTGCTGCCGGAACCTGGCGTCTACGTGCTGGAAGCCACCGATCAGGTCCGGCAGGCTTACACGGTGCTTGTGGCGACGCCCCTGGGCGTCATCGTGAAGGCCTGGCCCGGGCGCGCGGCGGCGCGGGTGGTCGACCGCCTGAGCGGCGAACCGCGGGGCGGGTGCGCGCTGGAACTGCTGGACGCCGGGCGGAACCTGAGTTTTGGAAAGCGGACGACGAACGCGGAGGGGGCGGCCGAATTCGAGCTGCAGGCCTCGTGGGAGGACGAACTCCTTCTGCTGGCTGACTGCGGCGGCGTCCTCACGCCGGCCAAAGTGCCCGCCCACGCCGTGGCGCCCCGGTGGGGCGGAGTGGAAGGGGTGGTTCACACGGACCGGCCTGTCTATCGTCCCGGCCAGAAAGTCCGTTTCCGGGCGATTGTCCGCGAGTCCTTCGACGGGGAGTACCGCACGCCCGAGGCGCGGAAGGCGCGGATTGTGGTGGACGACGGGGAGGGGAACCCGATTTATCAGAAAACGGTCTCCCTGACGAAATACGGCACGGCCAGCGGGGAGCTGGACCTGGCCGAAGACGCGCCACTGGGCTATTACGGAATTTCAGTGAAGCCGGAAGGAAAAGAGAGCGGCGTTTTTGGCGGATTCGAGGTGGAAGAATACCGGAAGCCGGAGTACGAGGTGCGAGTCTATCCCGCCGCGGCGCGCGCCCTGCAGGGGAGCCGGATGGAGGCACGGATCGAGGCCCGTTACTACTACGGCGAGCCGGTGGCAGGGGCGGAAGTGGAATGGAGTCTGCACCGGTACCGCTGGTATCCGCCCTGGTGGGACTGGGAAGAGATGGAAGCCGACGCGGATGCGGAAGAAATGTTCGGGGGCGAAGAGGTTTCCTCGGGCGAAGGCAGGCTGGACGCCGAAGGGAGGCTTGGGATCACCGTCCCGCTGGAGCGCGGACAGCACGATTACCGGTACCGGATCGTGGCGCGCGTGAAAGACGAGGGAGGGAGGAAGATCGAAGGAGCAGGGTCTTTTCTGGGGACGCGTGCGCCGTTTCTGATCACGGCGCGCCCTGACAAATGGGTCTACCGCAAAGGCGAGACCGTGAAATGGCGGGTCAACGCTTTCGATTTCGACCAGCAGCCGGTGCCGGCTGTCACGGTCCGCGTGGAGGCCTACCGCGAGACCAAAGGGACTGCCCAGGGCAGCCCCGTCGAAACCCGCACTGCCGTGACGGGCGCTGACGGCGAGGCCATCGTGGAGTTTTCGCTTCCTTCGAGCGGCGCATGGATCCTGCGTACGACCGCGCGGGGCGCCGGCAGCGAATTACGGGAAGAGAACTGGATGTGGATCGCCGGCGAGGACAGCGGTTGGAAGCCGCCGGAGCGCGTCCGTCTGGCGCTCGACAGGAAGTCCTACGCGCCGGGCGAGACGGCGCGGGTGACGATCATCACGGGCGTGCCGCAGGCCCGGATCTGGCTGGCGGCGGAGGGCGCGGTACTCCACTGGTCGAAATTCGTCACCATTGAAGGCGGCGCCGGCACTGTCGAAATTCCTGTGAAGGGAGAGTTTTCTCCGAACGTTTTCATCAGTGCGGTTTTTCTGTACAAAGACCGGCACTACGAGGGTTCAAAAACCCTGACAGTGCCGCCCGTGGAGAAGCAGATTTTTGTCTCTCTGGAGCCGTCGAAGAAGGAATTCCAGCCGGGGGAGCCGGCTTCTTTCCGGTTGACGGCGAAGGACCGCGCAGGGAATCCCCTGCGGGCGGAATTCGCGCTTGGGGTCGTAGACGAGGCGATCTACGCCATCCGGCGCGAGTCTCAGCCGGACCTGCTGAAGGTCTTCTACGGGTACCGCTGGAGCCGCGTGGAGACGGAGACGAGCCAGTCCTTCTCGTTCTGGGGCGCCTCCGGCACGCGGCGCATCGAACTCGCCCGGGCAGGCCGCCGCCGGTTCGCTGCGCAACTGAAACGTGAAGGGCTGGAGATGCCCCGGGTGCGGAAGAACTTCCCGGATACGGCCTTCTGGGTAGCGGATCTGGAGACGGATGCTCAGGGACGCGCGGAAGTGCGCTTCGAGTTCCCCGACTCGCTGACCACCTGGCGGGCGACGGCGCGCGGAGTGACCGAGGACACGAAAGTGGGCGGGGCGGTCGAGCGGGTGCTGGTGCGAAAAGACGTCGTGGTCTCGCTGGCGGCGCCGCGGTTCTTCACGGAGGGAGACGAGGCCGTGGTGCCGGTGCTGGCGCGGAATTACACGGACAGGCCGCTGCGTGTCCGGGTCGGATTGCAGGCGCAAGGCCTGGAGGTGCTCGAGGGACAGGAGATGGAACTCGAGCTGGCTCCGCAAAGCGAAGGCAAGTCCGACTACCGCCTGAAGGCGCAGCAGGCTGGCAAAGCCGTGTTGACGGCGAAGGCGGCGGGGCAGGGCAAGGGCGATGCCCTGGAGATCACGGTTCCGGTGCATCCGTACGGCATCCCGATGGAGGCTGCGGCGCAGGCGCGGCTGGACGGGGCTTCCTCGCGGACCCTGGTGTACGAGTTCCCGCCCGCTGGAGATTCTTCGGGCAGAGCCGCGGAGGTGCGGCTGTCGCCGTCTCTCGGCGGTGCGCTGCTGGGCGCTCTGGAGTATCTGCTTGAGTATCCCTACGGATGCTCGGAGCAGCTGATGTCAAGCCTGCTGCCCAATCTGGTGGTGGCGGAGGCGCTGCGCAAGCTGAATCCCGGGACGGCGGTGGACCGCAAGACCCTGGAACGCAACGTCAGAGCCGGACTCGAGAAGCTCTACGGCCAGCAGAACACGGATGGCGGCTGGGGCTGGTGGCGCGAGGACGAGAGCTCGCTGTTCCTGACTTCTTACATCCTGCTCGGAATGGGCCACGCAGAAGCCAACGGCTTCGATGTGCGCACCGATGCCAGGTCGGGGGCGGCGCACTATCTCTCCCAGCAGCTGTCGGACGGCGCAAAGGCTGAAGCGGACCTGCTGGCCTATGCGCTCCTGGCGCTGGCGCGGAACGGAAGTCTGGAGCCGCCGGTGATCAACGCCGTGTGGCGCAGGCGCGGGGAGCTGACCGGGTTCGGCTGGGCGTCGCTGGGGCTGGCGTTTCAGGCGATCAACGACGGGCGGCGGCGGGAAGCAGCGGACCGGCTCGCCGCCATGGCGAAACAGGAAGGGGAGGAAATGTTCTGGCCGAGCGGGCGCGATCTGATGTTCCTCCAGGAGGGCGAGCATACGTTCGAAGCGACGGCCATGGCAGCGCGGTTCCTGGCCATCGAGCGGCCGGAAAGCGGCATGGCGGAGCGCGCGGCGCAGTGGCTGCTGAATCACCGGGACCGGGGATACTACTGGGGCTCGACCAAGCGCACGGCGTTCGTGATTTATGGATTGATACCGCTGCTGGAGCGCTCGGGCGAACTGAAGCCGGATCTGACGGTGCGCGTGATGGCGGGAGGGCGCGAGGTTCTCACGCAAAGGTTCACGGCCTCGGACGCGCTGGCGTCGAAGCCCGTCAAGGTCGTGGTTCCGGTGAGCGGCGCGCGCAGCGAGATCCGGGTGGAGACGGAAGGGCGGGGGCGGCTCTATGCTTCGGTCGTGTGGCGGTGGCGTCAGACGGAAGCCGGCGAGGCGCGAAGGCTGCCCGATGCCGGAAAGCTGGAAGTGGAGCGGCGCTACTATCGCCTGAGGCGGGTGGAATCGGGAGGCGTGATCGAGCATGCTCTGGAGCCGTGGAGCGGACCGGCGCGGCGGGGAGACATCGTCGCCGTGCGCGTGAGCGTGCGCGGCGCAGGATCGAACCGTGCGTTTGTCATCGAGGATCCCCTGCCCGCTGGCGCCGAGGCCGTGACTCGCGATGAAGCGATCCGTCTGCGTGGCAAGCCCGATTGGTGGCGCTGGTGGATTGGGAGACGGGAACTGCGGGACGAGCGCGCCTCGTGGTTCCCCTGGTGGATTCCGGATGCCGGTTACGAGACCGTGTACCTGTTCCGGTTCACCAACGCAGGGAAATTCCGCGCGGCGCCGGCCCGCGTGGAGGCCATGTACGAACCCAACGTGAAAGCCTGGAGCGAGGCTGCCGCATGGGAGGTGTTGCCATGAGAATCTGGATGGAAGCCGCGCGCCTGCTGCTGGCGCGATGGAACTGGTGGCTCGTCGTGGCGTGCATGCTGCTGGGCGCGGGCGGGTTCATCGCGCTCTGGCTGCGGGCGCCGCTGGAATCTGGGCTGGATCTGGCGTTGCTGGCGGGCTACACGCTGTTCGCGCTCGGGTTCCTGGCGCTGGGCCTGTATCTGGCCAGACTCCGGTTCGCTCCCCATGGCGTGCGGCTGGCGCCTGCGTTGCAACACGCGGAACTCTGGGCTGCGGTGGCGCTCTTTGCGGCGGTATCGGTGTGGCTGCCGTGGCGGCTGGTCACGTGGGTGCCGCGCTTCGAGACGCTCGCGGCGCAAGCCTGGAGCGCCGGCGTGCGCTTCCTGCTGGCCTGGGCGCTGTTGACGGGCGGCTTCTGCTGGCTCGTGGCGTGCCTGGGGCTGCTGTCGAGGGAGGAGCGGAATGCAGAAGCGGTACCGGCTCGGTAATGGAAGAACGATCCGCCTGGTGGAAGGCGACATCACGCGGATCGCCGCCGATGCCATCGCCAATGCCGCCAACTCTGCGCTGGCGGGCGGCGGGGGCGTCGACGGCGCCATCCACCGCGCGGGCGGGCCCGAGATCATGCGGGAGCTGGATGAAATCCGGCCTCAGGTGGGGCGCGTGCCGGCGGGGCAGGCGGTTGCGACCGGGGCAGGCAGGCTGCCGGCAAAGTACGTGTTTCACGCTGTGGGTCCGGTGTACCGGGACGGAAGACACGGCGAGCCCGAGGCTCTGGCATCCTGCTACCGCGTCTGCCTGGAGATGGCGGAAGAGCGCGGCTGCAGGACGATCAGTTTCCCGGCGATCAGCACAGGCGTCTATGGCTATCCGGCGGAAGAGGCGGCGCGCGTAGCCATCGGCGAAGTCAGGAAGTTCCTGGAAACGCGCGCGGAAAACGTGAATGAGGTGATCTTCGTGCAGTTCGGGGAGGCGGCGTACGGCGTGTACGAACGGCTACTGGGGCAGTCCGGTCTGGAGGAACTGCAGGACTGAGACGAGCCCGTGACGGCGGACGAGCGCCTCCACGCGGGCGCGCTCGGAAGCGCGCGTGGTTCCCCCGGCCAGATATTCGGCGAGGCCTTCTTCGAACCACTCGGGCAGCGGCGCACGGCGATTCGCCCCGATCAGCACGTGCATCATTTCGTGCAGCAGGACCTGAGCGAGCCTGCCCTGCGACTGAAGGCGGACCGGCTGATTCAGATGGATCGTGCAGCCGCGGGTGACGGCGGCGTAGTCGCCGCGCGCGCCGGTCGTGTCGCGGAACAGATCGACCGTTGGATATTCACGGATGCGCAGACGGCACGAAGCGTTGAGAGAGGAGCGGCGGCGGGCTTCACGCCAGGCTGTTTCTGCCGCGGGCGGAGACAGAACGGGTGGGCCGCCCGCCGTCCAGAGTTCAACAGATTCTCCCTTGTGGCGCCGCCAGGAAAGCCCCTGCGGCGTGAGTCCGGGCACGGCGCCAGGGAAATAGAAGGCAAGAATTTCCCTGAAATCAGCTCCGGTTTTGGCCAGTTCGATGGCCCCTTTCTGACACAAACCGGCCCCATGCCCGGCCCCCCGGCCCCGGAACACGGCGGCCGCCGGGAGGGATTCGACTTCATACAAGCGGCTCCGCAGCAGGTCCCAGCCGAGCATGCGGCCGGCCGCGAGGTGAAAGGACTCCGCGTCCACCGGTCCCCGGTTCGAGCGCAGCGACAGCACGCGCCCGGAGGCGCTGCGGCGCTCCACGGCGAGAAACCGCACGCCGGAAAGACCGAGCGCTTCCCCGATTTCGGACCAGGCAATCCGGGCAGTCCACGAAGGCGAGGGGGAGCGGCGGCACCAGGGATCCTCTTTTGCGGGCAGGTAGGGCCGGGCGAGGCCGGGCCAGATTTCGCCGGCGGATGCCGTGCTGCCTCCGCAATCCGCGGAGTGAAAAACGAGCGCCGGCGAGCCCCTGTGCCAGAGAATGACGCCTTGCGTTTCCTCCACCGCAAGTTCGATCAGGCTGGATTTTCCCGAAAAGTCAAGCCGCTGGCAGTGCGTTGTCGTGCAGAAATCAAAGCCATCTTTCCGGTGGCGGCCCGGATTGACGCGGATGTAAGTCCGGGCGGCTACGGCCATGGCCTTGAGCGCCTCCACTTGAGAGACGCCGCCCATTTCGCCGGCCACGGCGGCCGCAACTGCGGATTCCACCGGCAGCCGGGAGATGCCGTCGGGAGTCCGCACGGCAACGGTCTGCGGGGCGGCGGGCAAAGCCAGCGCCAGCAGGACTACAGATGGCCGGAGCGCTTTGCCCATAAGAAAAGTTCCGCGGCGATCGGCGCCGCGCCGCTGGGGCCGCGGGCCGCGGGCTGAAAGACGACGGCGACGACGGCCGGCCTTGAGGCGGGCGCGTATCCGGCGAACCACGCACCGTCGCGGCTGGTGCCCGTCTTGCCGGCGACTTCGGTCCCTTCGATGGCTGCGGCCCTCGCCGTTCCTTCCGTCACGGCGCGGCGGAGGCCGGTACGGACCGTGGCATCCCCCTGCAAAACCAGCAGACGGTATGTGCGCGCGAGGTTCTCCGGCGTGATGGCGACGCGCTCGAGGCCCAGCGCCTGCAGTTGCAGCTCCTCCGGCGTGCGCGCCTCCATAGCCTCCGCCCCGCACTGAAGAAGGCGCCGGAAGACCGGACGCGCGCCCGCGGCCAGCGCGGATGCGGCAAACCAGTGATTGCAGCTCACTGCCAGCGCGGTTTCGGCGTCCAGCGGGGCGTCGAGCGGAACGTGCACGCAATCCAGGTTGCGGCCATCCAGCCGGAAGCGGCCGGTGCAGGGGCGGCGCTGCCAGGGGCGGAGGGCCTCCAGCAGCCAGGGCTTGATGGAAGAGCCGGGGGCGGCCGCGGTGCTCCGGGCCGTCGAGGGATTCTCCACGCGCAACATCCTGCCGTCGGAGACACGCAAAACGATGGCCGCGCCGGAAGGC
The DNA here is from genome assembly GCA_026002875.1 of Bryobacteraceae bacterium. Lineage (NCBI taxonomy): Bacteria > Pseudomonadati > Acidobacteriota > Terriglobia > Bryobacterales > Bryobacteraceae > Bryobacteraceae bacterium. Next base: position 1,145,070 of record BPGE01000001.1, read on the forward strand.
GCAAAACTTGCGGACAAACCGGCGAAAATAGCGCGCCTGGAAATCATGAAAGTCCGAAAATGGGCCGGTATTCTTCCGGAATCTTCACCGGTTTCCCGCTGTTGACAAACAGGTGCCGGGTCTGGCCGGTCGCCAGCAGCGCGCCGTCGGCGGCGCGGCGGATTTCGTAGGCGAACGTGACCATCCGGGGGTGGGCGCTCTCGAGCCGCGCCGAGGCGAGGATTTCGTCATCGTAGCGCGCGGGCTGGAGGTAACGGCAGCAGGCTTCAGCCACCACCAGATGCAGTCCGCTGCGCTGCTCCATCTCGCGGTAGCTGATGCCGCGGAGCCGGCACAGTTCGGTGCGCGCCATTTCCATCCAGACGAGGTAGTTGGCGTGATAGACGACGCCCATCTGATCCGTCTCCGCGTAACGGACGCGGAAGCGGACCTCGGAGCGTTCCACGGGCGGACTGGTCATGCTTTTCATGGTACGCGGAGAGGGGATGCTAGGATGGCCGTAGAGTGACGATCCGCGTGCTGTTTTTCGGGATGCTGAAGGACGCTGCCGGAACGGCGGAAGACCGTCTGGAGTTGCCTGATGGCGCTTCGGTCGAGGCGGCGCTGGATGCGGCGTGCGCGCGGTGGACGGAGCTCTCGCGCCACCGCCGCTCGACCGTCGTGGCTGTCAACCAGAAATATGCCCTGAAAACGGACGTCCTGAAAGAGGGGGACGAGGTGGCGTTTCTCCCGCCTGTCAGCGGCGGCGGGGGACCGTGGCTGGAGGCGGAGGAAGATTCCGAGGGCCATTTCTTTGCGCTGACGCCCGAGCGCATCGACACAGAATGGTTGAAACGGCGCACGGCGCAGCCGCAGGACGGCGCGTTGGTGGTGTTCGAAGGAATCGTCCGGAACAACAGCGGCGGGCGGCGGACGCAGTTTCTGGAATACGAGTGTTACCAGCCGATGGCCATCCGGGTGATGGCTGAGCTGGGGCGCGGCGTCGCGGCGCGGCACGGCGTGTCCAGAATCAGCATTGTTCACCGGCTGGGCAGGCTGGACATCGGGCAAGCGAGCGTCGTGATTGTGGTGGCGTCCCCGCACCGGCAGGCGGCGTTCGACGCCGCTCTGGAGGCGATCAACCGGCTGAAAAAGGAAGTGCCCATCTGGAAAAAAGAGCACTTCGAGGACGGGGCTGTGTGGGTGGAGGGCGAATGGGACTCGTCGATCGCCGGCAGGTGATGGCTGCGCTGGCTGGAGCGGCGCAGGAGCCGGTGTTCCGCGTCGATGTCCGGCTGGTGCGGATTCTGGCGACCGTGCGCGACGCGCAGGGGGCGCTGGCGGGCAACCTCGGGCGCGAAGATTTCCTTGTGACGGATAACGACGTCGAGCAGGAGATCGCGGTCTTCGAGAGGCAATCGGCGCAGCCGCTGTCGGTGGCGGTCCTGATCGACAGAAGCCGTTCGACGCAACGGCAGCGCGCTTACGAGCTGACGGCTCTGAGGCGGTTCTTTCAGGCGGTGGTGCGGGAGGGCAATGCGGACGATGCCGCGGCGCTCTACTCGTTCAACTACGAGGTTGTCCTGCAGGCGGACTTCACTCGGCGCCTGGACCGGCTGGAGACGGCGCTGCGGAGGCTGCGCAGCGAAGGCGCCACGGCGATGTACGACGCGATCTATCTTGCGGCGCGGGATCTGGATCGGAGAGGCGGGCGGCGGGTCGCCGTGGTCGTGAGCGACGGCGCGGACACCATCAGCCGGACGACGTTCCACGAGGCGCTGGAGGCGCTGCACGCCGCCGATGCGGTGATGTATGCGCTGCTGCTGGTTCCCGTGAAAGGCGAAGCCGGGCGCAACCTGCGCGGCGAAAACGCACTGATCCAGTTCTGTTCCGGGACGGGCGGAAAGATGTTTTATCCGTCCGCCCCAAAGGCTCTGGACGAGGCGTTTGCGGAGATCCTGCGCGACCTGCGGACGCAGTATCTGATCGGCTATTACCCGAAAAACGTGCCGCCCTCGAAAGAGAGATTTCATCGAGTGCGCGTCGCGGTGAAGCGCCCCGGCTACACGGTCTCAGCCCGGACCGGCTATTTCGCCGATGCGTTACCATGAAGGGCAGCGGGGAGGCACGCGGAGTGGCCAAATCCAAAGCGCCGGCGCAGACTTTTGAAGAAGCCCGTTACCTCCGGAAACTGGCAAGCGCAAAATCGAGAGTGCGCGTCAAGCTGAAGTCCGGCGAAGAGGTGGAGGGATTCATTGAATACTGGGACCAGGCGTTCGTGCGCCTGACCCGTGAGCCGGATGCGCCGAACCTGTTCATCTTCAAGCATGACATTTCTTACATCGCCGAACTGGAAGAATAAGGTTCCGGCGGCGCTGGACACCCCATGACGAGCTATCTGGAAACAGCCGTGGAAATCGCGCGTGAAGCGGGCGCGCTGCTGGCGCACTACTTCGAGCGCGGCATCTCTTACGACCTGAAAGGCGAATTCGACCTGGTCACGGAAGCCGACCATGCCAGCGAAAGGCTGGTGGTGGAGCGACTCCATTCATACTTCCCGTCGCATTCCGTGCTCGGTGAAGAAGGCGGCATGCGGGACAAGACGGGCGAGTATTGCTGGTATGTCGACCCGCTGGACGGCACGACGAATTTCGCCCACGGCTATCCTGCCTTCAACGTGACGCTGGCGCTGGAGCGGCGGGGCGAGATGGTGGCGGGCGTCGTCTACGACCCGTTGCACCAGGAGATGTTCACGGCGGAGCTGGGCGGCGGCGCGTTTCTCAATGGGCGCAAGATCCGGGTCAGCGGTACGGAGAAGCTCGAAGAGGCGCTTCTGGCGACCGGGTTCCCGTCGCGCAAGCGGCACGAAAACGTGAACGTGCATTTCTTCCATCAGGTGGCGATGTCCTCGCACGGCGTCAGGCGGAGCGGTTCGGCGGCGCTGGATCTCGCCTACGTCGCCTGCGGGAGGCTGGACGGGTTCTGGGAATTCGGACTGAATCCGTGGGACATGGCGGCGGGGCTGCTTCTGGTGCGCGAGGCGGGCGGGCGGACATCCACCATGAAAGGCGAGCCGGCTGACATCCGCGGAGCTCACGTGACGGCCACCAACGGGCGCATCCACGGCGCGCTGCTCGAGCTTTTCGCGGACGTTTTCGCCGGACGCTACCGCTTTCCCCTGCCTGGCATCCATTGATCGAAAGAACGGCGATTTGTGCTGAGCAACTGCGGGATGTTACCCTAAGCAGTTGAAAATGCGAACCGTCGACCTGATTCAGCGCAAGCGCAACGGCGAAGAACTGTCGCCCGAAGAGATCCGCTGGCTGGTAGAAGCCTACACGCGCGGCGAGATCCCCGACTACCAGATGTCGGCCTTTCTGATGGCCGTCTACTTCCAGAACATGACGGACCACGAAGTGGGCGCCATGGTGGAAGCGATGATCGACTCCGGCGAGCGCGTGGATCTGTCATCGATTCCCGGGCCGAAAATCGACAAGCACTCGACAGGCGGCGTGGGCGACAAGACGAGCCTGATCGCCGGTCCGCTGGCGGCCGCGGCCGGCGTCAAAGTGCCGATGGTGAGCGGCCGCGCGCTGGGTCATACGGGCGGCACTCTGGACAAGCTGGAGTCGATTCCCGGGCTGCGCACGAATCTCTCGGTCGACGAATTCCGCGATGTGCTGAACCGCGTCGGATTCGCCGTGATGGGACAGAGCGAGTCGGTGACGCCGGCTGACGGCAAGCTCTACGCCCTGCGCGACGCCACGGCGACGGTGGAATCGACCGCGCTGATCGCCGCCTCCATCATGAGCAAGAAGCTGGCGATGGGGCTGGACGGGCTCGTGCTCGACGTCAAGGTGGGATCCGGCGCCTTCATGAAGCGGCAGGTCGATGCGCGCCGGCTGGCGCAGATGATGGTGACCATCGCGCGGCGCAATGACCTGCGCGCGCAGGCTCTGATCACGGATATGAACCAGCCGCTGGGCCGCGCCATCGGCAATGCGCTTGAGATCATGGAGGTCTCGCAGACGCTGCTGAATTCGGGTCCGGAGGATCTGACCCGGCTCTCGCTGGAGCTGGCGGCGCGGATGATTTTCCTCGGCAAGATCACCGAGACGCTGGACGATGCGCGCCTGATGGCGCAGAACCTCCTGCTCGAGCAGGCGGGCTACCGCAAGCTGAAAGAGATGATCGCCGCGCAGGGCGGCGACCCGCAGGTCCTGGACCGGTTCGAGCTTCTGCCCAACGCTCCGATGGCTTACGAAATCGCTTCGCCGCGCTCCGGCTACGTGGCGGCGATCGACGCCGAGGAGATCGGACGCGCCTCCGCGATGCTGGGCGCGGGACGCGACACGAAGGAAGACTCCGTGGATCCCGCCGTGGGCGTGTTCCTCGAGGTAAAAGTGGGCGCGCGCGTCGACGAAGGCGACGTGCTGTGCCGGATCCACTACTCGGATGCCGAGCGGCTGCAGGAAGCCGTGGACCGCATCGAGGATGCCTTCCGGATCTCCACTTCGGAGCCCGAACAGCGGGAGCTGATCCTGGAAGTCGTCGGCTGACGGCGCGAGGCAATTCATGGGGCGTTTCACAGGCCTGCTGGGGCTGCTGTGCATCCTGGCCCTGTGCTACGCCTTTTCCAGCAACCGCCGGGCGATCCGGCCGCGGATTGTCGCCTGGGGTCTCGGCCTGCAGTTCATCTTCGCGTTTCTGGTGCTGAAAACCGACTTCGGGCTGCTGTTCCAGGCTGCCAGCGTGGCCGTGAACGCACTGCTTGAGTTCGCCGAAAAAGGCAGCGAATTCCTGTTCGGTCCGCTCGGAGTGAAGACCGGCGCGTTCGGCGTCGTGTTCGCCTTTCAGGTTCTGCCGATCGTCATCTTCATCGCCAGCCTGTTTTCGGTGCTGTACTACTTCGGCGTCATGCAGGTGGTCATCCGCGCGATGGCCTGGCTGATGCACCGCGTCATGCGCTGCTCGGGGGCTGAATCCACCGACGTGGCAGCCAGCATCTTCATGGGGCAGACGGAAGCTCCGCTGACGATCCGCCCGTTCCTCCCGAAGCTGACGCAGAGCGAGCTGTTCACCATCATGACGGCGGGGATGTCCCACGTCTCCGGCGCGGTGATGGCGGCGTATGTGAAGATCGCCGGCGTCGACATCAAGCATCTTCTGACAGCAGTGATCATGACCGCTCCGGCGACGCTTGTGCTCGCCAAGATGCTCATTCCGGAAACGGAAGAGCCGGAAACGGCGGGCGAGGTGAAAATCGAAATCGAAAAGCCGGGCGTCAACGTCATCGACGCGGCGGCGCGCGGCGCGGGCGAGGGGCTGCACCTGGCGCTGAACATCGCCGGCATGCTGATTGCGTTCATCTCGCTCATCGCTCTGCTCAACGGCGTCATGGGCTGGGTGCACGGCATGTTCTCGTGGTTTCCTGAATCGCTGCAGAAGCTGTTCGGAATCGTCTTCGCTCCCGTCGCCTGGCTGCTGGGCGTGAGCTGGAAAGACGCGCAGGCTGTCGGCGACATGCTGGGCACGCGGATGGTGCTGAACGAGTTCATCGCCTTCCTGAGGCTGGGCGAGCTGAAGGACTCTCTGGACCCGCGTTCCTTCGTCATCTCGACGTTCGCTCTCTGCGGCTTCGCCAACTTCAGCTCCATCGCGATCCAGATCGGCGGGATCGGCGCGCTGGCGCCCAACCGGAAATCGGACCTGGCGCGGCTGGGCGTGCGCGCGATGCTCGCCGGCACGATGGCGAATTTCATGTCAGCCTGTATTGCAGGAATGCTGCTATGATCCGCGCCGCCGCTGCTGAACTGAGCCGCCGGGTGCCCGAATGGCCGCGCGTCGCCCTCGTTCTGGGCAGCGCGCAGGCTTCCTTCAGCAACGCTCTGGAGGACCGCACCGTGATTCCTTACGCCGAGGTCCCCGGCTGGCCGGTGCCGCGCGTGGCGGGCCATGCCGGCGAGCTGATCGTCGGCCGTTCCGGATCGAAGCGCGTGGCCGTCCTCAGCGGACGCGTGCATCTCTACGAAGGCTGGACGCCGCAGCAGGTCGTGTTCGGCGTGCGCGTGATGGGACTGCTCGGCGTGAAGGTCCTGGTGCTGACGAACGCAGCCGGCGGAATCCGGGAAACCTACCGTCCGGGCATGCAGGTGTTCCTGACCGATCACATCAATCTGCAGGGCGTGAATCCCCTCGTCGGGCCCAACGACGACAGCCTCGGGCCGCGGTTTCCCGACATGTCGGAAGCCTACGACCGCGGACTGCTGGATCTGGCCAGGAACACGGCGCGCGAGATCGGCATGGAGGCGGGCGAGGGCGTCTATGCCGCCATGCTCGGTCCCAGTTTTGAAACGCCGGCGGAGATCCGTTTCCTGCGCACGATCGGCGCGGATCTGGCAGGCATGTCCACTGTGCCGGAAGTGATCGCCGCGCGGCACATGGGCATGCGCGTGCTGGCCATCTCCACGGTAACGAACATGGCCGCCGGCATGCAGGCGAAGCTCAGCCACGAAGAAGTGCTCGAGACAGGCAGGGCCAGCGCGGCGGAGCTGCGGCGGTTTCTCGAAGCGTTTCTCGAAAAGCTGGAGGTCTGACGTGGACCGCCTGGTGGAAGCGGCGCTGGAAGCGAGACGGCGGGCGCGGGCCCCGTTTTCAGGTTTCCTCGTCGGCGCAGCGTTGGAGGAGGAAGACGGCCGGGTCTTCGCCGGATGCAACGTGGAAAGCGCTTCTTACGGGCTGACCATGTGCGCGGAACGGGTGGCGGCATTCCGGGCGGTGGCGGAAGGGGGGAGGCGCTTTGCGCGCATCGTCATCGCCGCGGACAGCGCAGTCCTGACGCCGCCGTGCGGCGCCTGCCGTCAGGTGCTGTGGGAGCTGTGCGGCGACGTCGAAATCGTCCTTGTGAACCTGCAGGGCGCGCGCGAAACCATGCGCCTTTCGACTCTCTTGCCACGGCCTTTCGATGCGACATTCCTGGATTAGCCTTTTTCTGTTCCTGAGCCTCGGCGCGGCGGAGCGCGCCGATCTGGTCGTCAGTGCGGCCAAAGTCGTCACCATGGATGCCGGCGGCCGCGTGATCGAGCGCGGCGCGGTAGCGGTGCGGGACGGGCGGATTGTGGCCGTCGGACCGCGGGCGGAAATCGACAGGCGCTTCCGGGCGCGCCGCCGGATCGACCGCCCCGATGCTCTGCTGACTCCGGGTCTGATCAACGCTCATACCCACGCGCCCATGTCCCTGCTGCGCGGCATCGCGGACGACGTCCCGCTGCAGGCGTGGCTCGAGAAGTTCATCTTCCCCGCCGAAGCCCGCAACGTGAACGAGGCGTTCGTTCGCGCAGGCACGCGGCTTGCCGTGCTGGAAATGATGCTCGGCGGCATCACCACGTATGCCGACATGTACTATTTCGAGCACGCCATCGCCGAGGAAACGAAACGGGCGGGCATGCGGGCCGTGCTCGGGCAGACCGTCATCGGCTTCCCCGCACCCGACTACAAGACGCCGCAGGAGGCGCTCGCCGCGGCTGAGAAGTTCATTCAGGCGTGGCGCGGGGATGAGCTCATTACGCCCGCCGTGGCCCCGCACGCCATCTACACCACGGACGCGGCGACGCTCCGCGCCTGCCGGGCGCTGGCCGACCGCTACGGAGTACCCGTGCACACGCATGTTTCGGAGACGAAAAAGGAGAACGACGACTCCCGCCATGCGCACGGGATGTCGCCCACGCGCTATCTGGACTCGCTCGGCTTCTTCGCCGGCCGGACCATCCTGGCGCACATGGTGTGGGCGAGCTCCGAGGATCTGAAGCTGCTGGAAGCGCGGCCGGCGGGGATCGCCCACTGCCCGTCGAGCAACACGAAGCTGGCCAGCGGAGTGCCGGATTACCGCGCCTGGCTGGCGTCGCGTGTCCCCGTTGCGCTCGGCACCGACGGACCCGCCGGGTCGAACAACGATTTCAATCTCTTCGAGGAGATGGATCTCGCCTCGAAACTGGCCAAGGTTTCCACCCTGGACCCGACGGTTTTGCCGGCCGAAAAGGCCTTCCGGATGGCGACGATTGAGGGAGCCAAAGTCCTTGGAATGGACAGGGAAATCGGTTCGCTGGAGGCGGGGAAAAAGGCGGATATGATGACCGTTTCCCTGGCCGCGCCGCACGCTGTCCCGGAGCACGACGTCTACTCGATGCTTGTGTACAGCCTCAAGGCCTCGGACGTCCGGGACGTGGTCATTGGCGGCCGCGTGACGGTGCTGGATCGGAAGCCGCAAACGATTGATATGCAAAAGGTTTTGCGCGAGGCGGCGGAGATGCGGGCGCGCGTGGCGGCTTCTCTCCGCTGACCGCCGGAAATGAAACCGGCCGCCAGCGCCGCGCGTCTGAATGGTTGGACGCAGTGATCCGGCGGGATGAGAGGGGCGCTGGACAGAGAGACTGCGTCTGAGAATACTTCAGGAGTTGAGCCGGGACGACTCTTGTTACGGCCCGGCGGGAGGTGAGATTCGCCTATGAAACTTCGTGGGAGATTTGTGTCTCTTTCCACATTTCTGATCGCGTCGCTTTTCGTTCTGGCGGCACCGGTTTTCGCCCAGGAAAGCCTCGATGTGTACGTGGGCACGGTGACCAACCAGGTGGAAGCGCGCAAGACGCCGATTGACACGTTCGGCAACGGCGTGCTCTACAACGCCCCGCAGATGACGGGCGCGTTTCCGAAGTTCGGCGCCAACCTCAAGCTGAACTCCTGGTTCGGCGTTGGCGGCGAGATGAGCTGGCGCGCCTCGAAGGGCGACTACGCGGCTCTGATGTACAGGCCGTTCTTCTATGACTTCTACGGCATGTACACGCCGCCTACGAAGTCCAAGTGGTTCGTTCCGGAGTTGCAGGCCGGCATGGGCGCGGCGAACCTGCGCTTCTACTATGATCAGCGGCTGTGCAACAACTTCACCGGCTGCCGGACTTCGAGCTCTCTGGTGGGCACCGACAACAAGTTCACCACGCACTTTGGCGGCGGCTTCAAGACCTTCTTCCACAACAACTGGTATGTGAAGCCGGAGTTCAAACTGCGCTGGGTGAACGATCTGTTCCAGTTCGGCCGGAACTGGGTGCCTGAGTACGGTCTCTCCGTCGGCTACACCTTCGGCGGAAGATAAACGTCCACAACACGCCGCTCCGGGCCGCTGTGCGCCAATGGTGCACAGCGGCCTTCTTTTTGCCGGGCGAGATTCCGGTTGACAGGCCTCCGGGAATCCCTCACACTGGCAGAACACGCGGACGCCCGGCCGGTCCGCTGCTTCGTTGGAAGGAGGAGATCCCATGGGCGAGCTGTTCGTGATGTGCACGCGGAGAGTGCGGAGCGGCAGGTTCATCTCCGAACCCGGTCCGGTGAAATACCTGCTCGTCCCGGAGAACGAGCTGCCGAAGCCCGCGCACGCCGTACGCGAGGGCGGAGAGGAGCTGTGGTTCAACCGGCTGAAGACGGCGGCGAGCTGGGGGATCGATTCGCGCGATCCGCAAGGGAAGCGGCCGCGCGGCGACCTGCTCGTGTTCGTCCACGGCTACAACAACGATCAGAAGACTGTGATGGCGCGGCACAGGCGCCTGAAGCGCGACCTTGCAGCGGCGGGTTTCCGGGGCGAGGTGATGAGTTTCGACTGGCCGAGCGCCAATATGGCGCTGAATTATATCGAGGACCGGCACGACGCCAAACAGACGGCGCTGCACCTGGTGACGGCTGGCATCCGCGTGCTGTCGGAACAGCAGGAGCCGGACTGCGCCATCAACGTGCATCTGCTGGGGCACTCGACAGGCGCGTATGTCATCCGCGAGGCGTTCGACGACGCCGACGATGCGAAGCTGCCGAATACGGGCTGGATGGCAAGCCAGGTGGTGTTCATCGGAGCGGATGTCTCCTCGGGCTCGCTGCGGACCGGCAGCGACAGCAGCGCTTCGCTCTACCGGCATTGCGTCCGGCTGACGAACTATTCCAACCAGTACGACTCCGTGCTCAAGCTCTCCAACGTGAAACGCGCCGGGATGGCGCCCCGGGCCGGGCGCGTCGGCCTGCCATCGGATGCGCCCGAGAAAGCAGTCGACGTCGATTGCACGGAATATTTCGCGCTGCTCCGGGACGACGCTGCCGTGAGGCAGGCCGATCAGATGGAAGGGATCGGCGCGTTCGAGCACTCCTGGCACATCGGCAATCAGGTCTTCGCGCGCGACCTGTTCGAAACGCTGCGCGGCGACCTCGACCGGCGCATTCTCCCGACACGGGATTCCGCGAGCGGAAGGCTGAAGCTGAAGCGGGCGTGACCTCCGTTACAGGTGGTGCCAGAGGGACCGTTCGCCTTCTTCCTCGCTGCCGTGGTGGCGTGAATCGGCGAACCAGCGGTACACTTCGCGGTGGTTCAGCGCAAGCACAAGGCAGGCGGCGAACACGGCGCCGATCGTGAAGATCAGGAACGCCGAGAAAAACACCGTGCGGGCGAAGTTCAGTACGTCGGCGGCGACCACGATCGAGACGAACACGACGACGACGCGCACGAAGGCGCAGAAGCGGCGCGCCCACGAGAAGCCCTCGTTGCTCGCCCACAGCAGAGCGCCTCGCCCCAGATATTGAGCCAGCCACACGCCGGCAAGAATGATCGCCGCAGCGGCGAACAGTTTCGGCAGCAGGTGCACGACTCCGTCCACGATTTCCCGCGTGATTTCCGTCTCGAAGACGCTGATCGCATTCAGCAGGCCGATCAGCAGAATCGCGTAATAGATTCCGTGGGCCAGCAGCGGGCTGGCGCGCAGCCGCCCCGACTGGTCGAGCATCGTGCCGATGCCGGTCTTGCGCAGGAACGCGTCGAACCGCTCTCCCTTGAAGGCGTGCAGCAGCAGCCAGCGCAGCATCAGGGCGACGATCCAGGCCACGCCGAAGACGACAATGGCCACGAACAGCGGCGGCAGGTACTGCGTCGCCTGGGCGGAAAGACGGGCCACGGATTGCTCGAAAACCTGGCGGAACGTCTCGATCATGAGGGCACCTCCTGAGTGCGGCCGGAGGCCGGTGCAGGCTGAGGAGTGTAATCATCGACGCGGGGGCCGCCCCAGCGTTCGACCACAAAAGGCTTGAGCCGCTCGAACATCAGGCAGAGCTGCTCGATGCGGTCTTCCACTTCGGAAGCGTTCATCTCCCGGGTTTCATTGACGAATGACGCCACGCGCCCGAGGTAGAGCGGCGTGAGCGACCGCACCAGATGGGCGCGCGCGGCCGGCAATTCCGCATAGGCGGAAGCGAACTCGTAAATGATGTTGACCCACAGCTCATCGGAGAGGCGGAACTGTTCGGCCGGCGCGGCGTGGGCCGAGCGGGCCAGCGCGGCCAGCTCTCGCAGCGTGCGGTCCGACAGCGCCATGGACCAGATCTCCCGCAGATCGCTCTCGCCGCGGAGAAAGGCCTGGATCATCCTGTCCAGGTTGACGGCGATGGGGTCGAGCCCGACGTCGTAACGGAAGCCAAACAGCTCGATGTCGCGGCTCCCGTGCACCTTCATCCACACGTTCTTGAACTCGATCATGAGTCCGAAGACGCTGCCCACCACCTGCTGCAACATGGCGCTCAGGTCGGCGCCGGGGTCTTTTGCGTCGTGGAGCTTGGCTCCGAGGAAGCTCTGGCACACCTTGTATCCGCTCGCCACGGCGATTGTTGTCATCCAGATATCGATCCCGTAGCGGGCGACATCGGTCTCCCAGTCGGTGCGTTTGAGATACGTCTCGATCACCGGCAGCGACATGCCGAAATCGCCGCCGATGGGCTGGCGGATCCGGTAACCGTAGAGGGCGCGCGTCAGCGGATAGATGATGCTGTTCGTGATCGTGCCGTCGTACTTGTGCCGGTGGTAGTAAGGCGCGACGAAATCATAGCCGCGGTGCAGCACCGGGCGCAGCAGCAGGTCGAACCACTCCGGCGTGATCGAGCGCAGGTCGGAATCGACCACTGCGCAGGCTTTGGCCCCGAGATCGCGCGCCATCTGGAAAATCATCCGGAACGCGCTGCCCTTGCCGGGGATGCCGTGATACGGGAACGAAAGCCGGTGGACCGGGTTCAGCGGCGTGTTCACGAGCAGAAGCTGCGAGGCGTCCAGCTGCGCCTCCAGCACCTGCTTGCGCGTGTCGTCTTTCGAGCCGCCGTCGGAGTTGATGATGACGCCCTGGAAGTCCGGAAAATACTTGTTCAGCCCCGCCTGCGCCGCGCGGACGACGTGGCCGATCGTACGGCCGTTGTTGTAGCTGGGGATGCCAATGACGATGTCGGCGCGGCCGAGCTTCTCGACCGCCTGTCGCGCTTCAACGGGCAGAATGTCCTGGGCCATGCGGCGGGTCCGGTACCGATCATTCCCAGTTTGGCCCAGGCCGTGCACGGAGCCAATCCCGTCGATAAGGTACGGCCACGGTGGTCCGGCGCGGAGCGGCCTCCGCGCTGAAGTGAGTCAAGCCATCGCCCCGTCAGGGAGCCGCCGCGGCCGGGTTGCCGGCTTTGCTTGTGCCGATCACCGGCCGGCGGGGGGCGCCACGTGGATCCTCGCCTCCGCCTCCCCCACTCCATCGGCCTTCGCTTCCACCGTCACAGTCCCGGCCTCTCCGCCGGCCGTGAACCGGAGCTGCACCTGGCCATTCTCATCCGTGCGGGCCTCGGCCGGCTCCAGCTTCCCTTCGCCCTTCAAGGCAGCAGCCACCAGCCGGCCGCTCAGCGGCTGCCCCTGCTCATCCAACAGACGGAACACAATTGGAAATTCGGCCGCCGCGCCGGTCTCCACCCATTGATGATTTCCCGAAACCACTTGCAGGCGAGACGCTGGCTTCTCTTCCAGCCGGGAGATCATCGTGGCGCGGCCCAAAGTGGCCTGCGAGAAAGTCTCGATCCACGCCTCCCGGATGCCCTGCACTTTGGCGAGCTGATCCTCTCGCAATTCATCTCCGTCCAGAACGAAGAATACGTAGACCGTGTTGAATTCCTTCTGAGAGTGAGCCGGATCAGGCCAGCGCGGGCCAAGATCCTGAATGATGTGATCGATGCCGAACTCCTCCCGGCTGGCGGTGAATCCCCAGCCGAAGCCCGGGCGGAATTCACTGCGGGCCTCTTTCAGCACAAACAGCTTTTCCACTTCCTCGGCGGTCATCAGGCCCATGATGTACAGCTCCAGCGGCCCGTAGCCGGTCTTTTGCAGGTAGCCGTTGCGTTCCTTGCGCCTGAAAAACCCCGGCTCGGCTTCCTCCCACACAGCGCCGCCCATCAGGGAAGAACAGGGCGGATCTGTCTCGCAGAAACCGGCCGGATGATGGAGCTCAGTGAGCCAATGCGTGTTGTCGCTCATCTGCGGGAACGACTTGCGTTCCGGTGGATCGAACCGAATCCCCCAGCGATGCCCCAGTTCGTGCCCGTTCAGGAACATCGAGAGACTATAGTTGTCAAAAGGGCCGAATTCCCGGCTGATCCCTGATTTCTCGCAACTGTAAGCATCGATCCAGCTCACTTCCTGAAAGCCCTGGAGTCTTCCGGCGCTGCCTGTGTTCGGCCGCCATTCGTTCCTGATCCCGATGCCCCGGATGCCTCCAGCCAGCGAACCGCTGCTGCGCGCGCCTCCTTCGGTCCAGTCGGGCCGGCCGCTCATGTAAAACACGAGCAGGTCCGCTGTGTCGGCAAAGTGTTCGTAAAAAGCCTGCGTCCAGGCTCTGGATTCGGTCAGAACAGGATGGCCGTGGAAGACTTCGAAAACAGATCCACGATAAACGCCTTCGGGCAGTTCGCTGAAGTCCCGGGGCGCGCTGCCATCCTCCACTTTTTCAATCTCCAGCACCTGGGCCGGAAATTGGCTGAAAGCCCCGTTGATGTCAAAATCCACGGCGTCGGCGAACCAGCGGATCTTTCCGCCCTGCGCCAGCGGACCCAGCGGCACAACAATCCTCACTTCGCGGCCCCGGATTTCGCCTTCCGTATCTGTGTTCCAGACTCTGAATCGCCATCTGCCGTCCTGCCAGAAAACCGTCGCAGTGGTCTCCTGCTCGCCAAACGGCATTCCACCCGCCGTAAATGGGCCCGTTGTGTCCAGAAAATGGCGGTAAAAAAGACGGCCGCGCTGCGGCACGGGTTCGCCCTTCAATTCCATTCCCAGCAGCATTTCGGTGGGCGAGATGCGCTCGGCCCACACCCGGACCATCTCCGTGTATGCCGGAATATCGGGCCGCGGAGAAACGGCAAAGCTGGCCATCGGTTTTGGTTCGGGGAACCGGCTCTGGCCCGGAAAGACTCCCACGACTCCCGCCGGTGTCGTCATGTTGCGGTACGACAGAAGAATGTCGCCGTTGCGGCGCAGGACGATCTGGAACTCGTCATAACCCGGCTCGGCGCGGAACGCCTGTCCCCGCGCGTAAGCCTCGGTGACGCGCCACGTCGCCACCGCTTCCTCTTCAGAGGCCTGCCACCAGAGCTTGTGATCCTCCGGGTCGTACCCGATGCTCCACAGCGCAGCGATCAGGCGCTCCTTCACGAGCTGCTGAGGACCGTATTCGCTGTACTTGAAGTAGCGTGGCCGGCCAGTGACGTCCTCCCGGAACCCGAAGCTGATGCTGCCCGTGTTGTTCAGCGAGACCTTCCGCCAGGTCTCTCCGGCGAAGGGAAACTCGAAGGGCAGATCCACTTCCACTGACCGTCTGGGCCAGCCAGCGTCGTACCGGATCGGATCGCCGGCCGGCTCCCGCCATTCGAGTTCACCCCGGCGGAACCGGTAGCCCTGCCCGTCTTCCTGCCGCTCGAAGTGCAGGGTGACGTTTTCCAGGTCGCGCCAGTTCGCCCGTCCGAACAGCCGCCCGTCGTCATCAATGACGGCGACATCCCCGTGCCGTTCCGCCCGCAGGGGTTCCGCCCGCCGCGTGCCGGATACGGCGGTCCGGACCCCTTTCTCGTCCGGGCGGGTTCCGCTTGGCTCCTGGAGCTCAGCCGGAAGCCGGGCCTCTTCGATCAGGCACTCGATATGGGAACTCCGCTGCTGCGCCGCCAGCCCCGCTCCCAGAACGCAGAGCAGAAACACGCAACCTTGGCTCGATCCAATCATGGTATGAGCAGCCCCTCCAGGATCGGCATTCGCTCCATTCTAGTTCCCCTTTCAGACAGGGTTCCCTGAATGCCCGATGAACGCGTTTGAATTGTTCTGAAGGATCCACCCGTAACGGTGCCCGAAAGCGATTCTCCGCCAGTCCTGCCTTGCACTCCCGCCACACTTCACAGGCCAGGGCCGGCCCGCGGGCCGATGGCACGGCAGATCCGGGAGTTCGGACGCGCCTTCTTGACTGCAAAGCATGCAGATGGGATTGTTCGAGTAGGGAACAAGCGGCGGCGTGCTGCCGCGGTTCTGCTCTTGTTCAAGCGGATCTTCGCCAGGCACAAAGGAGCAGAGAGGCTTCAGAATGACGCTGCGGAAGCAGAAGAATTTCCTCGCGCCGCTCACTCTCGTCCTCCTGTGCCCGGGCGCTTGGGCGCAAAGCGGGCCGGACACGTCCCGTCTGACCGGACTGCTGATCGATCCGACGGACCGGCCCGTGCCTGGCGTTGCGATCATCCTGGAAGGCGAAGGTCTCCAACGGAAGGCGCAGACGTCAGCCACCGGCGAATTCCAGGTCGATGATCTGCCGCAAGGCCGCTACCGGCTGAGCGCAACCGTGCCGGGCTTCGTGCCGCTTGAGAGGAGCGTGCAAGTACGCCGCCGGCCTGTCCGTGTCCTGTTGAAGCTTGCCCTCGCCCGGCTTGATCAGGAGATCACGGTGGCGGGCCAGCCCCTTTCAGTGAATGCGGAAGCCGGCGGCAATCTGAACGTCATCTCGGTCGAGCGCGGGATGATGGACCACTTGCCCGTCCTGGGCATGGACTACCTGTCAGCTCTGTCCCGCTTCCTCGATCCCGGCACGCCGGGCGGCGCGGGCGTCTCGCTCATCGTCGACGGCATGGAAGCCCGCAACGTTGGCGTCACGCCCTCCGCCATCCAGGAGATCCGCATCAACCAGAATCCCTACACGGCCGAATACCCGCGCTGGAGCCGCCGCCGCATCGAGGTGATCACGAAGTCCGCCGCCGACCGCCACCACGGCACGCTCAATTTCCTGTTCCGCGACTACCGCCTCGATGCCCGCAACGCGCTTGCCCTTCAACGCCCGCCTGAGCAGCGGCGCATCATCGAAGGCAGCCTCTTCGGTCCATGGGGCCGGTCGAAGAACACGTCCTACCTGCTGTCGGCCATGAGGGAGAGCGAAGACCTTGTCAGCGTCGTCTACGCGCAGGGCCTGAGCGGCCCCAGAATCGAAAACGCCCCCACGCCGCAGCAGAACACGGTGGCGTCGCTCCGGATCAGCCGCCAGCAAAGCGACCGGAATGCGATGTTCTGGCAGGTGAACTTTCAGGACCGGTGGCAGAACAACATCGGAGTGGGGGGCACCGTTCTCCCGGAGGCCGGCGCGCAGAGCCGTTTCCGCGAGGACGAGTTCATCTTCAATCACCGCCTCGTCATCGCGCCCAGATTGCTCAGCCAGTTCCGCATTCTGCTGGGCCGTTATTGGGCTCCTGCGCGAAGCAATCTGAGCCTGCCCCGGATGGTCGTCAGCGACGCTTTCACCGGCGGCGGCGCCCTGGCCGACGCCCTTCGGACCGAGGTCCACACATCCATCACCTGGCTCCTCACGCAAACAGCCGGCCGGCACACGCTGAAATACGGGTTCAACGTCCCGGATTGGAGCCGCCGCGGTTTGCATGACCGGTCGAATTTCGGGGGCACGTTCTTTTTCGCCTCGCTGGAAGATTATGCGATGGGCCGGCCGTTTTCAGCCGTCGTGCAGCGCGGCGACGGGAAAATCATCTTCGTCGAGAAAAATCTGGGCGCTTTTCTTCAGGACGAGTGGCAGGCAAGGCCGGATCTCTCCATCGCCGCCGGGCTGCGTTTCGACTGGCAGAATTATTTTGAAGACACCGACAACTGGTCGCCGCGGCTCGCAGTCGCCTACGCTCCGGGCCGTTCCCGGAAAACGGTGATCCGCGCCGGCGCCGGGTTCTTTTACGACCGCTCCGGCCCCGGGCCCATCTGGGACATTCTGCGGTACAACGGCCTCAGGCTGCGCCGCTACGTCATCTCCAACCCGCCGGCTTCACCTTCCGCCCTCGAGCCGCTGCTTCCGGTGATGCCAACGAGCCTGGCCCGCCTGCAGTCCGGCGCGGAGCTGCCGCAGGTCTTCCAGTTCAGCGCCGGCGTCGAGCGGCAACTCGCCAAACGCACCACGCTTTCGGTGCATTACATCGGCACCCGTGGCTGGTATCAGTTGCGCTCGCGCGACGCCAACGCACCGCTTCCGCCGGCCTTCGCCTCCCGGCCAGATCCAGCGGTCAACGTGCTCCGCATCATCGAGTCCGCGTCGCGGCTTGAGGGCAACGCTGTGGAGGCGACTCTCCGCGGCAGCCTCGGTCCACGCATCACCGGCCAGGCCCAGTACACATTCGGAAAGACACTGTCCGACACCGGAGGCGTGAACTGGTTTCCTGCCGACAGCTTCCATCCCCGCGGCGAATGGGGCCGGAGCGACGCCGACCGCCGCCATCAGTTCAACTTCCTCGGCACGGCCAACGTCCACCGCTGGGTCAACCTCGGTCTTTCTCTCTCTCTGCTCTCGGGCATTCCTTTCAACATCACCACCGGCAGCGACGACAACCGCGACGGACTGGCCATCGACCGTCCCGCCGGAGTTGCGCGCAACACCGGCCGCGGACCTGGTTTTATTGGCGTCGACCTGCGCTGGTACCGCGAGTTCAAGCCCCGGCGCGCGTCCAAAGAGGGCAGCCCGTCCTGGATGGTCTCGCTCGATGCTTTCAACATCCTGAACCGCGCGAACTACCAGAACTACCTGGGCGCCCTGAGCTCTCCCCTGTTCGGGAAGCCCGCCAGCGCGCTGCCGCCACGCAGGCTGCAGGCAGGCCTCCGCTTTCAGTTTTGAGTGATTTGCTCTCGGAATCCCGGGCGAGCCGCGCAGTCCGATTCACCGATCCGGCCCGCGCGGTTCAACGGCCTTACCCGCTCGCGTCAGTACTTCACCGACAGCGAGAACTGCCACGAGCGCGGCGGTTCCTGCGCGGTGACGCGGCCGAAGGCGGTGTTCACCGGGTCCGTGTTCGGCGCGCGCAGAACCACTTCATTCCGCGCGTTGAACGTATCGGCGCGGAAGATGACGCGGATGCCTTCGGTCACCCGGAACGTCTTGTTCGCGGACAGGTCCAGGCGGCGCTGCGAGTCGGTGCGGATGTTCGAGTAGCGCAGGGGCGCCGTGCGGACGTTCCATGCCAGCACGTCCGTCGAGCGGCGGTTGAACACATCCGTGTTGAACCACCGGTCCGTGTTGCGCTGGTCCGACGGCAGCACGATCTTGCGCGAGTCGTCGACGAACAGCGCCTGTCCGAAGCCCAGCGGCGCGCCGCTCTGGAACTGCCACACGCCGCTGATCTGCCAGCCGCCGGCCAGGAAATCGAGCGCCCGCGGCATGGACGAACCGAACCTGCGCCCTTTGCCGAACGGCAGCTCGTAAATGCCGCTGCCGGTGACGCGGTGCAGGCGGTCCAGATCCGTGATCGATTCATACGGCAACGGGTCGAACGAGTTCAGGTACTGGTTCGCACCCATCGCTTTCGACCACGTCCACGCCATCTGCAGGGTCCAGCCCTGGCTGAAGCGCTTCTCCAGCCGGTTCTGCAGCGAGTGGTACCACGCATAGCCCACCGAATCCTCGAACGTGACGCTCGAGAAATGCGGATACTGCGTCAGCAGCTGCGCGCGCGTCATGTTGCGCGACGTGAAGTTCGGGTGCAGTCCGTAAAAGGGGTTGGTGAAATTCGCCGTGAGGAAGTTGATCGTCGCGTTATCGCGGTACGGCAGCGTGCTGTAGTACCGCTGCGGCGTGTAGCTCATCGCCCGCGACACGGGCAGCCGGTAGCTGCGGCTGCCCACATAGGACGACTCCACCATGATGCCCGCGGGCAGCTGATGCTGGAAGCCGAACGAGAAGCGGTGCGTCGGCGGCATCTTGCGGTTGACAGGGAAGAAGCTCGTTCCCTGGCCCAGCGTGGTTTGCAACCCCTCGCCGGCGCCCAGCACCGGAAGCAGCCCGCCGGGCAGCGGATTGGCCAGGTCGGCGATCCAGGTGAGGCCGTTGTCATTGGTGGCCACAATCGGCGTGCTGCGCGAGAATCCCGAAAGAATCGAGTTTGTGCGCAGAATGCCCATGGGCGCGTAAAAGATGCCATGACCGGCGCGGATCACCGTTTTCGGCGTCAGTTGATACGCGAGCCCGAAACGCGGCGACCACTGGATGCCTTGCCCGCGCCAGTACTGGCGCGGATTGCCGCCCACGCCGGCGAACGTCACGCCGCCAATGACGCGGAAGTTGTGGGGCGCAAGTTCCGGAATCGGAGCCCGGGCGTAATTCGCGATCGCGGCCGCCTCGATCGGGTTTGGGGTCGTTTCGTCGAATTGAGTGACGCTGCGGTTGAAGCGCTCCGTGATGGGGGACTCGTGCTCGGCCCGCAGCCCCAGATTCAGCGTCAGCCTGCGCGACACGCGCCAGTCGTCCTGGAAATACAGGGCCGTGTAGATGTCCTGCTCGGCATACGTGCCCGTGCGCGACAGGCTGCCGCCGGGGATTCCGGCCAGCAGGGCGATGAACTCGGCGCCCACCGGCGGCGCCGGGCTGTTGTCGAGCGGCCCGCGCGCCCAGGCGTTCGAGAAGCTCAGGTCGGGCGAGACGTCGCCCGGGAAGCGCGCCCGGAACTCGCGGAACGCCATCCAGTCGAGCCCCATGCGCATGTTGTGCGGACCCTTCATCCACGTCAGGCTCGCCACAGCATTATGGCTGATCGAGGCCGTTTTGCCGTCGCCGGATTCCCAGGCCGAGAGCTGCGTCAGCGAGCCGACCGAAGTGCGCGGGATCGTCGCATACTGCTTGTCGATCAGATTCACCAGGTTCGGCGAGAAGCCCAGCGAAGACAGATCGAATCCGCGGCTCACGCGCCTTTCGGGAAACTCCTGCGCGCTGATGCCATAGCGCAGATTCACGACCATCGTGGACGACAACATGTGCACGTCGTCGAGCGCGATGCCGCGGTTCACCCGGTTCAGGATGATGCCGTTCACCGAGTTGCCGAAAGTGCGGTTCTTGTCCTCTTCCCAGAAATCCCGGTGGAAGCGGACGAACATGCGGTTCCTCTCGTTGAAGGCGTGATCGATGCGGCCGATCGTCGTCCAGTAGTCCTCCAGGGCGGGCTTCGACATGAAGAAATTCTGCCGGCCGTCGGCCGTTCCCGGCTGATTGGGCAGAGGATACAGCGCCAGGATCTTCTGCGCCACGGGATGGATGCGGCTCTTGGGATAGAGATTGCCCGGCAGAGGCTGCCGGCTGAACCGGCCGCCCGGGGCGGCGGCGATCGTCAGGGGATCGTAGAGCTGGTAGTTCGCTCCCAGCTTCAGGAGGCCGGAGAGATTTCCCTCGCGCCAGGCCTGGCTCGGAACGGTGGAAATCATGGAGCCGCCGACATTCGGATCGCCGAACTTGTTCGCTTCATAGGTGAAGTGCCAGAACGTCCGGTTCTTGCCGTTGTAGAGTCCCGGGATGATGATGGGCGCGCCGCCCGAGATGCCGTAGCGGTGATCCTGATAGATGGGGAGCTTGTAGCCGGGCGGGTTGGAGCGGTTCTGATAAATCGTCGGAGCGTCCAGCTTCGAGTGCCGCAGCCAGTACCACATCATGCCGTGCAGCTCGTTGGTGCCGCCCTTCGTACTGACATTGACCAGCGCGCCCGCCGTGCGGCCTACGCTCGCATCAAAAGAGGATGTCTGCACCTTGAACTCAGCCAGCGCAGCCTGCGGAGGCGAAAACGCCACGCGCGGGCTGGTGCCGTCTGAGTACAGGTTCGCCACGCCGTCAATCGTGAACGCATTGCCGTAGTTGCCGCTGCCGTCGGTCGAAAACTGCGACGGCGCGTTGTTGAACGGCGCCTTGCGCAGGCGCATGTCGGTGCCGTTCACCGTGCCCGGGGCCAGATGCACGAGATCCATGGCGTTGCCCGCGAACAGCGGCAGCTCGAGGATGCGCCGCTCGTCGACCACCTGGCCCAGCGTCGCCTCCGCCGTCTGCAACAGCGGCGTCTCCGACGTGACCTGCACCACCTCTGTCAGATCGCCGACCGTGAGCTGGATATCGAGCTGGACGTTCTCATTCACCCGCACCTGGATGTTGCCGCGGATAAACTTGCGGAATCCCGGCGCTTCAGTCGTGACCTCATACACGCCCGGAATCAGGAACGGCAGCACATAGCTGCCGCTCTCGTTCGTCCTGGCGCCGACGGTCACGCCCGTGGCGGTGTTCCGCGCCTTCACCTCCGCCAGCGGAATGACGGCGCCCGAGGGGTCGGTCACCCGCCCGAGGATGTTACCCCGGGCGTCCTGCGACTGCGCGTGGGCGAGCCCGGCCAGCGCTGCCGCGGCCAGAACAGCCCCGATGAAACCTTTCGCGTGGAGACGAACCATGGTTCTTGCAACCTGCCTTCCTGATCCTTCGGGTCCAGGCCGCCTCACGGCGAATCTCATACCCGAACCCGGCTTCCCCTGAAACCTCTCACAGCCCCCCGCGGCTGTCCGGCACGCATGACCGTGAGAATTCCTGATCCGGATCAAGCGTGCACCCGACTGCCGCGGCCGCACAAGTGAATTCACGGCGAATTCTCCGATAACGCCGCCCCATCTGCATGGAAATACGCCTCTTTCAACTGACAACCGCGGTGGTATACTCGTCAGCGGGTAACTCCCGTTGGCTCTTGGTTCGCCGATCTCACCGCGTGTGACAGATCCCGAGGAGGCGCACAAGCGGGCGCTGTTGGCCCGTATCGCCGGGAGTGCGGTGTTTCAGAAGTCGCAGCGCGCCCGCGAGTTGCTCGAATACCTCGGGCAGCGCTCGATTGAAGATCCGGACCGTCCGCCCCGCGAGCAGGAAATCGGCGTGGCCGTCTTCGGCCGGCCGCCTGGCTACGACACGACGCAGGACACGCTGGTGCGCGTGCAGGCGTCGCACCTGCGCAAGAAGATCGAGCAGTACTTCGAGGAAGAGGGCAGGGGAGAGCGTCTGCGGGTCCGGCTTGCCAAGGGCAGTTACGCGCTGCAATTTTACGAGTACGAAGCCGGCCTGGATCCGGCAACGCCTGCGCCGTTCTTCGTTCGCCGTCCGCGTCTCGGCTGGGCTTTGGCACTGTTGCTCCTGGCTGCGTGCGCAGGCCTGCTCGTCTGGAACCGCCGGCTCCAATCCCGCCTGGACGCCGGGCTGGGACCGCACCCGTCCGTGGACAGCCTCTGGCGCCAGATGTTTGCCAACGGCCACCAGACGCATCTGCTGCTGTCCGACCTCGGTCTGCTGCCCCTGCAGGACGCCCTGCAGCATCACGTCTCGCTCGAGCAGTATCAGAACCGCGGCTTCGGCGCGCTGGCTGAGAGAGAAATCCCCGATCCTGTGCTCCGCTCCGCGGTTCTCAGTTTCTTCAACCGCTATCCAACCACCATCGCCGACGCCACCGCGGCGCGCCGGCTGGGACTGCTGTTCGCTCTGAACGGGCTTCCGCTGGATGTCCTCTCCGCCCGCGACGCCAACATGAACATGGTGGCGGCGGGCAACGTCGTGCTGCTGGGCAGCCGCCGCGGCAATCCGTGGGTCGGGGTCTACGAGAACCGGCTCAATTTTCAGACCGTCTTCACCGAGCCGCCCCGCCGCGCTTCGTTCCGCAATTCCAACCCGCTGCCCGGCGAGCAGCCGGAATACCCCGTGGAATGGAGCCGCATCGGGTACTGCCGCGTCGCTTACCTCGACAGCCTGAAAGCCGGCGGAACGGCGCTGCTCATCTCTGGCACCGACGTGAATTCTTCCGATGCCGGCGTCGAGTTCATCACCACCGAATCCTGGGTCAGGCAGCTCCGGCAGCGGCTGGGCGCAGGCTCGGGGACTGTGCCGCACTTCGAAGTGCTGCTGAAGACGTACCTGGCCCGCAGTTCCGTCTCCCGTTTCGAACTGGTCTCCGTCCGCCGGAAGTAAACTCAGGGCATGCGGTTTCTTGCGGCTCTCCTGCTCTTCGTTCCATGCCTATCGACGGCGCGGACGATCCTCGCCATCGGGGCGCACGCGGGCGATATGGAGCTGACCTGCGGCGCCGCGCTGGCGCGCGCGGCGCGCCTGGGCGACCGCGTCGTGCTTCTCCACCTGACTCTGGGCGAGCACGGCAAGCCCGGCGTGTCAGCCGAAGAATATGGCGCGCAGAAGCGGCGGGAAGCGCAGGCCGCGGCCGCCGCGCTGGGCGCGGAAGTCTTTTTCGGGATCTGGAAGGACGGCGACCTGCCCGCGACGGAAGAAGCCGCTCGCTGGGTGGCCGCCCGCATCCGCGAGTTCGCCCCGTCGGTCGTCTTCACTCATCCCCGCCACTCCATCCACAAGGATCATGCCGCGGCGCACCGCATCGTCCGGGACGCCCTGCTCTATGCTGCCATCGGCGGCGTGCGCACCGTGCGCGGCGTCTATTACGCGGAGAACTGGGAGGACGCCGAGGGTTTTCAGCCCTACGCCTATTTCGCTCTGGACGAGCAGGACGTCGAGGCGTGGCGCAAAGCCGCCATGGCGTACGAATTCACGCACGCGCCGTTTTCCGGATTCGATTACATCCGCTATTACGAGGGACTGCTGCGCGTCCGCGGCGCCGAGGCGCGCCGTTCCTTCGCCTCTGCCTGCGATGTCGAGCCTTCCTCGAAGCGCCGTGTCTTCGAGCAGATTCCCTGAT
The DNA here is from genome assembly GCA_026002875.1 of Bryobacteraceae bacterium. Classification (NCBI taxonomy): domain Bacteria; kingdom Pseudomonadati; phylum Acidobacteriota; class Terriglobia; order Bryobacterales; family Bryobacteraceae; species Bryobacteraceae bacterium. Next base: position 1,168,920 of record BPGE01000001.1, read on the forward strand.
CCGACGAGTGCCCCGACGGTGATCGAAACCTCGCCGCAGCCCGACAGGCAGCCTCCCGCGGCAGCGCCGTCTGAACCTCTGCTGTCTTCTGTGATGAACTGGAAAAGAACCCGCGATGGACTCGCCGCTCATCTTTCACGCGATCCAGTTCGCTTCGGCTGCCCACGCCGGCCAGTACAGAAAAGGCACGCGCATCCCCTATCTCATCCACCCGCTGCGCGTGGCGGCGATTCTGCTGGAAGCCGGTTGCGCGGAGCATCTCGCCGTCGCCGCCGTCCTGCACGACACCGTGGAAGACTGCTTCGTTTCCCTGGAGCAGATCCGGCGCCTGTTCGGCGCGCGCATCGCCGAACTTGTGGCCGGCGCGAGCGAGCCCGACAAAAGCCTCCCCTGGGAAGACCGCAAGCAGCACACGATCGAGTTCCTGCGCACCGCAGGGGAGGATCAGCTGCTCGTCAGCCTGGCCGACAAGCTCGACAACATCCGCTCCATCCGCGAGGATCTCGCTTTGCATGGCGAACTGGCGTGGCTCCGCTTCCGCCGCGGACGCGACAAGCAGCGCTGGTATTACGAGAATCTGGCGGCGGTGTTCACGGATCGTTGCACGACGGGCATCGGCGCCCGTCTGGCGGCGATCTTCGCCTCCGAAGTCCGGGCAGTGTTCGATCACGAGCCTGTGAGGACTGGCGAGGCGCCCTGACCGGCAGGGGGAGGCATGTCTGCCTGCTGCTGAAGGCGGGTGCGCGTGGCGGCTCGCAGCGATCTGTGCGGGCTGTCTGGATCAACCGCCCGCGCTGCTCAGCTTCAGCCGTCCGCGGGCGAGCCTCCGGATGAAGTCCAGGTCTCCGTCCAGAAAATCGTAGCCTGTCAGGGCTTCCGGCTTCTCCCAGAGGATCTGCTGGAATGTGCGCGGCTCCGGTTCGCCCTCGAAAGACTCGACGCGGTGGAACAGGAGAACCAGAGGCGGCCGGCCGGTGACGCACTGCTCGTAGCGGGCGATCTCAGGGCCAATGCTGGCTTCAATGCCGAGTTCTTCGCGCAGCTCCCTTTTCAGCGCGTCCTTCGGCGTCTCGCCCGGTTCCACCTTCCCGCCGGGAAATTCCCATTTGAGCCCGTGGCGATCCCCTTTGAGGCGCTGTCCGATGAGCAGGAGCCCGTCGCGTTCGAGCACACCAGCCACCACGATGATGGAGCGATTCATACGACTCGGGAAGATGGAAAGCGAGCGGTAGAGCTGTCTATTCAGATTGTACAGCGGCAGCGGCACGCGCTATTTTTTCCGCGCTTTTGCCAGGCTGCTGCGCCTCGGCCGCCCGGATACTCTCTTGACCGTGCCTGGAAGGAAAGTGAAGCGGGACTGCTGCACGACCGGGACCGGCCCGGCGATCACACGCTCCCTCACGGCGGATCACTTGACCGCAGGGCTCGCGGAGTGTAAAGCAGTTCGTCACGGTCATTTCACGGCAGGTTCATGCCCGGACTGTACAGTGAGCGGGCATGAGGCTTCTCTCTGGACTGCTGCTCTGTCTGATGCCCCTGTCCGCGTGGGCTCAAGGGTCCGTCGGCTCCGTGACCGGCCTGGTTCTCGATCCATCCGGCGCCTCCGTTCCGAACGCCAGGGTCGTGCTCAAGAACATCGGGAAATCTGTCGAGCAGAGCACGCTGACCACGGAAGCGGGCGTGTATACCTTCCCCAGCGTCGCCGTCGGGCGGTACGAGCTGACGGTGGAGGCGGCGGGCTTCAGCCGTTTTGTCGCCACGGAGCTGCACGTGGAGAGCGCTTCGGTGACGCGGCTGGACGCGCGCCTGACTCTGGCTGCGGAGACGGAATTTGTCCGCGTGACCGCAGAACCGCCTCTGCTGCAGAATGAAACCTCGTCCCAGGCGACTGTGGTGAACCGGAATCTTCTGGACCGCATCCCATTCCAGCTCGCTGGAACCAACCGGGACGTGACCAGCTTCATCCGCCTGGTTCCGGGCGTGGACGGGGGAAGCGGCAACTTCCGTCTGGTGATTGCAGGCGGTCGGCAGCATACCAATGAGGTGTTGGTGGATGGCGTGACCAACACCTACCGGGCGTCGGTGAACACTCCGTTCTCTGTCCGGCCGTCGATGACGAGCGTGAGCGAGTTCCGGGTGGAAGTCGCGGTGCCGCCAGCGGAGTTCGGCCGCACGAGCTCCGGGGTCATCATCATGACGACCAAATCCGGGACGAATGAGCTTCGCGGCAACATGGACTTCCTGCTTCGGAACAACCGGCTGGACGCGCGGAAATACAACCAGGCCAGAGCGGACGTGACGCGGCAGGGCGAGGGAACCTTCAATCTGGGCGGGCCGGTGATGTTGCCGAGGGTGTACGACGGCCGCAACCGGACATTTTTCTTCACCGACCTGATGGTGTTCCGCCGCATCAACCAGCCGCTGGACGTGGTGGACACGTATCCGGCGGAGGCTCTGCGGCGGGGCGATTTTTCCTCGACGGGAAGGCCGCTGTACGATCCGCTCACCGGCGCGGCAGGGCGCAACCGTGCTCCGTTTCCGGACAACGTGATTCCGGCCAACCGGATCTCGGGTTTCGCCCGGGCTGTGCTGCCCGTCATTCCGCTGCCCAATGTGCCAGGGCTCGAGCGCAATTTCATCGGCAGCCAGACCGTGCTGGAGAACCAATTCGCCTGGATGCTGAAAATCGACCACCGGATCACGGACCGCCACTCGCTCACCTCTGTGTTCCGCTACAACTGGATGGAGCGCTACGAGGACCGCTCGGCCTCGCAGACAAAAATCGCGTCGAATTTCTACAATGATTTCCCCACGGCCTACCACGGTTTGATCCACTACGACTGGATTATCCGGCCGAATCTTCTGAACAAATTCAGTTTTTCCGGCACGGACTGGTTCAGCGACTTCCGGCAGACGCCGCACATCGCCTACCAGGTGCCCAATGCCTTCGGTCCCGGATTTCCGGCTTTGCGGTTCACGGCGCACAATCTGACGGCGATCGGCGCGAATGTCGACCGCACGGTCCACTCGCGGATCTACCAGTTTCAGGACGCGCTGAGCTGGACGCTCGGGCGGCACAACATGAAGTTCGGCTTCCGGTACGACCATCAGCAGGACAATACGCAGACGCTCGGCAACCAGAACGGCACCTATACGTTCGCACCTTTCGCCACGGGGCTGAGCGGCGCGGCCACTTCGGGGCATGCGTTCGCCAGTTTCCTGCTGGGAGCGCCGCAGACGGCGGCGATGCAGTTCGGCCTGCCCTATCTGGCGCGGTCGCCCGCCCTCGGCGTCTTCGCACAGGACGACTGGAAAGTGACGCCGCGGCTGACCCTGAATTACGGACTGCGGTACGAAATCCAGTATCCGTGGTACGACCGGGACGGGAACAATTCGACGTTTGATCCCAACACGCCGAACCCCGGCGCGGGCGGGCGGCCGGGTGCGATGGTGTTCGCCGGCAGCGGGCAGGGGCGGCTGGGTCGCACCCGGATCATCGACAACTATTGGGGCGGCTGGGGGCCGCGGCTTGGCATGGCTTACCGGCTGGCCTCGTCCACGGTGCTCCGCGCGGGAGCGGGCGTGTTCTACGCGCCGCGGCGGTATGCGCCCCAGTACACGCAGGGTTTTTCGGCCAACGTGAGCCAGGCCAGCCTCGATGGCGGGTTCACACCTCCCTTCTACCTTGATGCGGGCTGGCCGGCGGGCGTCGCCGTCAGGCCGCCCTTCATTTCCCCGACGCTGGGCAACAACCAGGCCGTGCGGTACGTAAATCCGGACGGGGTCCGCGGCAGCGGGCGGCTGGGGCGCACCTACCAGATGCAGGTCAACCTGCAGCACCAGTGGGCAGGGACGCTTTTCGAGGCGGGCTGGATCTCGACGCAGGGCCGGTTCATTCCAAACTCGACGCTGGAAAACATCAACCAGGTGGATCCGCGCTGGCTCCCGCTGGGGGATTTGTTGCGGCAGAGCATCACCAGCGCGGCGGTGGCGGAGCGGGGCTTCACGCCTCCGTACGCCGGATTTACCGGAACGCTCGCGCAGGCGCTGCGGCCCTACCCGCAGGTGCAGCAGATCACGTACGAGGATGCGCCGAACGGCAACTCGAATTATCACGCTCTGACGGCGAAAGTCGAGCGGCGATTTTCGGCCGGTTTCACGATGCTGGGCGCCTATACATGGTCGAAGCTCATCTCCGACGTGGAAATGGTGCAGGGCGGGGTCTCGCTGCTTCAGGACCATTTCAACCGCCGGGCTGAGCGCGCCGTGGCCAACATCGACATCCCGCACCGCTTCGTGGGCAGCTTTTCCTGGGAGCTGCCGTTCGGAAGGCAGAAGAGGTGGCTCAACCAGGGGCTGGCAGCCGCGGTGTTCGGCAACTGGGCGGTGGCTGGCATCCTGACCTACGAAGGCGCTTCGCCGCTGCCGGTGCGCATTCCGAACAGCCTTCCGCTGTTCAACGGACAGCTCCGGCCAGATGTGCTGACCGGCGCGGATCCTTATGTCAAGCGTGCGGGCGGCGATTTCCGTCCAGGCAACACGCGGACTGGCGAGACCGGCGATGTGCTGCTGAACCGGGCGGCGTTCGCCACGCCCGCGCCTTTCCGGTTCGGCAGCTTCTCCCCGTATGCAAGCTGGCTGCGGGGATTCGGCTTCGCTGGGGAGGACTTCTCCGTGCTGAAGCGCGTGCCGATCGGCGAGGCGCGCTTCGCCGAAATCCGCGCTGATTTCTTCAACGCGTTCAACCGGACCAACCTGACGGCGCCCGTCGTCGACCTGACGAGCGCCAACTTCGGCCGCACATTCGACAGCCGCCCGATGCGGGTGGTGCAGTTCGGCGCCCGGCTGAGCTTCTGAACACAGGCGCCGGATGCACGCAGCGAGGCTGTCCTCGCGCGGGCTGCGAGTCCGTATTTGCGCGCCTGATTGTCTCCGGCTTCAGGCCGCCATAGAATCGTGGCCAATGCGCTTCCCCGATCCGGCGCGGCGGCCGCTTTTCTATGCAGTCTGGTATCTGCTGATCAGCGCGGGGTTTGCGCTGCTGGCCATCCGCGGCATGATGCGCAGCCACCGCAAGCGGCTGACCGTTTTCCGCTGGGTCGTCAGCACGGGTTTCCTCCTTCTGGCGCTGGTGTTCCTCTGGCCCTGGTGGAAGGCGCGCAGGCAGTCCAGGAGCAGGGAAGAGCCGCCGGACTAGCGAGAAAGGCCCTTGTGGCTGCGGCGGATGAGCACGAGCATCTTCAGGTTGATGACGGCGAAGCGGACCATCTGCCAGGGGATGAACGTACGCAGGAAGCGCGTGAACGCCGTCGGCTTGGTGGCGTAGAACCAGGGCCGCAGATGGGGCGGCGGCGTGTCATTCGGGAGTGCAGCGTTGCTCATGGGGCTACTCCGGGATCATCCACCAGCCCGGGCGCAACCGGGCTTTGTAGAGGAACATGTGGTGGAGGAGGATCTTGATCCAGTGACCGGCCAGCCCGATCTCGCCGAACGTATAGTCGAGATCGCGGCCGTATTCGGGATAGCGCTCGTAGTCCGGCACAATCGGAAACACGGTGATCGAGGCGGCAGTGCCAGTGAACGGGTTGGCGCCGGCGCTGGCCACGCAGGCGGCGCCCATCTCGGCCATCGAAGCGGCGTGCGTGGGCTTCTCTGCGCCTTTCAGCATATCGACGACGCTGGCAGCGACAGCCTTGCCGATCATCGCCGAGGGCATGCCGGTGCGGGGAGGAGCGGGAGAAATCATCAGCCCGTCGCTCGTCGTGCGGAGGCGGGAAATGGGATGCGGGGGCGCGAAGGCGATGCCGGCTGCAAAGAGATTCTCGTAAGCGGGGCTCTGATAAGAGCGCGGCCAGTCGCGGGCCTTCCACTGCTCGTAAGGTTTCGGCGTGTAATCGGCGTCGACTTTCATGAATCCGCTCGGTGCGAACACGCGGTCCGAGATGTCGCCGCCATCCCGGGCATAGGCTTTCATGTCGACGCCCCGGAACGGCGGCAGCAGCATGGCGAAGTCGAAGCGGACCTCGCGCTCCTCGCCGTCCAGCGTCAGCACGTCGGCCCGTCCCGCCTCGACCTGGCGGACATGGGCGCGCGTCAGCCAGTCGAGGCCGCGCTCGGCGAACAGCGATTCGTGGAAGATCTTGCTGGGCGTGATGTAGCCGCCGCGCCGGATGTGGACTCCGTCGATGCCGAAGTCCCCGAGTTCGTATTCGTTGGTGAGATAGAGGATTTCGGCGCGGTCGCGGACGCCGTGGGCGCGGAGTTCGAATTCGAGGTTGACGATGTACTCGAAGGCGGCACCCTCGCAGGTGCATGCGCCGTGGCCGACGCCCACGACGAACTTGCGCCGCTCGCCCCGTTTCATGCGTTCGACTTCTTCGAGAAACGCATGCGCCGTTTCTTCGGCGTGATCGGCCGTGCATACCGAGTAGCTGTGCCTGCCGGGGCCGAGGCCGGGAGTGGCGTCGAAGTTAAGTTTCGGCCCCGTCGCGTTGATCAGGAAGTCGTAGCGGATCTTTTCGCGCTGCCCTCGCCGGTCGTCCCGGGTCCACTCGATTTCCACGGCGGGCGTGCCGCTCTCCGCATCGCCCTCGGGCCACAGGGCGACTGCTTTCGCCTGGCGGAAGTCGATCCCCGCCCGCTGGTACACCGGCGCCAGCGGGAAGACCACCTGCTCCTTCTTCAGCAATCCGACACCGACCCAGATGTTGGACGGGATCCAGTTGTATTCGGCCATCGGCGAGACGACGACCACTTCATCCCGCTTCGGAAGCCAGCGCCGGAGAAACGCCGCCGCCGTATGACCCGCCACCCCCGCGCCCAGCACAACGATTCGCGCCATCTTCGCGCACCTCTCTGTGCCTGAGGGATGCGAGCGCAGGATTTTCGTGACAGCCGATTTTCTGTCACTGAACCGGCCCCGGCGGCGTCTGCAGGAGTGTGAAAGGCGGCCTTCTCTATCTGCACGATCAGCCCGATGCGTTGCGGTTCGAAGTCCGGGGACGGTTCGACGAGACGCTGCTTGCAGAAATGCGGGCTTCGCTGGCGACCGCCCGCTCCATGCTGAACGGAAGGCCTCTCGTAATCGACCTCCGGCGAGCATCCTGGATCGCGCCCGGAATCCCCGGACAACTGGCCGCCCTGGCTGGCGCCGGCACCCGCATCCTCGCGCGGGACGAACAGTTGCCGGACGTGTCGGCGGCTCTGCCGCGCGAGGCGCGCCTGGTGGAGGAGTCCCGCTTTTCCTCGTTACGGCAGGCCTTCTGCTTCGTGCTTCACCTTCTGCGCCCGGGCTGTTCCTGTTCTTCCTGCCAGCCGCAACGCGTCTGGAGCCTGTAAGATCCCACTGATCCCTGAACCGCTTCCGGGGCGCGCAAGAACCGTGCAGCCCGGAATCGGCCCGGCCGTCTACGGTTCGACGGCCACGTAGAGCTCCTGCTGCAGCAGTTTGCCGTTCAGCCGGATCTCGAGCGGGACCGCGCCGCCTTCGGCCAGAGCCGGAACGGCGACGCGGATCTCGTAGAGACCCGCCTTGCCCAGCGCGAGGCCCGCTGCCAGGACGTCGGCGGGCATGCCGCCGATGCGGACTTCCAGAGGATTGACAAGCCGCGTCTCTTTCTCAGGAATTTCGCCCGTTTCAACGTGCGGCGTCACCGGACCGAAGCCCGTTCCGTACAGCACCAGCACCTCGCCCGGGCGCGCCGGGCGCACGGGCGCGTCCGTCATGGCGTTCTCGGGCAACGCATACGCGTCCGAGCCCTCGATGAGAGCGGCCGCGAACTGCCTGCCCGCCAGGCGGAGTCTTGCCGGCGCGTGGATGCCTGCCGCTGCCAGATCGACCGGCGTCCAGTAATCGCGGCTCCTGCCCGCGGGCGTCTCGACGGCGATTCTCGCCTGCGTTCCCTGCAGCTCGAGCGGAACCAGAGCCCGGATCATGTTGGGGCTGACGTAAGCGATGGGGGCGGCTTGTCCGTTAATGGAAACCGCCGTGCCCTCCAGCGACAGCGGTGCGCGGTTTCCGGCGAAATCTCCGCTCTGCCACTCGCGCTCGCCTGCCGCGAAATTCTCGCCATAGATCTCGATCCACGCGCCCGGGGCGATCGCGACGGATGCGCCAAATGCGGTATCCGTGGCCACGCCGCCATCGGTGCGGATCGCGGGCGGATCGGTCAGGGTATCCGTCGGTCCCTCGGTAAAGGGAGTCAGCAGCTTCACCCGGTTGTTGGCGTTGTCGCTGAAGTACACGCGCCCCTGCGGATCGGCCGCAAGGCCCATGGGAAATCGCAGCCGCGCCTGCTCCGCCCGGCGTCCGTCGAAATCATCGCCGAACCTTCCCGTGCCGGCGACCAGAGAAATCGTGCCCGTCTGCGCATCCACGCGGCGCACGCGGTTGTTCGTACGGTCGGCGATGAACAGGTTGCCCTGCCGGTCCACCGCCACGCAGCAGGGGTAGAACAGCTGCGCGCGGGTGGCCAGGCCTCCGTTGCCGGAGTAGCCCGGCAGCCCCGTGCCCGCCACTGTGGTGATGATTCCGTCCCTGTCCACCTTGCGGATGCGGTGGTTCATCTGGTCCGCAATATAGACGTTGCCTGCCGCATCCACCGCGACGCCCGACGGCGAGTGCAGCTTCGCCTCGACCGCCTTGCCGCCGTCGCCGGTTTCGCCTTTCTCGCCCGTTCCGGCGATCGTCTGGATCTTGCCATCCGTACCGATCTTCCGCACGCGGTGGTTCCGTGTGTCGCAGAAATAGATGTTGCCCGCGCTGTCGATGGCGATGCCGGTTGGCGCGTTCAGCTCGGCGTCTTTGGCCGGCAACAGCTCGCCTTTGGCGTCTTTCTCGCGGAATCCGGAAACCCCGCGCGAACCGGCGAACAGCGTAATGTTGCCGCCCACCACCACCTTGCGGATCACGTGATTCAACGTGTCGGTGATGTAGAGTGCGCCGGAGCTGTCGATGGCGATCCCCGAAGGATAGTTCAGCCTCGCGCTGGTGGCAGGTCCGTCATCGCCGGTCGAGCCGATGCTGTCGGAGCCCGCAACCGTCGTGATCGTGCCGTCCGGCGCCACGCGCCGGATGCGATGGTTGATGTGATCGGCGATGAAAATGTTGCCCGAACCGTCGATGGCCAGCCCCAGCGGATAGTTCAACTGCGCTTCCGGCGCCTTGCCGCTGTCGCCGCCGAAGCCGGCGGTTCCATTGCCCGCGGCATTCGTGATCGTGTAGGAGGGCGGCGCCTGGGCGGCTGCAGTCCAGGCTGTCCAGCAGATCAGCAGGAACAGAGCGGGAATACGCATCATCGTTTTCGTCCTCGCGGTTTGCGTCATCAGAGGCTGCATTCCGCCGTGACTCACTGCGGCTGCCGCGGCTTGCGGCTCACCACCGGGATGGTGAAGATGTTCGAGATCTGGAAGCTCTGCGCAATCCAGCCTTCCGTCTTCAGGTTCGTCGGCAGGTCGGGGTTCAGCTCAAGGTGCACTTCATAAACGCCCACTGCGCCCCGCTTCAGCCCTGCGAACAGCACGTTCGCCGTCCTGCCGCCAATGAGCGAAGAGACGAACTCCAGCGGATCGTTGATCTCCGGTCCGTCGTACGGGCGGCCCGTCTTCATGGCCGCTTTCGCGGCCTCCGGTCCCACCAGACCCAGTCCGCTCGCCAGCACGACGATCGTTTCGCCCGGCTGCGCGGGATTGTCCTCAGTGACCGGCGCCCCGGCCGTGTTGGCGCAGCACAGCTCGCTGTTCAGCGCCGTCATGATGACCTGGGCGTCGCTGTTCGCTTCGGCTTTGATCGGAATTCCGTTCCCCGCGGGCCCTTCGATGCGCGCCCGCAGGCGGATGCGCTGGAACGGTCCGGCGGCGAACGCCTCCACCTCCGGATCGAACGCGTTGATCAGCGCGATCAGGTTGTCCCGGATCGTCGCCAGCGTGTCGGTGGCCTGCACCCGGTAGGTGTACTTGCGGTCGCGGATGTAGACAGTAGGCGTGTCGCCGGGATTGGCGGCGCCGTCCACCGAGATCGTGCCCGTCGCCTGGCTCGAGAAGTGATAGGCGAGACCCGGCGCGGGCGAGGGCGAGTCCAGCGTGTAAACCGACGGGTTCTGCTCGATCAGCCGGACGGCCACTGCGCTGGAGACCGTGATTTCTCCGTTGTTGCGCTTCACGCGCAGCACGCCGCTGCCGCTGTTCGAGCCTGCCACTTCCACGGGGATCTGCGCAATCACGCGCTCCGGCGAAACGGCCACGATGGGGCAGGGAAGCCCGTCGACGAAGAACTGCACGCCGCCCAGCTCGTAAGGCAGCGGCTTCGTCAGGTCGTCCACCTGCGCGGTCTGGTCCGCCAGGTTTTCACCCAGCACCGCCACCAGCGCGAACGGCGCCACCAGCGCGGGATCCTGGCCGCCCGTCAGCTTCGAGCCGCTCGTGGTCATCACAATCTTCGAGCCGTCCGGCGAAATCGACGTCTGCAGCGTCACCGAGTTGCCCGCCACGTCCGCCTCGCGGGCGATCAGGAGCAGCGCCTGGAACAGCTTGTTCGGCGCCGCCGTGACGTAAGGATCCTGCGCGTCGTTGATGATCTGAACGAACTTGTCGATGATCGTGTCGAAACTGTCGTCGACCGTCGTCGTGACCTTGTACTCGCGCGTGATGACATTGCCTTCGCTGTCCTTCACGTTCTCGTTGCCGATCTTGATTGTCAGCTCGACGTCCTTCTCCACCGTTCCGCTGAACACGATCGAGCCGCGCGCGAAGGTCGACGGACTTGGCGCGTTGCGCACCGCCGTCACCGGCAGGTTGAAGTCGCCGGGCGTGTAGACGAGCACGCGGCGGTTGTAGGTGTCCGACACGTACAGGTTCAGCCCGTCATAGGCCAGTGCCGTGGGTGTCTTGAACGAGTCGGTGGACGCGACGCGCCGCGGCTCGCCGGAGTCCGAGCTCTGGTTCAGCTCGAAATTCAGCTGGCCGAGCACGATGTCGGCGGGCGCTCCGTTGCGCGTGGGGATTTCGTTCCAGATGAGCACGCGGTCGTTGCCCGAGTCGGCGACGAACAGCCGCCGCCCGTCGCTCAGCACGGCGCGCGGCATGTCCAGCGTGGCCGCGCATCGCGCCGGATACGTCGGCTTGCCGTCGTTGTCCACGCCGTTGGATTCGCACAGCAGCGTGTTGCTCGGCTTGCCGCCCGTCTTGAATTCCGGGAACGTGAAATCCGGCTGGCCCACCACGACGCTGGCAGGCTGGCCGTTGCTCGTGGGAATCGAATTCCAGATCAGCACCCGGCTCAGGCCCAGATCGGCCACGATCACCCGTCCCGCCCCCACCCAGACGGAGGAAGGCGCCAGCATCGAGTCGGCTTTCGAGATGTACTCGGGGAACCGGCGGAACTGCTGGTCCGTGGTGAAATTCGACTGGCCCAGCACCAGCCGTGCGGCCTGGCCGTTCTGCGTGATCTCGCCGAAGTAAAGAACGCGGTTGTTGCCCGTGTCCGCCACCCACAGGCCGTTGTTGTCGTCGAGGAAAACGCCGTTCGGCCCGCGCATTGCCGTCTCGCTCAGTCCCGGCGCCGACGACGTGAAGTCCTTCTGGCCGACGACGAAATCCGCCGGCTGCTGGTTCACCGTGGGCAGCGAACGCCAGATCAGCACGCGGTTGTTGTCCGTGTCCGCCACCGCCAGAACGCGTCCGTTGTAGGCGACGCCAAGAGGATTGCGCAGCGTGTTCTGCGCGGCGGGCCTGAGCTCGTTGGAAGTGAAGTCCGGCTGGCCCAGCACGACGTCAGCCTTGCCCACGCAGGCAGGGCAGCGCGGATTGCTCAGCGGCAGCACGGCCTTGCGGTCCGGGATGAAGCTGCTGACGTTGCGGTAGATCAGCACGCGGTGATTCACCGGCGTGCCGCCGATGTTGTTGCCGTCGGCCACGATCAGCGTGTCGGCGGCGTAGGCCACTCCTGTGATCGATCCCAGCAGAACGTCGCTCGTGCCGGGGTAGGCATCGGTGAACGGGTTCTGCCCGATGACCAGCCGCGCGGCTTGAGAGCTGTAGAATTCCTGCGCCTGGCACACACCCGCAAGCGCAAAAAGGGCAAAGATCCACTTCATCGGGAGTTTCAAAGCGAGCAAACCTTCAGTATATCAGCGTGATGACGGCGGCCCGCCATGACAGGGTCTCGTGCGTAAGACGCGCCGGCGCGCCCCCTGCGTTTCACCAGATGTAGCGCGAGGCGATCCGGCGCCGCTCGTGGCTGTCGAGCACGTGCAGCACGCGGATCTTCCGCAGTTTCTCCGGAGAAAGCGCGCCCAGGGGAATGTAAAGGATCTGCCGTCCCAGCAGCCCTGCGATCTGCCGCATCCGGGCCCGCGGCGGCCTGGCCGCCACGTAAACGACATGCCGCTCCAGCGAGTAGTCGATCCCCGCCAGCAGCAGCCGTTCCGGCTTCGTCTCGGCCAGGTCGTAGTCCGGGTCGCTCCAGACGTCCGCCATCCGGCCAGGCGGCATGGCCATCAGGAACCCTCCATATTCGGCGCGCCCGATGCCCGGGCCCACCAGATTGTCGAACGGCGGCGTGGAATAGAACGCCATGTCGCTCTCGTTGGAGTGTTCGCCCAGCCATGTCGTCAGCCAGGAATACCGGTTTTCGCGGTCTTCATCGAAGATCACCACCACCGCTCCAGCCTCGCCCGTCAGCTTCTCGGTCTCGCGCACATAGATCCGCCCCTCGTGCCAGCGGCGGATCGTCTCGCGCACGTCGACGCCATCCAGCAGCGACGTCGAAAACGGCTCCACGCGCGAGCGCTCTTCGCCGAGCATGGTCACCGCCTTCTGCCGCAGGAAGCGTCCGTAGTCCTCGATCACGATGTCTTCCGGGGGATAGCTGCAGATGGCGTCTCCGCCGAGCTGCGCCGCCCACAGCTCCGGCGCGCGTCCCGGCCGCCGTTTCCACGCCCGCGGCGCCAGCCGCCGCTTTTCGCGCTCGTAGCGCTGCCGCAGCCGCAGCCGCCGCGTGTCGGGAAACACGTCTTCCGCGTTCAGCTGCAAGGCGTCGTCCTCTGCGCCGATCTGCTGATGGCTGTAGCTCGTCCCCAGCCGCCACAGCTCATAGGCGAAATTGTCATCGATCACGCCGCGCGCGGCGGCCACCAGATCGAAGAGCGACGGCGCCAGCAGGCCGCCCGCCCGCACAAGCCGGTTCAGGAAACGCGCGGTCTGGCGTCTCTGCCACGGCGCGAGCTCGCCGCCGTACACCGCGCGGTAATTCTCTTCGGCTTCATTCCACAGACCGTTCAGCCACAGCCGCCGGTCCGGCATCCGCGCGGAATCCTCGGACTGGGATGATGCGCGCCACTCTTCGTAGCGTTCCTGCAGCCACGGGCAGTCCTCGGTAATGTCGCCCAGAGAAGAGGGCGCAACCGGAGCGCCGCGCAGGACCTGCCGGGGCGTTTCATCTTCGTCCGGCGGAAATTCCGCTCCGAGCAACGGCAGCATTTCCGCGAATGACGCCAGCCGCAACACAACCGCGGTGTCCGTCCCGCGGTCCAGCCGCGCCAGCCTTGCCGCCGCCTCCCATCCGCCTGATCCTTCCGGCGCGGGGGGCGGCGGCTGGCGCAGGTACAGTTCCGCGTAGCGCTCATAAGAGATCGATCCCAGCGCGGCGGAGTCCGGGTAAAGGTCGCGCCGCTGCGGCAGCGCCTTTGCCGCGGATCCGATCAGCGTCAGCTCCGCGCCCATCTCGAGCGCCGTGCGGCACGCCTCCGTCAGCGCGTCCCCGGGCTCGACAACGGCGTAGACGCCCGGTCTGTCCTCCTCGCCGGATTCTCCGCCGCCGGGCATGCTGCGGCTGAACAGCGCGCTGATTCGCGGCAGCTTCGACAGCGCCTCCAGCAGCGGCGCCCTGCCTTCCCGGGGCAGCTCCACCGCCACGCGCGCCGGCCGCAGGGCCAGAAGCCGCTGCCGCACGGCCGCCGCGAATTCGATCCGGCGCGGCGCTACGGGCAGGAACGTCCAGTTCCCGCGCCGCAGTCCCAGCCGCTCGAGATCAGAGAGCATAGCGCACGGCTTCCTCGCCCAGCACCTGCCGGATCGCCTGCCGGACGGCCCGCCCGATGTCCGGCGCCCGGTCCGCTTCCAGCAGCCGCATCGCATAACGGCCCACGTGGATGCCGTCGCGCACGGTGAACGGCTCGTCAGCCGCATGCGCGGACTGCAGGAACTCCGAAACCAGGGAGATCACTTCCTCTTCCGCCAGCGGGAGGTTTTGTCTGAGAATCGCTTTTTCCTCGAATTCGTCTGGAAAATCGATATGAATTTGCGGCTGCAGGCGGGAAAAAATATACTCGGGCAAATCGAATGTCGAAGCGTCCTCGTTCATCGTGCACACCAGCCGGAATTCCGGATGCGCCGGGATCTTGATCCCCGCCACCACGCTTTCCACATACCGCCGCGCGTCCAGCAGCGGCGCCAGGCTCGCCCAGCTCTTCTCGGGCATCCGGTTGGCTTCGTCGAGAATCGCCACTCCGCCCCGCAGCATGGCCGTCACCAGCGGCGAAGCGACATACTTCAGTGATCCGGGTCCCGCCACCACCGGCTGCACGATCAGATCCTCGGGCCGCGTGTCCACCGTTCCCTGCATGATGTAGGCTTCCTTGCCCAGACGTTTCGCCGCCGCGTAGGCGAGCGTCGTCTTGCCCACGCCCGGCTTGCCCGTGATCCTCGGGTTCATCGGCAGGTCGTCCTCGCCCAGAACCATCCACGCCGCCAGCAGCTCGCGCAGCACCTCTTCCTGCCCGATCCACTCCGCCGCGTATTCCACCGGATGGCTCAGATGGAGCCTGACGCCCTCGACTTCGACAACCATGATTCCATTGTCTCCCGGAAATCGGCCAGCGGGATGAAGATGCAGAAAGGGCGCCGGACGCGTGGCGCCCGGCGCCCGGAATCCGGCTGGAGAAACACTATTTTTTCTGCATTTCCCGCAGCACTTTTTTCATTTCGTGCTCCACTTCCCTGAAACCGGCCGGGATGGCGAACCGGCCGGGATCGACCGCGGCGGTAGAAAAGTTCGACTTCTCCATCGTCGTCTCGATCAGCACGCTCTGCTGCGGCTTGGCGCTTTCGGCCTTCTTTGGGGGCGGAGGCGGTTCTTCCTGCTTCTTCCTCCTTCCAAACCCGCCCAGCCCGCCGATCCGGCCCAGCCTGCCCAGGGCCGCGCCGGCGGCGGATTCGGCAGCCGCTCCTCCGAGCTCCCCTCCGCTGGGCATCTCCACGTCGGGAAGATCCATGCCCGTTCCGCTCATGCGCATCACCTGCACCAGCGGCACGCCTTCCAGCTTCGCGGCTTCGCGCGCCATCCGCGCCATGCCTTCCGCCGTGCCCGCCTGCCCCATCGCGAGCTGCATGCTGCGCAACGCCTCCGGACCGAATCCCACCTTCTCGGCGAACGCCATGTAGAAGGCATTCACCTGCTCGTAGCCCGCCACCTGGGGAGTCCGCCACTCGTCGGTATCGATGACCGTCGTGAATGTCTGGCCGGACTTCTGGTCCTTCAGATCCATCTCAAGGTGCAGCTTCATCAGACGGGCTGGCAAGCCCTGGATCTCCTTGCTCTCCTTGCCATCGGTGACGGTGAACCGCATGTCGGCAATCGCCTGCTGGTTTTTGTTGCCCATCTGCTGCGCCATCTTCTCGGCCATGGCGGCCACAGCCTTGCGGTACTCCTCGAAGCTGATCACCGAATACGTTTTCTTCTCCAGATCGATGTGGACCATCTGTTCCTTGCCCAGGTCGATGATGTCCACCTCGCGGTCTGTCACCGTGGCCATCCGGTTTTGCTGGAAATATTTCCTGCTGTAAATGGGCTCGCGGATGCTTCCGGCGCCGGGCACGAACCGCGTCATCTTCAGCAGCGCTCCTCCGGTCACCTGCGTCTTTTCCTGATAACTGAAATCGCCCATGGCGGCGCCGGGCAGCAGCGCCAGGGCCAACACAGCCGTCATCTGAAGTTTCATCAAGGGGGCTTCCTCCTCCCCCAAAGGGTAACCGATTCTCCGCGGTTCGGTAAATGGTTTTCATACCGCCGCGGCGGCCGCACGCCGCTGCTATACAATAGGGCAGTCGGAGCCGCAATTTGTGAGCGAACTCGTCGTACGGCCATCCCGGCGCCAGGCTCATGCGCTGCTGGTGCTCTGCCTGATTCCAATCGGCGCCCTGCTCCGCTACCTTTTCTTTGTCGAGCCAGACGCCTCGAAGGCCTGGCTGCTGGCCGGCCTGATTCCGTTCATCTTCCCGTTGCGCCTCTACTACCATTCGTGGACGACGCGTCTGGACATCAAGGACGGCGTCCTCCGCCTCCGGCAGGGCCTGATCAGCGAGGACGCCACATCCATCGCGCTGGAGCGCATCGAGAAGATCTCCGTGCACCGCACGATCTGGCAGCGGCTGTGGGGCATCGGCGATCTCGAAATCGAATCGGCCGCCGAGTCCGGCGCAGTGCGCCTCCATGCGGTCGACGACCCGCAGGCCGTGGCCGACCGCATCCTGGCGTCCTCCCGCCAGGCGAAAAAGGCTTCCTGAACCTGTGCCATGCCTGAACCACTGATGCTCGAAAACCGTGTTGCCGTTGTCACTGGCGCCTCGCGCGGCCTGGGGCGCGCGATGGCCGTGGCGCTCGCCGGAGCCGGCGCCCGCGTCGCCTGCGTCGGCCGCGACGTGGAAAAGCTCGATGAAACCGCCCGGCTCTGCGGCCCAGGCGCGTTCATCTTTCCCGCAGACGTCACGCAGGAAGACGACGTCGCCCGGCTGGCCGCTCATGTGGCCGAAAACATGGGCCCCGCGCACATCCTCATTAACAACGCGGGCGTCAATCTCCGCAAGCCGGTCACCGAGTTCACCCTCGACGAGTGGCGGTGGGTGATCGACTCGAACCTCACCAGCGCTTTCTTGTGCGCGCGCGCCTTCGTCCCGCAGATGATCCGGAACGGCTGGGGCCGCATCCTGAATCTGACGTCCATCATGAGCCATGTCTCCCTGCCGGGCCGCGCCGCCTACTCGTCTTCCAAGGCGGGCCTGCTCGGCCTGACCCGCGCTCTCGCGCTCGAGCTCGCTCCGCATCACATCACCGTCAACGGCATCAGCCCCGGGCCTTTCGCCACCGAGATGAACGCCTCGCTGATGAACGACCCGCAGGCCAACGCGGCGTTCCTCGCGCGCCTGCCCGTCGGCGAATGGGGCCGGCCCGAGGACATCGGCTCGCTGGCCGTGTATCTGTGTTCCGATCAGGCGCGCTTCATCACGGGCACGGACATCGTTATCGACGGAGGCTGGCTGGCCCAATGAGCCGCCGCCCCTGCCGCACCTTCCCGGTATGACGCACGATTCGCAGGACACCCGTTTCTTCGGCCACCCCGCAGGCCTGTCCACGCTCTTCTTCACCGAGCTCTGGGAGCGGTTCGGCTACTATGGCATGCGCGCCATTCTGGTTCTGTTCATGACCGCCGCCGCCACGGCTGGCGGTCTCGGCCTCGATCCCTCGCGCGCCTACGCCATCTACGGCCTCTATACGGCCAGCGTTTACATGGCCAGCCTGCCCGGCGGCTGGATCGCAGACCGCATCCTCGGCCAGCAGCGCAGCGTGCTTTTCGGCGGGATGCTGATCGCCGCCGGCTATCTGACGCTGGCCGTGCCCTCCAATACGGCCTTCTTCCTCGGGCTTCTGATTGTCGTGCTGGGCACGGGGCTGCTGAAGCCGAACATCTCCACCATCGTCGGCCAGATCTATTCGCAGGGAGATCCCCGCCGCGACTCGGGCTTCTCGATTTTCTACATGGGCATCAACATCGGCGCGACCATTGCGCCGCTGGCCTGCGGCTGGGTGGGCGAGCGCATCAACTACCGCCTGGGCTTCGCTCTTGCAGGCCTGGGCATGGTGGTGGGCGTGCTGACATTCTGGCGCGGTCTCGGACGCCTCGGCGCCGCCGGGCTGCATCCGGTCGAGCCGCCCTCGCCGGAAATCGGACGCCAGTGGCGGCGCAGCTTCCGCAACGCCCTGCTCGGCTCCATCCTCTTCGGCGCCGCCCTGCTCCTGCTCCACCTCTCAGGCGCCATCACCATCAGCGTCCAGTTCCTCGTCAATTCGGCCGGACTCGTGCTGGCGCTCACAACGCTCGGCCTGTTCGCGTGGATGTTTTTCGGCGGCGGCTGGACGCCCGCCGAGCGGCGCCGGCTGGCTGTCATCGCGGTGCTGTTCTGCGGCTCTTCGCTCTTCTGGGCCGCGTTCGAGCAGGCCGGCTCGTCGCTCAACCTCTTCGCCAAGAACTACACGAACAACGTCCTGTTCGGCTTCGCATTTCCCGCCAGCTGGTATCAGTCTCTGAACGCCGCGTTCATCATCTGCTTCGCCGCCGTGTTCGCGTGGATCTGGATCCGGCTCGGCGGCCGCCAGCCCACCTCGGTGGCCAAGTTCGCCCTCGCCATGGTCTGCGCCGCGGGCGGTTTCCTGCTGATGATGGAGGCCAGCCGCCGCTCGGCGTCCGGCGTTCTGGTCAGCCCGCTGTGGCTGGTGGGCACGTATCTGCTCCACACGTTCGGCGAGCTGTTCCTGAGCCCCGTCGGTCTCAGCGCGATGACGCGGCTCGCGCCCGCACGCGTGGCGGGCCTGATGATGGGCGTGTGGTTTCTGTCGCTCTCCATGGGCAACTACCTGGCCGGCAGGCTGGCTTCCTTCTACGGCCATCTGCCGCCTTTCGATCTGTTCCGCACGCTCGCGGTGATCACCCTGGGCGCGGCTCTCGTGCTCTTCCTGCTCGTGCGGCCCATCGCGCGGCTGGAGGCGGCGGACGGCGCGGCCCGCTCCGGATCGTAAAATGGAGCCAATGGCTGCTGAGCACGAGAAACACAAGACGGGAGAAGACAAGGCGCGCGAGGTTCCTTTCGAGAAATCCCTCGCGGAACTTCAGCAGATCATCACCGAGCTCGAGCAGCCCGGCGTCCCGCTGGAGCGGGCCCTCGAGCTGTTCGAAAAGGGCGTCCAGCTCTCCGAAGCCTGCCGGCGGCAGCTGGTGGAGGCGGAGACGCGCATCGAGATGCTTCTGAAGCGCGGACAGAAGGTCATCCCGCAACCCTTCGGCCAGGAACAAAAATGACGTCTTCTGTTTTACCCCTCGCCGGATACCTGGCCGCGCAGGTCCAGCGCATCGACGCCGCCCTGGATCGCCTGCTGCCTCCTGAATCCGAGCCTCCGGAAACCATCCACCGGGCGATGCGCTATTCGGTTTTCGCCGGCGGCAAGCGCATCCGCCCCATCCTCTGCATGGAGGCGGGGCGCGCCGTGGCCGGCAGGGACGTGGATGGAATCGAAGAGGTCGCCTGCTCCCTCGAGCTCATCCATACGTACTCGCTGATCCACGACGACCTGCCCGCCCTCGACAACGACGACCTGCGCCGCGGGCGGCCCACGTCCCACAAGGTGTTCGGCGAGGCGATGGCGATCCTCGCCGGCGACGCGCTGCTGACATACGCCTTCGAGGTGCTCGGCCGCGCCGCTTCCTCCCGTCTCGTCGTCGAGCTGGCCAGCGCCGCCGGCACCGTCGGCGGCATGATCGCCGGGCAGGTGCACGACATCGAGGGAGAAAACCAGCCGCCCACGGCGGAGCTGCTCGAGCGCATCCACCGCGCCAAGACCGGCGCCCTGCTGCGTTGCTCCATCCGCCTCGGCGCCATGCACGCCGGCGCGCGTCCGGAACAGCTGGACGCGCTCTCCCGCTTCGGCGAACACATCGGCCTCGCATTCCAGATCGTCGACGACATCCTCGACGTCACGCAGACTTCCGAACAGCTTGGCAAGACCGCAGGCAAGGACGCCGCGCAGCACAAGATCACATTCCCGGCCGTCTACGGGCTGGAGGTCTCGCGCCGCATGGCCGCCGAACAGCGCGCCCTGGCGCATCAGGCTCTGGCGCCGTTCGGCGACGCCGGCCTGCGGCTCCGTCAGCTCGCCGACCTGATCGTCGACCGCTCCTCCTGATTCCCGTGCCCCGCCGCCGGATTGACCTTCTTCTCGTGGAACGATCCCTGGCGCCCTCGCGCGAGAAGGCCCGCGCCCTGCTTCTGGCTGGCGCGGTTCGCGTCGCGGGCCAGACGGTGGACAAGCCCGGCGCGCTGGTCGACGAAACCGCGCCCATCGAAGTCGCCGAACCCTTCCCCTGGGTCAGCCGCGGCGCGCTGAAGCTGATCGCCGCTCTCGACCACTGGCGGATCGATCCCGCCGGACGGGTCTGCCTCGACGTTGGCTGTTCCACGGGCGGCTTTACCGAGGTTCTGCTGGCCCGCGGCGCGAAGCGCGTGCATGCCGTCGATGTCGGCAAAGGACAGCTCCACTACCGCCTGCGGTCGGATCCTCGGGTTGCGCTCCACGAAGGCGTCAACGCGCGGTTCCTCAGCCGCGATATCATCGGCGAAGACGTTGGATTCGCCGTCTGCGACGTGAGCTTCATCTCCGCTACACTTGTGCTGCCCCCGATCGCTTCCGTGCTCGCCCCGCCCCGCGAGTTTGTGGTTCTTGTCAAGCCGCAATTTGAAGCCGGCCGGGACCAGGTGGGCAAGGGCGGCATCGTCCGCGATCCGGCCGTGCATGCCGCCGCCGTCGGGCGGGTCCGCGGGGCTGCGGAGCAGCTCGGGTTCGTCACGGACGTCATCGAAAGCCCCGTCACCGGCGCCGAGGGCAACAAGGAGTTCCTGTTGTATGGATTCGATCCGCACGGTCGGCATCATCGCCAAGCCTGACGTGCCTCATGCCGCCGGGCTGCTGGCTTCGCTGCTCGACTGGCTCGGGCAACAGGGAGTGGCCTGCCGCCTCGATCCCGTCGCCGCCGCCTATGTCGGCGGCAGCGTTGCGTCCGTGCCGCGGGAGGAAATCGCCGAAGGCTGCCAGCTCATCATCGTGCTGGGCGGCGATGGCACCCTGCTGGCAGCCGCGCGCGCCATCGCGGGGCGCGACATCCCTCTGTTCGCCGTCAACCTCGGCGGATTGGGCTTTCTCACCACCATCTCCACCAGCGAGCTGTTCCCTGAACTCGAGCGCACGCTGCGCGGCGAGAGCCGCATCGCCCGCCGCCGCCTGCTGTCCTGCGAGGTCCAGCGCGGCGGCGCCATCGTGTCCCGCTACACCGCCCTCAACGACATGGTCGTCACCAAGGCGCACATCGCCCGCATGATCGACCTCGTGGCCTATGTCGACGCCCACCTCGTCTGCCGCTACAAAGCCGACGGCCTCATCGTCTCTACGCCCACCGGCTCCACGGCGTATTCGCTGAGCGCCGGCGGGCCGATCATCTTTCCCAGCGTCGGCGCCTTCTGCATCACGCCGATCTGTCCGCACACGCTCACCAACCGTCCCGTCATCGTTCCGGATGCCAGCGTGATCCGCGTCGTCAATTCCGCCGCCGACAACGACGCCTACCTCACCATCGACGGGCAGGTCGGCGAACCTCTTCGTCGCGACGATTGCATCGTCTGCCGCGCGTCCCCGCACTCCCTCTCTCTCGTGCGGCCGCCGCGCATGCTCTTCTTTGACGTCCTGCGTCAAAAACTCAAATGGGGAGAAAGATAAGCGTGAAGAAAATCTCGCTCACTTCGTGGATCTTCATTGCCATGGCCGCCGGCATCGCCATCGGCCATTTCTTCCCCGAATTCGGCAAAGACACTGCGTTCCTGGGGACCATCTTCCTCAGGCTGATCAAGTCCATCATCGCCCCGTTGCTGTTCGCCACCCTCGTCGTCGGCATCGCCGGTTCGGGCAGCGCCAAAGCCATGGGCCGTATCGGGCTCAAGGCGCTGATCTACTTCAACGTGACCACCATCGGCGCACTCGCCCTGGCGCTGCTGTCGGTCAATTACTTCAAGCCCGGCGTCGGCGTGTCGCTCGAAGGCGCCGGCAAAGCGGAACTGCCCGAGGCCAAGGCGAGCCTCGTGGGCGTGCTGGTCAACGCCGTGCCCACCAGCGTCTTCGACGCCATGGCGCGCAACGAGGTTCTGCAGCTGGTCGTGTTCACCGTGCTGTTCGGCATGGCCTGCATCGCCATGGGCGAGCGCGCTGAACCCGTGATCCGGTTCTGCCGCTCGCTGTCCGACGTCATGTTCGAATACACGCGCTACGTCATGTATCTCGCGCCCGTGGGCGTCGGCGCGGCCATCGCCAGCGTCGTCGGCGCCAAGGGCATCGGCGTGCTGCTCGGGCTCGGCAAACTGATCGGCGCCCTCTACATCGCGCTGCTCGGATACATCGTGCTCGTCATGGGGCCTGCTGCGCTGCTGTTCCGCATCCCAGTGCTCCGCTTCCTGCGCGCCGCCAAGGACCCCTACATCCTTGCCTTCTCCACCGCTTCCAGCGAAGCCGCCTTCCCCATGGCGATGCGCAACATGGAGCGGTTCGGCGTGCCGCGCCACATCGTCAGTTTCGTTCTGCCCACGGGCTACAGCTTCAATCTCGACGGAAGCACGCTTTATCTTGCCATGGCTTCCGTCTTCGTCGCCCAGGCTGCCGGCGTCGAGATGAGCCTGACGCAGCAGCTGACGATGCTCGCTACCCTGATGCTGACGTCGAAAGGCGTGGCGGCGGTGCCCCGCGCCTCGCTCGTCATCCTTGCCGCAACGCTTTCGACCTTCAATCTTCCGCTGGAAGGCGTCGCGCTCATCCTCGGCGTGGACACCCTCATGGACATGGGCCGAACCTCCGTCAACCTGCTGGGCAACTGTCTCGCCACCGCCGCCGTCGCCCGCTGGGAGGGCTACGACCTCATTCCTCAGGAAGAAAAGTCTTCGGAAGAGGCGGTTGTCGACGAATCGGCCGCCGCGCAGCCGCAGGAGCAGTAATCCGCCATGATGCTTGGAGCCGTCACCTACAACGTCCTCAAAGACTGGGACCTCGAGACCGTCATTACAAAACTCGAACAGGCCGGTTTCGAGGCCGTCGAACTCCGCACGACGCACGCCCACGGCGTCGAGCCGTCTCTCTCGCTGCAGGAGCGCGCCCGCGTCCGTGCGCGGTTCGAGAAGTCCCGCGTCCGTCTGCTGAGTTACGGCTCGACCTGCGAGTACCACAGCCCGGATGCAAACGTCCGGCGCAGGAACATCGAGGAGACGAAAATGTGGGTCGACCTGGCCCACGACACCGGCGCCTGGGGCGTGAAAGTGCGTCCCAACGCGCTTCCAAAAGACGTCCCGCCGCAGGTGACGGTCGGCCGGATCGCGGAAGCCCTGCGCGAGGCCGGCGACTATGCCGCCGGCCGCGGCGTCGAAATCTGGCTCGAAGTTCATGGTTCCGGCACGTCCGCTCCGCCTGTGTGCGCCGACATCATGCGGGCCGCCAATCACAAGGCCGTCGGCCTGTGCTGGAACTCGAACCCAGGCGAGGTGCAGAACGGTTCCATCCGCGCCGCCTTCGATCTGCTGCGCCCCTGGATCCGCAACGTGCACATCAACGAACTGGCCGACGAGCGCTACCCCTGGCGCGAGCTGTTCACCCTGCTGCGCAAGTCCGGATATGAACGCTACACGCTGATGGAAGTGGCCGAGAGCCGCGAGCCGGAGCGCTTCTTGCGCTACTACCGCGCCCTGTGGAAGGAGCTGACACGCCCATGATGCTCTCGCGCCGCCGCCTCCCCCTTCTCCTCCTCTGCTCTCTGCTTGCGGCTCAGCCGCCCTCGCCAGAGCAGCACTTCGGCCACCGCATGGGCGCGGACCGCACTGTACTCGACTGGGACAGGGTGGTCTCCTACTTCCGGCTGCTCGAGGAAAAATCACCGCGCGTCAAATTTCTGGAATACGGCAAATCCACAGAAGGCCGTTCCATGATCGCGGCCGTGATTTCCGCTCCGGAAACCCTGCGGAACCTGGAAAGATATCTGGACATCCAGCGCCGCCTCGCCGACCCCCGCGTCACGTCTCCGGACGAAGCCGCCCGCCTGGCCGGGGAAGGGAAGACCGTCGTTCTGATCACGTGCAGCGTCCACGCCACCGAGGTGGCGTCCACGCATACGGCCATCGAGCTGGCCCACCGCCTCGCCACGGCTCAGGATGCGCGCGCCCTGCGCGTGCTCGACAACGTGATTCTCGTTCTCGCCCCTTCGATCAACCCCGATGGCCTCGACCTCGTGACCGCCTGGTATCGCCGCACCCTGGGCACCCCGTTCGAGGGCACCAGTCCGCCCGAGCTCTATCAGAAATACATCGGCCATGACAATAACCGCGACTGGTATTTCTTCACCCAGGCGGAAAACCGGGCCGTCATCGAAAAATTGCATAATGTTTTCCGGCCGCAAATTGTCTATGACGTCCACCAGATGGGCATGTTCGGCGCCCGAATGTTCGTCCCGCCGTGGCTGGATCCGATAGAGCCCAACATCGATCCCCTGATCGCCCAGCTCTGCAACATGGTGGGCATGAACATGGCCGCCGATCTGACGGCAGCCGGCCGCAAGGGCGTCGTCGTCAACGCCATCTACGACTACTGGACCCCGGCTCGCCATTACCAGAGCTACCACGGCGGACTGCGCATCCTGAGCGAATCGGCCAGCGTCCGGATCGCCACCCCGGTGGACATCGATCCGGCCAAAATCGCCACTCAGGGCACCGGTTACTCGCCGCGAGAAAGCTCCTGGAATCACCTGGAACCGTGGCTCGGCGGCAGATGGACGCTGCGCGACATCGTGACGGATCAGCTCATCGCCATGGAGAGCCTTCTGGATACCGCCGCCGTGCGGCGCGAGATGTTCCTCCGGGCTTTTTATGACATCCAGCGCCGCGCCGCCACACGCACCTCTCCTTATGCGTTTGTGATCCCTGCCCAGCAGGCGGATCCCGGCGCAGCGCGGCGTCTGCTGGAGACGATGGACTTCGCCATGGTTGAAGTGGAACGGGCTGGCGCTCCGTTCCGGGCCAACGGCAGGGAGTTCCCCGCCGGTTCGTACGTCATCCGGATGCAGCAGCCGTATTCCTCGTTCGCGAAGACTCTGCTCGAGCGGCAGCGTTACCCCGACCTGCGGCAGTACCCCCGGCGGACCTCCGAAACGGCCGTACGACGTCACCGCGCACACGCTTCCGCTTCTGTTAGGCGTGGAGGTGGAGACCGTCCAGGCAGCCTTCGAGGCGAAGCTCGAGCGCGTGCGCGAGTTCCGCTTCCCCGCGCGGGGGCTGGCCGCGTCCGACAGCGACTCCTGGCGCACGGTGACAGCCGCCTGGCGCGAGAACCGCCCCGTTTTCCGCCATGCACGAACCGGCGAATTCGCCATTGGCGCGGCGCCCTCCGGCGAGTTCCTTCCGCTGAAAGAGCCGCGGATCGCTCTCTACAAGCCGTTCGTGCCATCGATGGACGAAGGCTGGACCCGCTGGATTCTCGAGCACTTCGGATGGCGCTACGTCTCGGCTCTGAACGCCGGCATCCGCGCCGGCCGCCTGCGCGAGCGCTTCGATGTGATCGTGTTCGCCGACATGGGCGCGGGCGTCATTGAAAACGGCCACGGGCGCAACTCGATGCCGGAGGAGTTCACCGGCGGCCTCGGGCCTGAGGGCGCGGCTGCTCTGAAGGAATTCCTCGCGGAAGGCGGCCGCATCCTGTTCTTCAACCGCTCTGGCGAATATGCCGTGCGCCAGCTCGGCCTGCCTGTGCGCAACGCCGTTGCGGGCGTTCCTCAACGGGACTTCTACTGCCCCGGCTCGCTGCTCAGAGTCCGCGTGGATGCGCCCTCGCCGCTCGCTCTCGGGCTGCCGCCCGAGTTTACGGTGTGGAACGAAACCAGCCCAGCGTGGGAAGCCGACAACGGCGCCGCCTCCGCCGTGCTGCGCTATCCCGCGCAGAACGTGCTCGCCTCCGGCTGGCTTCTGGGAGAACAGCATTTGGCCGGCAAGCCGGCTCTGCTCGACGTGCCGGCCGGCAAAGGCCGCGCCATCCTGTTTGGCTTCCGCCCGCAGTACCGCGGCCAGTCCTGGCTGACGCTCAAGCTGTTCTTCAACGCGCTGGCGATGTGATCTCCGGTCCGGATCAGTCCAGCCGGATCTCGTTGGCCTGAAGCGTCGAGCCCAACGCCTGCTGCAGCTGCGCCACGGCGCGGTTCAGCAGCAGCTCGGCCGCCACCACGCGCCGGCGCGAATCAAGAAGCTCGTTCTGCCGCGCCAGCACCAGGAAGTTCGTGCTCTCGCCGGTCTGGAAAAGCCGGATCTCGCTTTCGAGCTTTTCTCTCGCGGCGCGTTCGCTGGCCCGCGCTGCATCGATGCGCAGCCGGGCGGCCTCCAGATTCTGCAGCGCCGTCCGCACGCTGGCGGCGATGCCCTGTTCGATCTGCGTCTTCGTCAGCTTCAGCCGCCGTTCCTGGATCACCGCCTGGTCGAGCTGGCCCTGAGCGGCGCGGTTGCGGGGATTCCACTCGAACGAAATGCCCGCCGCCACGGTCTGGAACGTGCCGCTCGTCAGGTTGGAGAGCGTGTTTCCGTAGCCGCCGATCAGCGCTGCCGGAACGGCGCCGCCGGGCTGCACCGCGGGCAGCGGCGGCAGCCCGTTCAGGTCCGACAACCGGTTCACCCGTTCAAACAGCGGGCCGAAGAAGTTGCCGAACCCGCCTCCCGTATTCGGCGCCAGCACGCCCGCCAGACCGGTATTGAAATAGTTGGCGACGAGCATGACCTGCGGCTTCAGGGCGGAACTGGCCAGCTGGATCTGCGTGCGGTTCTGATCCACGCTCAGCTCCAGCGAACGAAGCTCCAGCCGCTGGCGGAAGGCCATGTCCAGCGCCTCTTCCACCGTGATCGCAGGCGGCGGCAGCGCGCGCGCTTCCACGGGCAGCAGACGCTCGTTCCAGAGCGGGTCCGACGGGTTGGGCGTAAGAATCGCCTTCAGCTGGTTTTCCGCGGCTGCCAGCACGGTCAGCGTGTTCTGGAAAGAGTCGATCCTCCGCTGCAGCTCCGCTTCCGACGCGGCGCTCTCCACCTGCGCCAGCGTGCCCGCCTCGATGAAACGCAGATTGCGCTCGTGCTGCTCCCGCGCCAGCCGCACGCCGTCGGCCGCCACGGTCGCATCTTCGATCGCCGCTGCCAGATCCCAGTAGGCGGACTGCGTCCTCGTGACGACGTCGATGACCTTCAGCTCGAACGCGGCGCGCTGCTGATCGCGCTGCTTCAGACGGATGCGCAGCTGAGCCCGGTCCGGATCGACGTCCCGGAACCGCAGCAGCGGCACCGTGAAGCCCGCGCCCAGCCGCGACGTCAGAAACGGCGTCAGCGCGGTAAACGGATTGTTGGTCGACTGCCGCTGGTTCTCGAAGTCGATATGCCACGAGAAGCCCGAGAACGGCGTCTTGCCGCGCACGTAGAAGTTGTGGTTCAGGTAGCGCTCGCTCAGCCGCCCCTCGGGCGCCGCCAGCGTGTTCGCCACCGGGATGTTGCGCGTATCGAACGACGGGTTGTACTGCACCAGCGGATCGAACGCTCCGCGGGCGCTCCTGATCAGCGCCGCCGCAGTGTCCAGATAGGTCCGTTCGACCTCGATTTCCAGATTGTTCTTCAGAGCCAGTTCCAGCGCCTGCTTCAGGGTCAGCTCGCGCAGAGTATCGGACACGCCCACGCGCGGCGCGTGCAGCACCTGCTGGCGCGCGGAGCGCAGCGCTTCATCGGCAGGCATCGCTGCGGTCTGCGCTGAAAGAACCGAAGGCGCGAGCAGCATGGCCAGCGCCAGCAGCGCCGCCGTTGTCGGCGACGGTTTGGGAACGCGGGCGAACAGCCGCCGCCACAGCCGCGAGTGCGCGACGTCGTCGAACAGCGTGTACGCCACCGGCGTCACCAGCAGCGTCAGCAGCAGCGCCAGCGACTGTCCGCCGATGACGACGATGGCCACCGTGCGCCGCGTGCCCGAGCCTGCGCCCGTGCCCAGAGCCAGCGGGATCATGCCCGCCACCAGCGCCGCCGTTGTCATCAGAATCGGGCGCAGCCGGTCTTCGCAGCCCTGGATCACCGCTTCGAACCGCGGCATCCCCTCCCGCCGCAGCGCCTTGATGTGGTCGATCTGCAGAATCGAGTTCTTTTTCACGATTCCGAACAGCACGAGAATGCCCAGCGACGTGTACACGATCGAGAAGTTCTCGCGCGCCAGAAACAGGCTCAGCAGCGCGAAGGGCGCCGAAAGCGGCAGCGACAGCAGAATCGTCACCGGGTCGATGAAGCTCTCGTAGTTGGAAGCCAGGATCATGTACATGAACACCACGGACAGCAGAAACGCAATCACGAAGTTCTGCACCGCGCGGCCCAGCTCCCGCGAGCGGCCCACGGCGCCGTACGTGTAGCCCGGGGGCAGATTCAGCGACTCCATGTGCTGGTTGGCGATGTTGAGCAGGTCGCCCAGAGCCAGGTTCTTCGACAGGTTGCCGACAATCATCACCCGCCGCTGGCGGTTGTACCGGTCGATCGAAGTCGGGCCCGTCCCCTGTTCGAGCGAGGCGACATTGGACAGGGCCACATTGCCCAGCGACGCCGACGGCACGTAGAGCCGCTCCAGGGCGCGCGGTGAATTGCGGAACTCGCGCGAAACGCGCAGCATCACGTCGTAACGGTCTTCGCCCTCCTTGTAGGTGGTGGCCTGCTCGTCTCCGCCCACCAGCACGCGCATCGCGCTGGCGATCTGCGCCACGTTCACGTTGAGGTCGGCGGCTTTGTCGCGGTGGATCACCACGCGCACCTCGGGCTTGCCGCTCTCGTAAGTCAGGTCCATGTCGGCCATGCCCGGAACCTGCCGCAGCCGGTCCATCAGCGAATTGGCGTACTGCTCCAGGCGGTTCAGATCCGGGCCCTGGATCGAGAACATGAAGTCGCTGTTCGGGGCGCCCGCGATGAGGGACGGCAGTTGCACCGTCACGGAGAGATCCCGGTACTTGGCCAGTTTCTCGCGCGCCATGTCCATGAGCTGCCGCTGGGACAGTTTGCGCTCCTTCGGGTCCACGAGCTCGACAAGCACGGACCCCCGGTCCACCTGGCGCTGGATGTCTGCGCCGATCGAGGTGAACAGGGCTCTCACGCCCGGCAACTGCCTAAGGTCCTCCTCGATCAGAGTCATTACCTGAGACGTGCCTTCCAGCGAACTGCCGACCGGCATCCGCACGTTCACCTCGAACTGCGACTGGTCGTCCGTCGGCAGGAAGTCTACGCCCATGGCCCGCATCATCGGCACTGTCGACAACATCACCGCCAGCGCGCCCAGCGCCACGGCCCAGCGGTGGTTCAGCGACCACACCAGCATCTTCTTGTAAGGCGAGGCGAAGATCTTGTCGAAAAAGCCCGCTTTGGTCGACTGCTTGTGATCGCCCAGCTTCAGGAACCGGGAGCACAACATGGGCGTCAGCGTGAACGAAACCAGCAGCGACACGCCCACCGCGAAAGCCGCCGTGTAGCCGAACGACGACATGAAGCGGCCGACGATGCCCGGCATGATGGCGATGGGGATGAAGATGATGATCAGCGACAGCGTCGTCGCCAGCACCGCCAGGCCGATCTCCTTCGTGCCGATCGCCGCCGCCTCCATCGCCGGCAGGCCTTTCTCCTCCATGTTGCGGAAAATGTTTTCCAGCACGACGATCGCGTCGTCGATCACGATGCCCACCATCAGCGTCAGCGCCAGCATCGTGATCTGGTTCAGGCTGAAGCCCATCCACTGCATCAGCGAGAACGTTGAAATGATCGAGGTCGGAATCGCGATGGCCGCGATCAGCGTCGACCGCCAGTTGCGGATGAACACCAGCACGATGATCGCCGCGAAGAATCCGCCCAGGATCAGATGTTCCAGCACGGCGTTGTAGGCCGCGCGGATGAAGCCGGACTGGTCTCTCGTGTAGGTGATGTCGAAGTCCGGAGGCAGCGACGGCCGCAGCTCGTCGATGCGCTGTTTGATCGCGGCGATGACGTCCAGCGAGTTCGTGCCCGCCTGCTTGCGCACGGCCAGCGCCACGGCCGGCCTCCCGTTCAGGCGCGCAATGGAGCGCGGCTCCTCGTATGCATCCTGCACTTCCCCGATGTCGGACACCCGCACCGGCGAGCCGTTGACCGTGCCCACGATGATCCGCGCGAAGTCCATCGGCTGCGAGACGCGGCCCAGCGTGCGCAGCGTCAGTTCGCGGTTCCCTTCGTCGATCCGGCCGCCGGGAATCTCGATGTTCTGCGCCGCCAGCGCCATCCGCACCTGCTCGATGTTCAGGTTGTAGGCGGCCAGCCTCTCCGGGTTCAGCAGCACCTGGATCTGCCGCTTCCTCTCGCCCACGAAACGAACCTGCCCCACGCCGCTGATCGTCTCGATGTTCTTCTTGATCTGGTCGTCGACGATCTTGGTCACCTCGCGCAGATCGCGGTCCGCGCTGACGACCACGTTCAGAATCGGCGAAGCGTCGGTCGCGAGCTTCTCCACCACCGGCGTGCGCGCGTCGCGCGGCAGCTGGCCCAGCACGGTGCTGACCTTGTCGCGCACTTCCTGCGCCGCAATTTCAGGGTCTTTCTCGAGAACGAACCCGATCGTGATGATCGAAATGCCCTCGGCAGAGGTCGAGTTCAGCTCGTCGATGCCGGAGATCGTGTTGACGGCCTCTTCCAGCACCTTCGTGACCTGCGATTCCACTTCCTCCGGCGAAGCTCCCGGCAGCACCGTTGTGATCGAAACGTAGGGGAACTCGACCTTCGGGAAGAAGTCGACGCCCAGCTTGCGGTAAGAATCCAGCCCGATCACCACCAGCGCCAGAATCAGCATGGTGGCGAACACGGGCCGGCGGATACAGATTTCTGCCAGTTTCTGCATGAATCAGAACCTCGAGAGGAGACGCCTTTACTGCCGCACAGTCACCGCTGCGCCATCGCTCAGAAGCGGCACGCTCGACACCGCCACCACGGTCCCGGCTTCGATGATCCCGGGCGGAATCTCCACTTGCCCGTTGCTGCCCAGGATCTCCGGAATGCGGTGCTCCACTGCCTTGCCGTTCTGGATGCTGAAGAACTTGTTCAGCCCCGCCACCGTGTACACGGCGGCGCGGGGAATCGAAACCACGCGGAAAGCAGGATCAGTGACCAGCCGCACCTGCACGAACGAGCCCGGCTTCAGCCTTTCGTCGCGGGACTCGATGCGGGCTTCAGCCGTCAGCGTCCTTGCGCGCGGATCCAGCGACGGATTCAGCGTGCGGATGGTGGCCCGGAAATCGGCGCCCGGCGCCGCGCTGGTTGTGAACACCAGCGTCGAACCGACCCGCGCCAGCCCGACCGCCGGCTCGGGAATCTCCACCCGCAGCCGCAGCGGCCACGGCTTCACCAGCGTGTAAATCGGCGCATTGTCCCGGACATACTGCCCCTCGGCCACATGCCTCGTCTGCACCACCCCGTCCATCGGCGCGATCACGGTGGCGTCGCGCAACCGCTTCTCGGCCAGCGCGACCTCCGCCCTCAGCGACCGGATCAGCGCCAGCTGCGTCCGCAGATCATCCAGCGTCGCTTCGTACGCGGCTTTGCGGGCCAGATACGCTTTTTCGATTTCGTTGAAGCGCTCCTGCGCGATGTCGCCCGTCTTCACGAGCTTTTTCGCGTTCTCGTACTTCGAAAGGGCGTCCTCCATCTGCGCTCTCGCCTGGCGGATCATCGGCGTGGATTCGGGCTCCTTCATGGTTTCCCGATCCATGCCCACCCGCGCCATCGCCTGCTCCAGCGCAGCCCGCGCGCGCTCCAGCTGCAGAGTCAGCTCCTGCCTGTCCAGCTCCGCCATCACCTGCCCCTTGCGCACCGCCTGGCCGAAGTCGAAGTGCAGCTTCGCTACCCGGCCCGGCACTTCGCAGGAAACCGTCGTCGAATCGTCCGGCAGCAGCGAACCCGTCACCATGATCGCCCGTTCGACTGTCCTTTCCTGCGCAACGGCCGTCCGCACGGCCACCGGCGCCGCCGGCCGCGAGGCTGCGTTCGCCGTTGTTTCTTTGTGCCCGCCGCATCCGCCGAGAGCCAACGCGGCGGCCGTCAGACCGGAAACCATCCAGAACATCCGATAACTATTCATGGCGCTTTTCTTCCGAGTTCCTGTTTGTTGCGATCCCGTTGAGAAAAATGTCCACCAGTTTTGCCACCGTCGTTGCATCCGGGGGCGGCGAGCACCGGCGGGGAAAAAGAAGTTGCATGAATCCGAAATGGCTCACCATAAAGATGAACGCCCGCGCCAGAAGCTCCGGCGATTCCGGCAGGATCGCTCCCGCTGCGATTCGCTTTTCAAGATGCTTTTCCACCCAGCGGATGAAATCGAGCGTGGCCTTCTCGAACCACAGGTCTGCCAGCTCGTGCCCCTCCAGTGCGCTGAACACCAGCAGCCGCACCCGGTCCGGGTCTTCCGCGTGGTACGCCAGAATGCTCTCGCCCAGCCACTGCAGAAATTCGCGGTCGGTCGCCTCCGGCTCCAGCTGCTTCGCCCTCTGGTCAAACCGCCGGTGCGCCTGTTCGATCAGCTGATCGACGATCGCCGTGTACAGATCCCGCTTCGTGGCGAAGTGCTGATACAGCACCGGCTCGCTCACCCCCGCCGCCGCCGCCAGCTCCCGCGTGGTCGTGCCCCGGAAGCCATGCATCGCGAAACGCCGGATCGCCGCCTGGACGATGGCGGCGCGCCGCTCGCTTCCGCTCATGCGGGCTTTCGCCTTCCCGCTGTTGGCTGCTCCTTGGCTAGCGTCCGCTAACATAATCAAACACTAAGATAGCAGACACTAGCTTCTGGATGTATTAATTCTGCGTGTAAAATTTCTCCCCGGTCAGTCCCGCACGACTGCCTTCAAACCGCCCAGCCCCTTGGCGCGCCGAAGATCATCCACGTTTTCAATGAGTTCGATCAGTTCCTCGAACACCGACTCGTCGTTCTCCCGCAGCGAGTCCGGCTCGCGGAACAGCACCAGGCATCCCGCCTTCGAGCGCGGCGCGAGATCCAGAAGCGCCGCGCGCAGGGAAGGGAGGCTGTGGTCGTAGCAGGTGCTCTCCGGAAACAGACGTCCAAAAGCCGCCAGCAGTGAAGAAAGATCGAAGATGGGGCCCGCTTCCCCCAGATCCAGCACATGGTAGCCCTCGGCGGCAGCCGCGGCGGGCAGTTCCTCCCACAACTGCTCCGGCAGCGCCGGATCGAGCCAGATCACGGGCGTGGAAGGCTCCTGCAGTCTCAGCATCAGCTGTTCGAGTGATAAGCTCATGGGGAAGCCGTGCGCGCCCGCGCGGGGTTTGAAAGGAATTGTATGACGAGACGGAGTCTTTTGGCTAGCGGGACGCTGGTTCTGGCTCGCGCCCGCGCCACCCGGATGAAGATTCAGCTCGACTGCGGCTCGATCGGCGTCAAAGCCTCCCTGCCCGAAGCCGTCGAGTATGCTGCGCGGTTCGGGTTCGAGGCCGTCACTGCGGATTCCGCGTGGCTGTCCTCCGCCGATGCTTCCTCGCGCGCCCGGCTCCTGGACCGGATGAAACAGGCGGGCCTCGTCTGGGGGCAGGCCGGCCTGCCGGTCGAGTTCCGCCGCGGTGAAGAAGAGTTTCAGCAGGGACTCCGCGGCCTGCCCGAGCGCGCCCGGGCGCTTCAGCAGGCGGGCGCCAGCCGTGTCACGACATGGATCTCCCCCGCAAGCGAGGAACTGACCTACATCGAGAACTTCCGCCTCCACGTCCGCCGCCTGCGCGCCGTGGCCGGTGTTCTGGAGGATCACGGCTGCCGCTTCGGACTGGAGTATGTGGGCCCGAAGACCTCCTGGTCTGCCCGGCGCTTCCCGTTCATCCACACGATGCGCGAGGCGCGCGAGCTGATCGCCGAAATCGGCCGCCCGAATGTCGGCCTCGTGCTCGACAGCTGGCACTGGTACACCGCCGGCGAAACCGTGGACGACCTCCGGTCGCTCGCCGCCGCCGACATCATCTCCATCGATCTGAACGACGCGCCCGCGGGCCGCTCGCGCGATGAACAGAAAGATCTGGAACGCGAACTGCCCCTCGCCACCGGCGTCATTCCCCTGGCGGATTTTCTGAAAACCCTCAACGAACTCGGCTGCGATGCCCCTGCGCGTTGCGAGCCCTTCAACGCCGCCCTGCGGGCCATGCCCCCGGAGCAGGCCCTCGCCGCCACCGCCGCAGCCATGAAAAAGGCCTTCGCCCTGATCTGACAACGCAAGCGCGATCCCTGGCCGGCCCGGCAGACACCGTTCCCGGTCACCGCTGGCTCGGCTGCACAGGCCATACCTGGATCGGCCCCGGGCTTGCGCTCTCGAACGGTCCAGGCGTAGGCTTCGCTCCGCGCCGTCTGCCGAAATAGTCGCGATCGAGCCGGAACGGTTTGCCGTCTACATCGGCGAATTGCGCCGCTGAAACTCTGGCCCTCCCCAGCAGCCCGCTGTTCACCAGCGCTGTCTCCGCACGCGCCAGTACGGCTGCATCCGCTCCGCCGAGCGTGAGCAGCACCCGCGCTCCATCTTCCTTCAACGCAGCACCCAGCTCTGCCCCCGCTGCGGCGCTGCCTTTCTCCTGCGCCATCGGGCGCGCGCCGCGGAAATACACATTGCCTCCGGCGAAACTGGGCTGCTCCAGCCGGTCGTACATCCACAGCCCGAAGCCCGTCACCCGGTCTGGCCTCGGTTTGAACTCTTCCTCTCTGCCGCCGAACAGATTGTTGAAGAACCGGTTGTCCCCGCCCCGGGTTTCCACCACGCCCGCCACCTTTGTCGAGTGCGGCGGATGAAAGGGCGTCTGTCTCGCCGGCTCCGGACGGCTCTCGATCGCTCCCGCGAATACGTTGTGCACGTAAGCGCCCCCCTCGCTCCAGTCCCGCAGGCTCAGCGGCGAAAGCATCAGGTTGTTTTCCACGAGAAAAGGCCCGTGATTGACCTCCACGAACAGATCGTCGGACGTGTTGTCGTACAGCAGATTCCGGCTCACCCGCGTCCCCTGCGCCATCCAGTCCAGCCAGAGGCCCCGGCCGGCATTGTGGATCCGGTTGGCCTCGATCAGGACATCGATCGCCCCGTGCAGCTTGATCCCCGCCATTTCCGCGCCTCGGAACAGCCTCCGTTCCCAGACGGAGTGAATATGATTGCCGTAAATACGGCTGTGAATCGCCCCCAGAGAGCCGGCAATTCCCGCCTGTTCGCAACGGAAAATGACATTATTCCGGACGATATGCGAGCCGATTGTCTCTCTGCTCCAGCCCGCTTTCAGGGCCCTTTCGATCACCTCGTTGTAGTGGATGGCCCCGTCTTTGGAAGGATCGTTCGTCCACACGTTGTGCCCCGTCGCCCGGTCCTTGCCCAGCGTGATGCAGGAGCAGCGGGAGTCGCTGATCACGTTGTCCTCGATGATCCACCCCTTGCTCCAGTGAGTCCCGATCAGTCCGATCTGCTCCGCCGTGGGCGCCGCCCACTGCGTGGCCGCGTGCATCATGCGGAATCCCCGCACCGTAATGAAGTTCCTGCCCGGTTCCGACGGATAAAAGCAGCTCTCCCGGACGTTGATTTCCACAGTCTCCTCGTTCGGATTCCTGCCGCCGAAATTCGCCCGGATCGTGGTCTCTGTTTCGCTCGCCTCGGCATGCCAGGAGCGCAGCGCCCCCTCCGGGCGCCTCGCCTCCGCGAAAGGCTTCGGATTCCGCACATCCTCCAGAGACGCCGCCTCCCACAGCGGCTCGCCGTTCAGGTAGACCTCGCCCGTATGATGCTTCCGTCCCCGGTCTTCGAACCAGTCGCCCACGATCACGTCGCGGTACGGGTTGTAGGAGCCGAAAAACGTCTCGGCAAGCGTGATCTTCCACACGTTCCCGCCGTCATGCACCCACCCCTTCACCACTTCCGAGCCACGGATCTCCACGCGCTCCCCGGGCGCTGCCCGGTACGTGATGCGTTTCTTCTCTGAAGTCCCGCCTCGCGGCGGATTCACCCGCTCGCGGTACACGCCTTCGTGCACGGTGATCGTGTCGCCCGGTTGCGCGCGCCGCGCCGCTTCCGAAATCGTGCGCAGCGGCTTTGTCCGGGAGCCCGGGTTGCGGTCGTCGCCCCGCGGTGAAACGTGGTACTCGGCGCCGGCTGCCGCCGCGGCGCAGATAGACGCCAGCAGAACAAGTTGAATCATGCCATGCAGCATGGCCCCATCATAGTGCGCCCGGCATCCGGTCACGCGCTCGTGCGTCCGGCTTTTTCCGCCACCTGCGGATACACCTTCCGGATCGCCGCCACGATGTCCCGCGTGTCCGCCTCGCTGAATTTCGGATCCAGCAGCACGCCGCCGAACCGGTTCAGGACATCCAGGGTCCGCGGGCAGGACGCGGCTCCATAGCGGATCTCCGGTCCGCGCCCGGCCTTGTACGTCGGCCAATCCGGATGCACCGTGAGCTTCTTCTCCGCGTAAGGCTGCACCGGCAGCACGACTGACCCTGAGGGCGGCGACGCCGGCACATTCTCCGCCCTCATCGCCTTCAGAAAAAGATCGCGGGCTTCTTTCGACCCGAGATCCAGAAACACGCCCACGCCCAGCTCGCCTGCCGGGTCGGGCAGCAGCCGCGTCTTCAGTCCCGGCAGATCCGCAATTCCCTCGTACACCCGCCGCGCCACCGCCCGGATGTCGCCCACGATCCGGTCCAGCTTCCGCACCTGGCTCAGCAGCACCGCGCCCGTGAACTCCGTCATCCGGAAGTTCGACCCCGGCACGCTCTCCGCTACGCTCTGCCCGAGCCAGTCTTCGTGCACCTTCCGCAGCGTTCCCACGTCATGGAACCGCACCGCCCGCTCGAACAGCAGCGGATCGTTCGTGTAGACCATCCCGCCTTCGCCCGCGCTGATCGTCTTGTTCACCTGCAGGCTCGCCGCCGCGATGTCGCCCATCGAGCCCAGCCGCCTGCCCTTGTAAGACGCGCCGACCGCCTGCGAGACATCCTCGAGCACCTTCAGCCCGCGTTTCTTCGCAATCGGCAGCAGCCGGTCCATGTCCGCCGGATTGCCCTGCAGGTGCACGATCATCATCACCTTCGTCCGCGGGCTGACGGCTGCCTCCACGCGCGCCGGATCCAGGTTGAAGCTCTCGTCGATCTCGGCGCACACAGGCAGCGCTCCATGCCGGACAACAGCGTGGAAACAGGAATGCCATGTCCACGCGGGCACGATCACCTCGTCGCCGGGGCCCACTCCCAGCGCCGCCAGCGCCGCCTCCAGCGCCGTGGTGCCGGAATTCACCGCCAGCGCATATTTCACGCCCATTTTTGCCGCAAATTCACGCTCCAGAGCCGCCACCTTGTCGGGCGGCTGATTTTCGAAATTCCAGAACCGGAACGGGCTCCGCGTCTCCCAAACCTGCTTCAGAAATGTCCATTCCGATTCGTCGTAATACAGCGGCCCGAAATGACGCGCGCGCAGCGGGGTCTTCCGCACCGGCGCGCCCCCTTCCAGCGCCAGTCCTGCCGGCGCCGTCAGAAACGACCTCCTCGTCCATTGCATGGCCTGCCTCCCTCTTCACTCAGGCAGCGTGCCCGACCACCGCCGCAACGTGCGGTGGAACCGGTGGATCAATCCCGTGCCCTTCAGCCACATCAGAGGGCATTCGTCATCCACCACCACCACGCCATCCAGCTGCGGACCTTTCTGCCGGAACCACACCGCCGCCGCCCCGGCCTGCTTCGCTTCCTGGCCGACCTGCCCGTACAGCGCCGGACTCGTCAGGATCAGCGCCGCCTCCGGCGGCGGCTCGACATCCGCCATCCGCTTCGCGCACCGGATGCCGTCGATCTCGTCCGCCTCCGGGTGCACCGGAACGGCGTCGTAGCCCCTCCGCCGGAGCTCGCGGAAAACCATTCGGCCGTAGCTCGCCGCTTTCCTCGAGACGCCCGCAACGGCGATGCGCTTCAGCGCCAGGAACGCTTCAATGTCTCTTCTTGTCGTCATCACCAGCCACGCCTACCCTATCACGCCCTGCCGCGCGGCGGAACCCCTTGCGGCCGCCCGCGGCAGTCCCGCCCTCAGGGAATTGGGATAATAAGGTCATGAACAGAGCGAGCTGGGCCGAACAGCGGTTGTGTGATCCCGTGCGGACGCAGATGCACTACGCCCGCAAGGGCCTGATTACCGAAGAGATGCAATATGTCGCGCAGCGCGAGGGGCTCGATCCGGAACTCGTCCGCAGCGAAGTCGCCCGCGGGCGCATGGTCATCCCGGCCAACATCCGCCATACCCGCCTCGAGCCGATGGCCATCGGCATCGCCGCCCGCTGCAAGATCAACGCCAACATTGGCAATTCCGCCTCTGCGTCCAACATTGCGGAAGAGCTCGAGAAGCTCCATTACGCTGTCCGCTACGGCGCCGACACCGTGATGGACCTATCGACCGGAGGCGACATCCCTGCGATCCGCAGGGCGATCATCGCCGAGTCTCCCGTCCCCGTCGGCACCGTGCCCATCTATGAAGCGGTCTCGCGCGTCCGCCGCGTGGAGGATCTTACGGCGGACCTTGTTCTCGAAGTCATCGAAGAACAGGCCGGGCAGGGCGTCGACTACATGACCATCCACGCCGGCGTCCTCGTGCAATATATCCCCCTGACGACGAAACGCATTTGCGGGATTGTCAGCCGCGGCGGCTCCATCATGGCCGAGTGGATGGTGAAAAATCACAAGCAGAATTTCCTTTATGAAAGATTCGAGGATATCTGCAAAATTTTCCAGAAATATGACGTGACATTTTCGCTCGGCGACGGCCTCCGCCCCGGCGCTCTCGCCGACGCCAGCGACGAGGCCCAGTTCGCCGAGCTGCGCACGCTCGGCGAGCTCACGAAAATCGCCTGGAACTACGACGTGCAGGTGATGATCGAAGGCCCCGGCCACGTTCCCATGGACCAGATCCAGCGCCAGGTGGAAGAGGAGATGAAGTGGTGCCACGAGGCGCCTTTCTACACCCTCGGCCCCCTCGTCACCGACATCGCCCCCGGCTACGACCACATCACCAGCGCCATCGGCGCCGCCATGATCGGCTGGTACGGCGCTTCCATGCTCTGCTACGTCACCCCGAAAGAGCACCTCGGACTGCCGAACAAGGAAGACGTCAAGCAGGGCATCATCGCGTACAAGATCGCCGCCCACGCCGCCGACGTCGCCCGCGGACGCAAGGGCGCCCGCGACTGGGACGACGAGCTCAGCCGCGCCCGCTACCGCTTCGACTGGAACCGCCAGTTCGAACTCGCCATCGATCCCGAAACAGCGCGCGCCTATCACGACGAGACTCTGCCCGACGCCGGCTTCAAGGATGCGCACTTCTGCTCCATGTGCGGCCCGAAATTCTGCGCCTACAACATCAGCCAGAAGGTCGGGCAGTTCACGCACGAGCAGGCTCTGGAAGTTCTCGGCCAGAAGCCGCAGGCCTGAGCCGCGCGCCTGAAGGAACAACGTGGCCTCTTACTCCAGCATCCTGATCCGGGCCGCCAACTGGGTCGGCGATGCGGTGCTCAGCCTGCCCGCGGTGCAGGCCGTGAAAGAACGCTTCCCCCGCGCCCGCATCGCCATCCTCGCCCGGCCCTGGGTGGCGGACATCTACCGGTTCGGGGATTTCGCCGACGAAATCATTCTCTACCGGAAATGTTCCGGATGGGAGGCCGTCCGCGAGCGGCTCCGCGTCGCCGCGGAGCTCCGCCGCCGCCGCTTCGAGTGCGCCCTGCTTCTGCAGAACGCCTTCGACGCCGCCCTCGTCACGGCTCTCGCCCGCATTCCGGTCCGCATCGGATACGCGCGCGACGGCCGCCGCTGGCTTCTCACGCATCCGGTCGAAACGCCCCGCCCCGGCCAGATCCCGCGCCACGAAAGCTTCTACTATCTCGAACTGCTCCGCCGCGCCGGCTGGCTCGACTCTCTCCCCGCCCGCCCGGAGCCCCGGCTCAGCGGCGTGATCCGCCAGCCGGAACCGGTCATCGGCGTCAGCCCCGGCGCCGCTTTCGGCTCGGCCAAACGCTGGCTGCCGGAGCGGTTCGCCGCCGCCGCTGCCGCTCTTGCGCGCCGCCACGGCGCTTCTGTCGCCGTCTTCGGCTCGTCCTCCGAGCGGGACCTCTGCGAAACAGTCGCGTCGGAGATCCGCGCCTCCGGCGTCGAGGCGCGCAACCTCGCCGGTTCGACCACGCTCGACGAATTCATCCGCGCCGCCGCGCGGTGCATGCTGTTCCTGACCAACGACTCCGGGGCCATGCACATCGCCGCCGCCCTTGGCGTCCCCACGGTTGCCGTCTTCGGTTCCACCGATCCCGAGGCCACCTCCCCTCTGGGGCCCCGCGTACGCCTGGTCCGGGAACCTGTCGAGTGCAGCCCGTGCCTGCTCCGCGAGTGCCCCATCGATCACCGCTGCATGACGCGCGTCAGTCCGGAGCGCGTGGTCGAGGAAGCGCTCGCCCTGCTCTCGGCTTCATAAGCCGCTGCGCCCCGGATGCTACAACGATAGAGATGGACACGCGCCGCAAGATCGTCCGCGACGCCTCCGCCTGGCAGGCGCCAGCCGGCGCCGTCCTTGCAGCCGGCCCCTTCGATCCGCTTCTGTCCTGGCACGCGGCGCAGCTGGAACGACTCAAACAGGACGCCCCGGCGCTTGTCGTCTTCATCACGGAGCCGCCCGATCCTCTCCTGCCCGCGCAGGCGCGCGCCGAGCTCGTCGCTGCGCTGCGCTGCGTGGACGCGGTTCTGTTCGCCCAGGCGCCCCCGCCGGGCGCCATCGATCTCACGGCGGATCACCTCGAATGGCGCGGCCGGCTCATCAACCGCATCGCCGCGTCCGCCGGCACGGAATCCTAGCCTCATGAAGCAGGTTCTCGTCATCCGCCTCGGCGCCATGGGCGACATCCTGCATGTTCTGCCCGCCGTCGCCTCCCTTCGCGCCTCCTCGGATGTCCGCATCGCCTGGATCGTCAAGCCCCAGTTCCGGGAGCTGCTCGACGGCAGCGGTATCGCAGACGAGATTCTCGAATTCCGCCGCAGCGGCGTCCGGCCGCTTCTCGCCACGTTGCGCAATCTGCGCCTGCGCCGCTTTGATTGCGCCGTGGATTTTCAGGGCCTGATCCAGTCCGCTCTCGTCGCGCGCCTGTCCCGCGCCCGCCGCGTCATCGGCTTCCACCGTTTCCTGTTGCGCGAGCCTTTCGCCGCGCTGTTTTATCATGATCGGGTGCAGTCTGCTGCCGCCCATGTCGTCGACAGGTATTTCGACCTCGCCGCCGCAGCAGGCGCTGCCCAGAGGCTCGTCCAGTTTCCGCTCCCGCCGGGCCGCGAGGAAGGACGCCTGCCGCAGGACCGTTTTCTCCTTGCCTCGCCGTTTGCAGGCTGGGGATCCAAGCAATGGCCGCTGGAGCACTGGCTCGCCCTCGCGGAGCTCATCCATGCTGAACTGCAGCTTCCTCTGGTGTTCAATGTCAGCCCTGCCCAGGCGGCAGCGTTCGGGACGCACAAGGACATCCATCTCCACGTCTCCTCCATTTCAGGCCTGATCCACGCCACCCGCCGCGCCGCCGCCGTCATCGGCGTCGACAGCGGTCCCATGCACCTGGCCGCTGCGCTGGACCGCCCCGGCGTCGCCATTTATGGGCCGACGGACCCGCAGCGCAACGGTCCGTATTCACGCCGCATCCGCGTCCTCCGCGACCCTGCCGCCCGCACAAGCTACGCGCGGTCTGCGGAGCCCGATCCGTCCATGCGCGCCATCTCTCCCCGTCAGGTCCTGGATGCGTTGCGGGAGGTGCTCTGATGGCGCTCTTCCCCAAGCGCTTCGCCGACGCCGTCCAGAAATGGCGCGTCCCGAGCGGCATCGCCCTGGCCGTGCTGTTCGCCCTTCTCGCCGATCCCGTTCTGCCCACGCTGCTGCTGGGGCTGCCCTTCTGCCTCCTCGGTCTCGCCATCCGCGCCTGGGCAGCCGGACACCTGCGCAAAAACGAAACTCTGACGGTCAGCGGTCCGTATGCCTTCGTGCGCAATCCGCTTTACATCGGCTCGCTCCTCGTGGCTCTTGGCTGCGTGATCGCCGCCGCCCGCGCGGAACTCGCCCTTCTTGCCGGTCTCTATTTCCTCGTCGTCTATCTGCCCGTCGTCGAGCTGGAAGAACAACATCTGGCTGAATTGTTTCCGGCGTTCCGCGAGTACTCCGCCCGCGTCCGCGCCTTCCTGCCGACTCTTCCCGAGCGCCTTCCGCCAGAATCCTTCTCGTTCGAGCTCTACCGCCGCAACCGCGAGCAGCGCGCTCTCTACGGCTTCGCCGCCGTCTATGCCTTCCTGATCCTCAAGTCTCTGTGGCGCTCGATGTGAGATTCTGGCCTTGATGAAACTCACGTTCTACGGCGCCACGCAGACGGTCACTGGCTCCATGCACGAGCTCGCCGCAGGAGGTCAGCGCATCCTCCTCGATTGCGGCCTGTACCAGGGACGGCGCAAGGAAGCGCGGGAGCGGAACGCGAACTTCCCCTTCGCCGCCTCGCGCATCCATTCGGTTCTGTTGTCCCACGCCCACATCGACCATTCGGGCAACATCCCGACTCTCGTCAAGAGCGGCTTCGAGGGGCCGGTTTACGCCACTCCTGCCACGGTCGACCTCTGCCACTCGATGCTGCCCGATTCGGCCCATCTGCAGGAGAAGGACGCCCTCTTCCTCGCCAAGCGCAAGCACCGCCGGAAGCTCCTCGGCATGGAAGACGAGCTGGAGATCGTCGAGCCTCTCTACTCTCAGGCGGACGCCGAGCGCGCGCTGAAACATTTCCGCTCCGCTTTGGACGGCGATCCCGCCGAGATCGCGCCGGGCGTGGCGTTCCAGTTCATCGAGGCCGGCCATATCCTCGGCTCGGCATGGATCCTCATTGAAGTCCGAGACAACGGCCGCCGCACGCGCATTGCTTTCTCCGGCGACATCGGCCGTCCCAACCTGCCCATCATCCGCGATCCCGAGCCTCTGCGCGAAGTCGACTTCCTGATTCTCGAATCCACCTACGGCGACCGTCTCCACAAGGATCTCGAAGCCGTCAAAGAGAAGCTCGCCGAGGCCGTGCGCCGCGCCGCCGCCCGCGGCGGCAAGATCATCGCGCCCGCCTTTGCTGTCGGCCGCACCCAGCAGCTCGTCCTGCTTCTGCATCAGCTCATCGAGGAAAAACAGATCCCCTCCATCCCGGTTTTTGTCGACAGCCCGCTTGCCGTCGACGTCACAGAGGTCTTCCGTCGCCACGTCTACCTCTTCGACGACGAGACCGCGCATTTTCTCCGCAATGGCGAAGACCCCTTCGGCTTCCGCATGCTCCGTTACGTCCGCGAGGCCAGCGAGTCCAAGGCTCTGAACGATCTCAGAGGCCCCGCCCTCATCATCTCCGCCGCCGGCATGTGCGAAGCCGGCCGCATCCTCCATCACCTCCGCAACAACATCGAAGACCCCCGCAACATGGTTCTCGTCACCGGCTTCATGGCCGAGCACACCCTGGGCCGCAAGATCGTCGAAAAGTGGCCCGAAGTGCCCATCTTCGGCGAGCCCGTCCGCCTGCGCGCCGAGGTCGTCAAGATCAACGAGCTGTCCGGCCACGCCGACCAGCACGAGCTCCTCAACTGGATGAAGCCCGCCGCCCGCGCGCTGAGAGGCGTCTTCCTCGTCCACGGCGAGCCGGCCCAGGCCGCGTCACTCAAACAGGCCATCCACGAGCGTTACGGCATCGAGGCCGTCATCCCCTCGCGCGGCGATTCATTCGACCTGAACTGAACCGTCCCTCTACGACGGCCATTCGAGCGTCCCCACGAGCGACGACGCGCGTTCTACGCCCTCTTCGCTCAGAAACTCGTCCAGCTCCGCCGCGATCCGCACGGGCGCTGTCGGGTCCGCCATCGTCGCCGTGCCCACCTCGACCGCGCTCGCTCCCGCGATCAGAAACTCCGCGGCGTCCTCGCCGGTCAGGATCCCGCCCAGCCCGATCACCGGGATTTTCACCGCCCGCGCCGCCTCGCGCACCAGCCGCAGCGCCAGCGGCTTGATCGCCGGTCCGGAAACTCCGCCGTAGCCCGCGCCCAGCCTCGGACGCCTCGTCCGCGCATCAATGGCGAGTCCCAGAAACGTGTTCACCAGCGAGACCGCCGCCGCCCCGCTCTCTTCCGCCGCGCGCGCCATTTCGTCGATCCGCGCCACGTTCGGCGACAGCTTCACGATCACCGGCCGGCGCGCCGCCTGCGCCGCCGCACCCGCCACTTCGGCCAGCAGCCGCGGATCGGAGGAAAAAAACATTCCTCCGTGTTTTGTATTCGGGCAGGAGACGTTCAGCTCGTAGGCGTCCACCCCTTCCGCGTCCTCCAGCACACGGATGACTTCGCAGTAGTCCTCCACCTCGTAGCCGAACACGTTGGCGATCACCCGCGTGCCGCATCCCCGCAGCAGCGGAAGCTTGTCCCGGACGAACGCCCGTACGCCCACGTTCTGCAGCCCCACCGAGTTGATCATCCCGCCCTGCGTCTCCCACAGCCGCGGCGGCGGGT
Source organism: Bryobacteraceae bacterium (assembly GCA_026002875.1). Taxonomy (NCBI): domain Bacteria; kingdom Pseudomonadati; phylum Acidobacteriota; class Terriglobia; order Bryobacterales; family Bryobacteraceae; species Bryobacteraceae bacterium. The sequence goes on from BPGE01000001.1 coordinate 1,213,399, forward strand.
TGCCGCGGATCGGCTCGCGCGACAGCCCCTTCACCACGAATCCGCCCAGCTTGCGCAGCGGTACGATTGGCGCCATCTCCACGCCATAGCCGAACGTTCCCGACGCGGCGATCACAGGGTTCGAGAATTCCAGCCCGAACAGCGTCGTGCGCAATCTCGGCGACAGCGGATCTCCGGCCATCGCCACCAGTGTAACCGCCCTCCCAGCCCCTACTTCTTGAGTTTCGGCAGCAGCTCCTGCAGATAGGTCCCGCCGCCAGCCTTCTCGGTGGCGAGCAGCCGCATCGTCGCCCGCGCGTCGTCCAGCGCGCGGTGCGCGCTGCCCGGCGCGATCTTGTGCGCCGCCAGCAGCGATTGCAGCCCTTTCGAGAGAAATCCCTTCCGCCTCCACGCGATGCCGTCCATCGAGCACAGCCACGTCATCCGCTTTGTCTCCGGGAACAGGCGCTCCACAAAACCCCTGTCGAACGCCGCATTGTGCGCGATCAGATAGTGCGCTTTTCCGAGAATCGCCCGGATGCGCTCCTCGTCCAGCTTCTGCCCGCGCACGTCCTCGTCGCGGATGCCGTGCTTCGCCGTCGCGTCCGGAGGAATCGGACGGCCGGGGTCGCGGAATCCGCAGTAGGCGTCCAGTTCCTCAAGCACCTTTCCGCTTGCAGGATCGAACGAGAACAGCACGATGGCCAGCTCCACGACGGCTTCCGTCGCCGGGCTCAGCCCCGTCGTCTCGACGTCGATCACCGCCGCGCGCAGAATCATGCTTCGTTCATCCTCGCCAGCTCGTCCAGGTCCAGGCGCCCGGTGTAGATCGCCATCCCCAGAGCGCAGTCGATCCCCATCGCCGTCAGCGCCCGGATCTCCTCCATCGTCGTGATCCCGCCCGCCGCCGTGATCGGCAGCGAGGTCGCCCGCCGCAGCCGCGCGAACCACTCCAGATCCGTGCCCTGCATCATGCCCTCCTTGTCGACATACGTCGCAAGGAAGCCGGAACAATACGGTTGCAGATCGTTTAAAACATCCTCGGCCGATTTGTCGAGCTGCTCCGTCCACCCCTTCACCGTGATCCTGCCGCCCTTGGAGTCGATCGCCGCCATCACCCGCTCCCGTCCCGCCGCCTGCGAGATCGCCTCGAGCGTCGGCAGATGAAACGCGGCCGTGCCGACGATCACCTTCGCCGCGCCCGCCTCCACCAGCCGGCGCGCCCGCTCCGGCGTCCGCACGCCCCCTCCCGCCCGGATCCGCGCCCGCGACGCCAGCATTTCCACAATCTCCGTGTTGTCGCCACGCCCCATGGCCGCGTCCAGATCGATCACCTGAATCTCCGGGAACCGCCGGAACCGTTCCAGCATCTCCAGCGGCGGCGCGCCCTCCAGCGCCTTCTCGCGCCCCTGCACGAGCTGCACCACCTTGCCGTCCATCAGATCAATGCACGGAATGATCATCCGAGCACCCTCACGGGAATCCCGGCGCGCCTCAGCTCTTCCTTGAGCTGTCCGACCGTATACGTCCCGTAGTGGAAGATCGACGCCGCCAGCGCGGCGTCCGCTTCGCCTTCCGTCAAAACCTCGATGAAATGTTCCGGCCTGCCTCCGCCGCCGGAAGCGATCACCGGAATCCGCGTCGCCCGGCTCACGGCGCGCGTCAGCTCGCAGTCGAAGCCCTGCTGCACGCCATCCGCGTCCATCGATGTCAGCAGGATCTCGCCCGCCCCCAGCTCCTCGCCGCGGGCCGCCCACTCCACTGCGTCGATCCCCTCGTCCACGCGCCCCCCGCGCGTGTACACGTTCCAGCCGCCGCGCCCGTTGCGCCGCGCGTCGATCGCCAGCACGCATGCCTGCGAGCCGAATTCGCGGCTGATCTCCGTGATCAGCTCCGGCCGCCGCACCGCCGCCGTGTTCACGCTCACCTTGTCCGCGCCGCTGTGCAGGATGCGCCGCGCGTCTTCGACGCTCCGGATGCCTCCTCCCACCGTGAGCGGAATGAACACCTCGCGCGCGGTGCGCGCCACCACGCCGGCCATGATCTCGCGCTCGTCGCTCGAGGCCGTGATGTCCAGAAACACCAGCTCGTCGGCGCCCTGCTCGTTGTAGCGCGCCGCCAGCTCCACAGGATCGCCGGCATCGCGAAGCCCCACGAAGTTCACGCCCTTCACCACGCGTCCGCCCGTCACGTCCAGGCAGGGAATGATGCGTCTTGCCAGCATGCTCTACTCTCCCGCGCCCGCCAGGCTCAGAAAGTTCTTCATCACGCGCAGCCCCGCCGGACCGGACTTCTCGGGATGAAACTGCACGCCGAACACGTTGCCGCTCTCCAGCAGCGCGCAGAACTCCACCGCATACTCGCACAGCGCTGCCGCGTGCGCGCCCGCGGGGCAGTAATAGCTGTTGGCGAAGTAGAAATACGGCGCCTCGCCCAGCCCTTCCAGCAGACGGGAAGCCCCGACCGCCCTGACCGTGTTCCAGCCCATGTGCGGGCAGCGCACCCCGGCGGGAAAACGCTTCACTGCGCCCGGAAACAATCCCAGCCCTTTCTGTTC